>JAHFTQ010000003.1:37906-232661 GCA_023265455.1 Parachlamydiales bacterium
TATAGAGAGTGCCTCCAGCTTCATAGCCCTGCTGTGAGATTCTCGCAAATAGCTCACGGCTGATTTGCCAAGGGCTTCCAGGTTCTTCAAGATGCTGTTTTAATCCTTTGGGAATGGTTGTAGCAGGATTGACGGGGTGCATGTTGACCTCCAAGTTACTGGGTTAAACAATTAGAAAAGAATTTAATTGATTAAGGAAAACTTGCCAAGTATATTTTTACCCGAAGCTATAAGGAGGAAACATGGCCCAAATTATTCAAGGCAGCTCGTCAGCTTACACAAACAGAGGATATTTTGACGTAGGAGTAGTCGACAAGCTCTCGTCTCGTAAACTGGTCGTCTGTCAAATTGTTGTAGGCCAGGGAAACGCTACAGGATTTTTAATTGGCAGGAACCTGGTGATGACGAATCATCACGTCCTGCCTGATGAAGCCACAGCCCGGAAAGCCCAGGCTGTTTTTTTCTATACCCAGGGAAATGCTCAAGTTGTTCAAGTTGATTTTGATCCTGATAGTTTCTTTTGCACAAGCCCCGCTCCTGATTCTCTCGGATTTGAGCCCCTAACATCCAAATATCTTGATTTCACAATTGTGGCGATCAAACCGCATTCCCAAATCACTGAAATCTCCCACCTAGCATTCTCTATCTTTGACACTCCTAACCCCCCAATAGATATCCATGCCAACATCATTCACCATCCCTTAGAACAGGATGGGACAAGCTACCAAAAAGTTTCCTTCCGAAACAATTTTGTTAAAGAAGTCTCCCAGTTTACCCTGCACTATACCACGACTACCATGCCAGGATCTTCTGGAGCTCCTGTGATGGATGATGAAGGAAATCTGATCGCTCTACATCGAGCGACATGTACGCATCTTCTTAAGGCTTTACTAGAAGAGAACGTCTTAACAGCTCTTTTAACCCATCTTTTTCCAGGTCTAAGGTTTGCTGAAGGAAGCGTGCATCAAGACGGCAAAGAACATAAGGGTAGATGCGTTACAGTTGAGGGTTCTACTCTTTTTATTTTCACAAAAGGAGATTGGAAAGGACTATATTGGCATAATGACAAGATGCGATCTCCTGCATCTCTCTTCGAACTTATTAAGACGAAGCATGCTCCTGCTAAAGAGTGGGTCACAAATTTTTTAAAAGAGCAAGATGTAAAGGTTGAAGATTACCACAGAGAATGCAACACGGCTATTTTTGTCAGCAGTATCTATAAATATCTTCAAGACTATGAATGGACAAAACTTTTTAAAATCAGGAACAAGTACGATGCTGTTCAAAAAAACCATGAAGAGAATAGTCTTCACCGATTTTTACATCTTCCTTTAGTCTTAACCAGCATTTTAAATTCTCTAGAAATTGTCGTGAAAGATGATCGCATGATGGCTTGGGTAGCAGCTAATGCTCTCAGAGAAATAGCAGTACGCGGAGAAAAAGAAAATATTTACCAGATTTTGGCTTGGGCTCAAACGGCTTTAAATAATAAAGAGCCTAATGTTCGCCTTGTCGCTACTATCACTCTTTGGAAAATAGCAGAAAGCGGTGGAGAAAAAATCATTCCTCCCATCTTAGTTTGCGCTGGTAGAGCTATGACTGATAAAGAGGCTATTATACGTAGCACAGCCCTCGTGGTTCTCGGAAAACTAGTTGCACATTTTGGGGTCTTCGCTCAACTCTTAACTTGGGTTCAAACAGCCCTGAGCGACGATGAGCCTTCTGTGCGCATTGCTGCAGCCGAGACTCTTTTGCAAATCGCAAAACACGGAAGAGAACAGATTCTACCCCAAATCTCAGAGTATATTGAAAAAGGCTTGAACGATAAAGATTTGAATGTGCGCAGTATAGCTGTGAAGATTCTTGGTGAGGTGGTGACTCTCGGAGGAGAAACGACTCTACCCCAGGTTTTAAAATTTCTCGGAAAGATGCTGGTAGATGAGGAGTTTAATGTACGAAGAGAAGCTTCCGATATTTTTAGTGAATTAGCAAAGCATGGGGGAGGAACGATCATCTCTCAAATCTTAGCTCACCTTGACTGGAATAATCCAGATCCCGATAAGTTTTGGAATACTACTATGGTGCTTATGAACATAGTTCCCCATGCAGGGGAAAAAAATATTCAGCAAATATTAGATTGGATTCAAGTAACCCTAAAACATGAACATCCTACTATGCTTAGTAGTGCTGCTAATGTTCTTGAGGAGATAGCCGACCATATAAAGAAAGAGAATGTTTCTCAAACTTTAGAATGTATCAGAACAGTCCTAAGCGACAAAGATTTTGGTAGGCGTTTTCAGGCTTCAAAGGCTCTTGGAAAACTGGGATTATATGTAGATGAAAAAAACATCTCCCAAATCATGAAATATTTTGAGATAGCCTTGAACGATAAAGATTCTTCTGTGCAGGGAGCCGCCAAAGATGCCCTCTGTCAACTGGTAGCAAAAATAGAAAATACGTATATACCCCCCTTCCTTAATTGGCTCTTTATCGCTCTGAAAGATCCTAAATTTCATATGCGCGTAACTGCTATTGAAACCCTTAAGGTCATATCAACACGTGCAGAAAAAAAAGACTTCTCCAAAATTTTAGATGCTCTCCAAATGGCTTTGAAAGATAAAAGCCCCCATATACGTAAAGTTATTATTACAGCTCTCGGAAGGATAGCAATCCATGGAGGAAATGACAGCATTAACCGAATCCTGGACTCTATTAAAAGCGCTCAAAACGATCAAGATCCTGATGTACGCCAAGTTGCTATTGATACTTTCACGTATGCGATGGAGGACATAAAGCATCAGATCTCATAGGGTGACGATTTTACGCCCTAATCGAGCTTTTTACCGTTGGTCTCGGGGAGGAATTTCCAGATGAAATAGAAGGCCAGTAGGCCGAAGAAGGCGTAGATCGCAAAGGTGCCTGCATGAGAAAAGCGGGTCGTAAAATCCATGAAAGAAAAGACGACAGCAAAGTTAAAAATCCAGTTGCTCATTCCACCAAAACTTGCACCTTGCCCCCGTAGTTTACGGGGAAAAAGTTCAGGGCCGACCAGTTGAGGAATGGGCCCTAGCCCGATGGCAAAAGAAGCGATATAGATCATCATGCTGCTCGTCGCTAACCATTTCATAGTGGCTTCATTCGAAAGAAAAGCAATCACCATTCCTATGAGTGAAAGGATCATGCCGCCAGTACCGAGGAGGAGAAGGGGCTTTCTGCCCCAGCGGTCGAGGTAAAACATGACAAAGATGGTCATGCCAAAGTTAACGATGCCTATAAAAATGGGGGGAAGAAGTGCTGCGCCGGGGCTCGTAAAGCCACACGCTTGAAAGATCGAAGGGGCAAAATAGAGGATCGCGTTAACACCTGTAATTTGCTGAAACACGTTGATGAGGATAGTGATGATAAGAGCTGTGCGAATCCCAGGCTCTAAGAACGCCTTCCAGGAGACCTTAGCCTGCTCGGTTTGAACAGGACGACTATCAGGAAGAAAAAAGAACCCTATGAAATGAAGAGTGGCAGGAATGAGGCTTAAGCCGAACATCCACTGCCAAGCGCTTGAAGATGCCAAGAGGAAGTTCACCCCATAGGCAATAAAAATACCCGATGTCACGGCTAGCTGATACCAACCAATATAAGTGCCGCGCCTCTCAGGAGGGCTGATTTCAGCAATGTAGAGAGGACCGATGACGGAGATGGCGCCAGCGGCAAGTCCTTGGAGAATACGTCCTGAAAAAATCATGGGGATAGAAGAGGCCGTGATGAGCAAGAGAGTGCCTATAAAAAATAGCAGCGCAACCAGCTGCTGCGCTCTTTTTCTTCCGAGGTAATTGGCAAGAGCTCCTGCAAGAGTGGCACCTGGAAAAGTTCCGATGAGAAAGGCACTGACCACCCAACCTTGCTGCTCGGGTGTCAAAGCAAATTGCGTTGCAATGAAAAGAATGGCGCCTGCCATCACTCCAATGGCATAGCCAAACTGAAAACCGCCTAAAGTAGAAATCAAATACTTTAATCTATCCATAGTAACAGACTTTTTAAGTAAGCTCCTTCGGGGTGATAAAGAGAGGTGGGATGGTCAAGCGCCTGGATATGCCTTCCCAGAATGCGAACATTGCGCCGGGCTTCTAATGCCGCTTGAAAAAGAACTTTCTGAAACAGCTCTTGATCGATGTAGGACGAACAGCTACAGGTGAGAAGAATGGAACCAGAAGGCATTTTATGGATCGCCTGGCGGTTAATTTCACGGTAGCCAGCTAGGGCTCTTTCAACATCGGCTAACTTTTTAGCAAAAGCGGGAGGATCTAAAATCACGATATCGTAATCGAGGGGCTGAGAGCGAAGATATTCAAACGCATCTTCTTGAAAAATCTGATGCTTTTCAGGGTCAAAATTATTGCGGGCCGCTAGTTCACAAGCCTCTTTTGAGCTCTCGACACTGTGAACAAGCTTTGCTCCCCCTTTAAGGGCGGCTAGAGAAAATCCCCCGGTGTAGGCAAAGCAGTTGAGGACTTTTTTACCCGAAGATAGCTCTAGAATTTTTTTGCGCATCTCCCGCTGATCGAGAAAAAAACCGGTCTTTTGTCCTTCAACAATCGCAACGGTATAAGAGACTCCATGCTCCACAATGGTGCACTCAGGGGTCTCTTCCCCATACAGAAGGGAGCCTGCATCACTCAGCCCTTCGAGGCGGCGAGCAGCCGCCGTGCACTTTTCATAGATGGCGCGGGGTTGAGTTAACCGGATGAGCTCTTGCATCACAAAAGGCTTGAGCCGTTCCATCCCTGCAGTGTGGATCTGAAAAACTAGTATATCTCCATATTGGTCAATAATTAGACCTGGAAGGCCGTCTCCTTCGGCATTGACAAGGCGGCGGCCCTGGTCGAGAACTAGTGCTTGTCTTAGCGCATAGCTTTCTTCTAAGAGGCGGCGGACAGCGTTGAGAGGCTCTTCAGCGGTGAACGTGAGCATTCTTCCCGCAATGGAATTTTGCGGATGAAAGTAGCCAGAGCCCAGAAGCTGGTTGCTAGAGGAATAGACAGGAAAAATCTCGCCAGGAGTGTGCTCAGGAGATTGAGCAATAGCTCCGGAAAAAACCCAAGGATGGCGCCGGAGAAGCGACTTTTCTTTTCCGGGCTTTAAGATGACGCGAGACATAACCCTCTCGAAACTTGTTTAACTGGAGCTTTCACAGTTCCGATGAGATCATAGTCGGAGATATCGGTGATCTCAACAAGATAAAGTTTACCAAAAGCTTTGACAAGACGTCCATCATTGATGATCACTTGTCCGTCGATTTCAGGACATTGACCATAGAAACGGCCTCGCATCAAATAGGGAGAATCGGGATGATACCCTTCCACCATGACTTCGAGAGTCTTGCCAATGTAGCTTCTGAGCTGTTTTTGAACGACTTCACGTTGAACGGCTGCAAGCCTTAAAAAGCGGTCTTGTTTGACATCTTCAGGAACATGTGAGGCAAGTTTTGCAGAGTGGGACTCTTCTTCGCGTGAATATTTAAAAATACCGACATTGTCGAGGGGGTATTCATAGAGGAAGTCGATGAGCTCTTGGAACTGCTCTTCGGTTTCTCCAGGGAAACCGACCATAAGACTAGTGCGAAGGACGATATCTGGAAATAGCTGGCGCAGCTTTGTGATCGTCTCAATGATTTGTGGCCGAGATGTTTTCCGTCTCATCGCCTTGAGAATGGTCGCATTAATATGCTGGATCGGCATGTCGAAATAGGGGCAAATCCTTTTGTCCTGCATGATTTCCAAGATCTCAGGAGTGATCTCATCAGGATAGAGGTAAAGCATCCTTAGCCAAAATTTTTTATCGGTCTCTAAAAGAGCGCGGAGAAGTTTTGCAAGGCCGTCTTTTTCTTTGCGATCTTTTCCAAAATCGCCCAGATCTTGAGCAATGAGAATCACTTCATGCACACCTTGGCTAAGGAGCGCGTGAAACTCTTTGACGACTTGAGCAATCGTTTTACTACGAAGAGGCCCTTTGATGACAGGAATGATGCAGAAGGCACATCTTTTCATGCACCCTTCGGCGATTTTGAGGTAGGCGTAATTTTTCGGAGTTGAAATTTGACGAGGAATCTCGCCCCACTCGAGGTAGCTGCGTGCAGAGGTGATCGCTTCGCCAGATTGAGGCGCTCCAACAGCATCGAGGATCTTCTCCATATCCCCGGAGCCGAGAAAATAGTGGACCTGGGGAAAACGACTCCGGATTTCAGGTCCAAATTTTTGAACCATGCATCCGGCGACAATCACCTTGGCGCCCTTTTTTCTCTCGCTTAAAAGGGAATCGATGGTATCGCATGACTCTTGGCGCGACTCGGCTAAGAACCCGCACGTGTTGACAATTAAAAAATCGGCTTCTTGTAATTTGTCTGTAGGCTCATATCCTGCCTTCAGGAGAATCCCCAACATCACCTCGCTATCCACCAGATTGCGAGCGCATCCTAAGCTGGTTAAATGAATCTTATTGCTGCTATTGATTTTTTTCATAGGCCTCTAAAGTTTAAGAGGATTATACTGATTTTTGTGTTAAAGTACCTTTTAAAAAAATTGGTAATACTTTCAGCCTCGCTCCTCGCGGTGGTATTGATCACTTTTTTTTTGATGCATAGCATCCCGGGAGACCCTTTTACGAATGAAGAGGCGATCCCAGAAGAGATTTTAACAGCGCTTAACCACCATTATGGCCTGGATCAGCCCCTGCACGTTCAGTTCGGAAAATATCTTGCCAACCTCCTAAAAGGCGATTTAGGCCCCTCCTTCAAATACCAAGGGAGAACCGCAAATGAGATCATTAGCGGAAGCTTTCCCATTTCAATCACGCTAGGTCTGGAAGCTCTGCTACTCTCCATAGGATTTGGGGTGGCGCTGGGATCATTTGCCGCCTTCAAACGGGGTGACTGGCAAGAGCAGCTCACCATGCTCATCGCCGTGCTCGGCATTTCGGTTCCGAGCTTTATTTTAGCGACTCTCTTACAGTATGTTTTTGCGATGCAATTAGACTGGCTTCCTGTGGCACGTTGGGGCTCGTTTGCCCAAACGATTCTGCCAGCGCTTTCCATCGCAGCTCTTCCCACTGCGATTATTGCAAGACTGACTAAATCAAGCATGGTCGAGGTGCTCCAGCAAGATTATATCCTCACCGCTAGATCCAAGGGACTTAAGCCCTTTCAGGTATTTTTTAAACACGCTTTGCGAAATGCCCTGCTTCCTGTTGTCACCTATTTAGGACCCTTAGCAGCCAATGTTCTCACAGGAAGTATTGTCATCGAAAAAATTTTCGGCATCCCGGGCCTTGGTCAATGGTTTGTGATGAGCGTCTCTAATCGCGATTATACCATCATTACTTCGCTGACGATTTTTTATAGTGCCGTTCTGATGATCTGCGTATTTATCGTCGACTTTGTATACTCTTTCCTAGATCCCAGAATTAAAGTGGGGCTCAAATGAGACAGCTTGAACGTATCGAAGAGCAATCCTTCAGTTCACCACCCTTGCGGACATCGTATTTAAAAGATTCATGGGGACGCCTTAGATCGAACCGCCAAGTGATGTGCGGGCTTTGGATTCTCCTCGTGCTCGTTATCATGGCTCTTGTAGGCCCGCTACTTTCCCCCTACACTTACTATGAAACCCACCTTCCACTTAAAAACTCTCCCCCTTGCGCTAAGTTTTGGTTGGGCTCTGATGAGCTAGGAAGAGACATTTTCACCCGGATCTGGTGGGGAGCTCGTATCTCTTTGTTTGTGGGCATCACTGCAGCTCTGATCGATATGATCGTGGGTGTCATTTGGGGGTCCATCGCTGGACTTAAAGGAGGTAAAGTCGATGAACTTCTCATGCGCATCTCCGATATTCTCTATTCCATTCCCTACCTTTTAGTGGTGATTCTTCTCACTGTTATCATGGGAGCAGGACTTCCCACTATCATCATCGCCTTGACCCTGACGGGATGGATTCCCATGGCGAGGATTGTTCGCGGACAAATCCTCCAGCTTAAAGAACTCGACTATGCTACAGCTGCCTATGCCTTGGGAGCCAGCCGTTTGAGAATTTTAGTCTACCACCTTCTCCCTAACGCAATGGGGCCGATCATTACGACGATGACCCTCAGCATTCCCACCGCTATCTTCTCAGAGGCCTTTTTAAGCTTTTTAGGTTTGGGCATCCAGGCACCTATTGCTAGCTGGGGCACCATGGCCAGCGATGGCCTCCCGGCGCTGCGTTATTTTCCCTGGAGGCTATTTTTTCCAGCTCTTTTCATCAGCCTCACGATGCTTTGTTTTAACCTAGTTGGTGATGGAATACGAGATGCCTTTGACCCCCGGCTTAAAAGATGAAACCTCTCATTGAAGTTAAAAATCTCCACGTCACGATTCATCCCTATCAAGCTGTGCGGGGTGTGAGTTTCACTCTCTACGAAGGGGAAAAACTCGGAATTGTTGGGGAATCCGGCTGCGGAAAAACCATCTTGATGAAGACTCTTCTCCGCCTTCTCCCCTCTAATGCAACGATTGATTCTGGCGAAATTATCTACCAATCTCAAGATCTTTGCCAACTCTGTGAAAAACAGCTCCAAAAAATCCGGGGAAAAGAGATCGGAATGATCTTCCAAGATCCGATGACCGCGCTCAACCCCACCATGAAAATCGGCGCACAAATTGCCGAAGGATATCTCCAGCATTTCCCTTCCGCGACCTCCCATAGCGCAAAAATGAGAGCTCTCGAGCTTCTCATCCAAGTAGGCGTCCCCGATCCCGAGCTGCGCCTTGAACAATATCCCCACCTTCTCAGCGGAGGCCTCCGCCAACGCGCTCTCATTGCACTCGCCCTTGCTGCAGAGCCCCAAGTTCTGATTGCTGATGAGCCCACAACAGCGCTCGATGTCACCATTCAAGCTCAAATCCTCCACCTTCTCCGCGACCTTCAACAAAACAAAAGCACACTCCTCATCACCCATGACCTCAGCCTCATTGCATCTTTTTGCGACCGCGTTTTAGTGATGTATGCAGGCCAAATTGTTGAAGAAGCCCTCGTTGAAGATCTCTTTGCTCACCCTCAGCATCCCTATACCGAGCGGCTTCTTCAGTCTATTCCCCGCATCGACCAAAAGCTAGAAAAACTCATTCCGATCCCCGGCACGCCTCCTGATCTATCAACTCCCCCCTCTGGCTGTTCGTTTTGCCCTCGCTGCCCAAAAGCCTTTGACATCTGCCATTCCACCACCCCTCCCCTATTTTCTTCTAAAACTCATAGTGCTAGATGTTGGCTCAAGGAAGAAAAATCATGATCATCATCAAAAATCTGAAGAAATATTTTCCTACAGCGCAAGGCCTTCTTAAAGCTGTTGATGATGTCTCGTTTGAAATCCCTACAGGACAAACCGTCGGTCTTGTCGGTGAAAGCGGCTGCGGAAAATCGACCCTGGGAAGACTTCTGCTGCGCCTTTATGAGCCCACTTCTGGAGAAGTCGAGTTCAATGGCACTAATATCTTTGATCTCTCCACTTCTCAACTCAAAAACTGGCGAAAAGAAGCCCAGATGATTTTTCAAGACCCTTACGCCTCTCTCAACCCTCGTATGACTGCTGAAGACATCATTACAGAGCCTCTTAAAATTCATCGTATCAAGGCCGAGCCTGCAACTGTTGAAGAAGCTTTTCAGCAAGTGAGCCTCAACCCCCATTACCGCAGCCATTATCCCCATGAATTCAGTGGAGGACAACGGCAACGGATTGGGATCGCACGCGCCCTCATCTTAAATCCCCGTTTTCTTGTTTGTGATGAGCCGATTGCCGCTCTCGATGTCTCTGTTCAAGCCCAAGTTGTCAATCTCCTCAAAGAGCTCCAACAAAAAATGGGCCTCACCTACCTCTTTATTTCCCATGACCTTCGCATGGTCAGATATATCGCTGATCAAGTCGCCGTAATGTACCTTGGCAAAATCGTTGAACAAGCTCCTACCGAGCTTTTATATACAAATCCTCTTCATCCCTACACTCAGGCCCTTCTCTCGGCCATCCCACTGCCTGATCCCATTCAAGAGAAGAAACGGACCCGCATTGTCCTTTCTGGAGAAATCCCCAGCCCCCTTCATCCTCCTCCCGGATGCGCCTTTTGTACCCGCTGCCCTCATGTCATGGACATCTGCAAAGTCAAAGCTCCTCCTCTCATCCAAATCACCCCCGGCCACAAGGCCGCCTGCCACCTTTTTAATTAAAGTTCTTTTGATAGCCATCCGTACAAACTCTCTCAGTTATCAGATTGTTTTTCTCAGAGTATGAGTTTCATCAGCGCAGAGGCGCTTCGCGCGGGAGAGACGCGGAGGGCGCAGAGAAGGAATTTTCTGGGCTGCGCCCAGTTTATTACTCTCTTTTGTCTATTTTTCCTCTCAGCGTCCTCCGCGTCTCTCCCGCGCGAAGCGCCTCTGCGCTGATGAAATTTACTCTTTCACCTTTGAGCAGTTGATTACCCTGGTTAAAATTGCTGACTGGGTCTATATTCTACTTTTTAACGAATCTTGGTATAAGTTCATAGAAAAGGAATTTCAAAAGACATGGCTTCGACATTAGCATTGAACACGGCTTTCAAAACTTCTTCTCAAAAAACTGTGCCCTCATCTGAAACAAATTCTATATGCTCGAAAGTCGAGCGTTGTTTTCTCGGATGCATCGATTCTGCCTTGGATTCTCTATGGTGTTGTGTAGGAGCAGGATTTGGGTTTATGGGCATAGTTGGAATAGTACTTATTCTTATAGGACGTTTTGTTGTGGATGATAGCCGTATGCCTCTCATGCAGGGATTTGGATTCGCTAATCTTGCCATTTCTATCGTAGCTATCTGCATAATCTTTGCCTGCGTTCTCCAAAAACGATTCTCATCAGAGTCTTAGAACCAATACCACTCGTAAAAATAGGTGGAAGTTATTTCATTTAGATGGCACAATGCTGTACAAATAAAATGAATAGAATTTTACCACTGGTTTCCAATCTCAGCCCTCTATCGCAAGGACAGAAAGCGATTTTTGCAGTAGGAAGCATGTTTTTTTGCTACCAAAGCATGACAGCTTTAGTCCACCAACTCTTCCAGAAAACCAGCTTCAAGGAGTGGAAAGGTCGAGATAGGGTTATTGCGGCTGCTGCTTCTTTAGGGTGCGCCGTCGCTATAGGGGCCAGCAAGAGCCCCCTGGTAGTTTATATCACCTTTTTATCGCTAGGAGCGTTGACATGTGGAGTCTATCGGGCACCTCGGAAGGTTGCACCTCCAAATGAAATCCCAGCGCCTAATCCGAAGGTAGAAAAGGAATCCGAAGATCCTAAGCAGCGATGGGCTGTCTTTCGGGAAAAAATGCTTGCATCAACACGAAAACTCCACACTGAATTTAAGGAAGAACAAGGACGCCTGAAGGAAGCAAAAGCAAAACGCGAAAAGCAAAAACCTGCGCCTCAGCAACCTGCGCTCCCAGTAGCAACTCTAATACCAAGTCCTCAAACATCTCATGAGTCATCATTGCCTAAAGAGCTTGTCGATATGACGGCTGAAGCAGCCTCTCACCCTGAATGGGAGATAGCACCCAATAACGCCTCTGAATTTATCCAGTTCTTGAAGATATGTCAGAGGGGTTTTTCGAAAAAAAGCATAATGTTAGTAGAGAAAAATCGAGAAGCAGCCTTAGTCTTTGTGAAGAATCTGGCATGGGTTATTCATCATCAAAAACTGCCCGAAGATCATCCGCTGGCCAAACTAAAAATTGTAAGACTGGACTCCACTTTGTTGAGACGCAAAGATACGAAAAAAGTTGCGGAGATTTTAGCTGCTTTAAAGAAGGACCCTCAGATGCTTTGCTTTGTAGAGGAGGCTCATTTGTTGGTTGGCACAAAGGCATCTTATGAAACCTGGGATATTAATAGCATTAATCTGGTCAAACTAGCTCTTATGGAAGAGGAGATCCAGTTATTAGGAGCAACTTCCTTAGATAATTTCGATACGTACTGCGATCCCCACTCTGAAGGAAAAAAAGACCTAGATTTTGACCGGTACTGGAGACGTTTTGATGCTGTTTCCCTTGACGCCAAGCAGTGTTTCAATCGACTCATGCTACAAAAAGAGGCCCTCGAGACTCACCACCCTGAAATAGAAATTATTCCTGGAGCTGTCGCAGCAGCAGTTGCGAGCACGGAGTTCGGACCCTCTCATCAGAGCCTTCTTACAGCTGCTTTCGATCTACTAGATCTAGGGTGTTCCTATGCTGTAGAGAACAAAAAATCTCAAGTAACTGAATCTGATATCGTGCAAGCCGCATACCTCAGCTGGTCGAGTCAAAAAACTGACACAGAAAAGCTCATGGGTAGTGTACAAACAAAAACCCCGAAACTACAGATAGAGGCAGACGACGGTATTCTTTAGTGACCTATGTTAAAAAAATTGCCTTTTCTTGCATTACTTGGATTATTGGCTTGCAGTTCAGAGCAACCGCTCACTTCTAATCAATCTTTTGAAAATACTCACCTCCTCTTTGACATGGAGTCTGAAGTCGCAAGAGTTCCCTGTAAAATCCAGGGAAAAATCCCCTCCTGGCTCACGGGCACTCTTCTACGTAACGGACCTGCCAAATTCCAAGTGGGAGACCACCATGTGGACTGGTTTGATGGGCTTGCCATGCTCCACGCCTTCGAATTTGCTCCTGACAAGGTGTTGTATAGCAACCGCTTTTTGCGCAGCAAACAGTACTATATCATGATGGTTGAAAAGAGCTTAGACTTTGGTGGATTTGCGCAAGACCCCTGCCCTAAAGTTTTTAAAAATCAAACCTCTCACTTGATTCCTAGCGAAATGCAAAATATTCAAAATGCCGATGTTAGCATTCAAGAATATGCTGATAAAATGGTTGCTTTGACAGAAATTCCCCTTCCCGCCCTTTTTAATCCGCAAACTTTGGAAACCCTGGGAGTTTTTAATTATCAAGACAGTCTAGCTCAAGGGCAATGGGAATCTGCTCATCCTCTACACGATCTCAACTCCCAAGAAACCGTTAACTATTTTATCCGATTCGGAAGAAACAGCTCTTATGTGATCTGGAAGATGCCCGATCATCAGAGAGCGAGGGAGGTGATTGCAGAAATTCCCGTGGATTTTCCAGCCTATATGCATAGCTTTGCACTAACAGAACACTACGTGGTTCTAGTTGAGTTCCCCTTCGTTGTGAACCCTTTAGATTTATTGCTGGAAAAAAAGCCCTTCATATTTAACTACAAATGGATGCCCGAAAAAGGAACGATCTTTCATGTGATTGACCGCGCTTCGGGCAAAACATCAAAAATCAAAGGAGCTCCTTTCTTTGCTTTTCACCATGCCAATGCTTTTGACAAAGACGGGAAAATCTTCCTCGATATTGTCACTTATCCCAATGCAAATGTTATTGAAGAAATCGAGAATCAAATCGAAGCAAATCAAGCAACGAAACTCGAACGTTTTACGATTACACTCGCTAACCAAACATTATCTAAAGAGACTCTTTTTAATAAAACTCTAGAACTGCCCCGAATACCTGCTCCGCTAACTGCTCGTGAATATCGTTATTGCTACGCTGTAGATGCCACTTTTCCAACTACCCTCAAAGATCAACCTCCCCTCTACAAAATTGATACGGTAACGAAGACAAGTCTAAGTTGGTCTGAAGAGGGCTGTTTTCCTGGAGAGCCGATTTTTGTGCCCCAGCCAGATGGTCAAAAAGAAGATGAAGGTGTTGTGCTTTCCGTTGTCTTAGATTTTGCTCACCACCGCTCATTTCTCCTGATCCTTAACGGCAGTGATTTTACAGAACTGGCACGCGCTGAAGTCCCTCAGCCGATTCCAGTCGGCCTACACGGACTATGGAGCCCTCGCACTAACGCAATTTTTTCACATTAAGTGTGTAAAATTCACTGCGGGATTTGGGACTTCTTACGATGAAGGGAAACGGAAGTGAAACCTACTATCAGCTGGCACCTCAAATAATAGCAGAGGGGGGGGTAACCCCTTATGTAAGCACCTCCTACGAAGGGGTACCCCTTATACGAACCCCTTACATAAGGGGTTTCCTGCTTTATCAGATGAGCTGAAAAATAAAATCAGTCAGTTAAAAAAGCGCTCCCCGAGAAGCGCGGTTGAAGGGATTATTATAAAGCTCTGTTCTTTAGGGGCTTTACAACCTACTCAAATAGGAAAGATCGGCATGGTTCAAAGTTGGGTAACAAAGTCTTTTTTCCATCCTGCATATCCTGCCGCTTTGCGATCCTACATATCCTGTTTAATTCCTAAAGGAGAACAGGATGCGCAGGATCGCAAAGCGGCAGGATATGCAGGATGGAATGGGGTTCAATTTTTGCGCTACCCAATTTAGCCTATTTTTGAACCATGCCGAAAGATCCTAAACAGAGACGCACAATATCTACGAATTAATTTTCTCTCGGAGATGGTGAAAACGGGTAAGCTGGTCTATCAGTATCCCGATAAACCGGCTCATCCGCAGCAAGCATATAGAGTGTCCGGGAATTAGACCTCACATAAGAAATAAAAAGCCGATCACATGGATCGCGCTGAAGAAAAACCCACCCATGCTAGAAGCCCAGTCGCTTTCTTCTTCAGGTTCTGGATTTGCAGGAGCGCTAACTTTAGGTTCTGAAATCTTAGGAGCATAGACTTTTGTTTCTATAAAACCCATTCCTCCCATTTCAGCTGCCCAGTCAATCGGATCTTCGATAACTTCTTTAGGTTCAGGAAGCTGAGCTTCTACCTCTTTTAACTCTCTTTCTGGAATCATCACCATTCCGAGCACACCCGCGTCGTGGATTACACCATCAAATTCTTCCACTTCTACCCGGGGTAAAAAAGAGACATCCTCTCTATCGGGAATCATCATCGTTCCCAACACACCCGTATCGTGGACAACTCCATCAAAATCATCCTCTGGAGTATGACCCGTCGGGTTAGGGCCTAACGCCACCGTTGCCATCCCTGCGGCGACATTCACAGCTGTATTTTGGAGAAGATTTTTCATAGAAATCTGGCAGACTCGAAAAACAATCATTCCCAGCAATACCGCAAGCACAATAGGCGGAGCCGTATTAACGGCCGTTGTCGCTAAAAATGAAGCTGCTCGATATGAAAAAAATAAAAGAAGAGCCGCAATTTCGACTTTTGAACGGAGCGACCATCCTGCGGGTGACAAACTCCCCTGTGCGGGAGACAGTTTGCTGTCCGTTTGAGTCTTAAATGTATCGGTAATTGCCGATTCAGCAACTGAAACGCTGTCTTTGCCCTTTCCTCGATAGAAGAAAGAAGGCACACATTGCAGTGTTAGAGCTTTAATTAATCCCATCTATTAGCTCCCCTGTTTGTTAGAAGGAAAATAGTTATAAACTGCATAACCGACTGCCCCTGCAAGTGCGATAGAGCCCACTGATGCGCCTAATGCCCAACCGACGGCCTTCAAAGATTTTGCAGAACTGGATGCCTCTGGCATTGACCGAATGATTTTAGAAACGCAAAACACTCCGCTGGTAAGCCCTGCTGCCAAACCACAAACTACACTTGTGACTCCCTTAACACTAAAATTGTTTTGAACTGACATTGTTATATCCTCCGCTTGTTTTATATCTATTATATAATAAAAATTAAATTAATTAAATATAAATAACTTAAAATACAAGCGCATGATTGTAAATGAGTTATATAAGACAGCCCTTATACCACACATCAGTGAAAAATGGCCTTTATGTTGCCTTCAAGGTAGAAAAATCTGGTACTTCATAGGATGGTCAAAACTGTACATGGTGGGGGGAACAGATGGCGGAAATGACGATAAGAGTTCCTGTTTTGTTAATCTTTTGATCTTTCCATTCGAATCCGCATGAAAAGTCCAACTACGACCTGTTGTTTGTTCGATTTCAAAAACGCGCCCAAGTCGTGCCAAAAGCACTTCAAGTTTATCGGCAACTTCCTTTCCTGTCATGGGGGTGAAATCTTTGGGTGGAGGGAAATCCGGGCCAAAGATGTCCTCTATATTATCGGAATCCAAGCTTGCTACAGGCAGCTGTGTAGCCTTGAGATCATCCTTATCAACTGCAAAACATCCAGACAGCTGTTGAGCTTCTTGATTCTTACGAAAATACATGATCTGCTTGCGTAAGTGGTTTTTTTCAGGGTCTTGGTCAATGGCTATTTCGATCAACTCTTGTGGAAAACTATATGCGTCCTCCCCCTCTTGCCGGGACTTTGAATTGTGCCAGAAGAATGCCTGCCCGTAAGTATTGATAAACCTTTCAGGATTGTTGACTAACATTGCACAGCAAGCAGAAAATAATTTATACGATAGATTCTTTATCGTTGGAGGCCCCTCTAACAATCCTTCCTCCGCTAACTCATGCTCAAGGTTATAAAGTTCACTATGATAAGCATCGCAAATGGCTAATATTTCGATTTCTTGCTGGGAGAGCGCCCATAAATGACAGCACCATAAAATTTTTTTACACTCTAGAAGTGTTCCTACTGGCGGTAAGTCAAGATCCCGGAATCTCGTTACCCACTCTTCAGAGTTATCGATAAATACCTGCCACGCTCTGGAAACACAGACTAATTGACCAAGCTCTTGCAGACCCCAGCGAGGCATCATGAAGTTATTTAACACATCATTTGGAAGGCTTACTTGAAACAGCTGGTTTGAAACTGATGCCATCTTCACCTCTTTTTTAACACAGAGGATATCTTGTTTTTTAGATTAAGAAAATTACAATATTTAAGGCTAGCCTGAAAAGAAATAAGCAGAAAGTAACGCAACCTGCTCGAATAAAGCAATATAAGGTGACGTTTTTTTCTCCACTGTCCGGACTGGTTTAGGAGATGTAAGAACACATTCAAGCCGTATTAAAAGCGCTTCAAGCCTCTTAGCAGCTACTTTTCCTGAAATCGGGGTGATCGCTTTTGGCCGAGGAAAACCCTCACCGGTAAAGATCTTTTTTTCGTATTCCGCAATGGATTCTAATGAAAATCCAGTAGAGCGTAACAGGTGCCCCTTAGTCGAAAAACATCCACATAACTCCTTTTCCTTCAAGTTAGTGCGAAAATATTCAATAGAGTTTAGTAATTCGTTTTCTTGAGTATTGCTAACCGCTACTTCAATCAACTCTCGAGGATACTCACGGGCTGACAAGACATCTTCACTGCGCCGTTTACTCACTTTAGGCATACCCTGGGCAAGCGTATAGCAAGCAGAAAATAATGCCCGGCTGAATATCGCAGCTGGTTTATGAGTAGAATAATTAACGGCAAGCGCGAGTGCCTCAATTTCTTTTTGGGATAGATTCCAAGAATAATAGATTCTAATTTCGTTCTTGCAGTCTAAGAGTTCTCCTTCTGATCCCAAGCCAAGTTCTTGAGCTCTTGTTCTCCAAGTCTCAGAAGAATCAATAAATTCCTTCCAAGCTTTAGAAGTAGGGGCTAATAGAAACAAATCCCGTGAATCGCAACGATTTAAAGTTACATTGAGTATATCGTGCGGCAAATACTCAGGAGAAAACTGTATTGAATTCATTGCCATAATAAAACCTATATTTTTAACAAAATTATATGTTATATATTATATGTTTGTAAATAACAGACATTAATTTAAACAAATTAAATTGTTTATAATTAATAAATTAATATTATCAGGAATTTACCATACTGCCAGCATTGCAGACCCAGGTACGACAAGGGGCTTTTTGCATGATTTCTGTCAGATGGGCGCTAAAAGCTCCCCGACCATTATTTAGGGGCCCGCGCGTGGTTTCTAATAAAAGCAGATCGAACCCTCCCCTTTTTGCCATCTCTAAGATGGCTTCGGGGATACTCCGAGCCCGGATAACCTCGAGCTGCATATCGATCCCCTCTTCCAAAGCAAGGGCTTCTGCAGTCTTAAGAACAATGCCGGCTTGACCTAACCGGTGGGGCAAGGGGGACTCTAGGGGAAGAGAAAAAGGAACTTCAATCACATGAAAAGCTGTCACCTCTGCTTTATGCAATTTGGCAAGTTCGCAAGCGACCTGGACGGTCTCCATCTGAGTCGTATTGCGAAGAGGTAGTAAAATCCGCCGAATTTCCAAAGGATGGAACTTCGGGATTTTAATTTTTTCCAAAACGACTTGAGTCGTTGGAGAGATCTTTTTCTTGCGCCGGTAGAGCCAGTACATCACTAGGCCAAAGAAAATCCAGCTAAATCCTAAATACCTTCCTTCGGGTTTAGTGACCACAACTAGAACCCAGACCGAGAAGCTAGCTAAGGCACCTATCACAGCAGGTATTGGAATGGATCTTCCTTTGATGCGGATATTGAGCGGAACTTTAAAAGGACGGAGCATGTGCGGTTTATTGATTCTCAACATAATCAACGAAACCTGTGTGAAAAAAAAAGCAATCTGAGCTCCAAAGTTATAAAGATCTGCTAAAAAACTCATCCTAGCGTGGCTCATCGCCACTACAATACTGGCAGCCACAGCAAAAAACGCCAAAGCAATATAGGGAGTTTTAAACTTTGTATGAATTTTATAAAAAAAACGAGGAAGCTGGTAAAACTCTCCCATATTAAATGAGAGTCGTGAGGCTCCGATAAGCCCAGCATTGGCTGCGACAAAAAGCGTTACCCCCGCTAAAACTCCTACAAATGGCAATAAGACACTTGCTCCCCAGGGAAGATGAGAGACAATGCCCGCAATCGGCTGCGCTTCATAGGTATGGCCTAATTGATAGGGTGTCAGCACTGAAAAACCCACCACGGAAAGACCGATGTACATGAAGAGAAGAACACCCATCGTGATCATGATCGCCCGAGGAACCGTCCGTACCGGTTTTTTTGTCTCAGCGCTGAGCTGTGCCATCGATTCAATGCCTGTGTAAGCGACCATCGCCATGGCTGTTCCCTTAAAAAACTCAGCCCATGTTGGCGATTCGGTAACCCCGGCCTTGCCAATCGACATGGAACTCAAGATATTGCTAAAACTCTCGATCGTAAATAGCCCAATCAAAATGATCACAAGCTGCGTTAAAACTGTAAAGGCCATGAGCGCGATACTCATCCGCGTCGATTGCTTAACCCCAACCACATTCAAGACAAGCAGCAGCATAATCAATCCGATCGTGAACAAGATCTGGACATCCGTCTCTTTCAAAGAGGGAAAAAAACCGATTAGATAAGGCCCTACCGTAAAGGCCGAAATTGCAATGGTTACGATATAGTCAAGAAGAAGACCCCAGCCTGCAATAAAAGAGACCAGATCATTAAAAGCATGCCGAGCGTAGCTTGCCGAGCCACCCGACTCTCGAAAAGCCGCCGACATCTCTGCATAGGATAGCGCCGTACAAATAAAGACAAGGCCTGCTAGCGCCATTGAAATCGGCGTTGCCCCTAAAGCGAAAAACGCCGTCACTCCCAATGCGTAGTAAATAGACGATCCGAGATCGCCATATCCCACTGCAAACAAATCGAACACACCGAGCACCCGCTTTAAGGCACCCCGATCTAATTGAGGGATACTACTCGTGGTTGATTTTTTATCGGCCATATCTGTTGGTATGACAACTCACCCCATTTTTAGCAAGGAGTGCCTAATTTGAAAAAAAATCTGCCTAACTCTAAAATGAGCCTCCATTTCTCGAGGTTATTTATGCCAACAGTTTGTTTAGTCGAAGCTGTCTACTTTACACGAGATGCGTTAATGGTTGATTTGAAGGATGGGCGCACAATTTCAGTTCCCTTAACCTGGTATCCCAAGCTGCTCAAAGCTTCCCCCAAGGAAAGATCTCGGTGGGAGACCTGCGGAGGAGGATATGGAATTTACTGGCCGGAGCTAGATGAAAACTTAAGCGTTGAAGGTTTATTGAGAGGCGCTAAAGCGCATAGAAAATAGCATATTTTCAAGGGGTATAATTAAAACTCCTACATAGGGAAAACAAGGATTAAATCTCATCAGCGCAGAGGCGCTCCGCGCGGGAGAGACGCGGAGGACGCAGAGAAAGAATAAAAAGAGGAAGTTTCTGACTGGGCGAAGCCCAGCAAAAGTGCCCTCTCTGCGTCCTCCGCGCCTCGGACTTTGCGCGAAGCGCCTCTGCGCTGATGAAACTCTCGCTCTTAAGTAGAAAGCCTATCTCTCTTCAGGTTCAACATCTTAAGTTGTGTTCGTTACCTGATAAAAAGATATGGATAACTACAAGCTTATAGACGCTAAAGCGCATAGAAAATAGCAGATTTTCAAAATTGGGGTTGCCTTTTTTAGAGGATTCACTGTAAGATTTTGGGCTTATAAAGGCAGTTGCCATAACACAAGGAAGTCTCTATGCAAGCTAAAAATTTTGGTCTCGCTTGGATCGTTGTTAAAGATCTGAAAAAAGCCGTTCAATTTTATACTGAAACCGTCGGGCTTAAACTCCTCTCTATGAGTGAAGAATGGGGTTGGGCAGAACTTCAAGGCCCTGATGGAGGAGCAACGCTGGGTATCGCTCAAGAGCGTGCCGGAAGCCAAGATCCCATCACTGCGGGCCAAAACGCCGTCCCTACTTTCACTTTTGCAAGTCTAGATCAAGCTAAGGCCCATGTCGAAAAAAAAGGCGGCCGCTGTAAGGGAGATGTTTGTGAAGTTCCAGGTCACGTCAAGATGCAAACCGTTGTTGACCCTGATGGGAATCACTTTCAGCTCGTCGAAAAACTTGGGGGATAGTTATGGCCCTTATTCCTATACAAGGTGGATGTAGGGAAATCACTGCCAGAGTTGTAAGCCTCTGGATGCTTCCTGATGAAAGAGTCATACTCGTCACTCACATAACGAGAGAGTCATCTCCTTTCATAGAACCAATCCACCAAGTCGTGAATAGGTTTGGCTTTCCGGATCTTGGCCAAACATCTCCAGCTTTAGCCAAAAAAATTCTTCGGTCTACGTTGATATACGAAGCCTCACGCTGGTTGAATTTGAGAAATCACATCTCTCCCTTTGAAATTGCAAGACTTGCCGTTGATCTACGAAACCTAGAACGGTTCAAGCAACAACTCGAAGATCTCTTACACAGGGAAGTTCAACTCAACCATCCTGTTTTTATAGGTTCTCATTTATTAATTGAGAAGCAACGCAAAATGGCACAGATCATCCGTGCAAAAAAGAATCAAGTGCAAGAGCTTACACAAAGGCTCGCCTCATATCCCTCTAATCTCCCTAGTGAAATAGAACGCCATCATCAAGTTATTAAAAATTTAGATGAACAGTTGAAAATTTTAAACCCGGAAGCTCTAGACGTGCTTCAAAGCCTACTGGTTACTAAAAAAAATCCTAGCTTCATAGTCAAAGAGGTTGTTAATTCTATTTCTCAAACGGACCAGAAAAATCTAAATAGTCAGCTTTTCATAGATCCTATTCACCTCGACACCTTCGAAGATCCACAACTCCTCGGGTGCGGACACTCTTTAAGTAAAATATCGGTAGATAGCATGGAAGATCCTCTCACTTGCCCGCTCTGCCGCTTTAAGACACCCAAAGGCGCTATTATTCCGAATGATCCCCTACAAAAACTCCTCACGTTTTTTCAAAATCAGTCGGTAGGCCCCATCACTCCTTTAATGACACTGCGGACTCTTCAAAAAAATCCCCTTTTTCCTAAGTTGCAAGAAACCAAGGCAGCTCTGGCTACAACTTTAGCTTTGAACCAACGGATGATCACAACTTACGAGTTCAAGGAAGTTCTGCAAAAAGAAATCTTGGCACTACAGCAGAAATTCTTATCAGGCCTGATTTCTATAGAGGACTCTCTTAAGCTGCTCACTCTAGAAGAATTTCATAAATATGCCCCCTACCGTGAAGTGCCTCAGGCAGAAGAGTTTTTGCTAGCCTACCGCGCAGGAGATCCTCAAGTCAAACAACAATTCGAAGAAGCTTACTTGCAATTAGGTTACTTTCGAAAGCTAGAACATGGAAAAGTGTGGGCTGCTTTAAATGAAACGGAACAAGAATCTCTCCAAAAAAATGAGAACTTTTGGATTAAAAACAAAATTTTCTCCTCTAAAATCCAAAAACTTTTCGATGTAATTAAAATTAATTTTTGTTTTACTACGTATTAAATAACTATAAATCAAATAGTTAAGTCAACATTTATTTATAATCATATTATTAGTATAATATGTGAATTATGATTGATACAATGTCATCCTATGATTTAGCATCTTCTATTGAAGAATATGTGCAAAAGAATATGGTGGAGACAAATAAAGTCCCACGGGTTCAACAGTTCATTCAAAAAATCCTGGCTGCTCAGCAGGTGGTTAGTCATGCTCCTAACCCTAGCGAAGACACTCCATCTCTAGAATTCTCCCCGATGAAAAATCGGCACATCACTCCCCCTTCACAATCGGCTTTTGATGAAGCAGGCGATACTCAAATCCATTCAGCCTTCGACGCCCCCTTTAATCTGCATGTGCTGGTTGATTATCTATATCAAGGGAAAACTTATCACATTCTAATCATCAACAATCCTAAAAAACGGCTCCTAGACAATGAATCTTTTATCAAGCCCGTTAGCTGGTCCTTTATTCTCGCTTCGATTGAAACCCTTCCCCTAGCTCTGGAAAATCACATTAAAGAGCTGGCTCCTACTAAAGATAAAGATCCCCAAGACTACCTCATTGAGCTAGGTCAAAAAAGAAGCTACTCCCTCAGGGAGTTATACTTTCTCACGCCTACGCGGATCAATAAAGAAGGAAATCTAGATACCGAATTTGATCAAGAGATCCAAGAGGTTTTTGATTCCCTGACTTACGTTCATAAAGTATTTCGCTACCAAATGAGCGGTGAAAATTACATCGTACGTGTAATCCATAATCCCCAAAAAAAGAAATTATCCGCACACTATGCGACCGAGGGAGAGCGTTTTACAATCGGTTGGCCCCACCGCTGTGGAATCATCATTGATCGCCCAGCTCCTCAAGCTTTTGTTGACCACTTGAAGGAACTGGCAAATCGCTCTTATTGCAAAATTGAGAACGGGACGCTATTTCCCCTCGGACAGAGCCACTACCCTATCTGCGATTTATTCGCAAAGCTAGTCTCTAATTAACATCTGTAGCGCAGCGGAACCCATAGGTTCCATTCATGGTGCCGGGGTTATTGCGGTGCCGATGAGAACATCTTAAGTCTTCCTTTAAGCTCTTCCAACAGCCGCCGCGCAAAACGCGGTAGACGCCTTGGAGAGGCCCCTTCGGACTGTGAGGCTCTTGCATGGAAAGGCTGTAATAATGGTAGTCGTACCAGTCAAGGCACCATTGATAGGCGTTGCCTGCCATGTCGTAAAGACCGTAGCCATTGGAAGGATAACTCATGACAGGTGTGGTGTCTGAGCTAAAGAAATTGGCATGGGAGCGGTCGATGTCACTACCGGTGGGATAGATACAATCGGAGAGGCCGCCACAAGCGGCAATTTCCCACTCGGCTTCTGTCGGAAGTCTTTTACCCACCCACTTAGCGTAAGCGACAGCTCCATAGTAGGTGACGCCAACGACGGGATGCTTCGCATACCCTGATTCAATGGAGAGTTTACCCCCCAGTCTTTTAATGCGTGATTCACGAAGACGGATGATATCGTTATTGTTATGGTCCTTTTCTCCTCCCATCACATCCAGAAATTGAACAAACTGCTCATTGGTCACCGGATGAATATCGATGGCGTACGGATCTAATGTAATTTGATGACGCGGCATCTCGTCTCGTCCACCGGTATTACTGCCACGCTCAAAGTTCCCCCCAGCAATAATGACCATCTCGGTCAGAACGGGTTTGATATCGCCTTTCTCTTCGGTTTTAGGTTGGTAAGGGACAACCACAGTTTCTGTTTTAAAAATTGCGCCGGGGTCAGGCTCATACTCGGGACGCTGGATTTCACCGGGTTTTAAAAGGGGTTTAAGAGTCACAGCAGGCTTTTCAGGCTCGGGTGGTGGTAAAACGTCAGCGAGTTCTTCGACGAGCTGCCGTAATAAACTGGGCCGTTTAGCGGGATTTGAGCTGAGACATTGCCGTACAAGAGCATCCCAAGCCAGTTTATAATGAGGAGAGATTTGGGAAGGAAGCTCAAAGGCGCCTTCAGGGTATTTTCCTGTCAGGAGAAAATAAAGGAGTACACCGTAGGCGTAGGTGTCGACTTTAGCTCCAGAGCCTGCGGTTTTATCCCATCTCTCTTCAGGAGCTAAGCAGAGGTAGTGATGCAAGAAAGACAGGTTCTGTTTAGGAAGAGTTTCAGAAGGCTGGCCGATTTTTTCAGCAAGGGCTTTATAAATCCGGCTCATATAAGCAGAAGGGCCCATCACACGCGATAGTCCAAAATCGGAGAGTTGTACAGCAATCCCCTCTTTTTTTTTGGTGATTAAGATATTAGAAGGTTTGAGTCCTCGGTGGGCATAAGGGTCTGCTGATTGTCCTTTTTCATGGGTATAATCTAAGGCTGAGGCAATTTGGTGGGCAATACGGGCAATCTCGTCTTCAGGAAGCCTTCCCCCTTTTTGGCGGAAATAATCATAGAGGTTCGTCGCTTCACCTTTCTCATCTAGAACGGGATCTGTGACGAGAAAATAACGACCCTCTGCTTCAGAGACATTATGAACTTTAACAATATGGGGATGGTCTAGCGTTGCTAAGAGGGCAGCTTCTTTTTCAAGTCGCTGGACAAAATCGACATCTCGGCTCAGCTCCTCATCGAGTATCTTTACAACAAAGGACCGCTTTAAAAATCGGTGCTCAGCTAAATAGGCAGCCCCTAAGGCGCCCACACCTAAACAGCGCAGTAATGTATAATCCCCTAACCGTTTTTCTTGCATTTATTCTCCCTCAGAGCTTTTCAATAGATTTGACGATTTCCTCTAATTTGGTCAAGGGAGCTTCGCACCGGTGATTTCGACAGAGGTAAGTCGTCGTCTCGTCTTGAATTGCAATTTTATCTTTCTCCAGTGGAAAATCAGCATCTGTTTTCCAAAGTGTCAATAGATGGGGTGAAAAATGTCTAGCGAGCGCTAGACGAATCGTCTCTAAGTTGGATGATTTTGAGT
Source organism: Parachlamydiales bacterium (assembly GCA_023265455.1). GTDB lineage: Bacteria > Chlamydiota > Chlamydiia > Chlamydiales > Rhabdochlamydiaceae > PALSA-1444. Next base: position 63,013 of record JAHFTQ010000003.1, read on the forward strand.
TGGGAACCGTCACAAATGTCACAGCTGAGCGATCTAAGTACCTCAAAAGCGCCATCATATGGTAACAAGCGGCAGGAGCAACTGTTTCGATGTATTTTCTGGCGGCTTTAATGATATCTTCAGCTTGACGCAGATAGCTCTCATCAGAGGTCATCTGGTAAAGTCTTAGAAGATTTTCTGTATGGACCGCATTGCCTGAAGGCTCGGCTCCATCATAAAAATCGCAAGGCCGTATAATTAAAGATGTCTTTTCATCGGTTAGATAAAAAGCCCCTTCGATTTCTTTAAAATCCCTTTCCAAGCTTTTAGCAAGTGTAACGGCCCAATCAAAATAGTGAGATCCCTGACCGACTTCGAAAAGAGTTAAAAGTCCTTTGATCAGAAAAGCGTAATCATCGAGAAGGCCCGTAAATTTCGCCTCACCGTTACAGAAACGGTGAAGTAGACGGCCATTTTGCCAAAGGTTTTTCTCTAGAAAGGCCGCAGTTTTTAAGGCAGCTTCAGTGTAACGAGGCTCTTGAAAAGCTTCTCCTGCAAGAGCTAAGACATCGATAGCAAGGCCGTTCCACGATGTAAGAATCTTTTCATCTCGCAAGGGGCGAGGTCTGGTTTGACGGCGCTTTAAAAGAGCGTCTTTCCCCTTTTGCAAAACTTTCTCAACATCTTCTGCTCTCATCTGCAGGGCTGCAGCAAACTCTTCGATGGGAAGATCGATGTGAAGAACGTTTCTGCCATCAAAGTTACCTTGAGCTGTGACATCATAAAATGCACAAAAAAGCTGCCCGTCATCTCCAGGAATTGTCTCTAGCACTTCTGAGTGGGCCCAAGTGTAGTAAAGCCCTTCATGACCTTCACTATCGGCATCTTCCCCCGAAAAAAATCCTCCCTCGATATGCATCAAATCACGGATCAGATAGTCGAGAATTGAGCGTGAAACGGCAGCGTATAGAGAGTTTTGAGTATATTTCCAGGCTTGGAGATAGCTTCTTGCTAAAATCGCATTATCATAGAGCATCTTTTCAAAATGGGGAATCGTCCATTCTTCATCGGTCGCGTACCTAGAAAATCCGCCTCCTAAATGGTCGTAAATCCCTCCGCGGTACATCATATCCAGTGTCAGCTGCACATAAAAAAGAGCTCGGCTATCTGACTTTAACTTTGCCAAGCCCAGTAAAAACTCCATTTGAAAACCGAGCGAGAACTTAGGAGCTCCGCGAAGACCTCCATTAATGGGATCGGTTAGATCAAAAAACCTTTCCACCGCTGCTGATAAAGTCTCCTCGTTAGGAAGATCCTGCCCTGTCGCATTGGTGGTCTGGCCGATCATCTCCAACAGTTTCTCCGACTGAAAAACTAAAATCTTTCTCTCAGGCCCTTCCCATAACTGCTTAACTTGAGAGATGAACTCCGGAAAACTAATGATTTCCCGTGTGGGACGGACAGGCAAATAGGTCACGGCTAAAAGAGGTTTTAAATCGGGCGCTAAGACGACATTGAGTGGCCATCCTCCCCCGCCTGTCATCATCGCCTGAGCCAGATCCATATAAAGGCTATCGACTTCGGGGTGTTCTTCCCTGTCGACCTTGATATTGATAAAGGCTTCATTGAGAAGTTTGCCGATTTCAGGATTTGAAAAGGACTCTTTTTCCATGACATGGCACCAGTGACATGTCGCATACCCAATCGATAAGAAAATCGGACGATCGAGCTCTTGAGCTTTCCGAAATGCCTCTTCCCCCCAGGGATACCAATCGACAGGGTTATGGGCGTGCTGCTGCAAATAAGGAGACTTCTCGTCAATGAGGCGGTTGGTAAATTCGGTCACAAGACTCCAAGAAACTTAGCTAAATACCATGCTAAGACGAGCACAACAGCCGATAGACCCGCCCAGAGAAGATTAGGAAACCACTTGACTCCCCCTCCTTGGCTGCCACGGACTTCCAATGTCCCAATGCCATAGGAAAATTCGTGCTTTTCCCCCGGCATGCGGAAAGCTACGGGATGATCCCTTGTCAGCTGTTCGACTTCAAATCCCAGAAAAGAGGCGTACTGTTTTAAGAACCCTTGGGCATAGATGCCCGCAATTTGAGATGTGATCGATCCATCTTCGATCGCTTCCAAATAAGAACTTCTAATCGATGTCCCGTTTTCGACTTCTTTGAGAGAGAGATTCAATTCTTTCCGTTTAGCTTGGAGACTAGCTCCTAGGCGCTTCAATTCTTCCGACATAGCGATAACCTCGTTCTCTCAAATATACCGTCTTCTTGTTTTATTGCTACTTGAAAAAAGAAAAGGCCGAGCAAACGCTCGGCCTTAGAGGGAGGAAGCTACTGGTGTTACTGACCGATAAGCGTGAAGAAATGATCTTCCCAACGAATTCCAATCTAGGCACTCACTTGCACCTAGGTGAGTGCTTAGGTTGGAATAATCTCTATATGACTTGAATTTTGGATTACAGAAAATTCCTCTAGAAGTAGACTGAGCTAGTGAATACTTTTGTCGCGACTATTGACCTCTCGCTCGCCTCTAAGCTCCAGACCGATCTGCAAGAGCAGGGATTTGAGATGGCTAAACCTGCCTATACAGTCTTTTCTGCACAGAAACAAGGCGTCTCTTGCACGCTTTACACCAGTGGTAAACTCACTGTGCAAGGCAAAGGAAAAGATGACTTTATCGCCTATTACTTAGAGCCAGAGATTTTAAAATCTGTCGCCTATACCTACCCTGAATTAGGCGTCGATATGACTCCTCACATCGGCGTTGATGAAGCTGGCAAAGGAGACTTTTTTGGTCCCCTTTGCATTGCGGGAGTCCAAGCTAGTGAAGAAGGCATTAAAAAACTCTTGGCACTCGGTGTTAAAGATAGTAAACAGATGGGCGATAAGAACATCTTACGTATCGCTTCTAAAATCCGGCCAGATTTTCCACACTCCATTATCCGGATCTTTCCTGAGAAATATAATGAAATGTATGCGAGCTTTAAAAATCTCAACCGGCTACTGGCTTGGGGCCATAGCACAGCCATTGAGGAGCTCGTTGAAAAGACGGGATGCCGCCAAGCGCTCATCGACCAGTTCGCCAATGAATCCTTGGTCGAAACCGCCTTGAAAAAGAAAAACCTCTCCATTGCCCTCACACAACGCCCTAAAGCCGAACAAGACCCCGTTGTTGCTGCCGCTTCCATCCTTGCAAGAGCTGCATTTGTCGATGGAATGGATCAGCTCAGCCGGGAAGTTGGTTTTGAGCTTCCTAAAGGAGCCTCTGATAGAGTCATTGAAGCAGGAAGACGGTTGATGATAAAAATGGGCGGAGAGAGTCTTCGCAAGTTTGCGAAGCTTCATTTCAAGACATATGACGAGATCCTTTCCTTAAATCTTTAATTTTTCCATAATGCTGGCATGATTAAGCATCTGTTCGCCGCTTCTCTTCTAGTGACTGCCACCTGTGCAGCTGAGTATGGATTCACCGACTATCACTTTATTGATCCAGATCGTCCTTTTCACATCGACACCCGTTATCGCACTGTTGGGATGGCCGAATTTGAAGATGGCCACTGGGGACATGTCTATTATTCAGATGCCGACTTAGCTCTTTACTATTCTCAATTTCTTAATGATGAAAACTCTCTGACGTGGGAGCTGGGCTACGACTTTCTCCGCTTTGACTGGAACAAAAACCCCCGCTTTTCTGATCGGAACTTTCATTATTTAGTGGGATCGTTAGGCTACGTCTCAACTACGCTGGACAGGTGGAGATGGATTGTCAACGCAGGCTTTTCTGTCGATGCGACCCATTTTGATATGAGTAAATCAGGTGTCGGGCATGGAATGTTATGGGGACGTTACAGTTTCAGTAACGGCTCTGGTGTTCATGTGGGAGTCTTGGGATGGTATGGAGTCCTCAATGGCCATGCTTGGCCTATTTTTGGATTTGACTGGAAATTCGATGAAGCGTGGAGCGCCAACGCCATCTTTCCTTGCGACTACTCTTTGAACTACGCTTTCAATGAAAATTGGTCTTTAGAGACGGCCTATTCTTGCTTTGGAGGACCGTACCGGTATCCTCGTAGAGCTCATGAGGGGAAAAACGGACACCACGACCCCATCTTCATGATTTATTCTAATGGAGTCGATTTGTCCTTAAAGTATAAGTTCGAACATCTCCTCAGAGCCTCTGTAGGCGCGGGTTGGGATTTCGGTGGCTGGATCATGGTCCGCGACCATGACAACAACCATACGAAATACTTTCATTATGAATCAGCGCCTTATGCCCAAGCTAGCGTAGAAATCACGTTCTAACTATTTTGCAGCTGTTGTCTTCTCATGAATCTTAAATGATTCAACGAACTGGTTATAACGTAGCTCATCATAGTGGGGAATTTCACACTCCATTGCCATGAGATAGAGGCTATTTTTAACCATCACAGCTCGTCCTTTGAAATAGACGTTGCCCGTCCTGATGAAAAAATCGAGAGCTTCATGTCCATTCACGAGAATTAAGTCAGCAAAGAGCAGTTGATTACCAGGATTGTGAGTGAGAATCCCGTTTAAAAACCCTTCTAAGCTCATTTGAGCGTAAGTTTCATCAACAAAATCTGGATACTGAGCGACTAAAAGCATGAAAATCGTCTGTTGATCAGCTGCAGAGATATAAGCATCGTAATTAAGCTCAAATCCTTCATCGGGCATCATCATTTTTTCAGAAATATGTTCTGGATCAGCAGGAAATATCATCGAACAGTTTCCTGAAGTCGAGTGAAACTCTTTCCATCCCACTGGCATCACAGGTGCTGATGGAGCGCGGCTGGCTGCAGCAGGCGCAGTCATGGGCGCTAGCATGCAAAGCACACTACTCGTCCACAGAGCCACTTTTTTTGCAAATCCCCTATCATGAATCATACCCCTTCTCCCTTATTATTTATTTGATTGGAACATTGACTTGCGCTCCGCCTGTGATCAAAGTCAGGAACCACACGAGCAGTGAAGCTCCGATAAAGATGATAAAAATCGGAATCAACACATTCAGTAATCCTTTCCATGCGGAAAACCCTTGAGCCTCTCCCAAGGCTTTCAATAAGATGATAAAAGCCCAAACCGCAACGGCTAGCTGGACAAATGAAACGAGAACCACGAAAGCGAGCTCACCTCCTAACACAGGCATCACAAAGAAACCTGCCGAAAAGATCCGTTTGCCAAACATCAACATATTCATAATCCAGATCAGCGTATTGACTAATGAGGGAACATTCGACCAGGCCACCGCGCCGCGAATATTTTGAAAAGTTCCTATCCCCCCGATCCACTTCCCTGTCCAGTAAAAGAGTCCCGCTGCAAGATTAATCATGATATAGCCAGGAACAACTGCCAGAACTAAGCAGCCCAGGACAATAGCGCCCAATGGATAGCGGTCCCCTAGAGAGAGATTTTGTGCGACCTGCAAAAGCACAGGGAATCCATAAATCAAGCAAAGTAAAGAAAACAAATAAGAGGAGTTATATTGGATAATCGCACGGATAGTCTGGCGAGGCCTAATCCAGATTTCTAGCCAGGGATTCACAGTTAATTTATCGCCCATACACCCTCTCCTTTAATTTGAGGTCTGTATGTTTAGAATAGAATTAATAAATTAATTAATCAATATTTATTTTAATTGTTAATATTATTATTTTATATTATACAAATAAGCATTAACATCTTATAGCTATAATTAAAAAATAACATTAATTGTGTTTTAAGTTTTATTTGCTATAATAATATTGTTACAAAAAACAACAATAAAAACTTTAGGAGCAAACATGACTGCAATTATAGGATCTAATGAGGCGCTATTTTCTTCGGTAACAGAAGAGAGAACTGCAGATATTACAACAGACTTAAAACAGTGGGCTAATGAACTAGGAAAGGTTGATCAATTGCGTTTGACCATTACATTTACAGGTGAATATGTGAGTCAACAAGGAACATGGGCGTCAAGAGAACAAAAAGCCAACTTTATTGTCGACGTCAAAGATGGATTCAAAATCGTAGAAGCTGTTCAAACCAGGTTTTTTAAGAAATCCGCTGGCGGAGCCGAACATGCTGCCCAAACGTTAGTGATAGGAAAGATCAAAGTTAAAGCTCATAGTCTCGATCGACCCTTACTAAAGACTTCTATTTATAGTTCTCATCACGTTACACTGGATACCATGGCGCAACATGTAGCACCTCTGATTAACTGGAATTCGTAATTCTCTTTTAGAACGCAGCCTCTTCCTTTCCAAAGCAAGAGGCTCGCTGTTTTAGTTCGACTCTGTCTCGTCTTCGACCATTACGATAGCATCATCGTCAGTCTCTTCGGCAGTATCATCTTGCTCATCTGCAGCTGCAGCAATAGGCTTTACTGGCTTAACTTCTTCTGCTGAAAGAAAGGGGTTAACGGTAATGCTGGCAATCACCATTATCAAAATCATAACGATATTTTCCATAGATGCTCCTTTGTTACAAAGGCCTGAGATTACCAAACACACCCCATTTTACACAACCCACTTTACAATTAATTACAATTGTAGTAAAAATAAATTAACTGAGTGAGGTTAATTGTGGCTACTCAAAAAAAGAAACAATCTACAGAATTTCGTAGAAAAGCTTCTCAAAAAGAACCCATTAAAGATGTATTAGAAAAGCAGATGCTGGTGGATCTTGAAAAGAAAATCAACCTTCATGTCGGCAGCTTTTTAGTCCTTACAGAAGAGGGAGATCCGACACAAATTGCCCTCGCCCATCAAAGAGCTAAAAGTGATTTCATGAAATTTGGCCCCGAAATGCACCGGCTTGCTCAAGAACTCGGTGGAGAGATCCTCTACATCGTCTCTGAGTACTTAGAAAGCATTGATACTGTACTTCATACAGCGGACTTTCTCGATGATGAAAAAGTCTCCCACTGTTTCCGTACAACGCAGAAATTAGAAGCTAGATTAAAGAGGTAGTTGCAAAACTCCATTTGGTGCCCCCCTGTGAGTTAAGGGCGCGCTTTTTAAGCAGGATCCGAATTCCGCACAAATCGCCTATTCTAAATCGAATATGTCAATTTGCGCGGAATGCGGCCCTGCTCAAAAATCATCGAATTTGGCCTCCAAAGCAAGTTTTGCAACTACCTCTAAAGAGATAAGCGGGGTTCGAAATTCAAAGCCGCTTTTGAGCAGCTTGTCAGGAATAGCTCTTGTACTTGCCAAGAGAAGCTCTTTCGCTCTTTGTCCCCCTAAAAGAGTTAAAAACCACTCAGGAATTCTCCAGGTAGGGCGGTGTAGAGCCCGGCCCAGCGTTTTTGTAAACTCTTCATTAGTCACAGGGTGGGGAGAGGTAAAATTATAAGTTCCTTGGATTTGAGGCTGCAAGATGGCAAATTCTAAGGCTCTGAGTAAATCGTCTAACGCGATCCAACTCATCCACTGCTTGCCACTTCCCAGCTGAGCCCCCAAGCCCCATTTGAAGAAAGGTAGCAACTGACCTAATAATCCCCCTTCTTTTGCTAGTACCAGACCGAAACGAGCCCGGATGACCCTCACCCCTGTCTCATCGAGAATTTGACTCGCCTCTTCCCATCTTTTGCAGACATCTGCCAAAAATCCCGATCCTTGCGGACTAGATTCCGTCAGAATGTCATTGCCCTGGTCACCATAATAACCGACTGCAGAGGCGGAAAAGAAAACTTTGGGAGGGCGCTTTAAACGAGATAAGGCGTGGGATAGAAGCCAAGTCTGACGAACACGGCTTAAAAAGATCTCTTCTTTCACCCGGTGCGTCCAACGCTCAGCAGCGATATTTTTTCCAGCAAGGTGGATGACGGCGTGAAACCCTTCTAACTCATCCGGATGGATCTCTTCGTTAATAGGATTCCAATAGATAGCGTCCGGCCCCTTTTGCTCAGGATGCCGGACTAAACGACTCACGGAGTACCCCAGCTTCTTGAAATGCTCCACCACCGCAGGGCCAATGAAGCCAGAAGCTCCAGTAACGAGTAGATTATTTACAGCTACCGCCTGATTTTTTATCATGGCAACTGCAAGAACATTTGCATTTCCCCAAACACTTGAGTGACCAAACTCCAGCCAGACCAATCACTGCGTAGATAAAACGAGCCAGCGCGGTGGTATTGCCATGCGCTAACCAAGCCACTACGTCAAACTGAAAAAAGCCCCAAAGACCCCAGTTAAGAGCTCCAACAATAACTAATATACAAGCAAGCACTTTCAGACATTTCATAAAAATCTCCTTTCTATCTTCATATTAAGAAAAAAGAGATAGTTTGTCATGCATTTTTTTGTTGCATGCTATGTCCATAATCCTCATAATGACCCCTTTTACTATGGAAGAGTCAGAATTCAATAAACTTAGTCGTCTTTGCCGGATCTCTTGCACGGAGGAAGAAAAAAAAGGCTTCCTTAAAAGCTTGAAGGACGTTCTATCTTATATCGAACAGCTCCAAGAGGTTGACACAGAGGGAGTCCCACCCTGTTTTACCGTCCATGAAACCCTAACCAATGTCATGCGAGATGATACCCCTGAAGAGCCGCTACCCCGTGACCTGTTTCTTGCGAATGCGCCGGAACATGTCGGTGGAATGATCCGTGTCCCTCGGGTTCTTAAACAGTAAGGAGCTATGACATACCAACTGCCAGCACTAACCCTCCGCGATCAATTTATCAAAGGCGAAGTCTCAGCTGTTGAGATTACAACATCTACTCTCCAGCGTATTGATCAGTATGACAAAGAGCTCGGCTGTTTCCTCACAATCCTTTCTGAAAGGGCGCTCAAACAAGCAAAAAAGCTCGATGAAAAACGGAGCAAAAAAGAAAAGCTTGGGAAACTTGCAGCGATTCCCATGGCTCTGAAAGACAATATTCACATTTTTGGGGAAAACACCACCTGCGGATCAAAATTTCTATCGAATTACAAAGCCGTCTTTGATGCGACGGTCACTCGTCTTTTGGAAGAGGAAGACGCTCTCCTCATTGGAAAGACCAACATGGACGAGTTCGCCATGGGATCTTCCACTGAAAACTCCGCCTATCAGCTCACCAAAAACCCGTGGGATCTTGCGATTTCTCCGGGAGGCTCATCAGGAGGCTCGGCCTCTGCTGTAGCCGCTCGTCTCTGCCCGATTGCGTTTGGCAGTGATACAGGAGGCTCCATCAGGCAGCCTGCCGCTTTCTGTGGCATTGTCGGGTTTAAACCGACTTACGGACGCGTCTCTCGCTATGGCCTTGTCGCCTTCGGATCTTCTCTTGACCAAATCGGCCCCTTTGCAACAACTGTGACAGATGCAGCCCTTCTCATGGAAGTGATCGGTAGGCCCTGCGTAAAAGACGCGACGAGTATCCCTCAACCTCCAGAAGCCTATCTCCAAAAGCTTCAGACTCCTCTCAAAGGGATGGCGATTGGAGTGCCTTGGCATTTTCTTGAAGGACTTGACAAAGAGCCCCGGCAAAACTTCGAGCAATCTCTCAATATTCTGAAAGATCTCGGCTGCACCCTCGTTGACATCGATCTCGATATCCTCCGCTACTCTGTGGCCATCTACTATATTCTCGCCACTGCGGAAGCCTCGACCAATTTAGCGCGCTTTGATGGAATCCGTTTTGGGAAAAGGTCTAAACGAGCAACTAACCTGGAAGAGATTTTCGATTTCTCACGCCAAGAAGGATTCGGTCACGAAGTCAAACGCCGCATCATGCTCGGAACTTACGTCCTCTCTGCTGGCTACCAAGATGCGTATTACAAACGGGCGCAAAAAGTGCGTACCCTCATCATCCGCCAGTTTAAACAAGCCTTCAGCAAATGTCAGATGATTGTCACTCCAACCTCTCCTTTTTCTGCTTTTGAGCTCGGCAAGATCCAAGACCCCCTCCAAATGTATCTCCAAGATATCTATACGATCCCTGCTAACCTCGCGGGCCTTCCTGCGCTTTCCCTTCCGTCGGGTTTTTGCACAAAAGGACGGCCTTTAAGCCTCCACTTTACAGGCCCCTATCTTCATGATGCTGATGTTCTGAGAGCCGCTCACCATTTTGAACAAAGCACCCTCTTCACTAAAAAAATTCCCCCTTCATTTGCGGAGGCCCCTCGCCATGGTTGATGTCCTCTATGAAAACTGGGAACCCGTCATTGGTCTTGAGATCCACGTTCAACTCAACACTCAATCTAAGATGTTTGGAGGCGAGCCCTACCGTTTTGGCAGCGAGCCCAACACCGATATTGGCGTTGTCTGCACCGGTCAGCCTGGATCTCTCCCCACACTCAACAAAGAAGCGGTCCGTAAAGCTGTTCAGTTTGGCTGCGCTGTGCACGCCAACGTCTCATTAGTCAGCCGCTTTGACAGAAAATCTTACTTCTACCCCGACAATCCCAAAAACTACCAAATCACCCAGTTTGATCAACCGATTGTTCAAGGAGGTGTCATCCTCTGCGACGTCGGCGGAGAGACCAAACACTTCAATATCAACCGCGCCCACTTAGAAGAAGATGCTGGGATGCTCAAACACTTCACGCAATTTTCAGGAGTGGACTACAACCGCGCAGGCGTCCCCCTTCTCGAAATCGTCTCAGAGGCGTGCTTTCACTCCCCTCAAGAGGCCAGCGCCTATGCGATGGCCGTCAAAGCGATCATGGAATACCTCGATGCCTCCGACTGCAACATGGAAGAGGGCTCTCTTCGGATGGATGCTAACATTTCTGTTCGCCTCAAAGGTGAAAAACAGCTGCGTAACAAGATCGAAATTAAAAACATGAACTCCTTTTCTCATATGGAGCTCGCTCTGGAGTCTGAAATCCGCCGTCAGATCCAATTTTACTCTGCTCATCCCCATGAGAAAATCGAAACCGGAACCTACCGATTCGATCCTGAAGAAGGGAAAGTGATCTTGATGCGTATCAAAGAGCAAGCAGAAGATTATCGGTATTTTCCCGAGCCCGACTTACCCCCGATCTGCCTGACCGAAGCCTACATCGAAGAGATCCGCGGGAGTCTTCCTGAGCTGCCCCGCGCCAGGTACAAACGGTATCTCTCTGAGCTCCAAATCCCCGAGCAACCCGCAACGCTTCTCATCCATAATAAAAAACTCTCCGATTACTTTGAAGAAGGTCTCAAAAAATGCTCGAACGGCAAAGCCCTTGCTAACTGGCTCACGATCGAGTTCCCCGGCCGCCTCAAAGATCTCGGCAAAACACTCTGGGAGCTAGGAATTTCCTGCGACCATATCGCCGAGCTTGTCAACCTCATTGAACAAGGAACGATCACGGGCAAGATTGCGAAAAGCGTCGCGGACGACATGGTTGCAAAACCCGGCCTCTCCCCCGCTACCATCGTTCAAGGCAATCCCGACTACCAACCTCTTCAAGACACCTCTGAAATCGAAAGCCTCATTGATCAAGTTCTAGCAGACAACCCCTCCATTATCACCGACTACAAAGCCGGTAAGACGAAAGGGTTCGGGTTCTTAGTGGGCCAGGTGATGAAGCTCTCTCGGGGCAAAGCCTCCCCTGCTATCGTCAACGACCTCCTCCTAAAGAAGCTCAAATAGCTAGGAGCCATTTCCAGATTGGGATCACTGTAATTTTCAATCCCTTTATCCCGATTGTGCAAGCCACTGCACAAAAAAGTCTTTTTTTGTGCAGTCTACTGCACACCAGAGGGCAAAATGGGTAGCATTAAATGTTAGGACTACTAAAAAAGGCATTTTTTCATTAAAATCCATTAATAATTAAAACATAGCAAGTTATAAACAATGTTAATAATTAACTGTAATTGATAAGTAAATATTATATCTGTAAAATATAGTCTAAAATTAGGAGAAACAATGGCTATAACTCTTGCTGAACCGTATAAATTTTTTCAACATGGCCTGGGGATATTAGCCCCCAAAGATCAACCAGTGCAAGAGCTCATCCATGTCCTTAAAATCTGGCTTCCCTTCATCACGCTTTTCTCCACATCAACCCAGCAGCTTTCCTATGCCATATCAGGCTGGAACGTCCTTTATAGCGCCTGTTCTTCACAACTTTTAACCTGGGGAGGCGCAAGAAATGTCTTGGAGTTCGCTTGTACTTACTTCCAATTCAAAGCAGCTCTTATCCTCCATCATGCTGCGAATGTAGGAGAAAATAGCTATACTCTGATAGGAGATATCCGCCAATCAAAGTGGAAAAAAGCCATGAATAACTCTCTTCAAATCATCGGCGATCTTTTATATCTTGCGACTTTTATTCGCCCGCGCTCTACAAAGATCCCTGCCACCGCTCTACGTTTCCAAGCCTATAGCTATTTTATCCGGGCTGCAGTAGAGGGTTATATCTTATACATGGACCCCAACGGCGTTCAACGGTTACAGCACCAGATAAATCAAGACAAAAGTCGCAGAGCTAACCTCCTCAATGATATACGCCAACTTGAGAACATAAAACAGCCTACACCAGAAAATTATGAACTTTTATGGCGCACACAAGCTCAAAGCGCCAGATTAGGACAACGCATAGCCCAGAATCAGGCACCGTTGCCTCCGGAAGTAGAGTTGGCTTATAGAGAGCAGGATATCATATGCAAGCTTCTCATGGGCTGTATTCGATTAGTACAAGCGACACGATCTACCGATCCTTTTGAACAATTCCCTGATGACAAGCCGTGTGTTGTCATGCGTGCGCCAGGGGGCCAGCAATTTGTTGTCATGCGTGCAAATCAAGAAAGGCCTTTATTAGTAAGTTTGGCCACTGAAATGATAAAAGAACAACCTTCCCTGATCCCCCTGGCCGGAGAAAAAATTCAGGCTTTGAAATCTCAAGGGGATATTGCATCCATTCAATGGGTTCACCCAGGATCCCCTGACGCTTTGGAGACAGCCACAAAAACTGCCAACTGGGTACCGGGTAATAAAGATTTGGCAGTTGATCCCCGATTACAAGGTAACAATCAAAACGATCAGTTGCTCACAAATCTCAAAAAAATAGATAAAAAAGCCTATAAGCGATATTGGAAGCTCTCAGATCAAAAACACTTTGATGCGAAACCAATCGAAGGCTTTGAATCAGAGCGAGAAATATTTACCCGCGTAGATACAGCGATTCGAGAGACGTTAAATCAAACTGACAAAAAAACCCTGACAGTTTTCATCCTAGGTGCAGAAAGTCTATTCTGTTGGCTAAAGGGTCTCACTTACACAAGCTAGCCCGTTGAAGACGATCTAGAAAGGCAAGATCTCTTGTCTCATCACAAAAAATGACGATCTCTGGATAGTTTTCTTCGTCTGCAAGGCGAAGTAAAGCATATAAATTAGAAGCCTTGAGGTGATAAAAACCAGGCTCTTCTTGAGTTGATAAACATAGTCGACGCCCCTCTGACAGCCTATAGTTCTCCATTTCCTCTCTATTGGTAAAAAGACGAATTTTGGCTTGCGGCGAGTAATGTCGATACTGCATTCCGGGAGAAGTGAGACGATTTTCTGAAGAGGCCTTTTGTAACGGCTTTCCCAGCACCTTTTCAATAGCCTCGGGAGAAAGAGCCCCTGGCCGCAAAAGACAAGGAGTATCCGAAGCTAGATAGATCACCGTCGACTCGATTCCAAATTCGGTCTCTCCCCCATCGATCACAGCAGCAATTTTTCCCTGAAAGTCTGCAATGACATGGCGAGCTGTTGTACTGCTCGGCGTTCCAGAGAGATTAGCCGAGGGAGCCACTAACGGCTCCCCTACTGCTAGAATAAGTCGGCGTGCTAAGGGATGGCTCGGCATCCTCAGAGCGATCGTACCGAGTCCTCCTGAAACCATCGCAGGAACATCGGGGTGTTTTTTTAAGACAATCGTCAGGGGTCCGGGAAAAAATTCTGCAGCTAAACGGTAAAAATCTGGGGGAATATCACGCGCGATTTGATCAACTTGAGAAAGATCGGCTATATGAGCAATGAGGGGATTATTCGCAGGCCGTCCTTTGGCTTGAAAAATTTTGGCAATCGCTTTTTCATTGAAAATAGGAGCTCCTAGACCGTAGACAGTCTCTGTTGGAAAAGCCACCAGCTCCCCTTTTTTCAGCAGATCGGCAGCTAATTCAATTTGATCTCCAGATAAGACGAGCATCTAACTCAAGGCCCAGAAAAAAGTGAACACTAGAGCAATCTTAGCCCCTACGGCTAAGATGATACTCCCAAAATGGCGATCGATAAAGGCTTTAATTTGAATACCCCAACGGTGAATCGCATGGGCAATGATAAAAAACCTTGTCAAACGGGCGATGAGCACCACCGCAAGAAAAGGAATCAGCGCCAGCTCACAAACCCCCGCAGATAGCGTAATAGCTTTAAAGGGAATGGGCAAAATCGATCCTATAAAAACCGCTAAGTGTTGATGAAGCTGATAATGCCCGCTGATCCGCTCAAAAAATTGAGTCGAAATCAAATGATCCAAAACATAAGGGCTTAAGGCATCCCAGGCTGCAAGTCCCAATAGATATCCCACTAAACCACTCGCAACAGAGGCCGTTGTGGCCACCGCTGCATACCGGTAGCGGCGTGCGGGGTTTTCAAGGCAGAAAAGAATCAAAATACCGTCCATCGGCAAAAAAAGGACCATCTCAAGAAAAAAGATAATCCCTAGCCATAATGAGGCAAAACGGGAATTGGCTTTTTTTGAGGCCCAATCGTAAAGCTTTTTTGACCATGTTGACATCGGCACCTATTTTACTTGGTTTTTAACCCAAAGTCAATTTATCCTCCGAGACATGACCTATCTTGTTTTTTTCTATGCAATTTTTATTTTAATCGGGGGCATTGTCGGGCATGCCAAGGCGGGAAGCACAGTTTCCCTGATGATGGGGCTCATCTTTGGAGCCCTCCTCCTGATCGCCGCTGCAGCTATCCATACCCGCCGCAGATGGGGAGGGTATTTTGCCCTGATTTTGACCTTTCTCTTGGATGCCTCTTTTACGTGGAGGTTTATCTCAACGGGCAAATTTAACCCCCCCGGAATCTTAGCCTTAGTTAGCCTTGCCGTTCTAATAGTGTTAGCCCTTCATTTACAAAGAGTTACAAAACTACCCCCTCGTAAATAATATTTGTATATTAATACAATATTTTACTATAATGGTACTATGACAACTCTACTTAGAACAATAGATCCATATTTAACTAATATCGGCGGGGGCTATGGGAGCCTGAAAGAAGCCTGCACCCATGGCAACACTTTAGATATGATCGAATCGGCTGTTGAAACCAATAATGCCGTGACCCAGCTCTTTTATTACCTAGGATCTGCTCCCAAGTATATGGGGTTCGTAGGGGTACAGATCATGGCGGCGACCACCGAGCTGTTCAAAAAAATCGCCCCTCTCTTAGCCACCATCTCTCTAACCACCTGGTTAGCGGGCCTTTCCATCACAGCCGGAGCAGGGTCCTTAATCAAAGAAAGCATCTCTTTAATCCGTCAGATCCGTTTTATTTCCCTATTTGACGCCTCAGAAGCCCCCCTTGCTCTGATCGAAAATCTTAAAGAGACAGATCCTCTCATCTTAAAACGAAGTTTGCCTGAATGGCTCTATGATAAAATCCAAGGCCCTTTGGCTAAAATGACCAAAGAAGAAAAAGCCCTAGATCAAGCTTGGAAGAACATGTTGTCTCCAGACCTCTACAAAGACTTACAGGCTGCCAAACTCGCAGCTAAACTCGCAAAGGAGCCCAAGACGACTCCCGTCACCGCCGACCAAATCCGCTCCTACGCCGTTAAAAAAAGTGTGCTCCACGTGATTGGCCAAGTTGCCGCTGTTCTTGCAATTGTGGGTGGTATCGGGATGTTAGTTACCTTTCCTCCGGCCCTTATCATTGTGCTTTTAGCCCTCTCAGTTGCCGTCGGAATTGCAGCCTACGTTTATAAGAAAGGCGTTGTCGATAACCCCGATGGAGGGTTCTCATTGAAAAAATGCGTTCCTGAATTTATCTTAAATCTGCCCAAAACCATTACCGATCTCGGTAAGTCCTTGGTAGCGCGCATCGAAGAGCGAAGTCAGCGAAAAGCAGAGTACAAAAAGTTGCTCGCTACCCCTAACCGCTACCGAAGCTCACGCACCCGCTTTAAAAAGCTTCATCCAAGCTGTTAATTGCTCCGAAGTGATTCCAAGACCAGCAAGGCGACTGGAATCCATCTCTTTAAGATCTTCCATTGCATCTTCAAAAAAGGCCTCCCTATCTTCTTTTTTGACAAGAGCCAGTGCTTGGGATAAGACGTAGTCTTTGATGGCATCCCCTTTTAAAAGATTTACGATCACTTCTCTAACCACGGCACGGCGCTGCTGCCGGTAACGTACTCGAATCTCATCAAATCCCAGAGTTCTCACTGTGGAGTCATACATGATGCAAGTTCGTAGATAGGAAAAAACATATAAATCCAGGAAAGGGCGTATGTCTTGCAATTCATAGATCGCAATGATGGCGGAGTTATAATCATCTTTTTCCACATCGTTAAATGAAAGTGGAACAAGATTTTTTTGGATGAGTGGAATATTAGCACTCAGACGTGCAGTCCTTTTATTGACATCAGAAAACGCTTGCAAATAGGATAAATAGATCAGCAAAAAAAAACTTTGCTCATAGGGGTCTTCAATTAAAGCGCTCTTTTCAATGATACGATCCAGACGTACTTGAAGTTGCCGAGGATCTTCAAATGGAATATAAGTTGAACCCCCAATGCGGACTCCATGATTTCTAACCTTCCCTGCATCAGCTGCCTCTAATAACCCATCAGATAAAAGAAAATGGAGCGTACAAACCGTCTCCTTAGAAACCTTTAATCGGGCAGCAGTATCAACTAAATACCGTATAGCCTCTTTATGATTGAGGATCATGACCGTCTCTTGGTCCAGCTTTCCCTCAGCACTTTTACCCTCAAGAACAAGCTTTTGAGTATCTAAAAGTGAATAGGTATTCCCTTCAAGTCGAGAAGAATTGTAGGAAAGGTCAATGAGTAAACGATTAAAAATCTGCTGAGCATAAGTTCCAGCAGGATCATCCAGTTTAGAACGTCTTCCAGCCTGATATAGTTTTAGCCGAAGTTTAGATGGAATATAGAAACTCTTATTAGGAACATAGGCTTCAAACCAATGATCTGCGTACGTGACAGGCTCTCGTTCATAAACAGGACGCCTAACACGGTCAATAATTTTTTGACTTTCAGTACTAAAACACTGCTTAAGCTCCGTCGCATGAGTAGGAGTTGATTGAATCGCCTGATACCGAGTTCCCCGTTTTGCCCCTTGTTTGTCAACAAGACCCTCTTTGACCATCTCAGCAAGCCACCTTCTGAGGCTACGCTTGGAATACTCTTCTCCTAGAAGATCAATTAATTTTTTTAAAGTTACGGCCTCAATTTCTTGACATAACCGATAATATACGGCCATTTTTTTGGCCTTATAACCCATAAAACCACCCTTTTTTACCTAATACGGCCAATTTTATATCAAATACGGCCATTTTGCAAGCCTTTTTTGGCCGATAATTGCCTCAGTGAATGCTTCACCCCTTAAGTTGTTGTTTTTTAATACAAAATACAAAAAACTCAAGTTGATTTATACTAATATATTATATATAATTATTAGTATTATCAAAAATATAAACATGAGTTAACAATTATATGACCAACCAAATAAACAGTTCAAACATTGTGTCTTACGCAAACAGTAAACCTACCGAGCAAAATTCTGCGATTTTATCTATTCCCTATGAGCTTTTGGCAGATATTTTGAACCACCTCTCTTATAGGGATCTTAGAAGTTTTAACCTAGTCTCTAAGACAATATGCTGGATATCTTCACAGATTTATTCAGACAATGTTTTTTGGAAGCGTGCATTTTATCACACGTTTTCCCCAAATTACACTCTAAAAGAAGCAACGAATTTCGAGCACCGCTTTATGGTGCACTCCAACCTGAGTCAAAGCAGCTGTCTATCAACTACTTATTCAACGCAAGACCTTATTAACCATTCAGATGAAGAATCTGGCCATATTATAGGAGTTTTTCAGGACAAAATAGTTGTGACTCTGATTAACAAAAATGAATTCCATGTCATCGATTCCAACCAGCTGACAACCGTTGAAATCATACGACCTACTCTGATGTCTCGTTTGTCGGTCAGGTGCGTTGATTTTTACAATGAAATGCTCGTTCTAGGATCATACCAGGGATTAATTCAGATTCACGATAAGAAAAACAACCGAGTTATCACTCATAGAGCTGCGTCTTCACTCTCATGCCTTGTCTCCGACCCTGAGCATCAAAGGATCATTTCGGGACATGGAAATGGCGACATAATCATTTGGAGCTTAGAGGATCGGATCAAAACTCTGCACAACCCCAGCGCCATTACAGCATTGGCCCTAGATCAAGAAAGACTTATTGTAGGAGATGAGAAGGGAATGATCTCCATCTTTGACTCGACTAAAGACGCTCCTATTTATCAGGGGAAAAGCTATGGGGGTGCGGTGGTCAAATCATTAACCATCGATGGAAATCGGCTTTTTTCAGTGAGTGAATATGATCTCATTGAGATCTGGGATCTTAAGACTCTCTCCTCAAAAGAAACTCTTACAAACTCTGATTGCCGAGACCTTACTCAGCTAATTGTTCAGGATGGAATAGTGATGACACATTACTTTAACAACTGGCATAAGATAATAGAAGTCATGACCTGGGATGTAAAAACAAAAAAAACCACCGATTTAACAGGTTTGGAACAAGGAACAAAGATGATCAGTATCGATATGGATAAGGGCTTGCTATACAACGTTTGTGATCATGGGGACAAATTACAAGTCTGTGATTTTACTAATCCCAAGCGCCAGGAGCCATCTCCAATAGCCCCTTCTACAGTCGTCAGTCAACAAGACCACGACTACGGGGAAAACCTTTTTTGTCAGATGATGTGACTTAAAAAAGCCTCCCCCAACGGATAAGAGGCTTGACGGCCTTCCCGGATCTCAGAGAAGGTTTTAACCATTTCAGTTGCGAGCTTTTTCCCCAGCTGAACCCCTTCTTGATCAAACGAGTTAATATTCCACAGAAACCCCTGAAAGGCAACTTTATGCTCATAATAGGCCAAGAGCGATCCTAGGGTCATAGGATCGAGCTTGCGAGCCAATAAGATGTGGGAGGGTCGATTCCCAACAAACTCTTGATTAGGATTAGAGCTCTTTTGCCCCTGGGCAAAAGCGATCGCTTGAGCAAACAGATTCGCAAGGAGCTTTTCTTGAGAATACGACCCTTCTACTTGAAGATCTTTCCCATATTGAGATTCAACAAATCCGATCAACTCAACGGGCACAACCGAGGTGCCTTGATGGAGCAACTGAAAAAACGAATGTTGCCCATTCGTGCCAGGCTCCCCCCAAAGAATCGGACCTGTCTCAAAGGTAACCTGGTTCCCCTCTTTATCGACATGTTTGCCATTCGACTCCATATCCAACTGTTGGAGATGTGCTGGAAACCTGGCAAGTGCTTGAGAATACGGAATGACTGCAACCGTCGGGCATTTTAAAAAGTTACGATTCCAAATGCCTAAAAGCGCTCCCAATAAAGGAAGATTTTGCTGAGGACCTTCTTGAAGAGCCACTTGATCCATGAGATAGGCCCCCTTGAGAAATTCCAGAAATCGATCCATCCCCAAAATAAACCCTAAGAGAACACCTCCCACCATCGAGGTGACAGAATAACGACCTCCAATATAGTCCCAGATATAAAAAGACTCTTTATAGAGTGTCCGGTTATCCATCGGACTCCCCTTGCCTGTCACAGCCACGATGTGGTTCTTCGGATCAAGGCCCGCTTTCCGAAGTTCATCGCGGATGCGCGCTTCATTCGTCAGGGTCTCTAGCGTTGTCCCCGATTTAGAGACGACGACAATGAGAGTTTTTGCCAGGTCAACTTGATTCAAAACACGTGTGGCCTCATCAGGATCGACGTTCGACAAAAAATAGGCCTTTCTTCCTGGAATACCGTAAGCCTCCAGCCCCAAATAGATCGCCTCAGGCCCTAACGAAGAGCCTCCAATCCCGATCTGGATGAGCGTCGTGAATGAAGAGGGTTGGGAGAGAAAGAGTCTCAGCTTATCGATCTCTTTCTGAGCAAGCGTGACCGCTTCTTGAGTAGCAGGAGAGCGCGGATGGTCTTCAAACAGATCGCGCATGGCCGTGTGAAGCGCAGGCCGATTTTCACTCACATTGACCCTCTCACCCGCTTGCATAGAGCGCATCTGCCGAACAACCTCTCTTTGCTCCGCAAGTTTAAACAACTCCTGTAAAATGGGCTTGTCGACCCTTTCTGTGGCATACAGTAGCTGAATGCCTGCGGCTTCAGCCTTGAAAGAGAGGACCCTCTCTGGCGTTAAAATTTTTCTTAAGTCAGGAGGAATCCGTTCAGAGCTATTAAAATTTTCCATAGGATTCAAGATATACCAGCCTCTGAACATCAAATCAAGTTGTGAAAAAGAACGCTCTTAGGCTATGATGAACCCCGTTCGGAGCATAGCGCAGTTTGGCTAGCGCAACTGCTTTGGGAGCAGTGGGTCGGGGGTTCGAATCCCTCTGCTCCGAACGTTTTGCCTCCCGCCGCCTCAAATCCTTTCAAGTGTCTTTTTCCCTGCGCGCTGACCGCTTCTTCGATCACATAAAGAAGATCAAGCCCGTCCCACATTTCATTCAGCCTTTGTTCTGGAATCATCCGGTGTGGTCCTGCCAGTTCCATGCACTGTTCGAGTTTTTTAAGCACCAAGGGCGTACAAAGCTCATCAGGCGGCAGTAAAATTCCCACGGGTGATCGGTTCTCTTCCAGCTCGAGTCTCAGGTGCAAAAATCTCTCTTTCGACATCAACTGAGCAGACCTCCCTCTGTTAAAAGGCGTCTTTTCAAACAGACAAAAGATGGCTACATCATCGGGCAAAAATGAGGCCAGACGATGTAAGAAGTCACCGAAGAGGGTTGCAGCTTCGACTTCTTCAGAAGCCGTCATGATCTGATTGATAATTCCAAGCGAGCCGCGGTAGAGCACAATCCCTTTTGAGCGAGAAGAAAACTCCTTCCAAAGCCCTGCAGAAAATTGCTCAATTGCAAGAACGTACGCATGAAAAGCCCCGCGATCAAACGTCATCCGTCCAAAATCAAACTCCCAGAGAATCTCGTCCTCTATTGAAAGAGCCTCTTCACGCTGGGAAGTCCAATCTAAATCACTCGCCAGTGTCGCTGGCAACAACAACCTCTTCATGAGTTTTTAAACCTGAAATATCGAATGGTTTTACCCTTGTCTCTCCAAAGCGTATCGAAATATGAAGTTCCATACCCCTCCCACTCTGTCACATAATAGGGCCCCGGAAAAACCGATTCCCACGCGTGGAACTCACGGATAATCTGCTCGCTATAAGGAGGATCGTCCGTCACAATGATCACTTCCCCTTGAGGTTTAAGAATACGAGCCAGTTGTTCGATAAAGGGGGCTTGAAAGAGTCGATTTTTAGCATGTTTTTCTTTAGGCCAAGGGTCGGGGAAATTAATGTAAATCTGATCAATCGACGCGGAAGGGATATAGTCACGCGCAAACACCTGAGCTTCTCCACACACAATGAAGAGATGGGGAAGCTGGTAGTTTTTCATTTTTGACCAGATTTTTCTGACCCGTTCAAAATTCCATTCGACAGCCACCCAGTTCCTAGAAAGATCTTTGGCTTTTTCAGCAAGCCACGTCCCGTTCCCTGTGCAAAACTCAATGGTCACCGGCTTATCATTGCAAAAAATCTCTTGCCAGCTAGGAAAAGACCACGCTCGGTGGTCATCGTAATACTCTGGCACATAGAGAACACCGTCAGCCATCAGCGGCCTACGGTCTTCCCACTTATAAGGAAATTTTAGGTGTTTAGGTTTCATCGACAAAGATGATACGATAACGGAAAATCTTGATCAATAGTGACCAGCTTGCTATGTTAAAATCTAAATTTATATGAGGCCAAACTATGAAAAAGTTTTTGATACTAACCCTTTCCTGTGCAGCCCTTTTCGCGGAAGATCCTTCGATTCTCAAAGAGCCCGTTGAACTCAGCTCTGAATCTCCTCCCCTTGAGCAATCAGCTATTATTACAACTCATGAGATCTCTGGAGCAGATCCCTCCATCGTCGAGGAGCTGGAAATGAGCCCTGAAGAAGATATTGCCGCCATTACCAAAGAAGAATTAGAAGTCGCTGCCGCTGTCAAGGCTGAAGGAATCATCATTGATTTAGGGCAAGTCTTCAGAGGATCCCCGACCATCTATTCCATTTTACTCGGCCTTTCCATCTCCAGTCTAGCGATTTGGGGTTATCTTTTAGTGAAACTCAGAACACCCGAGCTCGTTCCCGCTGACCACTGTCGAGAAATCCGTGAAAAACTCCTCAGCAAAAACTATGGCGAAGCGCTCATGCTTTGTGAAAAACACCCCTCCATCTTATTCCAGATGGTCTCTACAGGTATCCAAGCTCGGGACCAAACACCCGCGACTCGGCAAGAGATCATGAAAGCTGAAGGGCTTCGCGCTAGCAGCTCTCTTTGGCAAAAGATCGGTCTTCTCAACGACATCGCCGTCATTGCTCCGATGCTGGGACTTCTCGGTACCGTTTTGGGAATGTTTTATGCCTTTTATGACCTCAACCGCTCGATGGAAAGCATCTCCTCTCTCTTTGATGGCCTTGGCATCTCCGTCGGAACCACTGTCGGAGGACTCGTTGTCGCCATCTTAGCGATGATCTTCCATTCCGTGACAAAATACCGTCTCATGCGGCAGTTAACCACGGTTGAAAATGAAGCCCAAGCTCTTTCAACTTTGATTGACAACCCAGGATCTGTATGAGCCTGATCCCTCAAGAAGAGTTTAAGCGCTCCTCTAGCATCAACTTAGCCCCCATGGTCGATTTTTTGTTCCTCGTCGTCGCAGTGTTTGCTACCATGGCCATCACCCGGGCAGTTCTCTACGATACCGAAATTAGCCTTGTCAAAGTCAAACAAGTGAAAGAAGGAAGCGCTGTTCCTGGCTCTGACCTCCCCTACCTCGTGAACCTCAGTGTGACCGAAGAGGGAAAATACAAGTGGCTGACCGAGGTCAATGAATTCCTCATGGAAAATCCCGAGAGCATCAAAAACGAGCTTCTCAAACAACAAGAGCTCGGCCTCATCTCAACCGACCCTAGCCAAACTAAGGTGCTCTTGCATATCGATTCTAAATCGCGCTGGGAACCAATCGCCAAAGCCGTCTTCACCATCAAAGAAGCAGGCTTTCCCGTCCATCCGGTGTACGAACCTCAAGATGAATGAAACATGCACTTATCCCTTTGGTTATGGGTTGTAAAATGATGTCAAGTTTTTCAGCAAAAAAACTTGACTAGAAAAGGAATATTAAGCGATAATTTAGATTATGAGACAAAAGAAAACCCCTCCCCCTATTGCTAAGACTGTCCGAGATCGAATTGAAGCGGGAGGAGAACGAATTTGGCGACTAGCCGACTTTAAAAACATGCCATTGACAGCAGTTGCGCAGGCTCTATCTCGCCTATTTCGCCTTGGTATAATACAACGCCTCGGTAAGGGCTTATACTACAAACCAAGGCAAACAGCGTTTGGACCAAGCAAGCCCAACCTCAGCCAATTACGCTCTTTACCTATCTCAGGAAAAGGAATATTCCCCGCTGGCTGTGCAGCAGCAAATCTACTGGGATTTACCACACAACATCCCGCCCAATTAGAAGTCGCAACCAATGGTCTTAGTTTACCGCGCTTAATTGTTGGAAAAAAAACAATTATCCACACGCGAAGACCCCCGTCGTGGCAAGAACTTTCGCATAAAGAGGCAGCCCTTTTAGACTTTCTTCGTCAAAAAGGATCATCTAGCGAATTGTCTCCTAAAGAAACCGTTAACAAACTGTTAAAACACTTTCATGAAGCCGGGCGATTTAAACATCTACTTCAGATCGCAATCACAGAACCTCCGCGTGTTCGCGCCTTACTAGGTGCCATAGGGCAGCAACTGGGATATTCTGAAAAGCAGCTATCCGGTTTGCGAAAAAGCTTGAACCCACTCTCCAGATTTGATTTTGGGCTCCTCATTGCATTAAAATATGCCAGGCAGTGGCAATCGAAGGAACATAAACCTTGAAACTATTTGAACACCCAGATTTTGAACAAACCCTTATCCGCGCGGCAGAGCATTTCCGTTCATCTGGCCTACGTGAAGCAGTTATCGAAAAAGACTACTATGTTACAGAAGCACTGCGAATTATCCAACAGACCGCTGGTGACAGGATCATTTTTAAAGGCGGGACTAGTCTGTCAAAGGGATGGAACATCATCCAAAGATTTTCCGAAGACGTTGATATCTTTTTTGATCCTACAGCGTTCGAGCCATCTCTAGGTAAAAATGCCATTAATCGTGAATTGAAGAAATTGCGACAAGCTGTTGAGGACCATCCTGGGCTCAAATTTATCGAAAAAGAAAGCCGAACTATCGGTGGCTTCGGTCGTAGTGATCACTTTGAATATGTTCAACGATTTGCAAGCACTGGAGATATTCGCAACCGCGTTCTTGTCGAAGCTGGTACTGCCAGTGGGAAAGAACCAACGGAGTGTGTAAAGCTTCAATCTTATGTAGGACAATTTCTCAACGAAATAGGAGTAAGTCTTGGAGCCGAGGATGAAGGTGCATTCGACATGCGCCTACTCCATTTCCGTCGAACTTTCGTAGAAAAACTCTTTGCTATCCACTCTAAGGTTGAGAAATTCAAGCAGACGGGCATCGGGATTGGTGGGTATGCTCGTCATTATTATGACCTATTCTGCCTTGCTAAACGTCAAGAAGTTTTGGGGATGTTGCGTTCTAGTGAATATGGAATGATCAAAGCTGACTATGATAAAGTCAGCAAAAAACATTTCGAGACCGACTATATCGCTCCTCCAGAGATGAATTTTGCAAAAAGTGATGCTATTTTTCCGAAAGGAGATATGGAAATAGCTCTTGCAGCAGAATTTGAGAAACAGTGTCGAATACTCTGTTTTGGAGAAATTCCAACATGGCGTCAAATCCAGCAACAATTTATGGAAATTCAAGACTTCCTTTAATTCGATCAGGAATAATAGGGAGAAAAGATCCGGACAATCACGCGGTTAATCTTTTGAGACCGCTTACTGTAAGGCCGCTTTTCTACGACAATCTCTTTTAAAACATCTGCAAAGCTTTTGATATCCTCAGATCCAGCAGAGATGTATAACACATTAGGTACCAGATCTCGACTCGTACCAATGACAGTGTGTTTAGGAAGACGAAGTGCAAGAGACCTGGCAATGTTTTTTTCAGGATGATCTGTATCGACCGCTGTCGAACACCCTAGCAAAAACACTTTTCCATTAGGAGCCAGACAATCACGTATGATTTCCACAAAACGATCAAAAGATTCATACTCCGCAGGGCTTGGAATACGCCGTGACCTAGAATTTTCAAGAAAGTATTGGTCGGAGTTAAATTGAGGATGATCGGGCATTTTGATGAGATTATTCGTGGGCTTGATTGCAATAGGGCTCGAATGGCATAGAAATACTATACGATCGATCTTCTGCCCGCATGATCGAATTTCACGAATTTTATCTTCGAGTTCATATAAATTTCTAGGCTCTAACTTAACGATCGGTTTTCGATGGACCACCCGGCCTTCAAAAAGACCCAGCATGATATACCTTAAGGCCTCATTACCATCGATGGGTGACGTGAGCCAAAGAGTCACACGGTTGCCGCATCCAGAGGAACTTGTTACATTTCTTTCTTCACCAGACGATCTAGCAACTTCTGTTAAAGCTGACATAACTAACCTCAATTTAATTATTATGTATTATAACAAATTCAACATTTAAAATAAATATGTAAATAATATATTTTAATCTATTGCCTAGAACGAGTTAGAAAGATAGACCCCTTTCAAGAAAGGGGTCTAAGAGTTTAAAAAGAACTATTTCTTAGGATTTTCGACAATGAGAGGAGTCTCATCAGTAAATGATACGATTTTCTCATTTTTTTTCTCTTGAGCAAAAACGGTCATCGAAATCAATTTATTGACAACCTCGGATCTTGCTTTAATACGCTGCTGATTAAAGCAATACAAAGCGATCAGAGAAATTCCTGCCAGTACACCAAAAAACGCAGTCGCACTCCAGTCTTTTATAACGCCATAATAGGGATGGACTCTTTTGGAAGGTGGATTGACAAGTACGCCCATTGTTGATAGCCATACACACGCACCACTGGCCAGCATTCCTACTTTACTCCATTCCTGCTGATCATAGCTGGAATACAGATTACATTTTTCAGCCTCATCTCTCACATGAATATCAACAGGATCAGTATTGGATAAATTCCGAACATTCCAATGATGGGGTCCCCATTTATGGGCCAGGCTTTTGACACTGTAAGTGCAAAGCTCTTTTGGGCCTTGATATTCTACGGTAAATCCCCGTTCCACACTTTTAATGAAGAGCGATGTAGCGGGAATTGCATGATCCTTGTTAATCGTGATGGCAGGAAGCTCACCGTTATTAACAATAATTGTTTTAACTGCATTTGTACTCATAAAAACTCCTTTTTTAAAAACTGATTAATTATATAAAATAATGATTTTTAAATCAATACAAAACAAATCATAAATAAAATATTTTAACCTATTGCTTAGAACGAGTTAGTATGCCATGATTTTCGCATGATTTGGTTGGTTTTGCTTGTGCTCTTAGGATCTTGCGCTATCCCCTACTATCATGAATCTGCCAAGCTCATGCAAGAAGGGCACTTTGACGCGGCCACACTCCCCCTAGCAAAGGCTGATCTCCCCTATCAAGGCACCAATGAATCTCCCCTGCTGCTCCTTTCAAGAGCGATGGTCTATTTCCACAGCAGTAAATACACCTCAAGCGCCCATGATTTTGAAAAGGCCCTGGATGCTATCGATTATTACAGCCAAACCTCTACTCCCGAAATCGCAGGGCAAGTGCTCATTCAAGACAGCCTCGGAGCGTACGTTCCCCCACCGTTTGAAGTCAGCTTGGCTAGGTTTTATCAAGCCTTGGCCTTCTTACATCAAAATGACGAAGATAGCGCGGCTGCCACGCTCTATTATTTGGAAAACCACCTCGCCCCCTCAGAACAAAACCCGTTAGCTTCTTACCTGCTGGCAACTCTTTTCCAACGGAGGGGTGATGTGAGCAACGCTCGTATTCTATACTCGCGTGTAAAAACGCCAGAGACAGCTCCTACAGTTCTTGTCATCCACCACCGAGGCCAAGCCCCCTTAAAATCTTCTCAGATGGCCCCCGTCAGCATGGTGAGCGCAGCCCTCGTTGAAAAGCTTTTAGACTCACAAAATATCCGTCCTGCTCTTTCGACTTTAACGGGCATCCCGATTCCCCACTTAGAAAGCGGGTTTATTCCCCACTCTTCTCTCCTGATGGTCAATAACAAACGGCACCTTCCCAGTCTAAGCTACGATATCAGGCAAGCCGCCTCCACCTCCCTTAAAAAAGAGATGCCTCTGATTGCTGCGCGTGCAGCAGCGCGCCTTTTGATCCGGAGAGGCCTTGTTGCTTCAACCCACAAAAATTATCAGCCTTTGATGGATGCGGCGATGTTAATTTCAAATTTGACCACAGAGGCGGATACCAGGAGCTGGGCATCCCTCCCAGCCCATATTGACCTTTATGCGCTGGATCTCCCCCCCGGAGAGCACTTATTACGCCTGGGGAAGCATGAGAAACGGGTCACCGTTTCATCCAAAAATCTTGTCGTAGTTGAGGTTTTTCAGCCAAAGAGCGACAATGTCTACATTTCAACCGAGGAAGCTTTATGAAAAAACAAGTTTTAATGGCCCCTTCACTACTTCTCGCACTACTTCTCGCAGGCTGCGGAAGAAATATCCGCACAGCGGAAGACATCACTCCGGGCAATACTAAAGAGACCCATATGAGCTGGAAATACGGTGCAACCGACATCCGCATCCAGACGGGCAAGCTCACCAAAGAACTCGTTGACCGCTGGGCTCAGCGTACCCATTACGATTTTGCAAGTGGCAAACCCCGCATTATCGTCACCCATATGGATAACCGCACCGACATGGTGATTTCAACCGACATGATCCGCGATATCATCGAGCACACTGCTGTTGAAGATGGCCGAGTGACCATGGTCGTGGGCGACTCTAAAGACGAACGAGAGCTCGACACTTGGCTTCAAAAAATCCTCAAAGATCCGAAATATTCCAATAAAAGCCGTGTGGATAACCGAGAAGTCACCGCTCCTCAGTTTTTAGCTAAAATCCGCCTCGTCAAAGCCATGACTGAGCAAAAAAGATACGATATCGAAGAATACCTCATGACATTGACACTTTACGATCTCGAAACTCAACAAATTGTCGATTCTGCAACAGATATATTGCGGAAAAAGGTGAAAATTTAAATACTGGCTCAATTGCCCAGGTGGTGGAATTGGTAGACACAACAGATTTAGGTTCTGTTGCTCGTAAGGGTATGCAGGTTCGAGTCCTGTCTTGGGCATTTCACCGGAGACATCTTCAGAAATGACGATGTCTCCGCATTTTCTAGATTTGTGACATTACAAACTCCACCCTCCATCAATATGCAAGACACTTCCCGTCATATATGTATTTTTTATAACCAGAAGGGCCGCATCGGCTAAATCTTCTGGTTCGCCTACTTTTTGGGCGGGTAAGCTTGCAGCTGCTGCAGCCTTTGCTTTTCGTTTTTCTTCCGGTGGGAGTGCATCCCAGCGGCCTGTATCAACAGTGCCAGGGGCAATGACATTGACTCGGATGGGAGAAAATTCGAGCGCCAACACTCGAGCAAGCCCTTCAAGTCCTGAATTGATGAGCGCCACAATGCTGCCGCCCTTCATCGCCTTGTGCCCAATGATGCCGCCGAAGAACGTGATGCTGCCATGAGGTTGGAGATATTTAATCGCAGCTTTTGCTGCAAAAAGAGAACCGAGCAGTTTGGTGTTGATCATCCCATAGATTTTTTCTGTGGAGAGTTCGACCAGCGGCTGAAACGCCGTTTGAGTCGAAGTGATGACCAAATGATCAAATGAGCCCACCTCTTGAAAGAACTGGGGAAGCCTGTCAAATTGGGTGATATCGAGGATTTTGCTTAAAGCGTGCTTTCCAAGCAGCCGAACTGCGGCTTCAAGAGTTTCTCTCGAACGACCTGCAATCACCACTTGATGGCCTTCTTGGATGAGTTTTTTAGCGAGTGTAAATCCGATTCCTGTAGCTCCGCCGATAATGATTGTTTTCACTGGTTATATTCCTGTTCGGAATGATCAATGAGCGGATTTTCTTCAGCGAGAACCACGGCTGCGATTTCATCTTTTCGTTTGAATGAGATATTTGCATGGGTTTTAGCGTATTGGATAAACCGATCCACGGCTTGGACATAGGCTGGAGTTCCACCGATGCGATCGTGCAAACTGATCGACATCATCCGTCTGCGGTGTTTGCCTTCTGCATAGAGTTGATCGAATTCGTACTTAATTTGTTGGAAAAACTGTTCAGCAGAATAATTTTTTCCTTCGATCAATACCATGTCATTGTTTCGTAATGTATAAGGAACCACCGCGAATTTTTTGCCGCTAACCATCGAGATAAAGGGCTCATCCCGACTCACATCATCGATATGATAAAGAAATCCTAAATCGGCCAAAATCTTCATCGTATTCTTACTTCTGCGAAGCCAGTTGCAGTTATAGCCTACCGCTCGATTCCCTGTAATTTTCTGAAGAGCCTCTACTCCTTCTTGAATGAATTGTTTCTCTTTTTCGTATGACATGTCGTATTGGCTCGACCAACGGATGCCATGCCCTGCAATTTCATGGCCACGGTCTGCGATGGCTTTGGCGACCGTTGGGTTTTTTAACGCGGATTCTCCAACGATATGAGATGTAACTTTGATGTTGTACTTATCCCAAAGGTTGAGCATCCTTCCGATCCCTTCTTTATGACCATAGGCAAACCAACTCTTTGCGGGTAGATCTGGAACTCCTTTCGGCAGGGGACTGCCTGAAAAAGGACTTTCCGCGCCTTCCGGTTCTCCCCCTGCTTCAAACTGCATGCTGATTGAAATGACTAATTGTTCCCCATTCGGCCAATACTTTTTATTCATAATTACATCCCCTCTTTACCTCCTAATACAATAGGTCACATTTTTAATAAATAATGTTTAAAAGCTGCAGTTCTTGCTGGACTTGAAGCGGGCTCTGGCAGACAATCCCTTTGATTCCAAACTTTTGGGCAACCCGGATATTGTCTTCTCGGTCATCGATAAAAACCGATTCTTCTCCCTTAAGCTGATACGTATTTAGAAGCGCCTGATAAATTTGAGGTTGAGGCTTGATGGCCCCGACCTCATAGGAATAGACTTGACCATGGGGGTACCGAAAAAAATCATGCAGCTGGAGAAGCTCTTGATGGAGCTCTTGCGGCATGTTCGATAGAATATAGACTTTGTATCCTTGCCTTCTGACTTCATGGAAAAGATCGATCATCTCAGCAATAGGACGTAGCTGAAATACGAGCTTTTGCACACAGTAGGCGAAAACCTCTTTGTCATACTGAGCAGGTAATTTGGAAATAACCTCTTCACGTGTTAGGCATCCCCCATCATGGGAAGCCCAGAGTAGCGAGTCAAAAATTTCAATGAAGTGAGCCGGAAGCTCTAGCCTTTGTAAAAAATCGACAGGGCTCCATTCCAACAAGACTCCCCCAAGATCGAAGACGATGTTTTTGTACTGGCTGACCATTTGACTAGGCTCTTGCATCCAAGGTTAAGAATACGGAAGAGGTAGGATTCGAACCCACGGTCGGTTGCCCGACAACTGTTTTCAAGACAGCCGCAATCGGCCACTCTGCCACTCTTCCGTAGGGAGCCACTATACCTGGGTCAAAAATTTCCCTCAACGTCAAAAAAATCGATGACTTAAATTTAAGGCTTCGGGTAGAGTCGTGCCTTTTACAACCCTTTAAAGGAGGTTTTTTATGGCTGGACAAGTGCCGTCTTTTATACCCACGTCTTATGTCGCGTTCAGAGGTTCTGCTGAAGCTATTCAATGTTTGGTTGGGCACAGCGCTTCCCTTACAGACATTACCATCAACCCCCCAACAATGCTACTGCAAGCGCAGGGGACCAATGCCCCCCATTCGCTCTCAGATCTTTTTGCAAAAAAGATTGAGTCGGCTTTCAATCTTGGACATGAGACACTTAAAAATGTTATCGAAAATAGCCTTAGCGTCACAGCAGTTTTTGCAGCGTCAAAGGCTATTAACACTGTCCTGCCACTGGCTTCTTGGGCCGTCAAGAAATTGCCTGAACGTGTCACAAACCTAGCAGCTTATGTTCCAGGTATTCCAGCTGGGAACCTGCTGAAATTTTTAGGGTTGCTTATCCTTGTCACACCAGCATTAGAGCCCCTAGTGAAAAAAATTCTGCTCCCCCCCGTCGATGAGAAAAAAGTAGAAGTCTCGTCTAAAATCGAATCTCCAAAAGTCACGACAGAAAGAGAAACTCGCTCCACTACAGTAGTGCGGAAAAAATCTGAGGATTCTGGTTCTGATGACGAAAATAGCACAATACGGAGACAACAGCATCAGCAAAATGATGACATCATATATGACGACGAATTCAAACCCGCCGTCTCCTCTAACGTCACAAAAAAACTTAGCACTGCAAATATTCTTCAAATGAAAGCGATTTGCGGCTTGGTCACCTTTATTGTGGCAAGGAAGATCGGATGGAACATCAGCATCGTGAGTGGAGTTGCTAGTGCGGCTCTTCTTTACCCGCTGGCTGAGTCTATTGGAAAAACCGCTGGTGAACGTTTAAGTCAGTTTTATGAGACGTTTCAGAATGACGGGCTCAGAGCTGCAGTGAGCAGCAGCTTCCGCTCTAGAAATGTTCGTTCTTATAGAGACAACGATTAATCTCGATGTCCCACTTCGGTCAACGGAGTGGGACTTTCTTTAGAACTGAGAGAGGAAGCGCAGATCGTTATCTGCAAAGAGGCGGATGTCATCGATGCCGTAGCGCAACATGGCTAGCCGTTCAACTCCCATTCCCCACGCATACCCCGAGTAGACTTCAGGATCAATCCCCCCATTTTTAAGAACTTCTGGGTGAACCATACCAGCTCCCGCCACTTCAAGCCATCCCGACTTTTTACAGAGGGAGCAGCCTTGTCCTTGGCATTGAGTGCAGCGGATGTCAATCTCTAGCCCTGGCTCAACAAAAGGAAAATAGCTGGGTCGGAATCGGACTTCGATTTTTCGGTGAAGGATTTTACTCCAAAACTCTTCCATCGTCGCAAATAGATCAGCAAATGAGACATGTTTATCGACGTAGAGTCCTTCGACTTGGTGGAAGAAGACGTGAGAGCGGGCGCTGATATTTTCATTGCGATAGACGGTGCCCGGAGCGATGATCCGAAGAGGGGGGCTGACTTTTTCCATGACGCGGAGCTGGGTATTTGAAGTGTGGGAGCGGAGCAGCATCTGGGTATCGATATAAAAGGTGTCTTGCATTTCGCGGGCAGGATGGTCGGAGGGAAAATTGAGACCTTCGTAGTTATACCAATCGGAGTCGATGTCAGGACCGTACTGAACGGAAAATCCCATCCCGGAGAGGATGGTGATGATTTCATCGAGAAAAGAGGATAAAGGATGTTTGCGGCCCATAAAACGGCGGCGACCAGGAAGGGTGATATCGATCCGTTCTGTAGCGATGCGCTGAGAGAGTTCAGCTTCTTGGAAGCTGAGGAGGGCTTTTTCACAAAGGTCGGTGAGCTCGACTTTGAGATCATTGATCTGCTTGCCGAGGAGGGGTCTCTCATCGGCAGAGGAATTTCTCAAAGCGCTCATCAAATCTTGAACGGGCCCTTTTTTACCCAAAAATCGGACCTTGAGCTGTTCAACGTCCGTGGTGTCTTTCACGGACGCGAGCTCAGTTTTGAACTGCTGACGCAGGGCTCCGATTTTCCCTTGCATGAGAACTCTTAAGCTAGGGCTTTTTGAGCAGTGCCTGCAACAGCAGCGAATCCAGCGGGATCATGAATCGCCATCTCTGACAGCATTTTGCGGTCGATAAGACAGCCAGCTTTAGTGAGACCATGGATGAGTTTACTGTAGGACAATCCGTGCAATTTGGCACCGACTGCTAAGCGACTGATCCAGAGACTGCGAAAATCGCGTTTGCGTTGTTTACGGCCGCGGTAGTTGAAAGCCATCGCTTGCAAAACGCAGTTAGAGGTGAGACGGCGGTGATTTTTTCGATCGCCGACAAACCCCTTAGCTTGTTTCATTAACCGTTTGCGCTTACGATTACTGTAAGCGGCGTTTGTGACTCTTACCATATTATACTCCCATTAAACGTGCATACATTTTGGTCTGACTATTATCGACCAAGGTGTCTTTTCTAAGACGACGCTTGCGGTTTGAGGCTTTGCCAGCTAATAAGTGGCGGCGGCCTGGACGGCGGCGTTTGAGTTTGCCAGTTCCCGTCACTTTGAAGCGGGCTAGCATAGCTTTGCGTGTTTTCATTTTTGGCATAATCTTTCCTTATTTAAGCCTTCTTTTTTGCGCCGGGAGCGACTACGACCGTCAGCGCTTTTCCGAAGAATTTAGCAGGCGACTCTGGAGCGGCGATATCAGCCAAGGCGCCTAACATGCGCTGCACGACTTTTTGCCCAAACTCCGGATGCATCATCTCTCTTCCTCGGAAGATACAGGTAATCTTGACTTTGTTGCCTTTCTCGATGAACTCCCGCGCCGACCGAAGTTTGGTCTGGACGTCGTGCTCATCGGTATTAGGTTTCACTTTAACCTCTTTTACCTTGACCTCATGCTGAGATTTTTTACTCTCTTTTGCCTTTTTGGTCTGCTGGTAGCGGTATTTTCCAAAATCTATAATTTTGCACACCGGAGGGTCAGCTGTCGGCGCAATCTCTACGAGATCAAGGCCCGACTCTTCAGCTCTATGGAGTGCATCTACAAGGGTTAAAACCCCTAACTGGTTGCCATCTTTATCGATGACACGCATTCTCGAAGCGCGTATTTCTCTATTAACTCTCAAGCTTTCTTAACCTACTTGTCAGCATTTCAAGCAACATTTCTATGTCCCCTTTGACAATACTAAATGGGACCCTTTCTCGCAATTGAGTCTTCTCTAAAAGCAGGGCGATAAACCGCTCTAGCGAGTTAAATAGGGAAAGAACAACCAATCCCTTTTTATCTTCTGTCCAGATGCGAGGACCTGCCCATTCTCTGCCAAGAGCATCTTGGCACCGGAACTCAATTCCAGTCTTCAACCCTCTTTCCACAGCAATTTTTTTAAACTGGTGGCCCACGGTATCTCTGAGAATCTTCGCCGGTTTTCCAACGGAGACAACTCTTGCGTCAAAGGGGAAAATTTTAAAGAATTTGGCGATGATTTGCAAGAAAGAAATGATACTGGCTTCATTTAGAGGTAAAGAAATCCGATCGGCACTCCCAATCCTAGGGTCTAAAAGGTCGCCCTCTACCCCCTCTAATAGTCTCTTAGAGCATTCCCATGCTCCCCGATGAGTCTTCTGGCAATACTGGGCGTGAAAGGCACTGATAGAGGGCTCATCGAGAGCAGGTGTCGATATCGGATCGATATCAGGAAAGTTTAGAACCTGTGAGATTAAATGGTTTTTTAAAGCCTCCCCGCGAGGCAGCCAGACATAGCCCCCTGAAAACGAAGAGATCAGCTTGAGCTCTTCTGCGAAATGAAGGTGATTAGAAATCTTTTTGCACTGCTCGATTTGCGATTTCAAGATTTCTTTTGAAGTTGCAGAGGTGCCCAAAATCCGCGTGGTGCCGCTCTGCTCATCGGCAAAGAGTAATTTAAAAAGTTTAACCTCTCCTGTTGCATCTAAAGGTTTGCCTGAAGCTATGCCAGCAAACCGGTCTAGGCGCAGAATCTTAATGAAATCGACATTTTGCTGGGCTCCTAAAGCCACGGTCGGAAATCCGTGATGCTCTAAAAATTGAACCGCATTGGCAGGCATCATTTCAAGCATCTGAAAAGAGACGTTTTTTTTCA
This sequence comes from Parachlamydiales bacterium, assembly GCA_023265455.1. Lineage (GTDB taxonomy): Bacteria > Chlamydiota > Chlamydiia > Chlamydiales > Rhabdochlamydiaceae > PALSA-1444. Next base: position 98,182 of record JAHFTQ010000003.1, read on the forward strand.
CCCAAGCGCGCATTCTCTCTTCTAGAAGCGGAAGGGCCTCTTTCTCAAATGTGAAGGGGAAAATAACGTCGCAAAAAAAGCACTTTTCCGTTGCCTGAAAACTCTTGAGCCGCGCAGCAGGAAAAAATTCTGTCAGCGCAGCAGCTAAAATCGCACTACAACTGACTTGATGAGCAAGATTCACATATCCTATATAGGGTTTGGGATATAGCTGACTCGAACAGCTGACCTCCACGATGTCAACGTGGCGCTCTAACCAACTGAGCTAATACCCCGTAAAAGTTTCGAGCCTGCTCAAAAACTCAGGTTCTGTCGATTTTCGGGTTCTTTTGAGCCTACTTTTCGATCGTTTTTGCGGGGGTAATATCCACTTTCGTATATGACCCCCGCAAAAACAATCGAAAATAGGTCAAAATAATCCCGAAAATCGACGAACCCTGAGTTCTTGAACAGGCTCCTAGAAGACTACACAATCCTTTTCTTTCATGCAAGTCTCGATTATAATCCTAAGGGATGAAAAAGCCCCACCTCGAGCAAGCCTATGGGTATTGGAAAGAGCTACTGAAGCCGACGGATACGGTGATCGATGCGACGTGCGGAAATGGCCATGACACCCTACGGCTCGCAGAACTAGTCCCTGAGGGCCATGTCTATGCCATTGATGTTCAAGAGGATGCCATAGCAAACAGCCGCCTACGGGTCTCTTATCCTCACGTTACCTATCTCCATCAGTCTCATACAGTTCTGCCAAAAACATCTTTTAAACTCATTGTTTACAATCTGGGCTATTTACCAGGGGGGAATAAACATTTGACCACACAGTCAGACACAACTCTCCAAAGCGTCCAATTAGCCCAAGAACAGCTCGAGGTAGGGGGTGCTCTAAGTATCACCTGCTACCCTCGGCATGCTGAGGGTGAAATTGAAGAAAAGTCTTTACAGCGGTGGTTTGGGCAGCTGGACCCTCAATCGTGGAAGGTTGTTTACCATTTTTGGAAAGATAAATGCCCAACGCTTTTCTTTATCTATAAATTTAAAAATTGACTTATATTTAATCATTATTTTAATTAATTATTACTATTCTAATTCAATTAGCGAAATAGTATAATTAGGGTTATAGACATATCGCCTTGCTTTAATTTTAATAAAGTAATATGAGGAGGAAATATGGGTATCAGTATCTATTCAGACTTTGCTAGTAAGCTCCAATCGATAGAGCAGGAGCTACACACCCATCCGGTCACGGAAGAGCTGCGCGAGCAGATCATCCATGAATTGGATGAAATTCATCACGGATTATCTCACATGGACAGAACAGCTGCCCAGGTGAATCGTTTTGCCAACACTTTTCTTGATGAACTCCGTCAAAAGGCTGTTTTCCTGTATGGAGAAGTCGACGATTTTTTTCATAAACATGAAATCGAAGTTATCCAGAAAGATACCGCTGCATTAACGCAAACTCTTTCGCAAAAAAATGTCGACTCCATTAGCCTCCTAGTGGATAGTCTAAGACTGCATATCGATGAATTATTTAAATCGTATAGCCCAGCTCTTTCTGAAAGACGGGTCTTAGTGATTGCGGCATTTGTCTTAGAACAGGCCGAAGCACTGCTTCAAGGGAAGCTTTTTGCAGAAACTGAGCTCAATGAAACGGCACTTGCAAATGCCGAAATCTTGATCGAAGATCTGGCTGAATATTTAAGTAGTGATGATAAAAGAGGGTTGCAACAGTTTTGGAAGCGGCTATCCCCTGATGAGAGAAAGATTGTTTTAGCTTACTTAAATCCTAAAGATCTCTTGACGGGCCTCTTGCATGATGTAGAACGACCCGCAGATCACCACCAGTCCATCCGTGGCTTCTAAGGCAGCTTTGACACCCTCTTGAATGGAAGGTTTAGGGGAAAAATGAAGGATCCCCTCATTTTGCAGGAGTTGACTCATTTCCCCAAGGGCTATCGCCTTCACTGAAGGAGAGGGGACGAGGTAGAGATGAGCCGCTTTTGCAGCCAGAAGCTTTAAGCAAGACCGGATGTCTTTATCCGCCGACATTCCCACCACCGCTGACCAAGACTGCCCAGGATAGTGAAGCGCAATAGCTTCCATCAGCCGCTGGAACCCCGCTACGTTATGAGCGACATCAAAGATCACACGTCCTTGACATTCAAACCGGCAAGGGGGCCTATTTTTGATCCCTTCTTCGATATGGGCGTCTGTTAATGGAAAGTGGCACTGTAGAATCTTCAAGGCTTCTTTAGCAACGGCACTATTTTCAAGATCATAAAATCCTGGCTGAGCGGCAACCTGGTAAACAGGACTTCTACAAAGCCAAGTTTTTTCTTGAATGCAGGGATAATCGGAAGAAGGGCCTAAAACAACGGGAACTCCCGGCTTGATGATTCCCCCTTTTTGATAGGCGATCTCATCTAAAGTAGATCCGAGAAACTCTTCGTGATCTTTGGCAATGGACGTGATCACAGAAACCAGGGGGGTGATAACGTTTGTTGCATCTTCTAAGCCCCCCATTCCCGCTTCAAAGACAACGATGTCGACATTTTCCTCTAGGAAATAATCAAAAGCCAGAAGTGTTGCAAGCTCAAAAAAACAAAGTTCTTTGTACTTAAAAAGCAAAGGAAGCTTTTGGCGGACAATTTCTTCAGGGATTTGAGAGCCGTTAATCGTGATCCGTTCGCAAAAAGACTCGAGATGAGGTGAGGTAAAAAGCCCCACTTTTAAACCTGCAAGCTCAAGGGCACGGGCCATTTTAAGTGAGACAGATCCTTTCCCATTGGTCCCCGCAATATGCACCGAGGGATAACCGCTGTAGGAAGAGCCTCGGCTTTTGGCAATTTGATAAAAGGGGTGTAAACCCCCTTCTCGGATGCAATGCCGTCTAGAAAATAGCTCTTGGATCACTTGAATATAGTTCATCCAAAAATACGCTCAAAAGTGTTTTGATCGACACCGCTACAACCGAGCTCAAGCTCGGGTTTGACAGTTCCATGAAAATCAGATCCCCCACTCACAATCCACCCCCGGGCCTTGGCAATCTCAAGCCACGACCGTTGAAACAACCTGGCATAATAACATTCAATCCCATCGAAGGGCAGCCGCAAAAGACGGTCTAGGGCGATATCCCCTGGCAGTAATTGAGGATGAGCAATGAACGCTTTTCCTCCTGCACTATGGATCACATCAATGGCTTCTTGAGGCTGAAAAGCCTCACCTTGCACATAACATTTTTTGCCTTCAGCAATATACTGATGAAACGCCTCGCGAAGATTTTTGACGACCCCTTTTTCCACCATTAATTGAGCAATGTGGGGACGTCCCACCGTCTTGCCAGAAGCTTTTGATATGAGCTCATCGTAGGAGATCTCAATCCCTTGATTTTTCAGCTGGTCTAAGATGGCCCGGTTGCGAGATTCGCGCCGGTAGAGATGTCTTTCACAAAGCTTAAGCAGGGCAGGATGGTCCAGATTAAAACCATAGCCCAGTAAATGAAGGCTGGTCTTCTCAAATTGGCAAGAAAATTCGATCCCCGTTCCAAGGCGTATTCCCGCCTCTTGAGCTGCTTGAAGAGCTTCGGGGTAGGCATCTAGTGTATCATGGTCCGTAATCGAAAGCCCCTTTAGGCCGATCGCTTTTGCTTTCCAGACAAGATCCTTCGGGGTCACAGTCCCATCAGAACACGTCGTATGACAATGCAAATCTGCCCAAAATGTCGTCATGAATAGGGTATAACCTTGATTTCCATTTCCAGATCGTAGCCGGTTTTTTCACTAACCGTTTTTTTTACATGTGAAGCCAAAGCGATCACATCCTGAGCTGTCGCATCACTTCGATTCACAATAAAATTCGCATGAAGATGAGAGACTTCAGCTCCTCCGATGGAAAAACCCTTCAGTCCCGAACGCTCGATGAGTTCTCCTGCAGAGACTCCCCCGTGGGCATTGCGAAAAACACATCCTGCTGACGAATCTCCGTAAGGCTGCGTTTTTGTCCGATAATCGATAATACCAAGCTGCCGCGCTCTTGCCTCCGATGACGGCGTTAACTGAAACCTTGCTGCTGCAATCGCTCCTTGTTGGTTTTGAAAACAAGAAAATCGGTAACCCCAAGTGAGCTTGTCTTTGGGTATCACGTTGACATCTCCTCTCTCATTGACAAACGTCACCTCTGTCAGCGCGTGAAATGTCTCTCCCCCATTGGCGCCAGCATTCATGTAAACAGCTCCCCCTACCGATCCTGGAATGCCTGAGGCAAACTCGAGTCCTTCATACCCTTTGCGCGCTGTCTGCGTTCCCAGCAAGGAAAAGCTATATCCTGCGCCGACATAAAACTCTCCTTCTTTTTGCTCGCAGAAGAGAATTTTATTTAAGATCACCAACCCCTCAAAACCGCTATCAGAAAAAAGGGTGTTCGATCCTTTGCCTAAAATGAAATAACGGAGTTTTTGTTGGTGACAATGAGCCAGTGCTTCTTGAAGTTGAGGAATCGTTTGAACTTCGATAAAGTATTTTGCAGGGCCGCCGATACCAAAAGTTGTAACCTGTTTGAGAAGGCGTCCTTCTTCAAACTGCATGGGTGGCTTTTTGTTTATAAAGTGTATCTAAAATCGCATTGATAAAATGGGCGCTCTCTGCGGATGCGAACTTACGCGCTAAACGCATCGCTTCACTGATCGCGACTTTGGGAGGAATTTCTGTAGAAAAATAGAGCTCGTAGACTCCTAAGCGAAGTAAATTTTTTTCAACACGCGGAATCCGCTCGAACTCATATTCGGTGGCTGTTTTAGCAATCATTTCATCGATGACGGCCTGCTGGGCTTGAATCTCCCCTGCCCGATTTTGTGCCATGTACATCGATTTTTTTGTGACTAAATGGTGCTGCATCAAAAATGGGATGATCTCCTCCTGATTATCCGGCGCAAAATCAGCGCTGTACAGGAGGTGAAAAATAATTTCTCGCATTTTGTGAGGAGTTAGCATTTCAGCAGTATAGCAAAAATTCAATCTTGAAACAACCCCCTTTTAACATATTTTGATTGCTGTTAAACAGTCATCTCTCTATAACTGTTAGACTATGCTAGGAATTTTTTTAGATACAGAGACAAATGGGCTTAACCCATTTCGTCATAGGGTCTTAGAGATTGCTTTTAAAATTGTCGATGTTAAGACAGGGCAAATCAAGGATTCTTATGAATCGATCGTTCATCAAACTCAAGAAGTTTGGAAGGGAAGTGACCCTGACAGCCTTCGAGTTAACGGCTTTACCTACGAACTCGTCTGCCAAGGAAAAAAAGCCGATGTTGTGGCAACTGAGATCACCAACTGCTTGCAAAGAAATCAAATTCAAAGAGGCACGGCCGTTTTCATCTGCCAAAATCCCTCTTTCGATCGCATCTTTTTTTCTCAGCTGGTTGATCCCGATCTTCAAGAAAAGCTCCATTGGCCCTACTACTGGCTTGACTTTGCATCGATGTATTGGGCAGAAGCTGTGCGTAACGGCCAAGACAATCCCAATCTTCTCCCTTGGAAAACAGGATTTTCTAAAGACCGCATCGCCTCTGCATATCATCTGCCGTCAGAAGAAAACCCGCACCGAGCTATGCAAGGCGTCGATCATCTGATGCTCTGCTACCAAAACGTAATTGGCTTCACGGATTAATAAATTTCATTGAAAGCAACTCTTCTTCTCTCTAGAATGGCTTTAATCCATGAATATCTTAAGTGCCCTCACACCCTTCGTTGAAATTTTCGCCATAGCGCTGGTGCTCAATTACCTACTTTCTCTTTTTTCGAACACAAGGTCGAAAGATCTTTTATTTGGGGCTCTGGCTTTCATCTTGATTTTTGCCATTACATCCGTGATTCACCTCCCGATCCTTCATACGATTATGGCCAATTTAACCAACGTCGCGGCCATTGCCCTTCTGGTTGTTTTTCAGCCTGAATTGAGGGTCGCGCTGTCAAAATTAAGTTTGAAAGGAAAAAGATATCGGGAAGTGACAGAATTTGATAAATTCTTAGATCAGCTGACCAATTCAGTCTACCGATTAGCTGAAAAAAGATTAGGAGCCTTAATCGCTTTGGAACACGAAGACAGTCTTGATGAATTCGCACAAAAAGCCGTGGTCCTCAATGCTAGGTTTTCGTCAGAGCTTTTAGAGACGATCTTTACCACTTCGACTCCTCTTCATGACGGAGCTGTTATCATCCGGGACATGACGCTTGTCGCAGCTGCTGTGATCCTCCCTTTAGCAGACGACTCTCCCGCTTTGACAAGGACGATGAGAACACGCCATCGTGCAGCACTGGGAATCTCTCAACGTACGGATGCTCTTGTCGTCGTCGTTTCAGAAGAGAGTGGAAAAATTTCTCTAGCTCGTGGCAATTTCATCACTGAAGGTGCTAAACCTGGTACTTTTAAAGGGATCATCCGCAGTATCTATAGTACTCCTAAGGAATCTCCCTCGTACAAGGCCAAGTTCAGCCTAAGAAGGCTCATAGGAGTTTAAGGGATGTCTTTATTTCGAAACCTATTTTTGAACCATTGGGAGCGGAAACTCAGCTCTCTTTTTTTAGCTACCCTTATTTGGCTTGCTGTCAATCACTCTTTGACAACAACTGAGGTTCTAGAGGACATCTCTGTCCGCCTGATCAATCTCCCTGCTGGAATAACCGTTGAAGGGTTGCAACCGAGTGGGATTCTTTCAAAAAAGATTTCCCTTTCACTCCAGGGAAATAAAAAGCAACTTGCTGAAATCACCTCTAACGATATTGAAATCGTCCTCGATACCATGAACAAGTCAGGCGATTGGATTGCTCCCATTACCCGTAAAAATCTCAACTGCCTCAATCCTACTATTGATCTTTCAAAGGCCATCAAAAAAGTCGGAACTCAGCAACTTCACATTACATTCACCCGCTTAGTCACAGAAAAAATCCAGGTCCTCGTTACCTACCCTCTAGGAGAAGCCCCTCACGGTTACCAATTCCTAGACGTTTGGCCTTGCCATTTGAATATGACCGTCAGCGGACCTGAAGAAGTTGTTAAACACCTAAAAGCCAAAGGAATTAACCTCTCATTTAACTTGAGTGAAATTCCTAAAGCAACTCTGGAAGATCTCCAAAGCCGCCAACAAATCGCCTCAGATGCTATTGCCTTCATTGTCCCTGACGATTGGAAGCAGATTGTGATCCCTTCGTTATCGGATCGCCCTTTTGAAATTGATGATCCTCAGGCACGTGAGCTGCGGATTGATTTCATTAGAAACGATCTCCACCCGATTACTAAACCACTCCCCATTACCCTTTTTTTTACACCCGAACACAGCTTAGCGCTCAATCCTGAAAAACTTTCTTTAGCAACGAGCCCCCTAGTCCAACAACTCAATGGCCTCTACTTACTGCGCCAATCTCTCTATGCCAAAGGTGTAAGCCGCTTGTTTGTCGACTTGGTGCAAGATATGTTAGAAATCACGATTTTGCCAACTCCTAAACCTCACAAGACAGACCTAGAATGGAGCCTTCAATTTCTCAATCCTCGCGTGCTCGAAGATCGGTATGTCTCTACACTGATGTCAGACTACCAAGACATTACCGAAGACTCTACTCTAGCAAAAAAAAGAGAAGACCACCTCCGAGAGAGGTTCCGCCGTTATATGAACCAATTCCAGCTTTATAAGTCCGAACAAGAAAAACTCGATCTGAGGGTTGATATGAAAGGCAATAAGATCATTATCCAAGAGAAAGTTAGTGAGTAATATCGCCATTATCAAAAAAGACCTGCCGTCCCTAGGGCAGGGAGGCGGTCTTGAGAAGGCCACGCGCAGAATCGTGGACGCCTTCCAACAAAAGGGCTCTCATGTCACCCTTTTAACCACAGGCAGTCCCTCAGGTTATCGGGCACTGACGTGTCAATTGAAAAGCTACTTCAAGTTTCGCCGTTTGATCGAGTTTGATAACTGGTGCCAAAAAACCGTACAGTCCCAATCCTTTGATGTCATCCTTAGCATGGATCGAGCCTCCTTGCAAACCCATCATCGCGCAGGCAATGGAGTCCATGCCGCCTATCTTGCGCTTCGTCAAAAATATGAAGGTCTGCTGAGGGGTTGGACATTTCCTATTAACCCCCTCCACCAAACCATTCTAAAGTTAGAAAAAGCCACCTTTGAAGACCCCCGTTTACGGGGCATCATTGTCAATTCCCATCTCGTCCGCCGCCAAATTTTAGAGTTTTATTCCACTTCCCCTGATAAGATCCACGTCGTCCATAACGGAGTTGAGTGGCAGGAGATGGAAAGCGATTTTAACACCGCTTTTGTCTCAAAACATCAGATCGCAAAAGAGCTCGGCTTGAAAATCGATTGTTTAAATTTTCTTTTCGTCGGTCACAATTTTCAGCGCAAGGGACTCACTCCCCTACTGTATGCACTGAGTCACTTGCAAAACAAAAACTTTCACCTCTCCGTTGTAGGAACAGACAAAAACCCGAACGCTTTCCGAAAATTGTGCCAACAACTAGACCTCTCTCAACACGTCACTTTTTTCGGTCCTCAGCCCTCTCTTCGCCCCTTCTACCAAGTCGCAGACGCTCTGGTCTTGCCTTCCCTTTACGACCCCTTTGCCAACGTCACCGTAGAGGCCCTGGCCATGGGGCTTTTCGTGATCACATCCTCTACAAATGGAGGACATGAAGTTCTTACAAAAAGCTCCGGAATCACCCTTGAAACCCCCCACTCTGTCGAAGAGCTCACCGCAGCTTTAACTCTAGCCCTCAATAAAACCCTCTCCTCTGCTCAAACCATTCGATCCTCAGTGCAACACCTCGATTTCACAGGGCAACTAGGTAAAGTGTGTCAGATATGTTGCTAAAATATTGGATTTTCCGGTTTTTTACTTTTCCTTTTCAGTTTTTACCCTATCCTGTGATCCACCGTCTGGGATCTCTCCTAGGTCTTCTCATTTTTTACGCCTACCCCAAATACCGCAAACGGGCCCTATCGAACCTGGCCCTTGCTACCGACCTGCACCTCACCCCCGATGAAATCGTCAAGACAGCCCGCAGCTCTCTGCAAAATCTCGCTATCACAGCCCTGGAATATCCCCGCCTTTCGATCGACAAAAACATCCACCGCCTGGCCACCTGTGAAAATCCCGAAGTTGCAGCAGCGCTGATTCAATCAGGGCGCGGCGTCATCTTTTTCTGTGGCCATCAAGCTAACTGGGAAATCCTCTTCCTAGAGGGAACTCCCCGGATGCCCGGCATTGCCATTGGCCGCCCGATTAAAAATCCTTACCTCTACCGCTGGGTTGTTGCCATGCGAGAAAAATTTGGAGGAAAAATCATTCTTCCCAAAGAGGCCTACCGCTCCTCTGTCCGCGCTCTTAAAGAAGGAAAATTCGTTGGAATTGTCGGCGATCAGGGAATGCCCAATGCCGGCTTTTCCTGCCCTTTTCTAGGACGTGAAGCGTGGACCTCCCCCCTTCCAGCTCTATTATCGGCTCGCACCGGATGCCCCATCATCGTCGCTTCAACACGCCGCCAAGATGGAAAATATCTGATCCATTACAGCGACCCGATTTGGCCCGAAGCCGATCCCTCCTCTCAAATGCGGCAAGTCTTAACCGTTTTTGAAAACACCGTCAAAGCAAGACCCCACGAATGGCTTTGGATCCACAACCGCTGGAAACAACAGCTCCCCGGAAAATTGCAAAAAGAGTTCCGTCACGACTCGCTTGCCCTCATCTTTCCTGACAACCCCGATTTTCTCTCTTTCCTCCCTCGTATCCGAGAACTCTATCCCCGCGAGCAGATCACCGCCTTCATCCCCTCTCACCTCAAGGCAACCTCCGATGTGGAACTTAAGACCTTCGAAGAGCTTCTAAAACCCGATTACCGCTTTAAAATGGTGATCGACTTCACTAACAATAAAAAACTCCAGCACCATTTCTCTAAGCTAAGCGCCCTCAAAATCGCCTCTTTCCAAACTCCTGAAGAGTTCCTCTCTCATGCCAGCCGATAGATTTTTCATCGATTCTCCACTCAACCCTTCCTCACTGGATTTAAGTGGAACAGAGTTTCATCACCTTGCCCATGTCATGCGCCTACGCCCTGGCCAAAAACTCGAACTCGTCAACGGACAAGGCGCTTTTGCTGAAGCCGAAGTCCTCGCCATTCATCGCGACCATGCAGAACTTAAGATTCTCTCGCACACCACCTCTTTGCCACCTCCTCACTCGCTCATCTTAAGCCTGGCCATGACTCGCCCCTCAGCCCTTGAGTGGACCGTTGAAAAAGCCACAGAACTTGGCGTTACCCATCTCTGGATTTTTCCTGGAGAAAAAAGTGATAAGCCAACCCTTTCACCTTCCCAAGAATCTAGACTTCGCACCATTTTAGTCAGCGCCCTCAAGCAATGCGGCCGCCTCTTTCTTCCCACCTTAGATATCCGTCCTCCTCTCTCCGAATGGACTCCTCCCACCGGCTCCCTATTCTTTGGAGATCTCTCCCCCCAGGCCCCTCACCTCAAAGGCCCCTTTTCTGATCCTGTCATCTTTTTTATGGGCCCCGAGAAAGGGTTTTCTCCAGCAGAATTGGAAATCCTCACTCACACCTTTCATGCCCAGGGCATCTCGCTCCATGAAAATACCCTCCGCGCCGAGACCGCTGCCCTCTCTGCCCTCAGTCAGTATCACTTGCTTCGGACTACGGACGGCGTCAAGAATTCCCTATAAGTGGCCCTCTGCGGTAAAATCTTCCTCTTTCAATGCAGGATTCACCGCAGAGGCGCAGAGATCGCGGAGGACCGCAGAGAGGAAATTTATACAATTCGTCAAGGCTTAGGATGAAATTTCGCAAAAGCTTCGTGTAAGTGTTTTCGACTCACATGCGTATACCGATCGGTCGTTGCAATATGAGAGTGACCGAGCATCTCCTGAATCACCCTGAGATCAGCTCCATTTTCAAGAAGATGCGTTGCAAATGAATGACGCAGCGTATGAGGCGAAATCTTTTTTGTGATCCCCGCCTTTTTTGCATAGAATTTGACCCTCTCCCAAACCGTAATACGGCTCATGGGGCGTCCCCCACGGCTGAGAAAAAGAGCCCCTTCACCCTCTTTTCTAAAACGGGCTAGATAATCATCCACAGCCTGCACCGCAGAAGCAGCGATCGGGATCACGCGCTCTTTTCGTCCTTTTCCCCTCACCCTTATCTGATGATCCGACACATCCCCAATACTAAGCCCGCATAGCTCTGAAACCCTCAGCCCCGATGCGTAGATCACTTGTAAGATCGCCCTGTCACGCGCGCCCTCAGCAGACTCCCGATCCGGTGCTTCTAATAACCGCGTCACCTCGCTAACCGTTAACACCTCAGGAATCAGCTGCCACATCTTAGGACTTTCAAGAAAAAGAGTCGGATTATCATTCGAGATCCTCTCCCTTTTCAAAAACCTAAAAAAAACTTTAACAGCCACTAAAGCCCGGCATAAACTGCTGGAAGCTATCCCCTTTTCTTTGAGGGACTGGAAATAGAAGATAATTTTTTCAGATGTAACATCCCCTACCTTCATCTCCCCTAAAAAATGGGCAAAAAACCGTAAATCTCTGCCATAAGCCTCTAGTGTCTTGGGACTAAGCCCCTTTTCAGAGCCCAGATAAGTCAGAAAATTTAGAATTTCACTTTCCACATAATTCTCTAGAAGACATGCTGGGCTTCTTTTAAAATTCGATGTTTTAAGGCAGGATGCAAAGCACTCTTCGTGACCAAATCAACTTCGCAGTGGAGAATTTTTTCTAAAAATCTTTTTACACCCACAAAGCCAAAAAGACCTTTTTTTGAATCAAATTCGATCAGAATATCAATATCACTTTTAGCTGTAGCTTCATGTCTGACAACCGAACCAAAAATGGCAAGAGCACGAACACCCAATTGAGAAAGGTCTTTTTTATGCCGCTGTAAGATCTTTTTTATTTCTTTCAACAACACACCGAACCCCATGAACATCAGTGTAGAAAAACTGAATTGAAAAAGCTACCGATTTCTGCTATTTTCGCACTATACAGAGGAACTTGCCAATACCCATGTTTTTGTCCGCTCTTCGATAAATTGTTGAGTAGCGTTGTCGCGTTTGGATTTCAGGGAATTCATGGCTTCCACTCTAGCATGGCTACCCATGGAATCATTTTCAGATAAAGCTTCCATTTCTGCTGAGAATGTTTTTTCTTGTTGATTGAATGCTTCTTGATGGTTTTTCTTAATCCTTTCTTGCCAAACCTCATTTGCTGCAAGAATCGTACAGACATCTTCAGGAGACCGAGATTTGTCAAGGACTAGAGCGGCATCTGCTTGGAGTATCTCGGATGAAATTCCTGCTATTTTCGGATAAAGCATCCCTTCAGTAGATAGAGGAAGCTCTAATGGTTCTCGGAGCTGACAATACAAAAAGAGCTCGACTTCGACAGGATCTACAAGTCCTAGTGTTTCCACATGATAATTAGCGCGCTCCTCTAACAATGCCATGCGTTTAAGACCCACTACCAACTTAGCCAATTCTCCGTCATTTTTTTCCCCAGCTCGCGATAAATGTATTCGAGATTCAATGTCTTTAGCAAAAACAAGCGTTACAAGATCCCCGCATGTCTCACAAGCACCTTCCAAGATAGGGAAAAGCTCAGTACGAAACTGCTCGTTAAGGGAGGCTTCCTCGAGCATTTGAAAAACTCTATGAATCAGTTTTACCTTGCTATTTCCTCCACTAAGATAGTCTTTTGTTCTTTTGAGCCTCTCTAAAAAATCACTTAAGACCTCTTTTTTATCATGAGCAAAAAGCGAGCTATAAAAGACAAGACAGACGCTCTCCTCCCCTTCTCTCCCCGGCAAACGATCTACTTTGTTTTGGCAAAGTTGAGGAAGCTCTTGCTGGAATTCTTTCAGCCAAAAGAGGATACTGTCTTCAAGGCTCGTTTCAGTTTTTCGAAACCTACCGCGTGCTACTTCTAGGAGTGAAGCACGCAATCCGGCCATACGGTTTTCAAATGACTCGCCTAGTGCAATTTCTAATGTCTGATTAATCCAGTCATCTACCGAAGTACTTAAACGGGGTCCCAGTAGAGGATTCTCTTGCCGAATATTTTGAAGACGATTTTGCAGATCTCTCACTGTTTCAGGACTAAAGGAATTGCGGGAAGCCTCAACCCAACAAGTACGAGGCAAGCGTAATAAGGAATCGGGTAAAGTGGTCAGTTGATTAAAAGAAATGTTTAGGTTTTTCAGGGTCGCAGGTAGATGGGTTGCCTCAGGAATCTCGGTTATGCCGTTAAATGTTAGATCAAGCCGCTCTAGATTGGGGTATTGAGGTAGTTGGTGTAAGTTTTTAAAAGAAGTACTCGAAAGATCAAGTTTTTTTAACTTACTCAGAGAATTCAAAAATGGTGGAAAATTTTCTAAACGGACATGTCCCAGTCTAAGTATTTCAAGATTGGAAAGTTGACCTATTTGCGACGGTAGCGATTGTAATAGAACCAAAGTTAGGTCAAGTTCTTTCAGGTTATTTAGCAATTCCCTATTACAATTCATCCATTTATTAAACTGTTCGTTAATGTTAAATTTTTCTGGATTTTGGTAATCAAAATAACATTCATACCCAATATTTATCTTTTTAGATATTACATCCCAAACAGCAAGAGTACTACCATTCGAATCGAAGTTCATCACGGCAGGAGTTACCTTAAATTTGAGATTGTCAATGGCCTTGAAATTATTAATTGTTTTTATAAATTTGTAGGAAACATACACTACAACATTGACAGTCACCCAAATGCTTGGAAGGGCCTGAAGCCCAGGATTTAACTGCAAGCGCCTTATGGCATATCCTCCCATCCCTGATATCAACAAGCTTCCAAGGGCTTTAGTGATAAAACTTCCCCCCTCTAACCAACGCAACTTCTTTTCTTCAAGACCTAAACGCTTGATAAAGAAAGCGTTAACTGCTATATCAAGAGTTCCAAGAGCCAGTGCCGGAGCCATGGCCAAGAAGGCAAGCTGGATAGGTTTAATGGATGTCATAATAAAGGCCAGTCTATCACCTTACCTCAAAAAAAGACAATCTTTATGGCTCAAAATTTAAGCTAGATTGTGCAAAATAGGACCCTTTCCTATAATCCGACATTTATACGATCCCCTAAATAAGTAAAAAATAATCGAGAGCACTATGGCGTCACAGAAAGACAATTTAGCCGCCGTTTATCTTCAACAAGGAGAGCAAGCCCTGCTCCAAGGAGATACGGCCGGGTTAGAGCTTTTTGAAAAAGCGGCCCAGCTTGACCCTTGCAATCCCGAGCTTTTTTATCGCCAAGGTCTTTCTCTTTTTGAGTATGGCTCTGTCAAAGGCCGTGAAAAAATTCTGCTTCTTTCCGCAAAAAAACTTAAAACGGCTTGCCATCTCTCATCCACCTATTTTGAGGCCTTTCACGCCTGGGGAAACACTCTCTTTCTTTTGGGTGAGACTCATCAAGAACACCGTTATTTTATCGAAGCCGAACAAAAACTAAAAAAAGCTCTTGGGCTATCCAAAGATAAGATCCGTGTGGACCTTCACTACGACTACGCAAAAGTTTGGACCCGGATTGCCCATTATTCTGGGGAAGCCATCGATTTACAAACCGCTCTTGATCTTTTTCAACAGATCTCGAAGCACTCCCAACTACTCCCGCATGGGTTTTGGATCGATTACGGCAAAGCGTTTTTAGAAATGGCCGAGCTTCTCAATGATGTCCGTCTTACAGTTAATGCTACCCAGTGTTTCAGACAAGGAGTAGCTCTTTCTAATTTCTCCTTTGACGGCTGGCTTATGCTTGCTAGAAGCCTTAAGCAACTGTTTTCACATACACATGAAGAGGATCATTTTACCCAAACCGATGAGTGCTTCTCCTCAGCCTTTCAACTCTCTCCTTATAACGTAGAGCTGTTATACGAATGGGCTCTTTTTCTTTTGGAAGCGGGACGCATCTCTCAAGATCTTAAAAAACTCCGCTCCTGCATTGAAAAATGCCAACAAGGCTATGTGCTCAATGTGAAGCATGCCGAGCTCATTGCTACTTGGGCAGAGGCCCTTGCCTTTATTGGAGAGCTCACCGATCAAGTCGATTTTCTCTACGAGGCTCAAAATAAAATTACCGAAGCTCTCAATACTTCTTCGGAAGACAATCCTACAGTTTGGCATTCATATGCCAAATGCCTCTACTCCTGGGGCTCTTACTTTAACGATTTCGATTACTACTACCAAGCTATCGAAAAATTCCAAGAAGGAGTCTCTCTCGATCGCACACGCCACCAAGATTGGTTTGCAATCGCTAAAGTTTATTGCAGCTTAGCCGATCTCGATAGTGATATGGACGCCTGTGAAAAAGCCGTCCGATTTTTTGCCAAAGCCATCGACCTAAAACCGATCAGTAGCTACTACTTCGAATACGCTTATGCTCTTTCTCGCTTAGGAGAAATGAAAAAAGATCCTGAGCTTCTCAAACAGGCGGTTTCTTATTTCGAGTACACACTCCAGATCCAGAAAAACGCTCTTTATATTTACCCCGAATGGCTCTATCACCATGCCATCTCTCTCGATCTCCTAGGAGATTACCACGAAGATGAAAGCTACTACCAAAAAGCCTTAGAGCTGTTTTTCCAAGTGCTGATCTCCGAGCCTGATTTCCCTCGCATTCATTACCGTATTGGCCTGACCTATTGCCATCTCGGTGAGTCGCTGAGCGACATCGAGTACTTCCAACGCGCTCTACACCACTTTCGCTTAGCCCACAAACATGAAGAAGATAACGACTTCGTCATTTTAGACTGGGGAGTAACCCTCATTAATATTGCCGAGCACACAGCGGACATAGAGATGGCTAAAACCACCTACCGCGAAGCTGAGTTCAAACTCTTGCAATCCGCACGCCTTGGAAACCAGCCTGCACTCTACCAGCTCGGATGCCTTAATTCCCTTCTTGGATATTTTGATAAAGCCCTTGAATTTATCCAAAAAGCCTATCATGCTGGAGCGCTCCCACCCCTTGAAGAGCTCCTAGATGACGATTGGCTTGAAAACCTCCGTCCCACCCCTCTTTTCCAAGAGTTTTTATCCCATACCAAATATCATAAGTGATTTGCAGCTGATTGACAAATAGGATCATGCTTGATAAATTTGCCGTTTTCATTACGAATAGAGAGGCAAAAATGGCATCAAGTTCAACATTCAATAGTAGTTTAGCAGGCTTAACTAGAATTTTTACAGATACCCGTGGTGCGACCGAAGGAGCACCAGGCGCGGCTTATTTTGAATTTAGTAATCATGCAGATGCTACTATTACTTGCAAAAAAGCAAGTAAAAGTTGGGAACTCTACTGTGTTAAACAAGCGCCTAAAGATATAGAAAATGGAAGATGTTTTGGTTTTGCAGTCAGGCCAGAAGAAAAAGACCAAGCAAATATTAAAACAATGGTTGAGCTAATAAATAGAATTAATTACTGGATGGGAGGTACTTCCACTGAAAAAGACAAACAGATTCCTGTAAGCCACCTCGATCCGGCAAGATTAAAAGATCGAGATTTTAATGTACCTCAAAAAAATTATGGTTACTTAAAACAATTTGGGTTGAAACTTGCCATTGAAGATCCCTACCAAGAAACCAAAAAAAGTGACGTTATAGATAGCCTTTCGGAAGCTTTTGCAAACAATCTATCCATTAATCCTGAAACTGGGACAAATGTAAGTAATAAACTCATTGTCGCTTTGGAAGAACACCCTGCCTCTCAGCAAAGAGATGCAATCATTGAAAAAGCAAAACAGGGATACTATGACGATTGATTCAATCCTTAGCGACCGTCTGAAGCTTTGACAAAATAACGCTAAGCGCCACTTGATTTTCTCCCCCATGCGGCACAATAATGTCTGCATATTTTTTGCTAGGCTGGACAAAGGCTTCATGCATGGGCTTGACAGTCGTTAGGTATTGATGTTTTACACTTAGGAAAGTTCTTGATCTTTCCTGCATGTCGCGCTCCATACGACGCAAGAGCCTGGTGTCATCGTCTGTGTCGACAAAAATTTTCAGATCACACTGCTCTCGCACTTCAGGAACTGCAAACAGCAAAATTCCTTCAATAATGATCAGACGATTAGGTCCTACGATCTCTGTAAACGACTCACGGCTGTGAGTTCCAAAATTATAAATGGGCTTTTCGATCTGGATTCCCTGTTTGAGAGCTTTGAGATGCTCTTGTAATAACCCAAAGTCCAAAGCATCAGGATGGTCAAAATTAACTTTTTCCCGTTCGCTAGATGATAAAGAAGAGAGATCTTTATAGTAAGAATCTTGGCTGATGAGCACGGATTGACCTGGAAAAGCCTCCTGGATTTTTTTTGCTAATGTTGTCTTTCCACAGCCGGTTCCCCCTGCAATCCCGATGACAATCTTTTCACTGGGAAATAAGAGATTAAAAACTAAAACAGACAGGATGAAAAAAACTTTACGCATGAGCCAGACTCCTTTTTTAGGGGTAGTCTTTTAGCCCAGATCAGATAGTTTTTCAAGCAATTTCTTTGAACGGATATTTTTCGTTTCTAGATTGGTGCCCGATCTGGTAAGATCTCGACTCTTTATCAAGAGAGAAAAATATCATGGATAAGCGGACCATTCTTTTTGTAGTTTTAATGACGGTAGTTTTTTATGCCGTCAACCACTTCCTGTTCCCCCCTAAGGCCGTAGCGCCAACAGCCTCCAGTCCCATCGTCCAAACCACTGAGAACTTTTCCGAAAGGCCTTCTACTAAGGCTCCCTCTTCATCTTCTGAGGGAGAAGAGCGGTATGTGATTGAAAACAAATATCAGCAGCTGGTCATCTCCACTCTAGGAGGAGCGATCGCTGAAATCAACCTTCCGCTTCAAAGCAAAGAAAATCCCGCTAGCGTTGTAAGGAAAATCCACTTTGATACCCTTCTTGCAGACGACTACCCTAAAGACGACCACTTCCCCTTAGGCCCTTATCAAACCTATCAAGGAATGTTTCAGCAAGGCGAAGTCGGCGGGTACTACCCCCTTCTCCGTAGAAATGTAGATCCTCGCTACTACGCGCTAACAACAGATGAAGAGACGCCCTCTTTCACCTTGCGACGATTGGAAAAAAATTTGATTGTCATGGAAGGCAAAACCGACCAAGCGCGCATCACAAAAACCTATCAACTCCCGGATGATCCCGACACAGCGCCTTACTCCTTTAATGTCACCGTCCAAATTGACGGAAGTGGCCAAGGCCTTTCTCTGGGAACCGGCGTTCCTGAAGTTGAAATCGTCTCTGGCAGCTCCACTCAAACCTTAAAGTACCGGATGACCCGCAATCAAAAAGGGGTGGTTGAACAGCTCTCTTTGCCTAAAACAGCCACGACCGTCAACTCGATTCATCCCGATTGGATTGCCGATTCTAATGGTTTTTTTGCTGTGATCTTAGATCCGCAAACCGAAATGAGCCCCGGCTTTACCGCTTGCAAAATTCCAGGTGAAAATGTCCCGACTCGTTTATCGGTCATTGACGCCCCCCAACCGATTTACCCTTCGGCTAATTATCCAGGCTATGAAATGCGCCTACCTTTTAGAAAAAGCAGCGGCACCTACCAGTTCCGCGTCTTTGCAGGGCCCTTAGCAAAAACCATCTTAGAAAAAAATGACGCCACTTACGGGGGAGATTACGGCTCGACTCAAAGCTTTCACGGCTGGCTCTCTTTTATCTCCGAGCCGTTTGCTAAGTTCCTCTTTTTCTTAATGAGAATTTTCTACGCGGTTGTCCACTCGTGGGGCTTTGCGATTATCTTGCTTACGATTGCCTTACGAATCATGATGTACCCCCTCAACGCTTGGTCCATCAAATCGACCATTAAAATGCAAAAACTCGCCCCTAAACTCTCTGCCCTCCAAGAAAGGTACAAAAAAGACCCCAAGCGAGCGCAGACTGAAATTATGGGAATGTACAAAGAACATGGCGTCAATCCTCTAGGTGGATGCTTTCCGCTCCTCATCCAAATGCCTTTCCTCATCGGAATGTTCGATCTTCTGAAATCGACCTTTGAGCTCCGAGGAGCCAGCTTTATTCCGGGCTGGATCACTAACTTAGCAGCCCCTGATATCTTGTTCACCTGGCATACACCGATTTGGTTTATCGGAACCTCGTTTCATCTTCTCCCTCTACTACTCGGAGCTACGATGTTTTGGCAGCAGCGGATGTCGGCTGGAAAAGCGCGCGATCCTAAACTCATGACCGATCAACAAAAACAGCAGCGCATGATGGGCAATATCATGACCATCGTGTTCACCGTTTTATTTTATAACTTCCCCTCAGGACTCAATATCTACTGGCTTTCTTCGATGCTGCTCGGTATTCTCCAACAATGGTGGATGACCAATAAAATTAAAATAAGCTGATGAAACAGTGGGAAGACTTTTTGGGAAGTATCGCCTCAGAGATCGGCTCCGAGGCGATGGAAAAATGGGCCAAGCCTCTTAAAGTCATTCATTTTGATGCGGGAAATCTCTACTTAGAAGCTCACGACTCTTTTCATCTCAACTGGTTTGAGCAGCATCTCCGCCCTCAAGTCAGGCTTTTACTTCGCAATAACAATCAAAGACCCATTAAAGTTCACATTTCACTTGCCAATGCTCCCCCTCCAACGGAGAAAAAAACCTGGAAACCTGTCCTCAATCTCACCTCCGACGCTCTCAAAGCTAGCTGCCGCTTTGACTCGTATTTTCCTGGAAAGACCAATGAAGTTCATTTTTCTCTTCTAAAAGCAGCCCTTGAAAAGCTAAGCTATAATCCGATTTACCTACAAGGACCCGAAGGTGTTGGAAAATCCCACCTTCTCATGGCCTCCACATTTTTTTTAAATTCCCAAAACAAGCGGTGTTTGTATGTCAAAGCAGGGACCCTGACTCACCATATTGTGACAGCTATCCGCTCGAGCTCCATGCAAAAATTAAGAGATCACTACCGAAAACACGACGTTTTGCTGATCGACAATATCGATGAACTCGCCGACCGGAGCGCGACCCAAGAGGAGCTTTTTCATACCTTCAATGCTCTGCACATCGCTGGGAAACAAATCATTTTGGCAGGACGCAAGCTCCCTTCCGAGATGGAAGGCATCGAACCCCGCCTAACGAGCCGCTTCGAATGGGGACTCCTTCTTCCCTTTCATCCTCTCGCAGCGCCTGAAAGGCAGCAGTGGTTTTCAAAAATTTGCGAGCAGAAAAAGCTAGTCCTTTCTCAAGAAGTCTCCTCTTTTGTCTTAGAGCACCTCCCTTCCATTCCTAGCTTAGTGGGAGCTCTTGACATCTTTGCTCTACACAAAAATAACATTTGCCTGGAGTCTGCAAAAAAATGGACCCTGCCCTTGCTTGAAGCGTGGGAAAAAAGACTCCTCATCCCAGAAAAAATCATTCAGGCGACTGCTGAACACTTTGAGATCGGATCTAGTGACATCTTAGGACGCTCTCAAAACCAAGAGTGCAGCCTCCCCAGACAAATTGCGATGTATCTTTGTCGAGAGCTTCTGAAGATGCCCTATGTCAAAATAGCCAAGACGTTTTCACGCGACCACTCGACTGTCATGACCAGCATTAAAAGCATCGAGAAAAAAATAGGAGAGCCCGGCAGCGCCGAGCTCTCCTATCTTCATGCAATCAAATCTAAACTTATACCGTAACAGTTCAGATATCCCGCCTTTGGCAAGAAAGGGATCTATGCCTTTTTCTTCCGTGATTTCTTCTTCTTTTCGGTTGGCATTACACTTAATTCTGCTTCAATTTCTTCCACAGTTGGCAGACTTGACTTGAGTTCTTTCGGCAGTTTTTCGACCAGTTTCACTTCAAACTCTGCAACCCCGATGGGTCGATTGAAATTTCTCAAGACATACTCCACAAACACATTGTCCTTGGTTTTGCATAGGATGATTCCAATACTGGGCTTGTCATCTTCATTTCTAAGTTGATCATCAACAGCCGAAAGATAGGCGCTCATTTGCCCAGCATCGCGGCTATCGAATTCCCTTGCTTTGAGCTCCACAATTATATAGCACTGCAATATGAGATGGTAAAACAGCAGGTCTATGTACAAATCTTTTTTCCCAGCCTTGATTGGATATTGTCGCCCTAGAAAAGCAAATCCTTGCCCAAGTTCTAACAAGAATTTTTGGATATGGTTGACCAACCCATCCTCTAATTCGTTCTCCAAATGCTCCTTGCGTAACTCGAGAAAATCAAAGACGTAGGGATCTTTGAGAGTCTGCTGTGCTAAATCTGACTGAGGAGTCGGAAGAACTGTCTTGAAATTTGTAATCGCCTTCCCTTCCCTATGATAAAGGTCGTTTTCTACCCAAATTGTGAGCATGCTTCGGCTCCAACCGTGTTCCATCGCTTTGGAGGCATACCAAAGGCGTTCGTCTTTGTCCTTTGTTTTTTGGAGAAGGACAATGTTGTGACCCCATGGGATGCCAAAAATAGGCAAAGACTCAAATTGTCGCACAAGCTGTGCGACTTTTTTATAGGCAACGAAGAAGGCCTTCATTCTAAATACGTTAGCTCTTGAAAACCCTTCTATCCCAGGGAACTCATTTTGAAGGTCTTTGGCCACCCTTTCCAGAACCTTACTACCCCAGCCTTCATGTTCTTGTTTTTCAACAATATCCTTGCCAATCTCCCAATATAATTTGATCAGTTCTCTGTTGACGGTCACAACAGCTTTGATCTGTGAGGAGCGAATCTTAGTTTTTAGAGATGTGATAAATTTTGCATATTCAGCAGGGGAAGTTTCTGTTTTTTTGACTGCTGGAAGTTTTTTTTTAGCCATTAGAAGGTCTCTATTTTCTTGTAACCATTCAGACCCCCTTTCTCCATGAGAATTAGGGGACCCGAGGTTCGATTTTGAACCCTCTCATAGAAAAAGAGGGGTAGCTGAAAGTTGCCTTACACCTTAGTGAACGGCTGTCCAGGTTTGCCCGGTTGGCCTGGCATGCCTCCTGGCATTCCAGGTCCTGGAAGTCCGGGACGGCCAGGTCCACCTTTGGGATCTTCTTGAGGCTCGCGTCCTTCACTTAAGTCTTTAGCTTTTTTTCTCCACCGCTCAACAGCTTCCACAAAAATAGGAGCAAAACGGCGCAGCGCCGAAGGATCGGCTCCAATTCCCATTTCTAGAACGCAGTGCATCAAGATGAGCTCTTCGTTCACGGCAACTCCAATGCCACCGCCAGCCATCTGACCGCCGAGCATAGAACCTTCTAAGAGCGACTCATACAGCTTTAAGCGGTTAGTCGTGTCTTTAGGAAGCCCATCCAGGATAGGAGAGTATAAGTAAAGGCGATCCGAGTGGGGTTCATAGGTGATATGTAATGAAAAGGTATTGTCAATACCTAAAATACAGGTATGGTTCTCATCAAATTGCAATTCAGCGAGATTGAGCTCTTTCCCAAACTCCTTTAAGTTGGCCTTGGCATTCTCATAAGACATTAGCGTACTCCTCTAGTCTTTGTCATAATAACCTGGTAGTTTCTCAATTCCGCAAAAAAATTGCAAATACATTCGGTTTTAGTGTATTAAAAAAAAATGACGCCACAGCTTTCCACCCTGCCCGGAAAACCGAGTCCCTTGGGGATCTCTCCCTTGGAAACGGGTATCAACTTTGCTTTTTATTCCTCTGCTAAGCAGGCCTCTTTAGTTTTTTTTGCCCTAGGGGAACAAAACCCTTTTGCTGAAGTTCCGCTAGATCCTAAGCTTCACCAGACTAATCATATTTGGCATATTGCCATCCAAGGGCTTCCCCCGAGCTTTAACTATGGAATTCGAATTGGCAAAGAGATCTTCCTTGACCCCTACGCCCGCTGCCTTAATACCCCTGGAGACTGGAATAGTTCTTTTTATGCTCACGAAAAGCCTCTGGGCCAGTATAACCAGCCGCTACCCGTATTCGACTGGGAGGGCGATACGCCTCCCAGCATCCCGTTTCAAGATTTGATGATCTATGAAATGCATGTCCGCGCTTTTACAGAAGACCCCTCAAGCCATACTGAACACCCGGGCACATTCTTAGGAATCATTGAAAAAATTCCTTACCTCAAAAAATTAGGCATTAATGCCGTTGAACTCCTTCCCATTTTTGAATTCAACGAAAATGAAAATCCCCGCAAAAACCCAAAAACCGGCAAAAAATTACTTAACTATTGGGGATATTCTACTGTTAATTTTTTTAGCATAATGAATCGCTATGGAGCTGCAGAAGAGTTCAAAACAGTCGTCAAAGAGCTCCATAAAAACAAGATTGAGGTGATTCTCGATGTCGTTTATAACCACACCGCTGAAGGAAATGAGACAGGACCTTCTCTCTCCTTTCGGGGCCTGGGCGCTTCGACCTATTACATTTTAGGGCCCAACAACACCTATTCCAACTATACTGGCTGCGGCAACACCTTCAACTGTAATAATCCCATCACCTCTCAACTCATCCTCGACTCCCTTCATTACTGGGTGACCGAGATGCACGTAGACGGGTTCCGTTTTGACCTCGCCTCCATTTTGACAAGAGATCCCAAAGGCCATCCATTAAACGACCCGCCTGTTGTCAGGCGCATCTCTCAAGACCCTCTCCTGGCCCATACTAAACTCATTGCAGAAGCGTGGGACGCTGCAGGGCTTTACCAAGTTGGACACTTTCCAGCTTACGGTAAATGGGCCGAGTGGAATGGAAAATACCGCGATACAGTCCGCCGCTTTCTTAAAGGAACAGATGGCGCTGCAGGCCCCTTTGCTGGTGTCATATCGGGCTCGCAAGATCTCTACGGTCATGGCAGAAAACCCTATCACAGCATTAACTTTGTGACAGCGCATGACGGATTTACACTACGAGACCTTGTCAGTTATAATACCAAACACAATCTAGCCAATGGGGAAAATAACCAAGACGGAACTAACGATAATGAAAGCTGGAACTGCGGACAAGAGGGAGCCACTTCCAATGCCAATATCCTCAAGCTCCGCCTACGACAATCCAAGAATTTCATTGTGGCTCTCATGGTCTCTTTAGGAACTCCTATGATTCTCATGGGAGATGAGTATGGCCACTCACGCGCTGGCAATAACAATGCCTGGTGCCATGATGGACCTCTGAATGCCTTTCTATGGAACCAGCTCGATCAAGAAAAAGAACTCTTCCACTTTTTTCAATTTCTGATTGCTCTACGTAAACGCACACCGCTACTGCGCCGCACCGAATTTCTAAAACCGACCGAGATCGATTGGCATGGCTGCTCCCCTTTTCATCCCGACTGGAGCCCTTCAAGCCGCTTTATCGCCTATGTTCTCAAAGATGCAGCTCAGGGCCACTCCCTCTACATCGCCTTTAATGCAACCCACAACCGCCCTACCGTCCAACTGCCTCCTCCGCCTACCCATCGCAAATGGTACCGGCTCGTTGATACTGCTCTTGCACCTCCTTACGACACCATCGATAATCCTGCCCAGCTTCCTCCCCTTAAAGCCACCTGTAAAATGGAAGCTTATTCTTCTATGATTCTGCTCGCTTTGTAAATTTAGTTGTTCTAAAATTTTTAATTTCTATAAACTTAAATTTTACAAAATGAGGCACGTATGAAAATATACAAACTAGCCCTGATGATGACACTTGCGCTCTCACCTATTCTCGCAACAGACAAAGGAAAAATGGGGGCTTATGAGGAACTTTTGACCGACGTGAACCGAGTGATTCTGGAGACAGAGTTAACTCCCCAACTCTCAAAAGAGATCCTCTCAGGAAAACATCCCTATCTTGCAATCGAATCAAGAGCTGGAACTGACCTCCCCATTAAATACTTTCTCAATGGCGGATTTTTTTCAGTAAAGTTTGAACCTAATTTATCGATTAAGATAGAAAAAAACTGTTACATTCGCATCCTCAGCAACAAAAAAGCATTTTTGAGTTTTGACTTAAAAAGTTGGGATAAACCCAATTTAAAATTGTTAGACACCCAGATCGGCTTAAGCGCTGATAAATCACATATCGTGATTCAAACCAGCGAAAATCCTGATTACAAATTAGATTAGGCACACCATGTTCAAACACCTTTTGTTAGCTTTCAGTTTAGCGACCTTATCCCTCAGAGCTGCCTCTTTGCAATGTTCGTCTCCTGTCACCTTCTTTGACACGCGCTTCAAATGTATTGAAAAGCCCCTCATGGATTCCAATGATCAAGGAGAGGCCACTATCATCTGGGCAGCTTCTAAAAATGAGAACACAGAACAAACAGCCCACGTCGCTTTTAAAACAGCCAACACTTCTTGGTCTGAAACTCAAACCCTTCCCTCCCTGGGAAAACTTAAGCGAATTGACTTAGCTGTCGATACGGCAGGCAAAACCTCGCTCCATTGGAGAAGCTGTAAATCAGGCAAATGCTATACCTACTATGGACAAAAGACTCCCGATGAATTCTGGGCCGTCCCTTTCAATGTCGCTGATAAGTCGGATTCCTCTGGAGAAGTTAAATTATTGCCTTCCGGAAAAATCATTTTTCTAGGCGAGAAAGAGACTATGTTTGGCGAGGTCCTTGAAACCGTAAAAAACATCCCCTGTAAATTTATTCAGCATGTAACGCCTGCTGATAAACAGCACCTGTTCATTAATTCAAATGGAGATGGATTTGCTTTTGAAGTCCATAGAAATTGGCGAGACGATACCTATCAAATGAAATATTCTTGGTTTGAAGAAGATCAGTTCTCTCCCTCTCAAATCCTGGGCTCGATTTCTCTGGGCTATCTCAATAAGGTTACGGGAGTGACAAGCGAAAACAAGAATGTAAAATCGGGTGCTGTAGCTTTAATACCTTATAGCGAAGAACGTATTCCCATCATCACCTTTACAAACGGCCAATGGTCGCTTTTGGATACTTTTATCATTAAACGAGAAGGGTTGTACAATTGCGCCTTGGCTATGAATCCTCAAGATGATATTTTCGTAGCCTGGGGATCTTCGGAAAATCAAGGGATTGAAGCTGCACTCAAACCTAAAGGTCAGGATTGGATCAGTACACTTCCTATCCTCCCCTTCAAAGGAGAATTTCGCCTCAAAGAGATCAAGAGTGATCAAACTGGCAATTTCATCGTCATCTGGAAAGGCACTGCAAAAGTTTTAAGACACCTCATTTTCGAAGAAAGAGAAAGTATTTATGGAGCTGTTTTTTCAATCAAAGATCGGACATGGTCCGATCCTGTTTTACTATCTCGCCCAGCGCTCTCTTGCTCCTCGCCCTCATTGACTTTAACTCAGCCAGGCCATGGATTTGTCTCATGGATTGCATCCAATGGCTTTGATACGGGCGTCCAGGTTGTCGAACTAAGTTATGAGGAGTAATTTCTGATGGCTCCTGTTGCCCCTTAGCAGATATAATTCAATCCATGGACAATGATAAGAAATTACTTCCTATCGGGCTTAGCGATTTCAAAAAACTTATTGATGGTGGCTATGTTTATGTTGATAAAACACTTTTGATCCAAGAATTATTCAGCAAAGGAACCGAAGTTGCCCTCATTCCCCGCCTGCGCAGGTTCGGCAAAACGCTTAACCTGTCCATGTTACGGTATTTTTTTGAAAAAACCGACCAAGACACCAGCTACCTATTCCGACCGCTGAAAATTTGGCAGGATAAAAAATGCCAGGCTCTTCAAGGGAAGTTCCCTGTCATTTTCATCTCGCTTAAGGATGTCAAACACGCCTCGTGGGAACAGACTTTTGCATCTTTAAAGGGGGTAATCTCCGAGGCCTTTCGCTTACATCCTTATCTTCTAGAAGACTCTATTTTAGATGGTTTTGAAAAGCAACAATATCAAGCTATCGCCTATGAGCAAGGCGATCAAACTTTATATGAACAAAGCCTCAAGCTGCTAACCAAGTGGCTTTACCGCTACCATAAAAACCGCGTCATCCTTCTCATCGATGAATACGATGCTCCCGCCCATGCAGCTTATATTGGAGGTTACTATAAGGAACTGATCGATTTCTTGAGAAACTGGTTGTCAGGGGGATTAAAGGATAATTCCTCTTTGGAAAAAGGTGTTTTCACCGGCATTTTGCGCATTGCGAAAGAAAGCATTTTTTCAGGGCTTAACAATGTCACCACTTTTACCATCTTAAACGAAGATTTTCAGGATAAGTTTGGACTGACTGAGCCAGAAGTCAAAAAACTTTTAGAAGAGTACAATCTTTTGGATAAATGGGATTCCATACGGCAGTGGTATAACGGTTACCGTATTGGGTCATGTGAGGGGATTTACAACCCTTGGTCTGTGTTAAACTGCATTTCCAAAAAAGGCGCCCTGGCTCCCTATTGGGTCAACACGATCGATAATGCTCTGATGAAGCAACTGATTACTCAAGGGACAGATTATTTCAAAGCGGACATCGAAGAACTCATGAGAGGCGGTACCATAGAAAAAACCATTGAAGAGGGAATCGTGTTTGCAGATTTGCAAAGCAACCCCGATGTGGTTTGGTCTTTACTTTTGTTTAGCGGGTACTTATCAATTACAACCACACCTGTTTATGGACGTACATGCCAGTTGCGTATTCCTAACATCGAAGTTAGGGAGCTTTATCACTCGATCATCCTCAGATGGTTCAAGGAAACCATTCAAGAACCCAATTATCAGATACTTCTCCAGAGCCTAATAACAGGCGACGTCGCTACTTTTTCTCAAATTTTTCAAGAGTTTCTTCTCTCTTCCTTCAGCTTTTTTGATGTTGCTGCAGAAGAGCCTGAGAAAATCTATCACGCATTCGTGCTAGGAGTCCTCATTGGCCTTAAAGATCGCTATGAAGTAAAATCCAATCGTGAAAGCGGCTATGGCCGTTACGATGTCATGCTCATTCCTAAAAAACCCCAAGAGTTAGGGGTTGTGATGGAGTTTAAAAAAATCGGCCGTTTTGAAGAGAGCGACCTAGAGTCAGCCGTCCTGTCTGCACTCAAGCAGATCGAGGAACGCAAGTATGATTTAGAGCTGAAAAATCGCGGAGTCAGTCGCATTTTACATCTCGGACTAGCATTCAAAGGAAAAACTGTGATGATCCGTTCAAATTTCTCGTCATTGTAGAACAATTCTTGTTTTGCTACGCTAAAACCTAAAAGGCAGGGTTGGATGAAAAGGTCTATATTTGTACTAGGTGTGATTCTTGTATTGAGCGGATGCCGTGAAAATGATTCCTCATCAGCTGCTTTGATTGAATCTAGAATCAGCAATCGACCCATCGTTGCTCTGGTGCCTGTGATTGACCATAGCCATAGCGATCTGAACTGGAGCCTTTCTGAGGAATTTTCGCTAGCGCTCCGCCACCGCCTCACCCAGAAAAACAATCTCTATCTCGCCCGCGAAGAAAACTTTGCAAATTCTCAAAAATACCTCGCCTGGTGCGATCCTTTTGAACTCGATACCAGCTGGATAAAAAAAGCCTTTTCCCAGCAAGAATTTGTCGTCTTTACCGAACTGATGAAACACACTGAAATCCCTGTGATTTCTTCAACAGAGCCTCTTGTCGATATCAAAGAAGCTCCTGCCGAGCTTCTCTTAGCCATTCGTGTGAATGTGTTTGATCTCCGAGGAAAAACCCCTAAAATCGTTCTTCAAGAAATCATTGAACAGTCTCACCATATCCCCCGTGAGTTTACAAAAACTCATGCAACCCCCGTCGCATGGGATCACGAGGGATTTGATATCTCACTCCTTGGAATTGCCCACGATACGTTAAGCAAAGAAGTTGCCAGCCGTATCGAAGACTACATTCTTACTTCAGGCCTATAGGATGGTCTCAGAGTCGATTGCGACCCTATTTTTTTTGGGTTTCTTAGGATTTATCCTGAACTACTTTGCTTGGAAAAGAAAATTTTACATTCTCAGTAGCTACCCATCAATTCCCATCGAACTCAAGCACTTAGTTAGCATCTTCGCCATTTATATCAGTGCGACGTTTTTCTTACCCTATTATCTCATTTCGATCTTAAGCCGTCATTCTCAAGGAACTTTGACCTTTTCTCTCCTTGTCTCACTTCAGTTCATTTTTATTCTCACCCTGATCATCGCGATGATTATCTATTGTAAATGTCAGGCCACCCCACTGTTTTCCCAGCTCTGGAAAAACAAAGCCTCTACCTCGTCTCGTTTCTACGATTGGAGCCTAGGCTTCTGTACATGGCTCTTAGCTTTTCCTGTCGTCGCTTTCGTCAGCCAATTTTTTGATCTTCTGCTCTATCTCATCTATAAACTAGAAAGCTATGAACAAGTGGCAGTCCGCTACCTCAAAACCTCGCTCCAATCCCCCTCCCTTCAAACCCTGGCTTTACTCTCCATCGTCCTCTTCGCACCCGTGATCGAGGAATTTTTATTCCGCGGAACCCTGCAATCGTATCTCAAAAAAGGGCTCGGCGCTAAAGCCGCGATTATCCTTTCTGCTGCGGGCTTTGCTCTCTTTCATTTCTCTTCCGAACAAGGGTTAGGCAATCTCTCTTTAATCCCCTCCCTTTTCACCTTTGGCTGTTTTTTAGGTTATATCTACGAAAGACAAGGCTCTCTTTTCGCCTCTATCGGCCTTCATATGGCATTTAATCTTGTCAATAGCCTCCGCATCTTATTTTCCGAGGGTTCCACATGAATGTCAATATCCCCCACATCGAGAGCTTTGGCATTTCTGATATCGGGGTTTCACGCACCAACAATGAAGATGTCTTTGCCGAACTGCCCGAAGAGCACTTCTATCTCTTAGCCGACGGAATGGGAGGCCATCTTGCGGGAGAAGTCGCCGCTAAAGAAGCCGTCTTGCATATGTGCGATAGCATCGAGCGTTTTCTACGCACTAATCCCCTTCCCACACCTCTCATAGCCCAAAACCACCTGCAACAGAGCTTTTCTGAAGCCAACAATTGGATCCGCTCCCTCGCCTATCAACACGCCGATTTTGCCGGAATGGGAACGACCCTTTGCTGCATTTGGATCCTGGGTAAAGAGCTCTTATACGGCCACATCGGAGATAGCCGTATTTACCGGTACCGCAACCAAAAAATTGAACTCTTAACTAAAGACCATTCCCTCCGGCAAAAGATTTTGTCACTGGGTTACAGAGACGTTCTCACAAGAGCCCTTGGCATCTCTGCTGTCGCTGAACCCGATATCCAAAAAACCACCTTTCTTCCCGGCGATCTCTATCTTCTCAGCAGCGATGGTCTTCATGGCGCCCTTTCCGACCGTCAAATTGAATCTATCCTAAGAAACCACCCCAGCCTCAAAGAGGCCGCCATTGAACTCGTCGAGGCTGCAAAAAAAGCTGGCAGCACAGACAATATCACTATCTTGATGTTAAAAAATGAAAAAGATCTATCTAGACAATAACGCAACCACTCCTCTCGACCCCCGCGTTATCGAAGCGCTACAAGAGACGCTGGTTCCCTTCCCCTTCAACCCCTCTAGCTCTCATGCCTTTGGCCAAGAGGCTAAACAACTCCTGACAAAATCACGCGATACCATCGCTCACGCTTTGCATCTCAAACCCCAGCAGCTCATCTTCACCTCCGGCGGCACCGAAGCCCTGAATTTCCTCCTCCGCGGCTTTTACTCCCTTGCCCCCGGCTGCCACATCCTCACCTCTAACGTTGAACACCCTGCCGTCTACGAAACCCTCCAGTCCCTCCCGGGAGCTCGTATCACTGATCTTCCCGCTGGTCTTTGGGGAGCCATCCAACCCCACCAAATCGAAGAAGCCATCACCCCTGAAACCCGCCTCATTACACTCACCGCAGCCAACAACATCACCGGCGTTGAAACCGACATCGCCGCCATTGCAGCCCTTGCTGACAAACGAGGCATCCCCTTTGTTGTTGACGGCGTTCAAGTTCTTGGAAAAAAACCACTCCGTATTCCTCCTGGCGTCTCTGGCATGGCCTTTTCTGCTCACAAGCTTCACGGCCCCACCGGCATCGGCCTTGCCGCTCTCCTCACCCGTGATCCCGTTCCTCCCCTCATCACAGGAGGGTCCCAAGAACATGGCAAACGGGCAGGTACTCCTAACATCATCGGCATCGTCGGATTTGCCAAAGCCGCCGCTCTCCTTTCAACTGAACTTCCTGCAGCCACCGAAAAAATGAAAAACTTACGCGATCACCTCACCCACGGCCTCATGCAAGCCCTTGGCAATATCGTCGTTCATGGTCAAGGTCCTCGTCTTTGCAATACCGCTCATATCGGATTTCCGGGAGTGGACGGTGAAACCCTCCTCATGCAACTCGATCTCGCTGGCATTGCCGTCTCCCACGGGTCAGCCTGCACCTCCGGCGGCCTCGAGCCCTCTCCCATCCTCCTCAAAATGGGCATCCCCAATTCGCTGGCCCGCTCAAGCCTTCGCTTTTCCCTCAGCCGCTTTACCACCCTCGAAGATATCGACACCACCATCGACACCATCTCTCATCTCATTAAAAAACCCTATAACCTTCCAAGGGAGTAAAATATCGAAGCGCTTTATTTTTTGACCAAATGTTAGAAACTGTACGCAATCAACAATAATACCTTAACTGTAAATCACTTAACTTCGACCAAGATACGATACATCGTATTATAGTCGCGACTAAAATACGATGTATCGTATTTTGGTCGCATGATTTGCTAGGTTTGAGAAGACCGATTTTTAGCCTGCTCCATGGCAATCTGGTTAATGTGTGATAAAGCCCGTGCTCCCGAGGCTCCCTCGATAGCTTTTTCAGCAATCTCTTTAACCTCTTTTTTCGCTTCATCCAGCTGTTTCTGAAGCCGCACAATTTGTTCCTGTTGATTTGCAAGCGTCTCCTCTAGAGATTTCACTTTCATCTCAGAGATCCTCTGTTCCGACTCTCGATCTTTTTGCAAAACAAAAAGCTGTTGAGAAAACCGCTGCTCGGTTTGCATTGCGGCCTCATCACGCGCTTTATCGGCCGTTTCTTTCAGGCGCAAGGGAAAAGCCTCCACTGTCCTTTGCAATTCTTTAAGATGATCTTCCTGAGCCTTTAAAAGCTCTTCTCGTTGCTGCCAGCTTTTTTCCAAAACCTCTTGTTTTTCCAGATTTTGTCTCTCGCGAAGAGTCATCTCTGCTTCGTACTTATCTTGAGCTTTTTTTCTCTCGATTTTCTGCTGATAATTGTACTCTTCTGTCTCTCTTAGCCGGGTGATCTTGAGGTTTTTTTCATACTCAGCACCCTCTTCCTCTTTCTGCTCTTTTTCCTGCTCCCACTGAGCTTTCATTGCTGTTACTTCAAGCTCTAAGTCTCTCTTTTTACTCTGATAATCTTCAATGAGCTGATCAAGAGCTGTTGCAGCCACATCGATTTTGTGAAGCTTTTCTAACTGCTCATTTTCAATCACAATCGCACCCCTCACTTGGTGGAGCAGATTGACCTCGCCAACGAGCTTTTCAGATAAATTACCAAGAGCTCTTGTGATCTCTGATCCCAAATCACCCATCTTGCGAATGATCATCTCCACGCTGATATCACTCACAGCATTGCGAATAGCCGCTTCTTGAAGCTGAGTAGAAATCGTTTCTCTTGACGAAACAGAAGCTTTATCTTCTGCCACCTCTTCAGCAATGGATGCAAATTCTTGTTGAATTTCGCTTTTGGTGCGTTTGCTGCGGGCTGTTTTTGGTGCCATCACTCTCCTCCTGGATAATTTTGACCCAGTATCTAACATCGATTTCTAATAATCAATTGATTTTTTCTAACAAATGTGTAGACTTACTTCAGAGGTGGTTGTGGGTCTTAGTAAATTTCTTGATCCGAAAAATGATTTCGCTTTTCGGCGAATTTTTGGCACTGAAAAAAACAAAGACATCCTTATCCATTTTCTCAATGATATGATCCCCTTTCCCGGCGGAGCAAAAATTCAGACGGTGACGTTTTTAAAAACGTCACAGGACCCCGATACAGCATTAAAAAAGCAGAGCATCGTTGATGTTTTGTGTGTTGATGAAAAGGGAAGTCAGTACATCGTCGAAATGCAAGTGGCCAGCACAAAAGGCTTTGAAAAAAGAGCCCAGTACTATGCCGCCAAAGCGTATGTTAACCAGATGAATTCGGGAGATGCCTACCATAACCTCAAAGAGATCATCTTCCTAGCCATTACCGATTTTGTCATGTTTGAAAACAAGGACAAATACAAATCCGACCATGTGATTCTTGATAGAGAAACGATGGAGCATGACCTGAAAGATTTTTACTTCAGTTTTTTGGAATTACCTAAGTTTAACAAAAACATGCACCAGCTCGAAAATGTCGTCGAAAAGTGGGCCTATTTTTTCAAATATGCCCCAGAGACTTCTCCAGAAGATTTAAAAGAGATCATCGGCAACGATACAATCCTTGAAAAAGCCTATAATGTCTTAAATCAGTTTTATTGGTCCGAGAAAGAAGTCATTGCCTACGAAGATGAGCTCAAAAGAAAACGGGATGAACGTGCTGTCTATGACCAAAAAGTTTTTGAAGGCGAAACTAAAGGCATAGCAAAAGGAAGAGCTGAGGGAATAGTTGAGGGTGAAGCGATAGGTTTTGTTAAGGGAAAAGAAGAAGGCATAACCGAGGGCGTTCAACTCGCAAAACTACAAATGGCTAAGCAACTTCTTAACCAAGGCGTTAGCCTCGACGTCATCCAAACCACTACCGGTTTACGACCGGAAGAAATTGAT
This sequence comes from Parachlamydiales bacterium, assembly GCA_023265455.1. Lineage (GTDB taxonomy): Bacteria > Chlamydiota > Chlamydiia > Chlamydiales > Rhabdochlamydiaceae > PALSA-1444. The sequence goes on from JAHFTQ010000003.1 coordinate 131,960, forward strand.
GCCCTGGCCGAAGTCTCAAAATAAACTCTTTATCATTGTTTATGGCGTTTGAAAGGTGTCGGTGTCCGGATCTCTTCTAGGAATTTCTCATATTCTTCTTGAGTTCCATAGGCAGGAACCAGCTTTTTCGCACGTTCATAAAAGGCATCATCTAGGGGAATTGAAAGACTCTGTAGATCTCCTTGCGATTTAGGAATTTTAAAAGGGTCCTTCACCTCAGGAATTTCTCCTTTTCCCTTCTCTACAATTGAAAGCACCGTTTGTAAAAAGAGACGAGCTTTGTCGTAATAAAAAGAGTCCAGACAAAAAGACATGCGACCTATACTTACAGATTTTATTGCCTCTTCCAGACAGGTCCCTTCGGTAGCGGCTTCACAAGCCAACCAAAGATACTCTTCAAGCCTCTTCCCTCGTTGTTCAGCTTCCGTGATATCTGTTTTTATATTCTTAACACGCTCATAAGCATCAACAATTCTCCCTAAAAGTTTACTAAGAAATCTTATAACGTTATCTTTCTCTTTTAGTAAAAAGATTTGATGCGATTTATATGCAGCTTCTCTTTTAGCGAAAAGAACCTTAAATTCGATCACTTTTACAAAAATAGGAGTGAGAAGTTGATCAAAAGTTGAAGACTTAACGCTGCCATTAATTAGAAGTTGCTTACCTTTCTCCAGGAACAAATTGAGTTCTACCAACCTATTTTCAACCCATTTCTTTTTTTCCTCAGGGGTTTTCGGTTGTTGAGCCAACTGATCATTTCCCCATTTAGAAAAATTATATTTAAACAATGCTTCTTTAAATAATATTTCTGTTTCAAAACTATACAAAAAGTTTAACTTCTCCTTAGAAGTTTCTAGAGAATAATATTCCTCTCTATAAGTAGCTGCTCCAACCCTTACTTGCCTAAGTTCTTCCTCCTTTATTTTAAGGTAGCAGCTTGCCTGCAGATATCTCAGGAATGCACAACCTGTCATGGCTAAAGAGCTGACAAAAGCAATCATCCGAACATAGGGAATCTTTGACATCGTGAATCGCGACACTACTAGCGCTGCTCCCAAAAGAGCACTTCCTAAGGCTATATTTTTCATGGCCTGACCGACAATATTCCCGACTCGTAAACATGAGGTTATCCCCGGCGTCTCTAAGATAAATAACTGATCGACTACACACTTTTGATCTTCTCGTATAACAACACGCTTTCCTAAATCGTCCGTCGTCACTTTTTGGATCATCAATTCAAGGTTAAAGTCAGCAGGCGGCTGAATCAAATTTTCTCCAGGAGGCTCGCTGTAAATTGAGCTCCAGTGGTCGGTCGTCCCATAAACCAAAAAATTAAAATAATCTTTATATGTAACAGAGCGGTTAACGGTCATAAAAGGCCCCCTAAACCGCAAGAGGATATCCTAAAAATTCTTAAGCTCAAATAGAATTTATAACGTTCTTATTCATAACGGGTTGTATAGGTCCCAGGCTAACCCCCTTATCCATAAAATATTAGCTAACAATCCTCAAAATATGTTACAATAGTGCCCGAAAAGGAAAAAGAGCCATGAAGAACCCTCGGGACTTAACCGACAAAATCCAGAAGACCCTGAGCCGCAAGGAGAAGACTGCTTCTCCTCCCCACTCGTATGCAAAAGTGCCTGCCTTAAAGGTCTCCTCTCAAGTTCCGGCACCCCTCCCCACCCAAAAAAAGGACCTCTCTAATACAAGTCCCGTCTCCAACGCATGGAACGCAGAGGTCACCCAGACTATCGCTTGTTCTTGCCATATGGAGTCAGATTCAGTCCCTGGCGCGCATCTCATTCCTGAGAGAGTCCACCGCTGGAAGATTAAGAACCACTCATCCATCATCCGTAAGATGCAAGACCACATTCGGCCTAAAGCCACCGAACTTCCCGAAAAAATCTCAGTCTTTACTACCGAGAAAGACCAGGAGACCAAAAATGACAATCGGAAGCAAGACGAGCTCTGGCGCGATATGATGAAAAATCAAGAAGAGCGGCACTTTCATCTAGGCCGCATCACAAACTTCTTTACTTAGGACTCGTAAAGGAATAACTTCCCAATCTTAAACTGCGCGAAAGCTCCCGCGGTTGCGCGATCGCAAGTGGGTCAGTATTGAGATTTAATACGGACCCACTTGCGATCACACAACCCCGGGGCTTTGGCGCAGTTTAAGATGCGGAAGTTATTCCTTTATGAGCCCTTGCCACTTGAGCCTCAAAATACTTTTTGTAGGAGACGTGGAAATAGCCCAGCGTAAGGATATAAAAGATCCATGCCACCCCCTTGCGAATTCCCTCTAGTTGCAACCCTCGTGATAAATAGGCCGCAGTTGCTTTTATCTCCGTCACCGTAAAAGCCGCCAGTGTTGTCTGCCTCGTAGGGGCATTGAAAGAGAAAATGAACTCCCAAGCTTTCGTGATCAGGGATAGTTTCTCGAAGGAGTCGATAGCCGAGTTTTCTGGAACAATTGAAAGTACCTGAACCTTATGGTACCCGCAGCCTACATGGGAGCCTCCGACTAACGGAACCATATCCATTTGGTGATCTTTAACCAATCCTTCGTTAACAATAACTTTAACTTTAGGAGAATCGTTGTTTGTTTGATGAAAAGTGTCGCGAAAAATCTTGCCAGCTTCCTCGCTAACTCCAATAGAGGCGTAAGTAATTACGCTACAAACTGTGGTCTGAGTGCACCGAGCAATCAGCGGGGCCAGATATTGAACCTGAGCGCCTCCTTGGCTTTTTCCAAGAAGAGTTATTTTTTCAACCTGGTTCTTTTGCAAATAATCTTGGATTTGAGGCCAAAGCGCTTGAACTGCAAGCATACCTGGCTCCCACGAAAAGTAGCCTCCTGTCGCATTCCAATGCATCGCCGTTCCTCGACACACAAGGAACCTCTCTTCGCCATTGATTCTTTTTAAAATGCTTGCATATCCTCCCTTCCCTGAAAAAACAGCATCATAAACCAAGCATTGATCGGTGCTTAGCACCGTACCCATAGGTGGTTCGCGATCCCCTAACCGCGATGTAATAATTTCTGCAAAGCAGATAGAGGCTTCTACTTCCCCAAGATCTGGTTTTAAAGAATAGGCATACATATCCAATTGAATTTTGACTCTTTCGCGCAACCCTTCAAGACCTTTTCCAGAACTCTTCACAGCATCGTGGTAAGAAATTTCCGGAATACATCCAAAAAATAGATCGTCGACTTCTTTGAAAGGGATTAACTCCCGATATAACTTATCAATCCTAGGGTCGCTCAGATCTTTGAGCTCTCTGTGATTCAAGGCCGCTGCCGCTTCAGTGAGATCCTCTATTCTGATGTTGCCTAGGTGTAAAAAGACAAGTTCCAGAACTTTTCTATTTAAGATTAATCGGTTGCCTTCATAGTCAGAGCGGTAGTGTTGAAGCTCGGGCTGATTAAAAATTCTAGTCAGTCGCTTTTCACCAATCAGTGATTTAAAATTTGCAAGCGACTGTGGGTCTTCTGTGGAAGAGGCCTTCAAAGGCTGAAGAATAAATGAGTAGCTTGTCCCTACGCGTTGAATCAGGCATTTTTGTCCTTGGCTATCGGGGCTGGCAAAAAGATTGACAACAGGGGTTAAATTATTTGCTCGCACAGTTGTCATGAACGTTCCTCCAAAATAGATCCCTGTAGATACTGGACCTCTTTCGAAACTAAGGTTCTGTCGATTTTCTGGTTCTTTTGAGCCGATTTTCGATTTCTTTTGCAGGGGTAATATCAACATTCGTATATTACCCCTGCAAAAGAAATCGAAAATCAGCCAAAATAACCCAGAAAATCGACGAACCCTTAATTTCGAAAGAGGTCCGATGGAAGAATGATCACCTCCACTGAGCATTTACATCAAGTTCTTTTTGCAGAGCCTCTCCTTCGCCCTCCCTGCCAGTCAAGGGTCCATCCGCTGAGAAGTTTTGATTATCCAGGGGTCGCCTGTTTTGTGAAGCGAGAAGATGAGGTGGGATTTGGAATCAGTGGAACAAAGCTCCGAAAATATTTTTCACTTTTCCCACGCATTTTGGAAGAAAAGCCAGATATGGGGGTGCTAACCGGTGGGGCTTCTTCTAATCATGTGGTTTCCATGGCTCAGCTGCTGCGAGAACATGGGATAGAACCTGTCGCTTTTCTTTTGGGAGATCCTTCCCTGCCTTTACAAGGCAATCTTCTTTGGATTCATCTGCTGATCAAACCGGAAAATATCCACTGGGTTCCTAGAAACGGATGGAGTCAGCTCGATACACTGGCTCAAGAGTATGCTGAAAAGAAAAAACAAGAAGGGGTGATCGCCGCTGTGATTCCAAAGGGTGGGAGCGGAGTCGGAGCACTGAAAGGGTCTGCGACTTTGGCACTCGATATTGTCCGGAATGAACGGGAACTAGGGATGACTTTTGATCATCTGATCATCGATACGGGAACGGGTCTGACGGCCTGCGCTCTTTTGCATGCTCTAGCTTATCTGGGAAAAAGCTGTGAAGTTCATATGGTCCAGATGGCGGGGACGAAAGAGGAATGGGAAGAGATGCTTAAAGGTACTCACCAAGAATGGGAGGATTTAATCCAAGCCCCCTCCCCTTTTCCGACACGGTTTTCTCTTCATGTGCCGCGTCAGGCTCCATCCTTTGGAAGTGTCAATAGACAAGTGTTGCAAACAGTGATTGATTTAGCAAGAGGTGAGGGTTTTTTAACAGATCCGGTTTTTACAGCTAAGCTTTTTAGTGAAGGAAGAGCGCTGATCCAAGAAAACTCTTGGAAAGGCAACATTCTCTTTATTCACTCCGGAGGAGCGTTAGGCCTGAGCGGATTTTCATCCGCTCTTGCCGCTGTTATTTCTTAAAGGTCCAGACTCGCTTTTGAAGGCAATTGCCGCTCTCTCCGTAGACAGAAGCTTCGAATCTAAATTTAAATGAAGCTGCATTTTTAACCGTGCTTGAAAAATCTTTTACAACATCATCACAAACGCGTTGCATCTTTTTTTCTTGATGAATTTTATCGCACTGGAATTTTGTTGTATGTTCTTCATGCTTTGTTAATATCCACCAGTGTAACTCTTTAGATTCCCATTTAAAAAACATGTTAGCAACACGATCCGTTTTATCGTGAGCTTTAATAGCGTCCTCGTAAAACTCTTTGAGTTCTTGCACGATCGTATCTTGGTCAAAAATAAACTCTGCCACTCGTGTGGATTCAACAAAACTAACTGCAGCCATAAGATCTCCTTAATCGTTAAAGGCGAAGGCTAAAATGTCTTCTTCGCTTTGGTCGAGGTACTTGCTGACGCGGTCTTTGAACTCAACGAAACCGGTGCCTCCGGGGATCATGTGACCCATGATCAGGTTCGACTTGAAGTCGAGGAGGTAGTCGGTCTTGCCTTCGCAAGCAGCATCGGTGAGAACGCGGGTAGTCTCTTGGAACGAGGCAGCTGACACGAACGATTCTGTCGTGAGAGAGGCTTTCGTGATCCCCAGGAGAACAGGGGTCGCTTGGGCAGGTTTACCACCCTCGTCAATGACCTTACGGTTCTGTGCATGGAAGTGCTTACGATCGATATCTTCGCCGTAGAGGAAGACGGTATCACCGGGATCGGTGATGCGGACTTTCTGGAGCATTTGACGGACGATGATCTCAATGTGTTTACCATCGATATCCACCCCTTGGAGTCGGTAGACTTCTTGGACTTGGTTAACGAGGTAGCGCTGAAGCTCGCGGACACCGCAGATCTCGAGGATCTCATGCGGAACGACGAGACCGTCGGTGAGCTGCTGTCCTTTGATAACATGGTCTCCTTTTTGAACGATCAAGTGTTTGGAAAGAGGGATGAGGTGCTCTTCTTCCATACCGGTTTCTTCATCGCGGACAATGACGATCCGTTTGTTCTTTTGGACGCCGCGGAAGTCAACATCGCCGTCGATCTTGGCGATATCAGCGGGATCTCTTGGGGTGCGAGCTTCAAAGAGCTCGGCAACACGGGGAAGACCGCCGGTGATGTCCTTGGTCTTGATCGCGCCGCGAGGAAGGCGGGCGATGAGTGTTCCAGCAGGCACAAACTGTTTTTCTTGCACGGAGATGAACGCTCCAGAAGGGATGGAGTAGGTACCCACGAGTTCATTGAACTCTTGGTCGGAGTAGATCATGATCTGAGGATGGAGCTCACCACGGTGCTGTTTAACAATCAATTCGGACTGGCCGGTCTGTTTGTTAAGCTCACGCTGAGTAGAAATCCCCTCAACGAGGTCTTCGTACTTGACGTAGCCAGGGCGTTCGCAAATGATCGGGATATTGTGTTGTTCCCAAACCGCGATCTTGGTCCGTTTTTTGACTTTGGTGCCATCGGCGAGAAGGATATGGGTCCCCAGCTCGATGTTGAAGGTTTGCAGAGGTTCGATCGACTTGGTCGCAAGGAGCTTTTTGCATTCTTCGAGGCTTCTGCCCTCATCACGGAGGATGTGGAGGAGTCCGTTTTTGTTCAGGGCAATCCAAACGCCTTCTTCGTTTTGGACAACGCGGACGTTTTGATAGACTAAGATCCCTTCAAACTCAGAGACGATCTCGGGACTGAGGGCTGCAGAGGCGATACCACCCAAGTGGAACGTTCTCATGGTCAGCTGTGTTCCGGGTTCCCCGATCGACTGAGCCGCAATGATACCGACGGCTTCACCGAGGCCGACAAGGCTTCCGTTAGCGAGGTTTAGACCATAGCACTTCACGCAAATGCCGCGGCGGGCTTCGCAAGTGAGGGGCGAGCGGATCTTAACAACGTCAATACCGGCATCGTCGATGGCTTCGGACTGCTGAATGGTGAGAAAATCTCCCGCTTTAGCGAGGAGTTTCGTATGGTCTCCTGGCAAGAAGATATCGTCGCAGACAGCGCGGCCAAAGATCCTGTCCTTGAGAGGAAGGAGTTCTTCTTGGCCTTGTTTGATCGCGCTAATTTCGATGCCATTGAGGGTTCCGCAATCTTGCTCGGTGACGATCACATCTTGTGAAACGTCGACGAGACGGCGGGTTAAGTACCCTGAGTCGGCGGTTTTAAGGGCTGTATCGGCAAGACCTTTACGAGCTCCGTGAGAAGAGATGAAGTACTCGAGGACCGACAATCCTTCGCGGAAGTTGGCGGTGATGGGAGACTCGATAATTTCTCCGGAAGGTTTTGCCATCAGACCGCGTAGCGCTCCTAACTGCTTGACCTGAGATTTATTGCCCCTAGCTCCTGAATCCATCATCAAGAAGAGAGGATTGAGCTCAAGACCTTGAGGTTTACTGATCAACTTAAAGAGCTCTTCAGAAAGAGCATCGGTCACTTCTGTCCAAATACTAATAATCTTAGATTTACGCTCACCGTCGGTGATAACGCCGTCTTCGTACTGTTTACGAACAACGTCGATACGTTTGTAGGAGTCGTTTAAAACTTTTGTCTTGTTCTCAGGAACGCAGACGTCTTTAACTCCCATGGAGAGAGACGATTTCGTCGCTTCGGCAAAACCGAGATTTTTGAGGTTATCCAAAAATCTGACGGTGGCTTCTAGACCGATCCGTTTATAAGTCTCGAGGATGAGTTCTGAGAGTTTTTTCTTCCTGAGAGCGTAGTTTTGAAAGCCGAGCTCTTTGGGAACGATCGTATTAAAAATCACACGGCCTGGCGTTGTCTCAATGATTCCGGTGTCAAGTCTGAGTTTGATCTTCTCATGAATGTGAATGCCACGACCGAGGTCATCACGGCGCTCGGTGCCTTTTTCTTGGGTATACCAGTTGTGGCTGCCACCTGCATAAAGGGCCATGAGCACTTCATCTTTGCTACCGAAGACCTTGATTTTTTTACCGAAATCTTCAGGGGCATAGAGAGGGTCATGCATGAGGTAGTGGAGTCCCAAAATCATATCTTGTGAAGGAACCGTGACAGGTTTTCCAGAAGAGGGGAGGAAAATATTATCAGGGGCCATCATGAGTGTTTTGGCTTCAATCTGGGCTTCGACCGAGAGAGGGATATGAACCGCCATTTGGTCACCGTCGAAGTCTGCGTTGAAAGCCGTACAAACGAGAGGATGGATGCGGATGGCCTTTCCTTCAATGAGGGTAGGCTCAAACGCTTGAATCCCCAGACGGTGAAGTGTCGGTGCGCGGTTGAGGAGGACGGGGTGTCCTTTAATGATATCATCTAAAACATCCCACACTTCAGGCGCTTGCCGCTGAATCATCTTCTTGGCAGAACGGATGGTGTAGACGTAGCCTAAATCTTTGAGGCGTTTAACGATAAACGGTTCGAAGAGCTCGAGTGCCATCTGCTTAGGTAGACCGCATTGGTTAAAGCGGAGCTCAGGACCTACGACGATCACAGAACGGCCTGAGTAGTCAACCCGTTTTCCGAGGAGGTTCTGACGGAACCTTCCTTGTTTACCTTTGAGCATCTCAGAGAGTGACTTCAGGGGGCGATTGCCAGCGCCCATGACTAAGTGGCCGTGACGGCCGTTGTCAAAGAGAGCATCAAACGCTTCTTGGAGCATCCGTTTTTCATTGCGGATGATGACGTCGGGCGTCTTGAGTTTTAAAATCGCTTTAAGACGGTTGTTGCGGTTGATAATGCGTCTGTAAAGGTCGTTGAGGTCTGATGTCGCAAAACGTCCGCCATCGAGAGGAACGAGGGGGCGAAGTTCGGGAGGGATGACTGGAACGCAGGACATGACCATCCAGTCGGCTTTATTAGGAGAGGAGACAAAACCCTCGATGATTTTGAGCCGTTTTGCAAGTTTCATACGAGCTTGCATCGACTTGGTTTTGCGAAGTTTGTCTTTTAAATCAATCACAAGAGCGGGGAGGTCTTCTTTTTCAAGGAGCTCGCGGATGGCTTCGCCACCCATCTTTGCAACAAAACCGTCGGATCCCCATTTCTCTTGGGCTTCACGCATTTCTGTATCATTGAGAAGCTGTTTTCTTTCGAGTGTCGTGCGGCCGGAATCGATGACAACAAAATCTTCATAATAAATGACGCGCTCGAGATCACTTGTCGACATCCCTAAAATATTGCCGATACGAGACGGCATGGTCTTGAAGAACCAGATATGGACAACGGGAACGGCGAGGTCGATATGAGCCATTCTCTCGCGGCGGACTTTGGAGAGGGTGACTTCAACACCGCATCTGTCGCAAACGATCCCTTTGTGTTTGATTTTTTTGTATTTTCCGCAGGCGCATTCCCAGTCGCGGGTAGGTCCAAAGATTTTTTCACAAAATAGACCTCCTTTTTCAGGCTTGAAGGTCCGATAGTTGATCGTCTCAGGCTTCTTGATTTCTCCACGCGACCATTCGTTGCGGATCACGTCTTCTGAAGCAATCTTGATTGTCAGCCTATCAAATTGCGATTCTTTAAAGCCTTCCATTCCTTATCTCCCTTAAATTAGTACGACTATTCTTGAGCGACTCTTTCGGCGCGTATATCTAAACAAAGAGCTTGCATCTCTTTGACAAGTACGTTGAACGATTCGGGTGTCCCAGCTTCTAGAGTGTTATCCCCTTTGACAATCGACTCGTAGATGCGGGTACGTCCTGAGACGTCGTCAGATTTAACTGTGAGCATCTCTTGCAGAAGATGCGCAGCTCCATAAGCTTCGAGAGCCCAAACTTCCATCTCTCCGAAACGCTGGCCTCCCATTTGTGCCTTACCACCGAGGGGCTGTTGAGTCACAAGTGAGTAGGGACCGATCGCGCGAGCGTGGATCTTATCAGCAACAAGGTGGCTCAGTTTCAGCATGTAGATGTAACCGACAACGACGCGGTTATCAAACCGCTCGCCTGTACGGCCGTCGTAGAGCCACATTTTACCATCTTCAGGCAGGCCCACATTTTTCATCATTTCCCAAATGCGAGACTCGGGGAACCCTTCGAATACGGGTGTCTTGACGTAGATACCAGCTTTTCTCGCTGCATAACCTAAGTGAGTCTCCAGAAGCTGACCCATATTCATACGAGAAGGTACACCTAGCGGATTGAGAATGATCTCAATGGGGGTCCCATCTTGCAAGTAGGGCATATCGGCTTCTTGAACAATTTTGGAGACGACCCCTTTATTTCCATGGCGTCCGGCCATTTTGTCACCGACTTGAAGCTTGCGCTTTGTCGCAATCGAGACTTTGACTTGGCGGATGACACCTGGATCGAGTTCTGTATCCCCTTTCTTCATATGCTCGATTTCAGTCTTATACTGGGTCTGGAGCATCTCCATTGCGAGATCATATTCACGTAGAATTTGCTTGATCGTTGCATAGACATCATGTTCAGAGATGAGGAGGTCTTCGGCTTTTTCCGATTCGAGGGCTTCGAGCATGTCTTGCGTGATCGTATCCCCTTCTTTAACAATGATATCACCGGTTTTGCGGTGCATGATGGAGCCAGGAGCTTTTTCTCCGAGAAGAAGAGCGCCGAGCTTCTCATGAAGCTCCATGACGAGCTCGCCTTCTTTATTTTTGTACTCTTGATGCACATCTTTGATTCGGCTCGCTTCTTCAACGAGTTCATCATCGGTTTTAGAGAGACGGTCGCGACGACTAAAGACTTCAGAGCGCATAACGACACCTTCAGTCCCTGGAGGGGCTGTCAAGGAGGCGTCTTTGACGTCAGCGGCTTTCTCACCGAAAATGGCACGAAGTAATCGCTCTTCAGGTGCTAGCTCTGTCTCGGACTTGGGAGTGATTTTACCTACGAGAATATCACCGGGTTTAACTTCAGAGCCCACACGGATAATCCCATCTTCACCCAAGTTTGCTAGAGCTTCTTCTGAGACGTTCGGGATGTCTCGGGTGATTTCTTCTTTTCCAAGTTTAGCTACATCTCGGGCGCTGATTTCGAACTCTTCGAGATAAATCGAGGTAAAGATATCATCACGGAGCACCTTCTCATTCATGATAATGGCGTCTTCGTAGTTGTAGCCGCACCAAGGCATGAAGGCCACCAGAATGTTCTTACCTAAAGCGACTTCACCTTTATCTGTTGAGGGTCCGTCGGCAATGACATCTCCTGCTTTCACTTTATCTCCCACATTGCAAATGGGAGTTTGGTTGAGGCTGGTGCCTGCGTTTGAGCGCATGAATTTCTTCAGCTGATAAATCCGCTTATTCAACGGATTAGCTTTAGCGGCGATGACGATCTTAAAACCATCAACGTATTCGATGGTACCGTCTTCGACAGCAATCATGACGGCGCCTGAGTCTTTGGCGGTTCGTTTTTCAAGGCCGGTTCCGACGATAGGAGCTTCGGTTCTCAGCAGAGGCACGCCTTGGCGTTGCATGTTCGATCCCATCAAGGCACGGTTCGCGTCATCGTGCTCCAAGAAGGGGATCAATCCTGTGACAATCGATACCAGCTGCTTCGAAGAGACGTCCATGTGGGTAATTTTGTTGGTCTCAATCTTGTTCGATTCTCCTCTGAATCTAGCCCAGCAGGTAGGCTCAACGAACATGTTGAACTTATCAAGGGGAGCCGACGCCTGAGCGATGACACAATGCTCTTCTTGATCAGCGGTCATGTACTCGATCTCATCCGTGACGACACCTTCGCGAACAATACGATAGGGAGTTTCAATAAAGCCAAGCTCGTTGATCTTAGCAAAAGCTGATAAAGAGGTGATCAATCCGATGTTGGGACCTTCGGGTGTTTCAATGGGGCAAATACGGCCATAGTGGCTAGGATGCACGTCGCGCACTTCAAAGCCGGCACGTTCCCGATTAAGGCCTCCAGGCCCTAGAGAGGAAAGACGGCGTTTATGGGTCAGTTCAGCGATAGGGTTGGTCTGATCCATGAACTGCGATAGCTGGGATCTACCGAAGAAGTCTTTAAGAACGCCAGCGAGTCCTTTGGCAGAGATAACTTTTCCAGGAGTGAGCGTGTCTGCTGAGAAGTCAAAGAGGTTAATCCGCTCTTTGATGATTTTTTCCATGCGAGCAAGGCCGATGCGGCACTGGTTCTGCACGAGTTCTCCCACGGACCTGACCCGGCGATTTCCAAGATGATCGATATCATCGATCGAGACGCCACTTTCACCCCGTTTTAGCCTAATGAGGTACTTGAGAGCTCCAATGACATCTTCTTTGCGTAAGGTAACCATTTCGAGGTCTTGATCTGTCGTGGTTAAACCCAATTTGCAATTGAGTTTGTAACGGCCGACTTTACCGAGGTTATATCTTTTGGGATCGAAGAAAAGACGCATCATGGTCGAACGGGCATTGGCCAGTGTAGCAGGTTCACCTGGGCGTATCTTGCGGTAAAAATCTTTAAGAGCTGACTCATAAGAGTCAGTTGAGTCTTTTGCGAGCATTTTGATAATGGGAGATGTCTCGTCGGCATCTTCAGCAATTTTAATGGCGGAGACTCCCGCATCAAGCATACGCTTGAGCATGGCAGTTGTGAGTTTTTCGCCAGCTTTTCCGTAGATGACGCCGTTGTCGGAATCAACGATGTTTTCAGCGAGGATTTTACCGACGAGTTTTGTAAAATCTTTCTCTGACTTGATCTTAACGCGTAGGGTCGAGAAAAACTCTTCAAGGATATCAGCATCGGTCGAATACCCTAATGTTCGGATGAACGATGTCGCGAGAATTTTGCGACGACGTTTTTTGCGATCGACATAGATATAGATCATGTCATTGGTATCAAATGAAGCTTCAAGCCAACTTCCACGGTAAGGAATCACGCGGAAAGAATAGAGGACAATCCCTTTAGCATGTCTTTCTTGTTCGAAGGATATCCCAGGAGATCGATGGAGCTGGGAAACGATCACACGCTCAGCGCCGTTGACGACAAAAGTGCCTTTTTCAGTCATAACAGGAAGGGTTCCCATATAGACTTCTTCTTCTTTAATCCCGGTCTCGTCTGTCAGACGGAACTTCACTTTAAGGGTCACATTAAAGGTAATTCCGCGACGGATGCACTCTTCAGGAGAATATTTGGGGGCGCCCAGATTGTAGGAAAGGTATTCGAGGACAACTTTATCGTCGTATGATTTGATCGGAAATATTTCAGTAAAGACTTCTTGAAGTCCCATATTTTGCCGCTCATGGGATAAAACGTCTGCTTGCAAGAAATCACGGTAGGATTTCAATTGAATTTCAATGAGGTTTGGAAGATCAATAATCTCTTCTTTCTCTAGAAAACTAATCCGTTCCGGTGCGTGCTTGACCATCGCCTAGGGCTCCTATTATTTGAGGTGCTTACAAAAACACTAACGTATACAATTCAGGGCTACAATATAGCGAGTAGAAGCATTAGCATGCTTCTACTCAACCAAAATCAGAATGCAAAAGCCTTAGAGAGGCTTTACAGTCACAGCAGCACCTGCTGCGGCAGCCTTTTTCGAAATCTCATCAGCTTCTGCTTTATTGCAGGTAGGCTTCAGAGGTTTCGGGGCTCCTTCAACGAGATCTTTCGCTTCTTTCAGCCCTAAGCCAGTGACTTCACGCACGAATTTGATGACTCCAATTTTCTTGTCATCACCTGTTTTTTCCAAGACAACTTGGAATTCAGTAGCTTCAGCGGCAGCAGGAGCTGCAGCTGCACCAGCAGCAGGAGCAGCAGCCATCATCATGGGGGCAGCAGCTGCTTTAACACCCCAGGAATCTTCGAGCATGGTTTTTAATTTTGCCATGTCGAGAACGCTGAGGGCGCTTAAATCTTCAACGATTTGTTCTAATGATTTACTCACGGTATACCTCTTTATGTTTTACTTTTGTTATCTAAACAGTAAGCGACGCTTGTCAAAAGCGCTTCGATGACGCTAAGTGTCTGCGAAGGCACGGCTTCGAGCAGCCCTAGGAACTGCGCTCGCATCTCTTCTTTGGAAGGCAGTTTTGAAAGAGCTTCGACGTCTTTAGCAGAGTAGAGCTTTCCTTCAAAGCGTCCACCGATCACTTCTAAGATCTCTTCATTCTCTTGCTTGAATTTGAAGACGGTCTTGGCGGTCTGGAGCAGATCTTCATCTGCAAAGATAATGCCAATATGGCCCTCTAGGAGAGCGCGATCCAGTGGGCAGCCTGCAGCTTCTGCAGCCTTCATCAAGATCCGTTTACGAATGATCTCAAAGTCGCCGCCGGTTTTATGCAAAGAGAAGCGAAATTTAGAAGCCATATTGGGATCCATTTTGGTGTAACGCGTGAGCAAAAAACCTTTGGATCCGTCAATTTTTCCCTTGATATCATCGCTTAAGAATTGCTTTTCTGGTCTCATGTTGCCTCCACCAATCCGCTCATGTCAACTTTCAACCCAGGCCCCATGGTTGAGGAAAGAGCAAGAGAAACCATATAATGTCCCTTGGTCGATGCCGGCTTAGCCCTTGCAACTGCTGAGATGAAAGTCTTAATGTTTTCTGCGAGTTTTTCTTTTGAAAAAGAGAGCTTCCCTATGGCGTTGCTAACAACTCCATATTTATCGCTCTTAAATTCAATCCGTCCTGCTTTGATTTCACGAACGGCGTTAGCAATATCGTTAGTGACAGTTCCCGCTTTGGGCGTCGGCATGAGTCCTCTAGGACCTAATACTTTACCGAGCTTACCGACATCGCGCATCATATCAGGCGTCGATATCACAGCATCAAAATCTGTCCATCCCCCTTTGACTTTTTCAAAGAGTTCTTCATTTCCTGCAAAATCCGCTCCGGCTTCAAGAGCCTCTTTCAGTTTATCGCCTTTGGCGAAGACGATAACCACGGATTTTTTGCCTGTCCCATTCGGTAATGAGACAACGCCACGCACCTGCTGGTCTGATTTCTGGATATCAATGCCCGTCTTCAGAGCCAGGTCCACCGATTGATCGAATTTCACCGGAGGACACTTTTGCAAAATAACGATAGCTTCATCGAGCTTATACACTTTTTGTGTATCGACTTGTTTGGCTATCTCCCGAAAGCGTTTACTTTTCATAACTTTCCTTCGTTTGTTCTAGAGGCAGTTGCAAAACTCCATTTGGGGCCAAATCCGCGCTTTTTAAGCAGGATCCGAATTCCGCGCAAATCGCCTATTCTCATTCGAATATGTCAATTTGCGCGGAATACGGCCCTGCTCAAAAATCATCAAATTTAGCCTCCAAAGCGAGTTTTGCAATTACCTCTTTATTCAACAATATCCACTCCCATGGAGCGGGCTGTTCCTGCCACCAACTGCATCGCAGCTTCAAGCGACCTGACACGCATGTCCGGCAGCTTTTGTTCAGCAATTTTTTTGGTTTGGGATTTACTAAGTTTTCCAACTTTATCACGGTTAGGCACTTTAGAGCCTGACTCCAGCCCCAGCTCTTTTAAAATGAGCCGAGAGACGGGAGGCTGCTTTGTAATAAACGTGTACGTTTTGTCAGAATAAACGTAGATCTCCACCGGAAGGATGTCCCCTGCCTGGCTTTGAGTTTTCGCGTTAAATTCTTTGCAGAAAGCCATGATATTAACTTGGGCCGCTCCAAGCGCTGGTCCAATGGGGGGCGCTGGATTGGCTTTCCCTGCAGGAATTTGCAATTTAATTGTCTTAATTAGTTTCTTTGCCATAATACTCTTTTATGTTTCAGCTTCTTGAGGCACTAGTTCCACTTGCCAGAACTCGAGGTCATCAACACGAGTTTCTCTTCCAAAGATAGAGACCAACACACTGAGTCTGCCTTTATCATGGAACACTTCTTGAACTGTTCCAATAAAGTTAACAAAGACTCCATCGTTAATTTTAACTTTGTCGCCAGTCTGAATGTTGTGTTTATGGACAACACCCTGTTTCTTCTGTTCTAAGTCAGAGAGAATTGCATCCACTTCATGTTGAGGAAGGGACAGCGGTTTTTCTCCACCTAGAAAATCAATAACGCCGTTCGTGTTTTTAACGAACATCCATGAGTCATCGGTCAGCTCTAATTTAACGAGAATATAACCAGGCCATAGCCTCTTTTCACTCAGGCGCTGCTCTCCCCGTTTAACTTCGGAGACATTCTCAGTTGGTACCAAGACTTCCGAAATCAACTCAGCCATCCCTTTAGACTCTCGATTCTCTTCTAGAGCCTTTTTGACCCGCTTTTCCTGACTCGATATAACCTGTACAACGTACCACTTATGCATGTTTTACCCAAAAATGAGGTGGACAAGCGCTGCAAAACCATTTAATACGCCCTTAATAGAAAGATCCACAGCGTAAATTCCTAACCCCAAAATAAAAGTTGCTCCAACGACAATTTTCGTGAAGAAAATCAACTCTTCTTTGGTGGTCCATGTGACTTTCTTGAGCTCTTCTTTGAGCTCGCGTATGTAATTCGCCTTTGAAGACTTACTCTCCGCTTGAGACGATAACTGTTGCACCTGTACTCCCATCAGACCCTTTTATTTATACTTCCTCGTTAACGAGTGCGGAGGGATTCGAACCCCCGGCCCGCGACTTTGGAGATCGCTGCTCTACCAGCTGAGCTACACACCCTCCGAGAGGCTGTGATTACACAGCCTCTTACTAAATTCCTTAGTCCAAAATCTTCGTAATGGTTCCCGCACCAATCGTACGTCCACCTTCACGAATCGCAAATCTCATTCCGTCTTCCATTGCGACCGGCACATGAAGTTCCGCTTCGAATGTAATACTATCGCCTGGCATCACCATCTCGGTTCCGGCAGGAAGGGCAACGGTTCCAGTCACGTCAGTTGTACGGAAATAGAACTGAGGACGGTAGCCGGTGAAGAACGGCTTATGGCGTCCTCCCTCTTCCTTCTTCAGAACATAGACAGCGCCTTGGAATTTTTTATGAGGCTTGCAGGTTCCAGGAGCTGCTAAGACCATTCCGCGTTCGATATCGTTTTTCTCAATACCTCGGACGAGGATACCGACGTTTTCGCCAGCTAAACCCTCATCCAACGACTTATTGAACATCTCAATTCCTGTTACAACCGTCTCGCGAGTGTCGCGCAGTCCGACGAGTTGAAGCTTATCGTTAACTTTGACTTTTCCACGCTCGATACGGCCTGTCGCGACAGTTCCACGTCCAGAGATGGAGAAGACGTCTTCTATCGGCATGAGGAAGGGTTTATCAATTTCGCGAGTTGGCGTTGGAATCTTCTCATCGACAGAATCCATCAGCTGAAGAATACTTTTTGTATACTCAGCATCACCTTCGAGGGCCTTGAGAGCAGAACCGCGGATAATGGGGACGTCTTTATAGCCTTTGGATTCGAGAAGCTCGATCAATTCCATTTCAACGAGATCCACAAGCTCTTCGTCACCTTTACCGATCATGTCCATCTTGTTGAGGAACACGACGATGGCAGGAACGCCGACTTGGTGAGCCAGAAGAATGTGTTCGCGCGTTTGGGGCATTGCACCGTCAGTGGCTGCAACGACGAGAATAGCTCCGTCCATCTGAGCAGCACCCGTGATCATGTTCTTGACATAGTCAGCGTGGCCCGGGCAGTCAACGTGAGCATAGTGCCGTTTGTCAGTCTCATATTCGACGTGGGTTGCGTTGATCGTAATCCCACGGGCTTTTTCCTCAGGAGTATTGTCGATTGAGGCGTAGTCGCGATATTTCGCTTTCCCTTTTTCTGCCAGAACTTTCGTGATAGCAGCTGTGAGTGATGTTTTACCATGGTCAACGTGACCAATGGTCCCGATATTAATATGCGGCTTTGTTCTTTTGAATGCTTCTTTAGCCATTGATTTCCTCCGTTTATATCTTTTTGCCCAAGATAGGAATCGAACCTACGACCACTTGCTTACCATGCAAGTGCTCTACCACTGAGCTACATGGGCTTTACTAAGTATCGTTTAGCAAAGCTCTTGGTGCCTCTTGCCCAGAATCGTTCAACCCTTTTCCAGCAAGTAAAGGCTCCAAGGTTACTCCGCAAAGTAAATAAATTCAAGCGCTAATCTTTTAGGGCCTCTTTTTCCCGCGTCCGAACATCTATTAAAATGTTTACAAACCTTCGGTAAACCGCGCTCTAAAAGGAACTTTTTAGCGCACTTTACCGCCTATTTGCTACTTCTGTCGGTAAATGATCCTTGCTTTAGTCAAGTCGTAAGGCGACATTTCAACCGTCACAGTGTCCCCAACGAGAACGCGGATATTGCGCATTCTCATCTTTCCACACAGATGGGCAATCACTCGCAATCCATTTTGCAGCACGACATGGAAGTGCATGTTTGGAAGTAACTCTTCCACCCTACCGTCAATTTTTATCGTATCTTCTTTAGGCATAGTTAATAGAAATATGAGGCATCTTACCAAATTAATAAATAAAATCAAAGAAGGATTGTGCTATTGGTCCATTTTTGGTATATTTTGTCTATGGAATTTGCCTCGTGCCTGAAAAGCCAAAGTGAACTCAAAGACCTCTTTTCTGCCTGCTCATCGCAGGAAATGAGGTATCAAAAAATCATTGAAATGGGTCGCTGCCTACCCCCTTTTGATGCAGCTGCCAGACTCCCTTCCAATCTCATCCCTGGCTGCCAGAGCATCATGCACCTTGAGACCCGCTATGAAAAGGGCCTCCTTTACTTCAATGCTGACTCCGAAGCTCTCATCTCTAAAGGGCTGGCTGCCCTCCTTATCTACGTCTATTCTGGAGAGGAGCCCGCTGTTATCGCCGAATGCCCCCCTTCCTTTATTGCAGAAATCGGCCTCACAGCCTCCCTCTCCCCTTCCCGCTCTAGTGGCCTTGCAAGCCTTTACCACCGTATGCGGCAAGAATCACTCAAATTTTTAGTGGTACAAGCAGCGGATGATGGAAGAGGCGGCCACGACTCGTAAGAGTTGAAAGGGCTCCCTCAGAACATCGATGAGAAAGGGGATTGAATCAAGACTCCCTACCTGACCCAGCGCCTCTAAAATTTGAATTTTAATCTCACGGGGCATCCGAGGATAAGCTTCTTGTAAAACCTTGACCGCAGCGGGATCGCTTCCCATCATGGCCAAGATAAAGGCTGCCTGCACACGGACCTGAGAGTCTTCATCTTTCAAAAGATTTCGTGTCAGCTCCAGAGCCTCTTCACCCCCCTCTTCAAGTAAAACAGAGACGGCCGCCCCGGTAATTCCCCACGCTTCATTTTTCACATAATTTTTTACAGCCTGCTCCGCATGAGGATGGCGCAAAATACATAAAACATTGAGAAGCTCCAGCCGGACCATTTGATCCACGACTTGGGGATAATTCGGAATCTGATCGATATGGCTCAAAAGACTCGGCGCCAATGCCCTGGAGTGAGAGCTCTCATCCCACATGAGTAGAGGGTCTTTCTGCTGATCAAATACCTCGTAAATTACCTCTGCGGCTTTGTCCACATCGATGCGCTGTCCAATCAACCCCAGCGCTAAGTTCGCCTTAACAAAAGGGTCGTCATGCTGATTCATCTCTTGCTGGGCTCTTTTCAACCCTTGCTCTCCACACCGTGTCAAAGCCACTGCAGCCTCAATCCGCCAGCGAGGATGGATATCGTGAAGCCACCCTTTAAGCTCTTCTGCCCCCTCTTCCATTCCTTGCAACGCCGCCACA
This sequence comes from Parachlamydiales bacterium, assembly GCA_023265455.1. Lineage (GTDB taxonomy): Bacteria > Chlamydiota > Chlamydiia > Chlamydiales > Rhabdochlamydiaceae > PALSA-1444. The sequence continues at coordinate 151,468 of JAHFTQ010000003.1, forward strand.
CAGCACGCTGTAATCGCCACCTGCGGGGAAGAATCGTGCATCAAAGGCCGAAGCTTTGTCTCAGGAACCCTCGCTTTTAAAAGTCCCAAAGTGTGTAGCACATGACTTCTGACATCAGGAGAAGCATCTTGGAGAAGCGGCATTAAATCTTTCACCTGGTCTTGCAGATCAAAATAGCTCACAAGCTCACACCCGAGTTGCCTTAAGCCCGCACGATCGCTCTTCAAAAGTTGCTGAAGATCTTCTGTCCGCACATTATCATACATTTGAACGAGCGCGATGATCGCTGTAGCTTTTTCCTCTACCAGCGTCTTGCGGTCTGCAATCATCTCCTTGAGCGCCCCTCTCATGGATGTCATCCGTAAGGCCCCTACAGCCCGGATAGCTTCCAAACGCACAAACCAGACCTTTTCCTCGACCACCAGCCGTTTGAGCTCTTCTTGCAAGACTCCATCGCCATACATCGCCGCGAACTTCACTGCAATCAGACGCATCACAGCTTGAGTCTCTCGCATCGCCTGGACCAACATGGGAACTGCGCGAACATCTCTTGTCAAAGCCGCACCGACCAATGCACTTAAGTGAATATTAACCTGAGAAGAAACGCCTCCATTACTGAGCACCCCCCAGGCGAGAATCTCTAGCGCATGCCGGTTTTTTTGGAATTCCTCTTTCCCCTTTTCCCACTCCTGAAGCGCCTCTGTCTCATCTCCTTTCTCAGCTAGCGCCTGCAAGTAAGCTAATCTCAACTCTTGCGACGCAGGGTAGTCTTTTAAGAACTGCTCTGCCTCTTTGACAGCAGATCTCGGATCGCGAACAAAAAGATGGGAATAGACACGCCGCACCGCAGCCTGCTCATCCCCGAAAAGAGAGAGCGGCAGGAGACATGAGGAAAGGAAAAGAGAGAATTTCATCAGCGCAGAGACGTTACACGCAAGGAAGAGACGCAGAGGGCGCAGAGAAAAATTGGATAAAAGGGGGAAAAGAGCAGGCAAATTTCTAATTGTATCTTCTCTGCGCCCTCTGCGTCTCTTCCTTGCGTGTAACGCCTCTGCGCTGATGAAACTGAAGCTATTAAGGAAAAGTGGCGCAAATATACTTTTATTACCCATTATTGAACCCTGCAGATTTTTTAACGCTTGCGACTTCCTATCTACCTTAAAGATGCGACAGCCTACGGCCACCCATAAGGTGGAAATGGAGATGAAAAACCGTCTGACCCGCCTCTTCACCATTGTTCGTCAAGAGCCGGTAGCCGTCTTCAACCTCGAACTCTTCTGCCAACTTTTGAGCCACCTGCATGATCTCTCCGATGAGCGGCAGATCCTCTAATCGCAACGACTGAAGATTTTTGATTTCCTTTTTCGGCATGATTAAGAGATGAACAGGAGCTGCGGGATGAATATCCTTGATCGCCAAAATCCTCTCATTTTCGAATACCTTTTCACACGGCAGCTCACCTCGAATGATTTTTCCAAAAATCGTTGTCATACATTTTTCCTCAGTATGATGTCCAACGCCTTCAAAGCATCTTCCTTCGTCTCCCATACAGAAATAAACCTTCCCTTATGACAAAAAATAGCCCCTGAAATTCCGGTGACCCTCTTAAGATCACCATCCATGAGTCCTGCCCATGCCTCTGGCAGGGGTTTTCGTACTCTCATGCGGTCTTTCGAATTTGGAGGAATGCCTCTCAGTTTCCAATGCGTCCCTGAAGGCATGATGACGAACTGCGCTGGGTGCCGCTCTCCTCCCATGTCAAAAAAGAGATCCATCCATGGCATCGGTTTTCCAAAAATGAGAACTCCTTGCCCCTGCTTCATCGCCTGAGAAACCAGCTCCCGGCAATCTTCGACATAATGATATCTCTCTAACAATCTCTTCAAATGGCCATGAGCAAATTCTAGTGCCTCAAAGAACGCCTCATTTGTCACCTCGGGTGGCGCTTCATAGTCAGGCGGAGAAAAATTCGTGATGACTTGCGAAAATGTACAAACTCCCGGCTCAATTGTCACTCTTCCGTTGTCATGAGCATCGACACCCCAAATCAACGACCGGTTCAACATATCGTACAGTTTTTCATTGATGAGCCCCTGCTCTTTGAGATAGAGATTGAGCATTCCCGCACTACTTAAGTCTCCTTGGTAGCCCACCTGGTGATGATCGAATCGTTTTATAGCAGAGTCGTAAATGCCCCCGACATCACACACATATTCGCACTCATCCAGCGCAGCCAAATCCCTCGTCCGGATAATCTTATCCGGATCAATCAGATCGAATGCCCATAGCAGAGCACATGCCGTCACCTCATCGGCATGAAATGTCCCATCATGCGTACCCACAAATCGTTTTTTCATAAAGAAGGGAGCATAACACAATGTCACAATATGCAGGAATTAGGTTTGTTTGTACCAAAACCTAGTCTCACGCTCTCCCGCTTGATTAACCTTGTAGGTAAACCCTGCCATGATAGAAAGGGGGTCTTGTAAAAAGTAAGCCAGAAGCGTGCGCAATTCTGAACGAATTGTCAATTCAAGACCTTCAATAGACCTGTCGATCTCTGCTAGATTATTAATCTGATCAAGCCTTGGCAAACCGTCGATACATTTCCATTTTTTCTGATCACTTTCCGAAAGATAGGGGGCATAAAACCCCTCCAGAGGAGGCTCGACTTTGTCTTTTTGAACGAACCAAGTTGAGTTGGATGCAAGGTTAGAAGGACAAAAAGAGACTGAACATATTGAGGGAGTTGCCGCAGAGTGGATAACAATGCGCTGTGTCCAAAAATTCAAACACTTTTGATCGACCCTCTCTTCAAAATGGTCTCTCATTTTTTCCCAAATATCTAACGTATGGACACTCGTGTTTGTGACCGGCTTCGGAAAACGGGGCTCATCACAGCGATCCTCTTGCCCACAACTGACTAAAGGCCGAGAGGGCTCAAGGACGCCCCCAATAAAAAACAATGTAACGGTTGACATGGAAAAATATCTTAACATGAAAAGAACTTTATGTAAACCCAGAAAAAACCCCAACCCACTGAGCTTTAATGACTGAAACATGTTTTTTACAATCAATAAAATATTAAATTAATATAATGTTATTTATAAAATAAACTATATTTTTTAGTTTTTAATAAAAAATAAAAAAGTTAGAATACATAGCAAAAAAAGGAGAATTTTATGACAACATCACGTATTCTGAATACACCAACTGCTCAAAATCTTAACACAATTTCTCAACCTAAAACTTCTTCAAAACCCTTGCCGCTCTTCCAAGACATAGAGGCATTGGCACAGAATTTTGAAGATGAAAAAACCCAAGAACTCTTTAAAAACCATGCGAAGGAAACTCAAAGCTCCCCTTTAACACCTGTGAAAAGAACCTTTTCTTGGTTATCTTCCCTATCAGAAGAATCTCCTACGAAAAAACCCAAAAAACATGTTCTTTCTACTGTTGGTGCTGTTCCAGTTGCTGGAGATTTATCTGTAACAGATTCCCAACCTGCAATTTTCACTCCTCCCTTAGCCCCCACAAAGAATAATCAAAAAGGAGCAAGAACAGCCCACGCAGTAAATATACATCTGCAGCGTCAATCCCCTTATGAACAATTATTTTCCAAACTCGAAAAAGCACAAGGGCTAAACATTCTAGGATTAACCGTTGCTCTCAATTTCTTTGCAGCGGGTTCCTTCATGAATTCTTACTCTGTTAAAGCAGACTTAACCTTGATCCCGGACGTGCCTAATGATCAACTTCTATTAAAGGCCTATCACGGAATCCATTTTCAAGGCCGGACAAAATTTACTCCTGAGCTATCTGAATATATGCAAAACTCCATTGATAACTATAACGCGGTGCAGCGACTTGGAATTCCTGTTGCGACGATTTACAACCTGAAGACGGCGCTTGAAGATCGTTTTTTTATCGTTAAAAAAATCCCCCACGCAATCGATTTGAGCCGTCCTGACCACATTGAACAAGTCTCCGCTTTATTTAAAAAATCGTTCCAAAACCGCGTCCTTATCGATCTGGCTTTTAGCAATCTCCGTGCCGATGATAATGGAACTGTCACCCTAGTCGATTTTGTTGAACAACCCTTTGATTTCAATGACAAACAAAAAATGAAAAACTTTGCGATAAAATTTCTCAACAGTTGGCGCACTCCCGTTCAAATACTCTGCCTAACAAAAAATCTTTCAAAGTCAGAAACCAAAGAAAAAGCCCAGAATTTACTGATGTCTCTGACTCAAGACCTTGATAAGTACGGATTTAATCCCACCTGGATTCAAGGAGCCCTCGATGAGTCCTTTATCGACGTCGAGAGATCTTCTGAAAAGGGTTAAACAGTTTTGATAAGAACGTTGTTGCATAAATCAACTTAATCGCTTGATATTTAACAGGTTGAGGAAATGGCGCATTTAATTCAACATACTAAACATCAATAAGTTAAGTCGATTTATGCAACAACGCCTTTGATAAGCAGAATTTTAATCAGATTTGTGCTACACTCCTTCCAACTAAGGGAGGCACTAAATGAGTCTAGATTCTTTGACCAAAATTGCAAGGGGGGCTCATGCCCTATGCCATACTACTATTTGGCTCGACGAGCGAAATATGAATTTTGCACAGCGTCTGATATGGTGGGGCAATATGCTTGCGAATGCACTTCCTTGCCCTCTTCCAAAACTAACCTATTGGGGAACTTCCGTGGCATGCAAGGTGGCCCATAATGGGGACACCGACTTCATGCGGGGGCCTCAAAATGGGAATACATTCACTCTGATTGCAGAAAATGTTGCAAGAGTAGGATTGATCGCTCCATTTCCCCGATTTGCGCTGGGTTTAGGTATCGCCGCAATCACGACTCGCCTAGCTACATATGCATTTTCTTCCCAAGTTCGAGGAGCGTTTTCTGCGATTGTTGAAAATGATCTGGGCGATCCCTTAAAGCCCCGCTCACTTAAACAACTTGAACTGCACGTCTGCTGTCAGAATCTCAGTTATATTCTTAAGTGGAAAAATACAGAAAGTCAAAAAATCCCTGCTCATTTGGAAACATTTAAACAGTTGATCAACACTCCAAATATCGGTATACGAAATAATATAGAACTAACAACAGCAGATGGCAAAACAGTAACCTCTCTCGGAACGACCATCATTCAAGCTATAGAGGAATACCAAAAAACCGATGCTCAAGAACAATCACCTTTTGATACTCAGGACCTTCAGACACTGTCGAGACTCTTGTAAGCATTTGACAAGTTGAGCCCTCTCCCCTACGATACGCCTTTATGGAGAGCTACCTTTTTTCAGCCCCCTACGACCTCATCACGCCCGATGGTGCCCTCACCTCACTTCAACCTATTTCTCCCACAGAAACCCTCGCTACAGTTGAAATCAACGACATCTCCTCCGCCTTCATCGGCTTTAAAATCGATTCCTCCCTCGTCACCTTCAACTTTAAAAGCACTCTGGCCCAGCTTGGCCTCAACGCGATCGTCAAAACCCTCGACCTCGACGCTGTCACCCATCGCGCCAAGATCACACTCCAGATCGAAGCTCTAGGCCCCCTTGCAAAAGCTATGCTCCCCTTGCTACAACCTGGAGCCTACATCGGCAAACTGTTTGCAGCCGATGATCGCAGAAGGGTTCGCGACCCCGAGTATCTCTACCGCATGTTCGGAAGATCCGATAGAAACGGCTCTCCCCTGCTCTCTTTGGGAGGACTTCAAGGCAGCAACGATCTCATCCTTGAAAAAAAAGACGGAAGAACCGTCGCCTTCCTCGCCTTGCAAGAAGGCGCTGTCGTCTATGATGATACCATCTTACCTTTTCTTCCCACCCTTGCCAAAGCTCTCCACCATCCCCATCTGCAGACAAGGAGCCTCCTCCAGCTCCACCAACTCTGGAAAAGCGGCGCTCCCCGCCTTGTCTCCCCTGGAGAGATCCTCCTGGTTCGAACCCTTCCGCTTCATATCCGGACCGTCTTCGGACGGGTCGTCTCTGAGCTTCTCCCTCCGGGCATCCAGCACACGACCGCTTCCATCTTGCAGCCCGATACACAAGCCTCAGGTGACATCTACGAGCTCTTTGGCTCTTCAACGCGAGAACTCTGCGATATCCCTCTCGAGTTTTACACCCTTGAGCCCCACCGCGAACACGTCTTTTTTGCCGACCGCGATCAGCTTCAAAGCTGCTTGGAAGATCCCAAAGCCCTCTTTAACGCCTTCAATACAGCTCCCGCGCCGCTGCATCAGCTCGCCTCCGTCTTCGTCGTCAAAGGAGAGCAACTTCTCAACTTGACACCCTCTGACTGGATTGCCAGAGAGCCTCGCATGACCGATTTCCCTGGCGTCATTGACCCCTCTCGTCAAGCTGTTGCCGTTGAGCACTACATCCACCAACAGCCAGCCTTTCCCTTCCTCAAGGCCATTGAAGACGGACTCATCACCAGCGAGGGCATCCTTCTTTCACGCTACTTCCCTTCTCCGCTTTTGAAACAAATGCTGCTGAATGATCAGATCCATCGCAATCTCAAGGGCATCTACTTCAAATACCCCTCCCGCACATTTGGTGACTTTTTTTCCCACGAAGACCGCTCCCTTTTACTCGATCTGGCTAAATTTGGAATCCCCGCTTTCTGGGTCGATGAAACCAACCAAAAAATCCTCCAATACCTTCCCAAACCCGGCAAAGACTCCGGCATGTTTGTTCCTCCGGAAGCTCATGAGACCTTCCTCAAAGCCACTCTTTTCGGTATCTACGGCTCTAACCTCATCGAAGGAACATTCGAACAAGAGCTCACAAATCTTCTCCAAGGCATCCAAGCCCTCTCTCAAGAAATGCACCACCCCCTTCTTAATCCTGACACCCCTCTTGCCCTTGTCACCGGCGGAGGCCCCGGTTCTATGAGCCTTGGCAATCGCGTTGCCAAAAATTTAGGCATTCTCTCTTGCGCAAATATCATGGATTTTCGTGGAAAAAAAGGGACCGTTGTCAACGAACAAAAACAAAACCCTTACGTCGATGCTAAGATGACCTACCGCCTTGACAAACTCGTTGAAAGACAAGCTGAGTTTAACTTAGACTTCCCCATCTTTCTCATGGGAGGGATTGGCACAGATTTTGAATATGCCCTCGAAGAAGTGCGTCGTAAAGTGGGATCTGCTTTTCCAACTCCTGTTCTTCTCTTTGGCTCTCCCCAGTACTGGAAAATGAAAATCTCATCTCGATTCCGCTGCAACCTCGAAACGGGAACTAATCTAGGCTCTGAATGGGTCAGCAACTGCTTTTACTGCATCCAAAATGCCTCTCAAGGACTTCAGATTTACAAACAGTATTTCAGTGGAACACTCAAGATAGGACCAAATGGCCCCATCTACGAAGACGGTTTCGCAGTTTAAAAACCCCAGGAGAACCCGACCTCTCCGTACCTGACTCTTTCATTAAAGAACTGACCTTCGTAGGAAAATCCTTGGTGGTACTGCACATACAGCCGCATCTTTCTTCCCACCCCTTGCAACTTACTGAACTCATACCCCAGCTTGAAGGTACAATCTAAATCCCATCCATGCTGCTGCCAGTTCTCCATATTAGCTGCAAAAAAAGGCGTTCCATACAGCCGGTGGTAGTTCAGCTTCTGTCCAAATAGCCGAATTTCCATCCCCCAGATCGCATAAAGAGGCTTTAACTTGAAGCTGTCATCGCTTGCAAAGACAACCCCTGGCCCTGCATACAAGCGAAGATTGCTGGAGAATTGATACGCCCAAATCCAATCAAAAGCCTCAAAACTCGGGTTTTTTCTTTTTTTGACCATCCAGTGCCGATCCACAAGACACTCATCCCCCAAATGCCCAGAGATATGGTAAACCCTTGCTCGAAATGACCATTTGTCAAAAGCATACGACACGGGAATTCCCACCAAATAGTCTGTGTTCATCAATTGACAGGCATTGTGTTTACGATGGGGCACATGACTAAAATTAAAAACCGCCCATACCCCCGCCTGAATCCCAATCTGGAGATCACCATGCCAGCCTCCCACATCGTGCCATCGAAAAATGGGGAAATCATCTCCCAATGAGACAGCAACGGCTTTTCGACCCATCGCCTTATCCCCCATTCGCCAGTTCACCGAGTAAACCGGCTCTCTAGGATCAGCGATCAGCGGAAGAAATAGCACCGTTGACTGCGGAAACCACACTCCCGATACCCTAGGAGCTTCCGTATATTGCGCCTTGTGCTTGGACTCTTCTTTTGTCTGTTCTTTCTTTGCCTGAACCGAAACCACCCCTGGCAGATCTTGCACGTAAGATATAATACTCTTCGCAATCAGATCATTGTTGGGCAGATTATAGAGAATGACCTTATGGTCTTTGACAACAACGACGACACTGTATTCGTAATAGTTAACATCAATCAGCGACTGGATATACCCTTCAAGGTACGGATCAGTCGCATGCTCAAATGTATCGACTGGCAAACTCTCGCCTCTCTTAATTGCCGAAAGCTCAGGATCGATCTTGGCGATGTCTTCCGCTCCCAAGCTCAATGCCCATAGCCCTAGAATAACCCAGCTTCGATACATAGCTCTCCTAAGGGCCACAAGGCCCCTATTCGTCTCTATAGCTGAGTCCCCTATATAATCCAAAAAAAATTTTACATTGCCTACTCTTCTCCCATCCGTTATGATACCCACCTTCAAAGGGGCAGTAGCTCAGGTGGTTAGAGCAGCGGACTCATAACCCGCTGGTCGTAGGTTCAAGTCCTACCTGCCCCAACTTTCTAACCAGCTCATTACACTGAAGATAAATAAGATCGAACTTGCTTGAATATCAAGTTTAAGTTTAGTCTTAACGCTTACCGTGCAATGGCAGTACATTGAAAAACAGTTTTACCCAGCAGCGCCATCCAATCCAAACCCAAGCAACATAAAGATTGGGATCGAAGATTTTATGAGGATATTGTGAGTGGTCTACATTGGAACCGTACAGTCATGTTAGGAAAGGGGGTGGGGTACGACGCCGTTTCATGCCTGCTTTCCCCGATGATTAAACGGCCGCAGTTCTTTCAATGGGAGGAAGGCCATTTATTTATTATCAGCCGCGAGGAAGCATGTAAGACCTCTTTTGTAGCACGCCTAATCCTAGCACAGCAAGGTCTTGAGATTCGGCATCGTCTCATCTCTTGGAGCATTCCTTTGACGGCCTGGTTGTTGGTTCATTATTCCATGAGAGTTATCTATGGCATTTTCAGAGCAATTTTCTATAGAAGTCATCCCCTCGTGGTTACCTTGGCTGCGTATGGGGCGATGATCTTTTTTAGGAGTTTGAGTCTAGCTAATGAAATCGAAAATACAGGCTATAGAATTCCTCTAAGAAAACAACCCAAATCCCTAGATATTGCAAGACGTACAATTACAGCTCCTGCCCCCTTTCATGATCTTCCAACAGAACTGCTTTTTAAGATTTTGAAACTCGTAGAAGGTAAGGTTCAAGACCTAAACAATTTTAGGCTGACTTGTACGTGGGCAACAAATTTCTGCTGGAGGGCCGCTTTTGAGTTTCGCTTACAGGCCCTGGAAAGCCTGCTTCCAGCATCGCTTTTAAAATTGATGAACACAACCCTAGGCCATAACGCACGCCTGAACCCTACAGAAATCCATGTCCCTCACTATGTTCAGAGAACCGTCTTCTCTTATGAAAATACCCGATTTCCCCCAGGAACCACTAACTACTGGAGCGGACTGCTGGGAGATTATCCCCAGCAGTGGCCCATCATTTATACGCCTCATCATAGCGTTCAATGCGCACCCTTCGTTTTAGCTCATGCGAGATTTCTGAAAAATTATAAGATCTCCTACATGTTGACAGGTCTTAACACCCCCGCTTTCTTTTTTGTTTATAAGTGCAGCTTGGATGACAAGGCCCGCGTTCTGATTTTGACAAAAATTCCCCCTCTTGTGAATGAGTGGTTCTTATTTGAACCGCCGCTATTTGATCCGCCGTGGAATGACCACTTTAAAGCTGTAAATGCTTTTTCTGCATTGCAAAATGGGCAGCCGGTGACTTTTGAACGTTTGGCCCTTTTACCGAAAGCGACTAAAATCGCTTTCGATGAAGATGGGGATGTTACTCCGCAATGCCAACAAGTCTGGGAGTGGTTTGCGAAATTTTTGGCAGGGGAGCAAGTCCTTCCTTTTTACAGTGGGAAACCCTCTCCCTATGACCACACCAATGACCCAGGATATTTCTTACAACTGGTGCAAAACCCTAGCAGTAATTGAACCTGAAAGATTGCCACCACAGTGTCTAACCGCGGTGCAAGGAGGAGGTGCACCAAAGAATAAGCCTTAAAATACATTCGAGTAAAACGCATTTTCTGATACCCTGTCTAAGATCTTTAAAGGAGGCAAAATGCGCCGTAGCCCTAATAGAGAGTCAATGAAACAACTCAGCGATTTAAAAAATGTAGGGAAAGCGACCCTTGAAGATTTACATCTTTTAAACATTCATTCTGTAGAGGAACTGTCAAATAGGGATCCAACCGCCTTATTTCATGAACTAGAAAAGCGTACACAAACAAAACAAGACCCTTGTGTATGGGATGTATTTGCGGCAATCATTCATGAAGCGTCTACTGGTGAGCCTACTGCATGGTGGGAATGGACTACCAAACGTAAGGCTCTTCAAAAGAAGGGCCTGCTGAATCATGTCCAATAGGCAGTTGTCCGGAAATTCCGGCATACTGCCGCGGATGGCAAAAATTATGTGGATATTCGAGGAGAAGCTGTGTGAATTCACGAAGTAAGAAGTTTTTGTCGTATTACAAACCCTATTTGGGATTGTTTTGTAAGGACCTGGCATGTGCATTAATTGTATCGGCTATTACACTGGCCATTCCCCTATGCATAAGGTTCATCACCAAAAATTTAGAAGCTCATACCCCTGATATGCTCAGCCAAATCTACATGATGGGGGGCTTTCTGCTGGCTTTGATTGCCGTTTATGTCGCGTGTCACGCGTTCATCGATTATCGAGGACACATGATGGGAGCTCTCATGGAAAGAGATATGCGCAATGAACTATTCGAACACTATCAAAAGCTATCTTTCAAGTTTTATGACGAACATAGAACAGGCCAGCTTATGACTCGTATTTCAAACGATTCATTTGATCTTGCTGAATTGTATCATCATGGTCCTGAAGACATTGTCATCTCATTACTGAATTTTATCGGTGCGTTTGTCATCTTAATGAACATCAATGTTAAGCTCGCCCTCATCGCTCTTCTTTTTTTGCCCATCATGGGGATCTATGGGTTTTATTTTAGCAAGAAAATGCACACGGCTTTAAGGAACAGTAGAGACAGAATCGGTGATATTAATGCGCAAGTTGAAGACACCCTTTCAGGAATCAGAGTCGTCCAGTCATTTACAAATGAAGAGATTGAAAAAAAGAAATTCTCCTATGAAAACAACCGTTTTCTTGAAAGCAGAAGAGCGGGTTATAAAAGCGAAGCTTATTTTTACGAAGGTTTAATTACGCTCACGCAACTCATGACCATTACTGTTGTCATCTTTGGGGCAGTTAGTATTGTAAAAGGATCACTAGATTTGGCCGATTTAATAACATTTCTACTTTATAGTGTTATTCTCATCGAACCCGTACGAAGGTTAGGCAATTTTACCCGGCTATACCAGGAAGGAATTACAGGTTTTAACCGGTTTATGGAAATTTTAGAGGTAGAGCCTGATATACAAGACTCAGCAGATGCCACTGAGCTGACAGAGACTCGAGGAAATATCGAATTTAAAAATGTAAGCTTTAAATATAAAGAAGGTTATGACCATGTCCTAAAGAATCTCTCTCTGAATATAAAAGTCGGAGAATATGTTGCTTTGGTGGGGCCTTCAGGCGTTGGAAAAACAACGCTATGCTCTTTAATTCCTAGGTTCTACGAAGTCAGCAAGGGCGAAATACTGCTGGACGGCAAAAATATTAATGGACTTCGTTTGCGCTCGTTAAGAAAACATATAGGCCTTGTCCAACAAGATGTCTATCTGTTTGCAGGAACCGTTTTGGACAATATCCGCTACGGCAAACCCGGTGCAAGTGATGAGGAAATTATTACAGCCGCTAAAAAGGCCAATGCCCATGATTTTATCATGGCGCTGCCACATGGGTATGCTACAGATATTGGTCAACGGGGCGTAAAGTTATCTGGTGGGCAAAAGCAACGCTTAAGCGTGGCACGCGTTTTTTTGAAAGATCCCCCTATTATCATTTTTGATGAGGCGACAAGCGCGCTGGACAATGAAAGTGAAAAAGCCGTGCAAGAATCATTGGAGAAGCTCATCCTTAACCGGACCACACTTGTTATTGCCCATCGTTTGTCAACAGTCAGAAACGCCCAAAGAATTATTGTATTAACCGATAACGGAATTGATGAACAAGGAACGCATGAAGAGTTAATCGCCCTAAATGGCGTCTATGCAAATTTATACAATATGCAATTAAGAATATAGGATCGGATAAAAGCGAAAGGCCCCAAGGTAATCCTTGAGGCTTAAGACGCCGGTAGGGTAGTCCCGACCCACTTATACCCTTATTTTAAGAGTTCTCGCTGTTTTTTTGCATCTATTTTCCGCAAATGACTGGAATATAGCTGCCTGGGATCTACTAAGATTCTATTATTTCTTCAGGATCTTTTTTCACAAAATAACGACTTGCTCAGCGAGAATGCGCTCTCGAAGCCTCCAGTAAATCGATTTATAAGTGAGAATATCAACCGTTCGTTTAAGCACCTCTTCCAACTCAAGTTTTAACTCCACTAAATCCCAAAGGCTTTTGTGTTTTCCTTTATACTCAATTAACAAATCAACATCACTTTTTTTCTTGGCTTCACCACGTGCAAATGAACCAAAAACAGAGGCTCTTTTCACCTCGTGTTTTTTTAAGATCGGCACAATTTTTGTCTTAATCGCTAATAATTTTCTGTTCATAAGCTTAAGCCTACATCATAGAATTAAAATTTGACCGACTCAAGGCTTAAGGCTTGCTGCACAATGTTTTCAGCAATTTCTTGAGTTAGCAAACTGCGAACTTTTGTTTGAAAAAATTTCTCTGCAAAACACTCGGCTAGGTGATGGTACTCATCATCATCAAGAACTGCAAAGTTAGTAATCTCAGGGTATTGCTTTAGCCAATATTGAATCTGTGAAGCACGGCACCGTGAGCTGTATTTCTCTAAATGCCTTTCTGAGGGGCAATAAAGAGCGATGTCTTTCTCAGGCAGACTTTCGGGCGTTTTATCGATAATATATCTTGCAAAATTATGTATGCCAAAAATTGTATTTTTAAGATCTTCAACAGTACGGTTTTCACGCCAACTCGAAGAAATCACAATTCCGACCTGTGCAATTTTCTCCATCTCATTAATGATATAATCAAGATTTTGTAAAGCTTCTTTATTGAAAAAATAGGAGGCAGCAATACTACATAGCCTGTTATTATAGGGCCTCTCTTCATTTGGGAATAATTCAGCAGTCTTCTTGAAAACGCCGTCCTGATCGGGTGTATTATAAATCACCCCATCAATGTCCAAAAAAATAATGAAAGGAGGCCTATCCCTCTCAGTTGTGCGACTCATCACTTCTCCTTTAAAGAACGATTTTGAAGGAATTCTAGCATTCAGACCCCTTAAATTTCAAATACTTAAAAAGAATTAGTCGGAAATGGTCTGTTTCTATACAATGGTTACCATCAATGACAACTAGCAGTAGCGCTGCTAGGCTGTGGAAGGTAAATATGGAAAAAATGTTTTTTACAACGTCTTATTGCCAGTTTATCAGTCCTCCTCCCCCCAGGGGTTAATCTATTCCCTATTAAATCCGTTTTTTTGCCTCTCTAAATTTAATTAGAGTGCGTTTTGTCAATTCTGTTTTTTAACTGAATTGATAACTCAATGATTTAAATTAAAAAAATTTATTACTCGGATTGATTTATGAAATCCATGAAAAAAATGATTGTCAAAGTCGGGACTAGTACTCTGACACAGGGGACTCAAGACTTATCCCGACGTTTTATGCTTGGTCTTGTTCAGCAAATTGCAGAATTGTCCCATCAAGGCATCCAGATCACCTTAGTTAGCTCTGGGGCTGTTGCCACAGGAAGGGCGCTCTTAAGAAACCAAGAACTAGCTTCCAAGCTCATCTGCGCTTCGATCGGCCAGGTCAAGCTCATGCAAGTCTGGGCTGAATTATTTTCGCTATTTGATCTTCAAATTGCACAAATACTTCTAACCAAAGAGGACTTTTCTCCTTCCAAACGAGAAATCACTCAAGAGACCCTCTCTGGCCTATTGCAGCATGGGATTATTCCCATCATCAACGAAAATGATGCCGTTGCAACCCAGGAAGTCCAGATTGGAAACAACGATACCTTAGCGGCCCTTGTTGCCCAGCTCACTTACGCAGACGCGCTGATTCTTCTCACCGACCAGGAAGGCCTTTATACTGCCGACCCTCGGCTCAGCTCCCATGCAGAGTTGATTTCCACCATTGAACATATCGATGAAGCAGTCTTTGCGCTGGCGGGAGAGTCTTTCACAGGGTTGGGAACAGGAGGAATGACAACGAAAATTGAGGCTGCACAAATGGCCTCAAAATCCGGAATACGAACCTGGATATCCTCCTCTTCGAGGCCTCATGTTTTAACAGATCTTGCCAAGGGAGAAAAAATTGGAACCGTATTTTTAGAGGAGACATTAAGATGAATACCACTGTAAAAAATTTGGCAATTCAAGCGAAGAAAGCTGCAGCTCTGATGGCGACTGCCACGACCGAGCAAAAAAACCGAGCCCTGCAAGCTCTAACGGAGCATTTGCAAAAGGCACATAGCGAGATCTTGCAAGCCAATTGGCAAGATCTCCAACTTGCAAAAGAAAGTGGCCTCAGTGATGCCTTATTAGAGCGGCTCTCTTTAGAAAACCGCCTTCCAGGCATCCTTCACGACATCCATCACATCGTCCAGCTGCCCGACCCTGTAGGCGAGCTTTTAGAAGAGAGAACGCTTCCCAACCAACTCCAAATTGCAAAATGCCGAACACCCATCGGGGTTTTAGGTGTGATTTATGAATCACGGCCCAACGTCACTCTTGACATTAGTGCCTTGACGATCAAATCTGGCAACTCAGTGATTTTAAGAGGAGGGAAAGAGACTTCCCAGACTAATCAAGTTTTGGTGGGGATCATCCAAAATGCCCTCGCTGTAGCTGAGCTCCCTCGCGAGGCTGTTCAATTGATGCTGCAGACAGATCGCTTGGCGATCCAAGAGCTTTTACAGCTGCATGAGCACATCGATCTGATTGTTCCCCGCGGCGGAGCTTCTCTTCAGCAATTTTGTCGTGAGCACAGTACGATCCCCCTGATGACAGGAGGCATCGGCATCTGCCACCTTTTTGTTGATGAAAGCGCTGACTTAAAACGTTCTTTGGAAGTGATCTTGAATGCAAAAACGCAAAGGTGCACCGTTTGCAATGCGCTAGACACTTTATTGGTTCACACGGCCATCGCCCCTACCTTCATTCCAGAAGTCATTAAAAGGCTCAGCCTACAAGGAGTCTCATTTCGGCTAGACCCTCAAGCAGCGAAATGGACTCAAGACACCTCTTGTCAGCTTGCAAAGCCGGGTGACTGGGATACAGAGTGGCTAAGCCTTGTCCTTGGGATCAAAATCGTCAAAAATATCTCAGAAGTCCTTGAGCATATTGCTCTGCATAGCACAGGTCATAGCGACGGCATCCTGACAGAAAGCTCGCAAAATGGAGAGCTTTTCATTCGAAGTGTTGACTCGGCTGCTGTCTACGTTAATGCCTCCACCCGTTTTACCGACGGGGGTGAGTTTGGGATGGGGGCTGAAGTCGCTGTCAGCACCCAAAAAGTTCATGCAAGGGGGCCTGTGGGACTCAAAGAACTCACCTCGTACAAGTGGATCATCCGAGGAAATTACCAGGTTAGAAATTAGAAAACGTAAACAAACGATTTGCATAGACGAAAAAACAACGCCTGTGTTTATAGTTTCACCGGTCTTTAATTTAAAAGATCCATTAAAATCAGGAGTTTATTATGACAGAAGCCCTATCCCCTAATTCTAGCATCGTCAATGCAGCCATCGACCAAGATAGCCGTCCACAGACTAAAGATGAACTGATGAGTAAAATTCGCGAAACCAGCTTTGATGAACTCATCGAAAAATTCCATCAGATCAACCAAGACATGATCAACCAGCTGAAGAAGCTGGCTGAATCACGTCAAAACGATCAGACGCCCTACAGTGTACCTGATATTAAAACCAGCGCAGCCTTTAAAGAGATTCTTCAAAAAAACAATCTTTCAGAGCAAGAGGGATTGAATTTATTGAAAAAAGCAGAAGAAAAACTTCAAGAGCTCAAAGCCATTAAAGCCTAAATCTTGAAAGCCAATCCCTTGAGAACCTTCTCGAGGAATTGGCTCTTTGAAAATTGAACTTACAACGACAGCTTGCCCCTACTAAGCTAAACCACATGAGAAGCTACCCATTTGGAAACATCCACCATCTTTCGATCTAGCCAGAATAGGCGCTGCTTTAAACGCGAATAAGAATACTTGGTCCGATCGCAATACTCATAGAATAATACCCCTCCTATGCCGTTAATGGCAGATCTAATACCTCCATAAAAGTAAAATTCATTGGCCGTTTTAAAGGCAGTATCGATTGAGGTCTTATCATGTTTTGCAAATAACTCTTTGAAAATATCGTCAAACCTCTTCCGCGCTTGAGGGGAAAGCCATTTGAGATTTTGGGGGATGTAATGTCCTTCTCGTTGCGCTTGGGTTAAGGCTTGATTCTGAATTTGCTTTAGTTCATTTACGCCTTCGGCGCTGTAAAGTAGGCCATTGTACATCGTATGAAGTCCTCGGAAGAAGTTGTAGTCAAGAGTAGCAAAGGGATACACGCAGAAGGTGCATACCGATGCCAGGGCTTTCAGGTCTGACCTCTTGAGATAAGTATCAGCCATATAAAGGACTGTATAGATAGAGAAAGCAGCTATCACCTTGATGATCCCTAGAATCAAACGCTCCACTACTTCCTTTTTTGCAGGAAGAGGGTCAGGAACCCGTACCACAGGAGGAGTTGGAGCTTGTGGAGCGCTGTGGTAAGTGGTCACGTAATTCCAGGAATCTGTTGGATTAATTAAAAGATAGGAGTTCTTTAGGATATTGCCCGCTGCCCCCACTGTTAACAAGAGATGCAGAAAAGATACGAGTCCCAATGCCCTATCTTTCAGGTCAGCTCTCTTGAGGTGAGTATCGATCACGTTGAGAACTTTAGGTGTGGATAAAACAGCGCCTGCCATGATGATGCCTAGCACCAACCCCTTCACTACTTTCTCTCTTGTAGGAAGTGGGTCAGCTACCCATACCACAGGCGGATTTTGACCTTGGGGAGTGCGATAGGTTTTCACGAAATTCCAAGAATCTGTTGGATTGATTAAGAGGTAGGTGTTCTTCACGATATTGCCTACTGCTGCAGCTAATATTGCCATAATTTACATAATTCCTTCTGTATGCCGAGCTAGACAAGGCGGGTGGCTAAACATCTTGAAAAATCTACCATCTTTCGATCTAACCAAAAAAGCTGTGGAAGACGGGTTGTCAAGTTGTTTACGACTATTTCTATTGCCAAGCTAACGCAAAACTTATTAAACCCTTGGTTATACAGTTCCCCTGATTGTAGGATCAGTGGTTTCATTCGTTGGACCACCTGCCTTACTTCGGGGGTTTTTCCTACAATTTCTGTAAGGTCGCCCCATCTCTTAAGTGTTTCAGGTGGGCAACTCTTCCCATACAAAGATCTTTCCCAAAAATTATAGAATCGATATCCCTCGCCTTTCACCTGTTCTATAATTTTGCCATGGATTTTATCCATTTCCTGCTCATTTTTCGCATGCATCACAAATAAAGCAGTGTAAACTTCATACAGCCCGCGAATGAGTTGGAAATCAATAGTAGCTAAAGGATAAACGCAGAAGGCAGAGGCAAACGCTATTCCTTTCAGCTCCCACCTCTCTAGGCGCGTCTGGGCAACATATAGGGCTGAATAGATGGAAAAGGCTGCGGTTGCCTTTAATATTCCAAACATGAGGCATTCTACCGCCTCTCGCTGACTGGCAGGATGATCTGCGCGCTTGAACAAATTCCAAGAATCTGTGGGATTATATAAATAATAACAATTGCTGAGGATACTCCCCGCCGCTGAAGCCAACATCACCATAACCGCATCCCCTTTGTAAGGGCTACATTTTATCTGGTTGGAGGATAAAATATCTATCATCCGCTGATTGCAAGTTCAAGCTCGAACCTATTCAAAATTTATAACTCTTTCTATTTCAATGGCTTTAGCTGATTTTGCTATTCAAAGCGGACCATCATGTCGGTAAGGCCTCTTTTTTCAAAATATTTTTTATAACTTCAGGCTCGTTTGATGGGAAAATAAGAGTTAATTAATTTTTTAACTATAACACAATTGCTTTGTTACTATAATTTTGATATAATTGTGCTGGAGAAAATACTATGACATTACAAGCTAAACTAAATTCACTTCAAGCCTCTCAGATTGTGTCAGAGATCGATACGATGCTGAACGATGCAACTGTAACGATTTCATGGTGGGGGCAGCGCCTGGTAACCATTAAAGGTTATGAAGGCAGTGTCGTAATCGATGATTTAACCCAAAAATACTTACAATCCAATGTTTTTCCCAACCATCTAACAGCTGCCCAAGAGTCTGAACTTCCAACCCTTGAGGAAAGATTAAAATGCTACGATTTGTGGGATAAAGTTAAAGATTTATACACAAAAAGTGACACCGTCCTAAAAGCAACCTGGGTTTTTTGGCTCGTTGTGTGGATCAGAGAAATCAATCCTTCTGTTTATCCTGGCATGGATATGCAGTCTGTCATTCGCTCCGACGATTTAACCGATATTGAGCTTTCGGGTGGAGCTGGTAGGAGAAATGCCTGTTTTGAGTTCCCAACAGAGATGTTTAAACGACTATTTCCAAATAAAAACCCTGTCTTTGCTTATCTCACTCATCTGAAACAAGGCAAGTTTAAACACGAACCACATGCGCATTTTGAGCATCCCAGTGGACCTTTTGTCGATGAGAAGCAATTAGAAAAAATTACCGTAGTGATCACATACAGATTTAAAGACCTTTGTGGGACATTCATAAAGAAAGAGACATTCACACATTTTTTCCCTGGTGAGAAATTCTCAGAACAGGAACCCTACCACCAAAACAATTGTGTTAAACTTGTCGAATGGTTAGTCACCACAAAAAATGTTGTTGAGCACGCTATCAAAGCATAAATCTTGAAAGCCAATCCCTTGAGAACCTTCTCGAGGAATTGGCTCTTTGAAAATGGAACTTACAACGAAAGCTTGCCCCATACTAAGCTAGACCTCATAAGAAGCTAACCATTTGGAAACATCTACCATTTTTCGGTCTAACCAAAAAAGCTGTGGAAGGCGGGCGGGCATGTTGACTAAGGCTATTTCTATTGCGACACTTATCCCTAGCCTTTTACCTCCTTGCTTAAGCAGTTTCCATGATTGCCGAATCCGTGGCTCCACTCGTTCAAGTATCAGCTTTACCTCGGGAGTTTTTGCTGCAATTTCAGCCAGCTCGCGACATCTCTTAATTGTTTCAGGCGGGCCACCAATTTTGTATAAATATCTCTCCACAAAGCCATAAAATCGGTACCCTTCACTTTTCGCCTGTTCTATAACTTTGTTAGTGATTTTATTGATTTCCTCCCGATTTTTCGCATGCATCACAAATAAAGCAGTATAAATTTCATAAAGCCCGCGGATGAGTTGGAAATCAACAGTAGCTGAAGGGCAAATGCAGAAGGCAGAGGCAAACGCTATTCCTTTCAGCTCCCATCTCTCTAGGCGCGTCTGAGCAACATATAGGGCTGAGTAGATGGAGAAGGCTGTGGTTGCCTTTAATATTCCTAAAATGAGGCGTTCTACCGCCTCTCGTTGACTTGCAGGACGATCTGCGCGCTTGAACAAATGCCAAGAATCTGTAGGGTTACATAAGTTATAACAATTGCTGAGGATACTCCCCGCCGCTGAAGCCAACATCACCATAACCGCATCCTTTTTGTTAAGAAAATGATTATACCTAGTTAGAGTATAATCTAGCCAACGATTGGCATAAATAAATTTATTTTATCTAATTTCTAGCCAAAAAGACTACTTTTCATCCGATCGCAGTATCTAAAAGCTATTTTTTATTGAAAGATAAGACCATTATCACACCTTAGACGCCCCTATAGATTCCTAAGAAGCTGCGCTCATGGATGGAGACTGACCTCTGAGGGAGCGCAGCAAACACGATTATTCATGCAATATGGGAGATGGAAATGGAAAAATTAAATGAGCTAACTCCACCTGAGTTGATTCTTCTGCAAAAACACATTGAACTTGGAAAGGATCACCTCATAGAGGTTTTAGGCAAAAAAGGATTTCAAGACTTTCTTCAATTTGGAAGACCCAGTCAAAAAGTCATCGATCAGATCAAAACCAATGATACGGAAACAGCGGGAAATTTGATCCTGGCTGTCAATACCATTATCACTGGAACTTTTGGGGGATGGATGGGGTTTTCGGCAATGATGGAGCTCAATCTTGGCTCCCCTGTTATTTTCGGGCTAGTCCTCTCTTTAGCCACCCTTGTAGGCGCGACCATCGGCTACCAAGCTTTTCGTTCCACAAAACAAGCCGTCATTCAAACAGTTCAAACTCTGCAAGTATTGCAGCTCGAAAGCGAAATTCTCCAGAAAATCCACAAAAAAAGAGAATGCGAGCTTCACGAAATCCAAGAAGATCTCTGCGCGGCTGTCAATGAACTTTCCCCTTCAAAGGCAAAGCCCTCTATTTCAGAATGGAGCCTTGCGTTAAACGGCGCAATAGATGAAAAAATCTCCTCTTATCAAAACCATCCCGCCTATCTCTTTCTTAAAAAAGAAATAACCCTCATCAAAGCCCAGATGAAAAAAAACTTCGAAGAAGGGTCTTCTGAGAAAGAAGTCTCTCATCCCAGCGACGGAGGGCATAAAAGAGAGCTGCCTCCCGTAATAGAGCAATTGATTCGGTCCTACCCACGAGAGTCAGCGGCCTCAAAATCTTGGGTGAGTCGAAACAGCAGGATCATATTCATCTCCTTAATCCCCACCCTACTTGGCGGATTTGGCTCTTTATTCGTCTATCTCGGCGGCAGCACTCAAATTGCAAAGGCCTTTGAATGCAACAACTTGGTCGCGTTCCTCACAAGCCCCCATGCTAAATCGATCAAACTTGCGATTGCTATTTTGGTGACGCTCTATTTTGGATTTTCGTTCCTTTATAGCAATAAAAAAAACCATAAGAGAAACATGGAAATAGAAAAGAAACGAGAAGAGATTTTAAAAGAAGAGTCCTTTCTCACCCTTCTCGATGAAAAGCTTTTTAAGTTCAGACAAGTCCGTGAAGATGCTGAAAAAATCCGCGAAATGTTTCTCATCGCAGATGAAAAAAAGGTTTAGAAAGCATTTGCCTTCAATGGATTACATCCATAAAATGCGAAAAATTAATTTATTTGTCAAAATCGCTGAACTCATATAAAATCTCTCAAAAAACAAGAGGTTTTTATGTCAGAGATCACTTCCGTTGACCGGGTATTCGATTCAAGCCTTGAGCGCTATGATCAAGAAAAGTTTAAAAGCTCTCTGAGTCTAGATCCTCAGTATGTTCATCATCATGAAGAGATGAAAGAGCGCGTGAAGGCCCTTCCCGAGAAGCGGATCACCTGGATTCGGGATAGCGAGGATGGCATTTTCTCCATCCACTCTGTCGACTCTGCCACCCTTATCAAATCGGTCTCCGATGCCTACCGTCAGCATCGCAGCTTAATTTGTCAAAATGCCCAGAAAGCACATGAATGGGCTTGTAAGAAAATATTAATGAGTTTGGGTGTGATAGGAATAGCTTTGGGAGCTGTTGCTGTTTTTATGCCACAAGCTAAAATTGCTGCAGGAGTCGCTGGTGTGGTTTTAGCAGGGATTGGTGCCCATTATTACTTTGACAAGGAGAGCAAGGCTCATGATGCAGAAAAACAAGCCCAGCTCTGGAGCAAACCCTCAACTTTTGCTCAAGAAGTTGCCAACCGACGAAAAACAGCTTATGAGGGAGGGTTCCCGTACGTTTACTCCAAAAATCTCAAAAGCGAAGGCTTCCTTCACCCCTTGGAAATCAAAGGACTTTATGAGGAATATCTCTCCGAGTTTTGCAAAAAACAGGACCCTAAAAGGCAGCTGAATTGGATGAGCAGCTTTTTGTCTATGAATCCCCTCTCTTCATCCCTCATAAAATATGGTCTCGGCGAAATCCCCGATCACCTCCAAGCCATTTCTCAAGATTTTGAGAACTTTAAAGCATTGATAGATTCTATCAAAAATTCGTATGAGGCAAAAAAAAGAGAGCTCAATGGGCAAACTAACAGCCAGATCCTGTCTTATGAAAGACAAAAACGTCAAGGTCTCGATGCTTGTTTGAGTACCCTGCAAGCCGAGATTGCTCAGGCTAAAGGCAAACGAGATGTTGCTGTGAACCTTCATCACCCTCTGCCATGCTCTGATTGCAATAAAGCTGATCAGACTTATCAAAAAACAAAAAAACATTATGAAGATGACTACACCAATCGCATGGCTTCTCTCAATACCCACCTGGATAACAAAGGGAAAAAAGCTATCGAGGCAGAAAGGGTCAAGTTAAAAGGGCTCTCTGAGGAAGATATTCAACGGGCACAGACGAAGACCCAGACGCTCATCCAATCGTATGAAGAGGAAAAAGCTCAAAAGCTTAAAGAGGTCCACTCTCTCGTTGTTGCTGTGATTGACACCGAGTTCAATCGTAAGTTCCAAGCCATCTATGCTTTAGAAAAGCAGAAATTAAAAGGGCTTTCCAACGACGCCATTTCCGAGATTGAAAAAGAGACCGACAGGCTGATCCAGTCGTATGATCAGGAAGAAGAAAAAACACTGAATCAACTTCATAACAGCGCGCAAAAAATCATTGCGAATGCAGAGGCTAAGCGGAATGAAACTTTCAGGGTCTATCCCGATGAAACAAGTCCCGAGCACCTAAAGGCTGAAGAGAACTATCAACGTGAAAAACAGCATCAGGAAAAGATTTATTCTCTGAATGTCGCTGCAGTTAATACCGAGTTTGACGATAAAGTCCAAGCCGCTCATGACTTAGAAAAAGAGAAGCTCGGAGGGCTCTCTAGGAAGGACATTTTTCAGATTAAAAATGAAACCATCCCGCAACTCAAAGCTTGCGAAAAGGAAAAAACTAAAGCCCTTGAAGAGAGACAGCAACAAAGTGTTGCCGCCATTCACAGTGATTTTGAAAGCAAACTCCAGAAAGCCCATGACTTGGAAAAGACCAACCTGAAGGGGCTTTCCATGAGCCAAATCCTCCAGATCAAAAAGGACACAAGGGAGCAAATTCGAGCAATTGAAGAAGAAAGAGCGCAGGCGCTCAAGCCTCATCTTGACCAAATAGAAAAAGAAATAGCCAAAGCCAAAGGCAGTCGAGATGTCGTTTTCAAGACACATCCTCATCAGCAAAATTGCCCCGATTGCAACAAGGTAGACCAGACCTATCAACATGAGAAAAAACATCATGAAGAGGTCCATGCCAAAAAAGCTGCTTTGATTAACAGCCATTTCACTACTCAACGCACAGAAGCCCTTGCTGCAAACAACGAAAGTCTAAACAAGCTCGCTACCGAAGAACTCCATGAAACTTTGAAACACTTCGATGTTGCAAAAGAAATACTCTTTAAGGCGGCCTCTACCTATAAATGATCCAAACAAGACCCTCTTATAGCCCCTGGGTCTCTCAGACCATCACAGGTTTGACTCGCAGCACCATCGCTGTTGGGCTCCCGGTCTATTTTCTATCACGCATCTATTTCCCTCAAAAAACACCGGGTGCTCCCCTTCTCACGGCTTCTCTGGTTATCCTTTCTTCACCATCGACTCTCTTATGCGCTCTGGGTGCAATTGAAGGTGTTGTAAGGTCGTGCGGTAAAATGTTTGCCTATTGCAATAACTCGCAAAATGAGCAAGCTCATCACCACTGGGATCAATTCTCTAAAGAAGTCATGACGACCCACGGTCTGATGCGCGGCACACTTTCACCGGTTAGTGGATACACCATTATCGTCAATGAATGGAATAAACAAGGCCCCGTTTCTGCAAAGGGCTCCCCCCGCGTTCTAAAAGAAGAGTATCTGGTTTATTACACTCTCCGAGCGTTAGGAAGAGCCCTTAACCACGCTATCAATCAGATTAAAACCGGTATACTTTCGATAAAAGATGGAGTGATCAAGGTTATCCAGGCCGTTTGGGATCTGGTTACACCTGTCATCATCAAAATTGCAGAGCTCTTGATAGAAGGTATTAAGTATTTATGGAAAACCACACAACCTATTCGGGACCTGGCCATTAAATGTGTTAATGCGATCAAGTGGGTGATCTGGGACTTCACGGTAAAAACCGTCATGATTAAATGGATTTGCACCGAAATTATTTGGCCTCTAGTTAAATTCATCTTTCAAGAGATCATCTGGAACATCGGCATTCAGCTCGTCTTACGTAAAGCCATTTGGCCCCCAGTCAGATTCACCTTTCAATGGATCATCTGGCCCCCACTGAAATTCGGAGCGCATATAGTTTCAAGCATCGTTAAGGCTGCCTTGAATTTAATCACTTGGACCACACGGCAAATTTATAAAGGTGGAAGCTAAGTAAGTCCGCTGAAGTATTTGTAAGAAATTTCATGTCTATTTTCGATGAGATTTCATGCGAAACGACGCGGACAGTGTCGGTAGACACGGCCAAGGAGATAAGCATGAAAGATCACGAAAAGAGACATGAAATTTCTTACAAATACTTCGGAGGGCTTACTTAAATGATCGTTGCAGACTACCTCAAAAATCAATGGGCCTACTCAGGATATGTCACTAAAGCCATCGTTGTTGTCTTGAAAAATCGATGGGCATGCTCAGGATATGTCACTAAAGCCGCTGTTGTTGTATCGACAATTCCCCTAGCTGTTTGGGGCACAAGCATGCTAGAGGCTACTCTACTCTGTGCTCTTCGCGCTCTCACAACACCGCTCTCTTCTGATGCTCAAACCCGCTCTGACAGGTGGAAACTAACAAAGTTCCATTTTTGGGACGGCGTAGCGACGGGAACTCTATTCTTGGTCTCACTTCTCCCTCTCTATGGAACTTATAAGTCCTATAGAGTCATTATTCAAATGGCTACCAACCATGTCTCTAACAAATGGCTCCTTCGTGAACTTCAACAAAAGCAAGATTTGCAAAGAGCAGATGGGCTCTATCGCGAACTTCTGGCCTGGGAGCCCGATGTTGAACAACTGATCCGCTTCGCAACAGATAAGGCTCCCCCTACACAAGCCGAGTTAGATGATACCTCCAAAAACCTTCGAGGGACATTGGTCGGACGTTCAGTGGTCTATAGCAGCCTATTCCATCTGATTAAAGGCGGCTGTAGAGCTGCTAAGATCTGTGCAATCCGCATTGTAAGATTGATAAAGGTTGTATTCAAAACGCTCTTCTCTGGACGGCTCTTACGTTTCTTTATACACACCGCTCAAGTCATCAGAAAAGCCGCCATCCAAGAAGCTGTCTACTCTCGAGATCTGGCAGGTCAGCCCGATCGTATTAATGTCCCCAAAGTTCCTATCAGAGAGTTATACCGCGATGAGATCTTTCTGACACTTGAAGCCTGCGAATCCGAGCAAGAACGCACGCAGCTCAGAGAAGGATGGGCCAAGATCTCTAAGTTATATAGACAATATGCGGTTGACAATGACCTAACTCGGATCAGCTCAGATCCCTATTTGCCTGAAGGAGCGCCTGTAGATTATTTCCATAAAAGAGGATTCCTCCCTAGGGCCTGTGGGTGCCCAAAGGCCACTTCTGCAGATTACATCCTCAAAGAGACCTACTTTAAACCAATTTTCCCTTACCTCGACCATTTCGATATGAAATGGCTAAAGACCATGCCTCCCAAGGAAAAGCAGAAACTCATGTGGGGGCTTTCTACCCAACTGCCGTCCCTCCATACCCTCAACCTAGATATGGCTGGCATTGATCCCCGCTGGCAGCTCTTAATTGCCATCCAATTCGCAAAACATGCCGCCTCTCTTGGCCATGTGACTGTTGCCAACGCTGACCCTCGCGCTGTCGATATCCTGCGTCGATTCTGCGACTGGCGCTGCACTGTTAATTAAAGCATTGACATACAATAGCTTATGCTATTAATCCATACTCTTAATATATTGACTTTAATTAAAGAAAATACTATAATAAAGTAGTAGAGAGATAATATTTAATAAATAAAATAAAAAAGGTGATAAAATGACTTCTATTCAAAACAACCCTTCAATAACTTTTCCTCTAGTTAATCCCACACAAGTTCCATCCAATCCATTAGAAATAGAGTTTTTGCAAGCGGTTCAACTTTTTGAGGCAGATTTAAAAAAGGCAATAGCGAATCCTAACGATCCAACTATACTTCAAGCCTTAATAAAAGATGGCGCTGCTGTCCAATCACTAGTCACTGAAGTATCGCAGCATGGTGATAGGATCGACAGAGCAGTGGTATTCCAATTTTGGAAAGCTCAAGGAACGAACTACGATCTAAAAACCTTCTTTGTTGATTGCAGTAAAGGAGATGGTGGGAAGAGTGCCATGAACGAGCTGGAGAAAATCCTCCACAATCCTCTCATTTTGCATGAAACGGAACATGGTCTGGATAAATTCAACAAGATTTACCCTTATCCTTTTCCTCCTTCTACAAACTAAGCAAGTCAATTCCCGCTCCTTTTGAACCTCTTTTGCCTAACGGCAAAAGAGGTTCAAGCTTATTGTAAAAAAGAGAGGTCTTAAAAAAACTCAAAATCTCATGACCCTCTGCCTCTACTTGATAGTGCTCCAGATCAAGAAAGCCTCGATCACAAATTTCCTTTTCAATTTCATCGGGATTAATATAAATACCCAGAAGCTCGCGGCGAAGCATTGTTTTGAACGTGCTCTTGCCTGATCCATTGGGCCCAGCAAACATGCGTATGCGAGGAACATCGTTATTCATTAAAACTCAAACTTTTGACCTTTTTTCACGCGCATCGAAGGAGGAAGAGGTTTAATGATTTTCCGTGTCCCATCCGGAAAAATTTCCACGAGGTTACCGTTTTCGCTCATTAAAACGGAGCTGCCCGTGGCGAGCGCTGCCCAATAAGCCTGCTTAAAGGCTATTTCAGCAAGCTCAGGGATATGTGCTTCCAAATAATCAAGTTCTTTTTCACTAAGTCCCATTTTTCCCTCCATCCCTTAAGTCTAACCATTCTTGAAATTTCTGTCTGTTTGCAATTTTTATAAAAAATTTATTTAATGGAAAAAGGCTCATCAATTTCTCAGCGCTGAAGAGGCAAGAAAGGTCCAATTTTAAGTTTTTTTGCCTTGCAGCTGACCTTCGGTAATTTGAGGGACTGTTTGGGGAGGCTTCAGGTAGTTTAACATGAAAGAGGGCAAGTTAAACACCTCGGCAAAGGGAGAGGCGGAGTTTAGGAGCCGTAGAACTGAGAAAAGTGAGGTAGAGGTGTCAAACGAAATGTCTCCGACTAAGGTCATGGAGGGGGCGTAAACTCCAGCAAGTTTTAGATGGTCACTCCTAGTGGCTACAGACGAGGTAGAAGAGCATTGTGCTGCTGGTGCAGAAGAGCCCGAACAATTGAAGAGACTGACTTGCTTAGCGGTGTAACCTTCAGCGAAGGTGATCCTAAAGCGGTTGGCCATCGATGTGATGTGATCCGCTGTCACAGCGCCCTTGAAGACAATCCCCTCTTCTCCACTATTGAAAAGAGCAATGCCTTGCGCCTGAGCAGGCCCTGAAATCTCAACGCCTTTGGCGTAATCGACAACAAAATAACTCAAGTTAGAGAGACTGCCCAGTTTGGCGATGCCATTTGTAGAGCTGTCGATAGCGAGGAGGTGAGGTTTTTCGCCGACGATAGAGGCTCCTTGAATATTTTGTCCCCTGAGAACAACTCCATTAAATCCGATTGAAATAGGACCTGTAAGGGTGATGTTACCTGGAGAATCTGATCCGGTAGAAGTCAGGTCTTGACCTGAGAAGAGAAGGGTTGGCAAGACTTGCCCTCCCCCATTGATTCCGGCTCCTCCGGTCGCTAGAATGGGGCCGCGGAGGTGGAGTCCTGCTGTCGTCTGGATCTGGACATCTCCTCCCTTGCCTCCGGCGAATTCTGAACCTGGAAAAGCCGCAGTTCCTCCTGCATAAACTCCCAGAAGGTTAACAGAGTTTCCAATGAGGGTCACATCTCCCCCATGAAATCCATTTCCGGGGGCTGTGACTCTAGCTCCCGTCGTGTTAATGACTGATTTATAATAGGGGCGATCTGTGGTGGAGAGGACGGGTAAAGAGAATCCTTCTTTGTTCACGAGGTAATAAAAATTGATATCTCCGGTGGTGTTGATGTAGACAGCTCCACCATCTTGAGAGGGGTTTCTTGTGATGAAAGGAACTCCGGTGGTGATCAGCGAGCCTTCAAATAATGTACTGCCAGTTCCAGCGAGCTGGGTAAACGATCTACATCTGATAAAATGAGGAGCCTCTCCACTTGAAAGTGGAAGAGCTGAAGTCTTCAGATGCACGTTGTTAGCATTTTCAATGACGATACCCCCTAAAGGAGTGACTCCCACGGTGCCATTGAAAACAATATCTCCCAGAGCACTTAGCGTGAGATTTTCTTGAGAAGTCGGGTTTTGAGCCGCAATGGTGTTGTTAAACAAGATCCCGCCGGTGTTCGAGATAAATGACGCGGGCGCTAGCAAAGTCAGAGCAGCCCCGATAGAAATATTGCCCTGAGCATGGACGGTACTTGCCGGAGAAAGAGCGAGATTTCCGAGGTTAAAGCTTCCCTTATGGGAGGGTGTGGTCAGTGAAAAAGCTGCGAGCGGCTCGCGATTGCCGATCGATCCTTGGCAGATAAAACTGTTTTGCGCGGTGACATTGAGATTCCAAGGTCCATTGACATCGAAATTCAGGTTAATCGAATTGGAAGCCGAGATTTGGGTGTTGCCGGTGAGAGTGACAGGGGTGCTAAAGACAATCGTGTCGCTATTAATCGAGCCGTTCATTGTCATCATCCCGCGTACAGTAGGGCTCTCAGTCGTGTTAAAAATGAGTGTCACCCGGGGGTTAACTGAACTGATGTTCGCAGGGGTTGTAGGTGTGCCCAAAGCAATCGAACAAGTTCCAGGGGTATACCCTGTCGAGTTGTTCGCTGCGAAGATGATGGTAGATCCTGCGGGGGCGTTATTAATCACAGAAGAATTGACGACATAGCTATTATTGGACCCGTCATTTAAATCTCCCATGACAGCTCCTCCCATATCGACGATTTGGATCGAATAAGGGTCAATTTTCCAAACACCGGCTTTACCGTTAGGAGCAAACATGCGGCATCTGGTTGCCAAACTTTGGAACTGACTTCCGGAAGTTTCAATAACTCCAGCGCTACCCCCTTCAATTCCTCCCATCACACTATAGAGACCATTGGCTTTACACTTTTCACCAAATAAGACAATCTTGCCTCCATCGCCTTTCACAAGAGCATCGGCTGCTACGGTACTCAAAGAATCGCAATCGACTTCTAAAGCTGTAGGATACAACCCTTTTCCGTTTTCCCCTCCTCCGATGAAGACCGTGCCCCCTCCCATTTTCCCTGTCACGTCAATATGGGCTTTCCTCATCTCGATCTTTTCACCTTGAACAACGACTGTGCCTCCCGCACGATCGCTTTCGCGATGCGAGACATCCATGGTGCCGCTGAGGTGAACTTTTGAGCCTTCCCCTCCATAAAACTGAACAGAGTCTGCTTTAGAAATTCCTCCATGATGGAGTAAATAAGATTCCGCCGTTCCTGAAGCTATCAATGAGGAGTTTTCATCATTTTCAAGGGCTTCTTTATCGCATTTGACATAGAGGTGCTCTCCCTCCTTGCCTAAATAATAACGATCTCCCACAGAATAAATAATGGTCCGGGCATCGATTTTTCCATTCTGAATCACCTTAGCGCCCACCAGTGTCACATCTTTTGCAGACAAGTGGCCTAAGACTTCGACTTTCCCATAGATCGATTGAAAATTGTCCCGTCCCTGAAGAAAATCGTGATCGCTCAAATGAGCTGCGGCAACAACCAAAGCCGAGACATCGACAATTGAGTGAGGTCCAAAGACGACCCCTGCAGGGTTGAGAAGGTAAACCATTCCGTTGGAGATCAGCCTTCCATCCACGTAGCTCGGGTGGCTGCTATGGACCCGATTTAAAACTCGGTGGGAAGGGTCTTTCATTTGAAACCAAACCGCTTCATCGACTTGCACATCAAAATTACGGTAGTTGATGATCGCATTGTTGGAGGCATGGACCACCATCTCTTTGCCTTGCTCGTGAACCGTGACATCTCCATGAGCGATCGATTCAACCTGAGGACGTGCTTGCAAACGGATGGAAAACAGCGATAGAGCAGATGCTAAAAAAATGACTGATTTCATCTCTTGCCCTCCTCTTTAATACATTATAACGACTGAAAAGTACGATTGCCCGTGTCCCTTAGAGATCCCGTTGGCAGGTTTTAAAGCTGCCCCCCAATCAAACTTTAGAACAAGGTTGCTCCACAGCACAAAATCGACTCCACAACCAAGACCTTCAATCAAGTAATTCCTTTCACCTTTAACAGGATGATTATTTGTTGTCTTGCCAATATCGTAAAAAGCTCTCAAAATCAGATCCCAATCGGCTCTTCCTTTGGGCTCAGCAGGTGCCCATCGGAGTTCCTTTCCAAACCATTTTGTTTTAGCATCTGGGCGAGGTTTAAACAGTTGCGGGATATGTAAACGGTATTCAATAGATCCCATATAAGAATTATCCCCCGACACCGTCGATTGAGGATATCCTCGGACTGTGCTGACACCCCCCAGGACACCTTCGAGTTGCGGAATCAGTCGGTAGTGAAAAGCATTCTGAAATTGCCCCAAAACCACCAGTTCACTGGCCATGCGCTCGACCCTCTTTTTGAAAAGAGGCTCAAGATAAAAGCTCCAGTACACGTTCGCTTGGACTAAAGCCCAGTTAGGGCTGATATTTCTTCTGCCCAGGGCATCAAGATTGTGTTTAACATCCCAAAACCAGCTGCTGATGGAACTTTGAAGCTGAAGACTCGCGATGATTTTGCGTTCGAGTTTCAGCTCTAGAGCTTTTAATCCAATCGAGGGGAAAATAAAGTTCTTCATGACAGAAGGGTGGAAGACATGTTCGCGGTTGTGGATATGCCGATATTCTAAGATCCCCAACCCCTCTAAGAAAAACTTATTCTTTTGGTAAAGCGTACCGATCATCTCAACGTCTGCAATCCCTTGAGTTCCTCTAAACAAGTTCGGGCGGAGCCCAAACTCAGCTGATAAAAATCGGTTATAGTTGCCCGAGACGCTCCATCTTGTTCCGGGATGAGCTCCTAAGGGAGCCTCGTAAGAGGCATACGCTGTGTAAAATGAATCAAACGTATCGGTCGAGTAGTTGAGTTTAAGAATGTCATCACGGCCCGTGAGTTGGGTGTGTAAAAAGCCGACAGATTCCTGCCAGCTATGGATCACTTTAGGAATGTTATTCGTAGCTGACACGTAAAAATGGTAAGGGCGCTCTTCTGTAATGACAAAATCTAGCGTGACGCCACTGGGCGTGCGAGTAGGTCCAATTTCAAGGTCGACCCTTTTTCCAGGATGGCGGTTGAGAGAGTAGAGGTAGTTATTGAGAGCATCGGGATTAATGTAGGCACCCGGATACCCCGTAGAGGGGTCTGCAAGAGCTAAAGGAAAGCTCTTTTCAATACGATCCTTTTGTTTTTGAACGTTTTGAATGTAACTGCCCGGCGAGGCTTTGACCGAAAGAGATTTGATAGTCGGGATCGCAATTTCAACGACAAGATCTTTCTCATCTTTTGAACGGATGTCTTTGCCTTTGAGGGAAATTTGATTGTTACTGATCGATAAATACGACCAATGGACTTTTTGGTCCTCAAAAAATTGATGAGCCGACTGTACAATCTCACTTAACGCTTGCCGTGAATACCGATGCAGTCCCGATTGATTCAAATCTTGAATCGACCTTGTCACGGGCTGATCTGTCTTTTCTTTAGGAGAATAATACCCTTCCGGAGTCTCAATGAGGGCAACAGAGATCTTGTTTAAATCACTCAGCGGAATTTGCTGAGGATGCTGCTTAACATATTTGAAAATCAGCTGAGAGACCGGATAAAGCTCTTCCGCAGCTAGCGGTGCAACAAGGAGTAGACTTGATAGAATCCATTTTCTCATTGGTACACTTGGTTTTGCATTGAGTTATCGTTCACTTGGCCATTCGTAATAGTCACCTGTGAGAATTGCCCCACACCTATGGAGGGAGTTAAAGCGGTATAATCGGTTACGACCTTCCAATAGGTGGGATTTTTAAACCACATCACGGCGCTACTGCCGGTCATCTTCATGTTCATCTCACTAAAATCTCTCACCACTTCATATTTAGCGGTTTGCTCACGACTTAAAGATGTTTTCAGCATCGCTCTGGCAAAAGCATTCATTCCATACCAACAATTGAAATCTTCCGCAATACTCTCTTGATTTCTGCCGTTCGCATTAGGATCATTTTGTAGGCCGTTTGCCACACTATGCCCTTCCCAAGGAAGACCATACCTGTCGTAAGGAAGATCGGGATCATCTTTGAAAGGGTTATGCACATCTCTCCAGAGAAAATCGACAAAGTCGCTGATTTGATATTCTTGATTGTCAGCTCCTAGAACGGGAAGCTCTACCCATAAAGGTCCTTTCCCATATTTCAATTCCCACTCTGTAATCATGGCGGTAGCGAGCAGCGCATATCCTGCAAAAAAATGGTGATCGTTGTAGAGATAATTTCCAAAATCGGATCCTGAATCGTTCTTTTGTTGAAGATTGGGCCCTTCGGGATAATCTCCAATCCCGCCTCCGCCATTCACGCAAATTCCCCCCGTCGTGCGGTCGGCAACGAAAAAACTCGATCCCGGTGTCCGATTGATTAAGTAAGTCGTGAGTACACTTTTGGCATTGTCGATAAATGGCTTGGATTTGGTCATAATACTTCCCGCCTGCCCTGAGGCATTAAAAAAGTGGGCCGTCGCCAGTCCCGTATTTGCAAGCATAAACACAGTCCTCAGCGCCGTATAAGCATTATTGAGATAGGCTTCAGGAAAGAGCGGCGGCGGATCGATTAAGTTGGGGAAAATATCACTCAGAATATGATTTAAAACCGTGATTTGAGGAGTCGTAAATGTAAGCGTGCTGGGGATAAACAAATCGGGACCGTACCAAGTCGGTAGACCTCCCTCTAAAAAGGTGACGTTTCCATGGATAGCTTCTGCCGCATAAAGCGTCCCTTTAGTCACATCGTTATAAATGAAGTTTTGCAGCGGCTGATCACCTCCTGGAGCAGTATTTACGACGCCAGGTTTGAGACCTTGGAGATGTTTCCAAAAAGGAAAGCAGACCAGCGTTTTATTAGAACCATCTCCTGGATTCACCATCGAAGAGAGCGTATAACTCCAGGTGATCGAATGGTTCTTTGTCAAAATGTCTGCTCTGACAGGAATGTAGCGGCGGTGCGCGGCGTACATCTCATACGTCTGAACCGGCGCTGAGAGCGTATAAGCAGGAAGAGATCTTTGCCCATTTTGGAAATGCGAGCTGTCCTGGCTTAAAAACGCTGCCATCATCATGTTAAACTGCAGTAAAAAATAGTTAGAGGTCGGACTTCCATCTCCATAAGTTTGATTATTCACTCCAGGCGCCGGATTAAAATGGTCGTAATAATCGTTAAAATATTGATCGGCCAAGTTGTAATCTTTAAGAGCTAAAATCGGCATCATCACCGTAATTCCAGAGGGGTCGGGTTGATAAGGTGTTTTGAAACATCCCTCTGTTGGTGGTTCCCAGTGGGGTCCCAGCAATTTCAAGGTGTATTGATGAAATAATGTCGACCATCCGCTGTTTTGATTCGGTGTCAAAAGGTAATAACTCATTGCTGTCGGAGCAATGGCTTGAACAAGCGGGGTCCTCCACCACATGCAAGATTTAGGCTTCTGCTTACAGTCGGGATCTTCGACAGCGCACGCATATGGAAGGTTGGAGGAACTGTTCTCAGGATTATAAAAAGTCTTATGCTGCCACCTGCTTCCTACCTTGGGTAGCGGATCTTGGCTAGAGACCGCAGCTAACCGGATAAACCCTGTGAAAGGCTCCGTCGCAGTCAAAATGAACTTATTTCCTGAGGTTTCTAGCAGCTTGAACTCCACGGGAGCTCCCGCACTATTTTCTGCAAAAAAAATCATCGTTGCAGGAAGATCTGCAAGGGCTCTGGGGAAAAAAAGCTGAAAGCTCCTTCCTTTAACCAGGCTTCCTAACGGAAGATATTGAACAGCTCTCCCATCGATACTAACGGGGATTTTACCTGCTACATCAACGAGGCTTTGTTCTGAAGCGATCGCAGGTGTCAAATTTTCATAAAAAATATCGTGAAATAAGTTGCCTGCCACATGATAATCTTTGATCACTCCTTTTGTGCTATTTGCAGGAGTATAGGTCACCACACACGTCGCAGAATTGACAATATCGGTGGACACCTTAAAGTCATGGGCTTCCGCAGCACTAAAGAATAGGTTGACCGAGGGAACCGTTGTCAAATTGGGAAGGTTCAACCCCTTTCCATCCGAGCTATCGGTATTAAAATGGTACGCTGGCACAATCAACGCAGGGCCCGTTCGGCATAAGTAACTCAAAAAAGGGCCTGTTCTCACAGGATAAATAGGCCCCACCAATCCAGGACCAGAGTCTACCCAGACATTTTGATTAACAGATCCTGGATGTTGAAAATTTTGGAAATTATTGGTGACCGGGAGCTGATGAGGATTAAGACGGTTCAGTGAACTGAGAGAGGGGTTTTGGTTCACAGAAAGCGATCCAAAGGCGGCTAACGGAGGAAGGTTTAAAGGCTGACAATTTCCTGAAGTCACCCCTTGATTTCCTAGATATCCTTCCTGGGTGATCGGGCATGTTTCCGCTTGAAGCTGCAGCATCCCTGCGATGAAGAGTCCTAGGTATCTTCTCATTTGGCCTCCAGCGCGAGTCTAACGACTCGCTCTTATCCAAAGGAAAATAGAACACCTGGGTTAAATTGTAAAATTTTTTCGTATATTATAAAAATTTTCATTGTCGCCCGATCATTTTGGGCAGATAGCGCCAGCAATCGGTAAGATGGTCGTTGACCATTCCGACAGCTTGCATATAGGCATAGATAATGGTTGAACCAACAAAAGTCATTCCCCGCTTTTTTAGATCTTTGGAGAGCGCATCGCTTTCCGGTGTCAGGCTAGGAATATCTTTAAATTGTTTCCAATGATTTAAGATCGGCTTTCCCTTAACAAAAGCCCACAGATACCGATCAAAAGATCCAAATTCCTGTTGGATTTTCAGGAAAACTCGGGCATTTTGGCGCGCTGCATAAATTTTCAATCGGTTCCGAATAATCTCGGGACAGCTTCTCAAAGCCTCTAACTCTTCATCACTCATTGCAGCAACCTTTAATGGATCAAAATGATGAAAGACCTTGCGATACCCTTCCCTTCTTTTAAGGATCGTCTCCCAGCTTAAGCCTGCCTGAGCTCCTTCTAAAATCAGCATCTCAAATAACCGCTGATCATCGTGGACAGGAATGCCCCATTCATCGTCGTGATAATCGGCATAAAATGTCTTAGTAGGATCGTTTCCAAAGCAACGGTTTTTTGTCATTTGCCCTCGTGATTTAGTAACCATGTTTTGCGAGCCACTCCCCCGGCATAACCTCCCAAGCTCGCGTCTTTATTAATCACGCGGTGGCAAGGGACGACAATAGCAAGCTGGTTAGCTCCGTTAGCCTGAGCTACCGCCCGGCAGGCTGTCGGCTGCCCTACCGCCTGCGCCAACTCAGAGTACGACCAGGTTTTTCCATGGGGAATCTTTTGTAACTGTTGCCACACCCGTTTTTGAAAAGCCGTTCCCCAAAAAGAGAGAGGCGTCTTAAACTCTTTCAAAGTCCCCTCAAAGTACGCTTTGAGTTCCTTTTGAATCGAAAGAATTGGCTGAGCCTGGCCTGGAACGACATTGGGAAAGCGATCCATTTCCCACTGCAATCCAGGACAATCTGTAAATTCTAACAGACAAAGCGACTGCTCATCTGCTACGGCGATCATTTGCCCGAGAGGCGTATCTAAATAAGAGGCTTTAAAGACCATGCTCTCGATTTTAGCCTAAATTATAGGTTTTTTGGAATTTTTCATTTCAGAGAGGTATTTGCAAGCTCGCTTTGGAGGTCAAATTCGATGATTTTTGCCCAGGGCCGCATTCCGCGCAAATTGACATATTCCAATGAGAATAGGCAATTTGTGCGGAATTCGGATCCTGGGTAAAAAGCGCGAGTTTGACCCCAAATGGAGTTTTGCAATTACCTCTTTAAAGTAAAGACAGAATTTGACATTTTAGGGATTAAATATGTTGTCCCCTCGCAAAATCAAAGACAAGCTTCCCATGACAGAGAAGCAAAAAGCCTTTATCGATCGAGGCAGACAAACCCTACGTGATCTGATCACAGGGCAAGACCCTCGCTTGGCCATTATTCTCGGACCCTGCTCGATTCACGATCTATCAGCTGCTCTTGAATATGCCAGAAGAGTCCGGGTTTTAGCTGAAGAAGTCGCCTCAACTTGCGTCTTAGTCATGCGTGTCTATATTGAAAAACCCCGTACCGTCACAGGGTGGAAAGGGCTTGCCTACGACCCTCATCTGGATGGTTCTAACGACATTCAGACAGGAATTTTCTGGGCGCGAGAGCTTTTCTTAACACTCACCGATCTTGGCATCCCGATTGCCACCGAGTTTTTAAATCCCCTGCTCATTCCTTATATCCAAGATTTAGTTTCATGGGGATTCATTGGAGCTCGCACGTCGGCTTCTCAACCTCATCGAGAAATGGCATCTCTTCTTCCTTGCCCCATGGGCTTTAAAAATAGTCCTGATGGCAACATCGAACAAGCGATCCACGCGATGATCGCAGCTCGCACCACTCATCGATTTCCATTCATCAATGAAGAGGGTTACCTCTCCTTAACTGAAAGCCCAGGCAATCCCTACACCCACGTTGTGCTCCGCGGCTCCCATCAAGGAATCAACTACGATCCCGCCTCTCTTGCAG
Source organism: Parachlamydiales bacterium (assembly GCA_023265455.1). GTDB lineage: Bacteria > Chlamydiota > Chlamydiia > Chlamydiales > Rhabdochlamydiaceae > PALSA-1444. The sequence continues at coordinate 188,986 of JAHFTQ010000003.1, forward strand.
AAACCGTTCATACTATGGAACTCCATGGTCTAAAAAATCGCATCCTCGTCGATTGCTCCCATGGCAACTGCAGCAAAGAGTATACGAAGCAAAAAGACGTCTTCCAAAGAGTCCTTGAACAATACGACCAAGGAAATGACAAAATCCTCGGCATGATGATCGAAAGTCACCTAGAAGAAGGGTCCCAACATCTTTCCGAATCCCCCTCCGAGCTCAACTACGCTGTCTCTATCACTGATCCCTGTCTGGGGTGGGTAGAGACAGAAAACCTGATTCGTTCAGCTGCTGAAAGCCTTAAATCTAGGAACGGCAGTTGGATTCAACCAAGAAAAGCAACCTTTTGATATCGTCAAAGCCATGTGCAACTTTTAGCACACCATCTAACTGATCAAATGATAGCGGTAAATTTCATCAGCGCAGAGGCGCTTCGCGCAAAGCAAGAGACGCTGAGGCCGCAGAGGGGGATTTGTAGGTTTCCTCTCTGCGCCCTCAGCGTCTCTCCCGCGCGAAGCGCCTCTGCGCTGATGAAACTTACACTCTTAGGACAAAGTACCGATAACTACGTGATATGACAAAAAATGCACATGACGTATCGTTAGCACTGGAATGCAAAAAGTGGGTCGGGACTACCCTACCGGCGCCTGTGCCTCAAGGTCGACCTTGGGGCCTTTCGCTATAAAATTTTCATTCTAACTGAACATAGCAATTAACATAGGAGAACTGTGCCGCGCATCACTTCTATGTTCATTACTAGATGCTCACAAAGGCTGTCTGCCCTATAGTACCTACACCTTGAGGCTTGAAAACAGTGTCAGAACTTCAGAAACAAAAACGGCAATTTTGGGTCATTTTGCTCATCGTCTTTTTGGGATTCATCGGCATTTCTATGCCCTATCTGATCTTCCCAGCCCTTTTTCTAAATCCAGAATACTCTATTTTACCAGCAAGCTGGAGCGCCTCTAGTCACGCTCTTTTTCTTGGAATTACACTCGCCGCTTACCCTCTGGGTCAATTCATTGGATCGCCCATTCTTGGCGCACTCTCAGATGACTATGGACGTAAACGGCTGCTCACTGCCAGCTTGCTCATTGCAGCCCTCTGCAATCTCTTCACAGGCTTTGCAATTGCGTGGCAGCACTTGGGTCTTCTCATTGTCAGTCGGTTTGCAGCAGGACTCATGGAGGGGAACATCGCGATTGCGCGTGCAATGGCTGCCGATCTCAAAACCCTCTCCAAACATCACACCTTCGGAAAAATTAATGCTGCCACCTCCATTGCCTATCTTTTAGGACCGCTACTCGGAGGTGTGATGGCTGACAAGAGTCTGTTAGAGAGTCTGACCGCTTCCACGCCGTTCTATTCGATTTGCATCCTCTTTTTCTGCCTTGCCGGACTTACAGCTATTGTCCTTGAAAAAACAGCCCTTTCCACCCCCCTCGTTGTACGAACTGTCTGGGAACGTCTTAATTTCATCAAAAGAATGTCCGTTTTGTTTTCTAATAAACCGTTAAAACTCCTCATGATTGTATCGACGGCTTTCACTCTTGCCGTCGATATCTTCTATGAGTTTGGGCCTGTCCATCTCACGCTTAAGTGGATACTAGGCCCTGCTCAGCTCAGTCTCTACAACGGAGTATTATGCCTTGCGTTGGCTATAGGAAATGGCCTCCTACCCGCGCTCTTTTCTCCACAGGCCTCTCGAAAAGCCGCCATCCTCTGTTCGATTGGAGGGCTCGCTCTTTTTTTAATCGGCATTGTAGTAACAAATTCCACGCTTGTCATGCTGGGACTCTTTGCCTTATGCGGCCTTGTCATCGGACTTGCAGTCACACTACTCACGGTGAAAATCTCCGATTCTGCCTCTGATACTATTCAAGGCGAGGTGATGGGAGTCCAACTCTCCTTACGAGTCTTAGGCGATGCCGTTATCTGCCTGTTTGGCGGCGTCTTACTCCTCCTCTCATCCAAACTCATCCTGATGGTGGCTGCAGCGATAGCTCTGGCTGCAATGGCCTATTATGCTCTGAAGCGGTGACCAAAAACATGGTTTACAAAATTGGTGATTTATATTACCATGTAAACTAAACAGGGAAAGTATAGGTTTTTGTATATGAGCAATTTAAGCATACGCCTTCAACAAGCAAGGAAAGCTGCAGGCTTAAGTCTTCGTGCACTTGCTGGCCTTGTCAACTTAAGCCATGCAGCTATTAAAAAATATGAAGACGGGATTGTCTATCCCTCTTCAGATGTGCTCATAAAATTAGCAAACGCTCTGAAGGTCCGCGTCGATTTCTTTTTTCGTCCGATCAAAGTCTCTCTTGAAAATGTAAAATTTCGAAAACGAAAAAGGCTGAATGAAAAAACTGCAGAGGCGATTAAATTTGAGGTCATCAGCCAAATCGAGCGTCGTTTAGAGTTAGAAAATCTTTATCCCACTTCTCCAATACCCTTATTTAAATTGCCAGCTGATTTTCCTCAGGAAATTAGCAACTTTGAGGAGATAGAATCTATTGCTGAAAAACTCCGTGATCATTGGAAATTAGGACTCGCTCCTATTCATGATCTTATCGATGCTTTTGAGAGTCATGGAATAAGAGTATTTATTACTAACACTGACGAAAAATATTTTGATGGTTTTTCTACTGTCATTCATGATCAGCCGATCTTAGTCATTAGCTCAAGATGGCCTGGTGATCGACAAAGATTCAATCTAGCTCATGAACTGGCTCATTATATTTTCATCAATCGTCTCTCTTCTAATTTGAATGAAGAGCAAGCTTGCAATCGATTTGCAGGGGCTTTTCTGTTTCCGCAAGAGGCTGTTTTTCAGACTGTCAGCAAAGAGCGTCGGGCCATTGAATGGCAGGAAATTCTTTTTCTCAAAGAACAATTTCAATTGAGCATGGGAGCGATTTGCTACCGCCTTAAAGATTTAAAAATCATTCAAGAGCCCTACTATAAAAGCCTCATGATCCGATTTCGACAGAAAGGATGGCATCGCAAAGAGCCCGGATTAGAGATTCCCTCAGAAAAAGCTCATACTTTTAATCAAATGTTGTTTCATGCTCTGGGTGAAGAATATATTGGAGAATCAAAAGCCGCAGAACTGCTATCATGTTCTCTGACTCAATTAAAAGCTCTTCGCCAGGTTCAAAACTCCCATGCTTTTACTCATCAGCGATGCTAATATCCTTATCGATTGTAGGATTTATCGTAGCCGGATTGCATCGCAAATCTCCTGAGCTGCTTTTTGCTGGCATAGCATCTATTGCCAGTCATGCCATATGTTGTATTAGGCGCCATTCAAAGAAAATAATTTACAGATTTTTCAGTTATTAAAAAAAGTTTTTATATTAATATATTAAAATGATTTAGTTTAAATCATAAATAAACTATAATTAACACTCAAATTAACAAACGAGGGTTATTTATGATTTCACTAGATCGTATAAAACAATTTGGAGAATCTTTTGGACAGGGGCTCGGTGCTGGGTTATCGAAGATGCTCGATTCTCAACAAACCGGGGAAAATTTTGGTAAATTCATTTCTAAAACTATTCAGAGCACGATTGAGAGTTTAGATTTCACAAAAATTGTCCAAGAGATCAATCGAAGTTCTGCTGCAGCTACAAACCAGCTAGATTTCAAAGCAGCTGCAGGAAATATCGGCCGAGAAATTGGAAGAGTCATCTATGCATCAGGAAATCCCGCAACACAGGCCTTCGGCGCCTTGGCAGGTAATTTAGCGCGTAACGTGACATGGAATATAGTTCCTCACTTTGCCGCTGGAATAGCGACTTTAACGGGCACTCCCCTGTTAGCCTACTTCCTCTACCGGAAAGCCCTACATAATATCGGACGCCCCCAGTTAATCAAAGAAGAGCGCAAGATCGCTTTGGCCGAGCGCCTTCAAGATACGATTTTTCGAACCGTTGGCGGGGGAATGGAGGCGTTAAGGTCCGGAGCAAAATGGGGTGGAATTGTCGGAATGACGACCTTCGGCTCTTACATACCGATTGCCTTGAGTGCAGCCTTATCTCGAAATAAATTTTTGCTCAGTTTGATCTTTGGTGGGAAGTATTTTATAAGAGCCCTAGCCCTCACAGCAGGATCGGCTATTCTCGCATCGACATCCTCCGTTGTGACTCAAACCTATCAATCGATTAAGCAACTCAGAGACCAAAGCTCTAAACCAGGACCCGTTTTCAACGCGAAATTGACGGCTCAGATCAAAGACATTACCGATAGCACATACAATTTAAAGAAGAATAAAGGTTATTTCCAAAACCTTCTTCTTTATGGAGTTGGGGGTACCGGAAAAACAATGATCGCAAAAAAAATTGCCGAAGACTCTGGTTTAAACTATGTGATGATGTCAGGAGGAGATCTGCCGCAATACATTTCAAGAGGCGAGCACGTCACAGAACTGAATAAATTATTCAAGAGCATAAAAAAACCATCGACTCAGACGATCTTATTTATCGACGAGATCGAAGCTCTCTGTCCCGAAAGAAATGAACAAACAGAGCCTGCGCGTTTTGATCTTACCAGTGCCTTTTTAAACCTGACGGGAGACGCAAGCAACCAGTTTATGTTGATTGGCGCAACCAATAAAAAAGAATTGCTCGATGAAGCATTTTTAACTCGGATGGATTGGCGCTTGGAGATTAAGCCGCCAGCTGCAGAAGAGAGAAAAAAGATCTTAAAACAAAATATTCGCCAAAGCTTTACGTCTTCTGAACAAGAACAATGGTTCAATGACGCCATTTTAGATGAGATGGTTCTGAAAACAGATGGTCTAACGGGTAGAGACCTATTCAAAATGATTAATGCACTCTATAGCAAAATGATGTGCTCTGCAAATCGAACACTGTCACCTGATGCCATTCAGACAATGATAAATAATTTTATAGAACAGCGACAGCCAGAGGCCTAAGGGACAGTCTCATCCAAGGTGATTAACTCGACCCAGAGCTGATGCTTCCATTCACGGAAGACCTTGTGATCAGGGGTCAGGATATCAGCTCGGTAAGTCAGAAGCCCCCCCGTTGCATCGTAGTCTTGGTCTAGAAGCGAGTAGACGGTATACCCCAGACGGCTTTCAATGGGATATATGAACTCTTTTTCAGTGTGGTTTTTGTAGATCACGTGAAAAATGATTTGAGGCTTCTTCTCTAAGAGCTCAGGGGGAACAGACCATTGGAGAACGACTTTTTGTCCATGAGGAGGATTCGCTTGGCGAGGGTCGGGGGTTTGGACATGGGTACTGGCTAGGTAGGAGGCATCGACTGGCACTTGCCTCAGTGACAAATAATATTTGTCACAGCTCGCAAGCAAGCCTAGGAAGAAAAGAGCCCAGAGATTAAACTTCTGTTTCATGCAGTCTGTCGCTTGTATACTTTTGAAAGGAAAAGAGGTGTTGCTGATCCAGCGAAGGGACATCCCTGTTTGGGTACTTCCAGGAGGAGGCGTGGACAAGGGAGAAACTCCCGAAGAGGCTGCGGTTCGAGAGATGGAAGAAGAGACGGGATACCGGGTGCGGATTGTGCGCAAAATTGCCGAGTACTTCCCCACCAACCGCCTGGCTAAGCTGACACACTTCTACGAAATGGAGCCGCTCGGAGGCTCTCCCCTGACGGGAGCGGAGACGCGCGCTGTTGCTTTTTTTTCTCTCGATGGTTTGCCAAAACATCTTCCACCTCCTTATGCGAACTGGATTGCTGATGCAGTCTCCCAACATCCTCACCTGATCCAAAAAAAAGTTGAGGGAGTGACCTATGGGGTTCTCTTCAAGCTGCTGGTGCAACATCCTATTTTAGTGGGCCGTTTCTTGCTCACTAAACTAGGTATTCACCTGAATTAAATCATTTTGCGCGGATCGACAATTTCATCAAACTGTTTTTCAGTGAGAAGCCCTAAGTCGAGGGTGGCTTGCTTGAGCGTGAGCCCCTCGCTGTAGGCTTTTTGAACGATCTTGGCAGCAGCATCATACCCGACAGCGGGATTTAATGCGGTAGCTAGCATGAGAGATTGGTCAAGAAGTTGCTGAATACGAGGAAGATTAGGCTTAATTCCTAAGAGGCATTTATCATGAAAATTTTTAGCGACATCGGAAAGTAGACGAATCGATTGAAGAAGATTGTAGATAATCACAGGCTTGAAGACATTCAGCTCAAAATTTCCCATAGAGCCTGCAAAACTAATCGCAGCGTCATTTCCCATGACTTGAACAGCGACCATGCTCATCGCTTCGCTTTGCGTAGGGTTGACTTTTCCAGGCATGATGGAAGAGCCCGGCTCATTCTCTGGAAGAATAAGCTCGCCTAAACCACAGCGGGGGCCCGATGCCAGCCAGCGGATATCATTTGCGATCTTGAGAAAGGCACAGGCGATGACTTTCAAGGCGCCGCTGACTTCAACAAGAGCGTCGTTAGCAGCCAAAGCTGCAAACTTATTCGGAGCTGTGATGAACTTAAACCCCGTCAGCTCGGAAATCACCTCTGCCACGCGTTTAGGATAAGCAGCAGGAGCGTTAAGTCCCGTTCCAACAGCTGTACCGCCAAGGGCTAGCTCCGTCACAGAGCGCAAGGCCGACTCCACAGCGTTGATGCCGTTTTCAATCTGAGCTGCGTAGCCGGAAAACTCTTGCCCTAGGGTTAAAGGAGCTGCATCCATGAGATGGGTTCTACCAACTTTAACGATCTTAGCAAATTCCTTCGACTTAGATTTAAAACCCTCTGCAAGCAATTTTAGATGGGGAATGAGTTTTTTTCTGATGGCTGTTACGGTGGCAATGTGCATGGCGGTTGGAAAAACGTCATTAGATGATTGAGACATATTGACGTCGTCATTGGGGTGAATGGGGTCTTTTGAACCTAAAATTCCACCGGCTTTTTCAATCGCACGATTGGAGATCACTTCATTGACGTTCATATTGGTCTGAGTACCAGAGCCCGTTTGCCAGACGACGAGATCGAAATGGTCACTCAGTTTGCCTGCAAGAAGCTCATCACAGGTCGAAATAATCAGCTCTTTTTTCTGAGGAGTTAAAAGACTAAGCTCCCCATTGACGATGGCAGCTGCCTTTTTAACGATCCCTAAGGCGTGGATCAGCTCGATTGGCATCTTTTCAGTGCCGATTGGGAAATTTTGGATCGAGCGCTGCGTTTGAGCACCCCAATACTTAGAGGCAGGAACCTCAACAGAACCTAGGCTGTCAGTTTCTGCACGTGTTTTTTCACCCATAGACCTTTTTTATACTGATGGCTTTAATTCATCAACCCCCTTTCTTTTAAAACTACAACACATTAAAAGCAAATAAGTTACACTTTTTAAAGTATTTAATACATAATATAATTGAATTTTTAATGCAAATTCATTATAATTATGCTCTATGCACGCAACATATTCATTAACAACTGCCCTAAGTAGCGGATCTCGGTATTTATGCAGTTTTTTATTTCACCCGAGTGATTCTCTTCCCTGGAGAATCGGGAAAATCGCAGGGTTAATATTTGCAACTGTTTGTTTAAGAACCTGTTATAAAAAATTTCAAGCCACCGATACAGCTTCAACGAAACCCTCACCACCCCCTCCTGTGCAGCCAAGTCCGCTGGAGGCCGAAATTGAAGAGCCACCTCTTCCAACGCAGCCAGGTCCGCTGAAGGACAACATTGAAACGTTACTCTTAACTCCCCACATCTTGAAGGATATGCCTCATGCAAACCGTGGGAAAATAGCCGTCTATTTTCCCACGCAATTTCCTATGATAGTTCTTAAAGAAGCGGGCTATGATTGTGAAAGCCGTTTAAAGCAAATGGAAGTTGCACGAAACATTTGCAAAGAGATTGAAAATGGGTCGACTCTTTTAGTGATCCCCCAATCTTTGGGAGTTGCAAATGAGCAGTATCTGATTGAAGAGCGGCTTCCCCTCCAACATATTAATGACCTTGCACAACAAGAATTATATTGCCAACATCAAAAGGAGTTAGGGCCGACTATTCATGCGATGACACATTTTATACTTCGCTCTCATTTAGGAGACTTGATAGCGATAGGCAATGGTTTCCCTCGGGGTTACCGGAGCCCACGGTATGATAATATCCCCTTTTTTATGACAAGTAAAGGAATAAGAATTGGGTTGACTGATCTGCAGTATATGAAAGAAGCTTCCAAAGAACCTCAAATTGGAACCCTTGCAACGTTGGTTTACATCTATCCTTATCATAAAGACACCATATTAAAAGCTGCTGCTTCTTATTTTTCTCAGGACCAACTTACCTCGATTGCAGAGACGCTAAATGATCAAGAAAAGAAAGGCAGGGAATTACTCCGCATCTGTTACTGGGACTTACAAGCGCATCTTGAGAATCATCGGGGTCGTAAGATCAGCATCTCAAGGGAAATCAAGCAGGCTATTATTAAAGAGATTGATGCAGAAATTAAGACAAGCTCTCCAGAAAATGGCATGATATTAACACCTGAAGAAAAAAAAGACATTTCAAATATCTTAGATGAAATCGTAGAAGTTTTAAATGAAATAAAAACACGTGGTAAGGGTCCAGCGTATAGATTTAACACAGCTGCTTTTGACAAAATAGAAAACACCCTGAGTTATTACGAATTTGAGCGAACCCTTTTCCCTCGAAAAATTCTTAAGGGTGATGGCACTAATTTAACCTATTATTTGCTCCAAAAGTTAGAAAAACATAGGGCAATCTATGGCTGTAGCATAGTAGGATCTAACGCAACTTTAGTCGATTAGAGGCGAAGCTCTAATGATTCTGGGTAGCCTCAATATGCTTGAGGTTATGCATCGCCATAATCGCACCGACTATAGCTTTCTCGCAACCTTCTATAAGCCGATGAATGCGATGATGTTTTGCAAATGCACACCATTCGGTCAAAAATTTGCCTTGATCTTGGATATAAAGGGATAGCCGGTCTTCAGATTCCACTAATCGTGCAGCCATATCGGCGATCTGGCCCACGAATGTCTCTAATAGAAAACTAAAACCTACAGGAGACGAAGGCTTCTCGTGTACTAGTTTTTCATAAGCGTATTTTAACCAATCATTAAGCACACCCCACTCCAAAGGGAACTTTATAGTGATGTTCCCAAGTGGTTTTTTCCATAGGAGCCCCCTAGCTGCTGCGGTCAGTTCAGAAGATTGGCTCTCTGAGATGTACTGAAATAACAGTTTAAAATCGTTGAGATCACCTTTTCCATAAATAGAGGGTTCAGAGCAAATTTTTTCGATTTCAGGGATGAGAATTGGCTGTATGCAAGCCTTTTTGAGCTCAGGGATTTGATGCACACAAGCAATTTTCCATAACCATGCCCCATCACCTACCGGAATTTGATTTACAATGTGTTTAATCAGTTGATCTTTAAATGTCTGCATTAGATTTGTCTGTTGCTTTAACCAGCTCAACTGCGAACTGCAATAATGGCTAAGAATCAAACAATCTAACAGCACCATTAAAGGCGCATTGTAGTGAGGATGTAGGCTTATTTTTTTCATGCAGTCTATACAGCCTTCTAAAAGCTCGACGGATTGCTCTTTAAGAGCTATATGAAGGATTTTGATCAAATACTGCACTCTCGCGACGAAGGGGGGTGGGTTTGCCCCTTTAAAGTCTCCACTCTTAAAATACTCTACAAGCAGACCCTCTGGTGCATCATACAAAGTTGGATCAGAAAAATGTGTATCGACCGTAATGTGATTTTCAATGGCTTCGATTTCAGAGCGAAATCTCTCTTGGAAATTCTTCTTACTAAAGGGAACACTTTCCAAATTGAGAGTCATGCCCTTCAGCTTCTCAGAATGGATGAGCGCATCTTTCAACTCCTGATCTTCATATTTATCAGCAAGGGCAAGAGCTAAACTGAAATCATCAGCCGTAACATTTTCTAAACGCTCAAGACTGCACTGTTCCAGATAAGGCAGGCCGAAATAACGGGCAAGTCTTGTTAAATCATCAATTTGATAGATAGAAAGCATCTCTGGCTCCGGCTTTTCTCTCAAATAGTCTATCAACAAATCCCAACTTGCCTGGTCTATATTATCATCTTTTGGGACAATCGTTTTGTCTACTTTTGCAAATTGGGTCTCGAACATTTGATGAAAATAACGAGATTTAGTTGCGATTAAAATGGCTGGGATCTCACTAACCGAACCTTTGAGTTTTAAAGCACAAGAAGGGGTCGTGTGGTGTGCAAAAGCATTCACATGAGCCGGTAAAGAACTAAGCCCAGGATGACCCTTACACCAGGTAACAACCATTTTTCTAGGAGATACCGCTCTATCAACGTATTTAATTTCAATTCCGTAATTTTGGTAAAGGAGTCGGGCTATGACATCCAAGTAAGGCGTAGTGAGATTAGGACTAGGTAGCGACATCTCCGATTTTTGCGAATCTAGCGAAATCATGCAGGTTTCGGAACCTTGCTTGCAAATCTCATGCACGACGCTCTTGACTACTTTTCCAACAAAATGCCCCAGTTCGATAGTTAACTTGGCATGGTGTGCGATGGAGTCATTGTTGACAACGTTTTGGAGCGGTATCTCTATCAAACTCGCTAGTAGACTATCTACTTTTGGGCCAGTATATTTGACATTAGCATTAAAAAGGATGAAATTTGTCATAAGCACCTCACTGTCGAGTAAGGAGATTATCTTTTGCAGAAATTTGAGTCAACGGACGAATTCCCTAATGATTCTAGGAATCTGTTCGATCATGTAGAACGGAATCGACAAAATATCGTCGTGTAAGGAAAACGGAACTTCTGAGATACGGACCCCAACGGGAGATTTTTTTTCTGATTGAAAAATTCGAAGCGATCGTAAAGATCCAGCAGCTTTAGCTTTCACCTCAATAGGAATGATTGACGAGTCAACGGCAATTAAGTAGTCAACCTCAGCTGTGCTGCTTTTTTCTTCCCTTGTCCAAGCAAAGAGTGTATTGCTTTCTCTTTTCCCCATGTAAGCCAGCAACTCCTGGCCGACAAACTGTTCAGCCAAAGCTCCCTTATTGACGAGAAGCAGATCTTGTTTAAACAAAAGCTCTAGATCTAGATTGCAAGCTTGTTTAACGAGCCCTACATCTAAAAAAAGAATCTTGAATTTTTTTTCATTGCTATGCGAGATCATAGGTAGGCCAGCACCTGACGTTGCATAGACAAGAATAATCAGACCCGCATCGCAGAGTTTTTTCAGGGCATTTTTCAATGTCGCATGGGCTGTATCAGGATCTAAAGCTGTATATTTGAGCCACCCGCCAATTAAACCAGGCGCCTTTGTGAAGATCGTTTCGAGGTGCGTATGCGGCATGCGGCGGGCATATTTACCAAAATCTTTTCTAAATCCCAGCAAAATATCGGCCTGGAGATTTTGGCACTGAGCTAAGCTTTTAGATGTCAGATACTTTGATATCACTGCCGGCATACCGCCCAGGATATAATATTCACGCACTAAAGATAGCAGCCTTTCATGAACGACTTGCTCAATGGTATCCCCTACGTGAACCGTGTTTAGGTAATTTCTCAACTTAGCATTGCCTGAAGCTTCGAGATATTCACCAAAGGAAAGGGGCCTTAAATACATGAATTGAATGCGACCGACCGGCATCTTAAAATTATCATTATTCAACACAAACTCAAGTAAAGAGCCCGCTCCTATGATGTGAAGCGCAGGCATCTGTTCCTTGAAATACCGAAGAGCCATAATCGCCTCAGGACATTCTTGGATTTCATCGAGAAATAAAAGAGTCGAGCCTGCTTGAATGGTGACTCCTGTGAGGAGCTCAATCAAGTCGATAATTTTTTGAGGCTCCAGTGTTTGAAAACATCTCTTATACTCAGGGTGCTGTTCAAAATTGAGAATGACACATTGATTAAACTCTTCCCTACCAAATTTTTCAACGGTGAAGCTTTTCCCTACCTGGCGAGCTCCCCTTAGGAGAAGCGGCATACGACCTTCCTGATTTTTCCATTCCCGCAGATCAGCCTCAAGATCCCTTTTCATGAGATAGTCCTTTTTACCTGTAATATTAGCATTCAGCTTGGGTTTTTACAAGGCAATTTCCACTAGCTGATGTGGTTTTTACAAGGCAATTTCCATAACATGCTTATTATGTACAAGTTAATAAAACAAATCCATTTATAGATGTTTAGTTTGTTTTACTGTATTATTTCAGTCTAAATGGAGAATTTATGGCTATTTTAATTGCACCAACTTCTATTTTCCTAGAAGATGGATTAAGACATAGAACTCTTTCTCTGATTCAAAAAGCTCAGAGTATTCAAATGAGCTCTTTAGATGATGTTAAAGGAATTGTTAAAGACGCCCTTGCTTACCTAGCAGATCACCCTCATGCAGAGCTTGAAGGGCTGCTTCAAGACAAACTCAAAGGTCAATCAAAAGACGACTTTTTAAAGCTTATAGAGTCTCAGAATCTAGAAACGCGATTGAGCATGCTAAGAACTTACCATAAAATCATCGGTTTGGATCAGTTAAAAACTTGGGCTGGGGTGTCAGACAAGCCATTAGGTGAACTTGTTACAAATGTAGCGCTCTGTGTCCCTGAGAGCGTTCCTGAATCAGCTCGTATTCTAAAATCGATTTCGATCCCTCTTCTTCCTCATATCAAGCGATATTCTTACATTTTATGGAAAAATTTTAAGTGGCTTGCAGTCGTCCCCGTAGGAATGATAACAGCAACTGCTAATCAGCTTCTGTTACACGAACGCGACAGCGCTGAAAGTATTGAAGGCGCAAAATATGCATATAGCGATAGACGCGCTGCAGTTAAATCGTTAGTTGAGGCGTGGGAATACTACAGGAGTTTTTTCCCGGGTTTTAAAAGGGGTACTTTACTCGCTTTAAGCGGCGTAACGGTTTATGGAGGGCTTTACTTTTATTTTAAGGACAAACTTAAGCTGGGCATGTCCGATTCAATTGACTATAACAGCGTTTTCACAAACGTCAATGAAAACATCGTGAAAGGCAAAATCAAAAAAGGCATCGATAGAATCGCAGAAAAAACCCAATTAATCCAATGTTGGAAAGAGATTTTAGGTCAAAAATTTCGCATTCCTTTCCTGACAGGCCCCACTGGCGCTGGAAAAACACAATTTGTGGAAAATTTTGCCTACTCCTGTGTTTACGATAAAAGATTCCCCTTCTATGGGACAACTGTTTTTGTGGTTAATACAGCTAAACTTTTGCAAAAAAAGAGCCTGCTTAATGACATGTTCTTTTCCATAGGAGAAAACACAGACAAATATATTTTATTTTTCGATGAAGTCCATAATGCCTCTAATAATAAAACTGACCTTATAGAGCTTTTTAAAACAGAAATTCTGAATGCCAATGTCCGTTGTGTAATGGCAACGACGACTGACGAGTATAAAAAATTCATTGCTTCCAACACGGCATTTGTTTCTCGACTTCGCCCTATTGAAATCAACCCCTTTGATGATCAGCAAACGAAAAATTTACTCCTCGAAGAAACATTGTCTCTCACTCATCAGCAGACAGTTGAAATAACCTCCGACGCTTATGGCGCTATCATAGAGACGGCAAAAACACATTCCCAATACAAAAAATTCTTCAATCCCCGCAAATCCCTTCACATTTGGCAAGAGTCCCTCAGTGCAGTCAGTTCCTGGGCTCCAAAGAAATTGAGTATGGAATTGCAAACAGAGGAAAACAACCTCAGAGCGCTTAAAGTCGAATGTTACCAAAAATATGATGCAAATCCTGACTGGAGTGTTAGCGTAGAAGGCATGAAAAAACTTTCTGAGCTAAAAACATCTAAGACAAAAGTTGAGGATTTAACCAAGAAGATCGGTGAACAGAGCCAACTTCACGAGGAAATCCTGCATCTCCAAACCGTTGTATCTGAATATCGCTCTCAAAGGGATCGACAGATAGATCGCTTATCTAAAGATAAGCGCTCAGTCAGTGACCAAAAACAGTATCTCTGGACACAATATGTGGTCATCCCCGAGCTTTTTAAAATCATTCAGGCAAAACGAGATGACTTTAAAACGAGATTTGAAGAAGAGATCCCCTTAAAAATTGACGCTGAGTTTGTCAAAGCTCATTTTAAGGAGATCTCGCCCGTTCTAGTAAATCAGCAAGAGAGCGAAGACGAAAGCGAATAGGGAAAATGATTCCACGATTCCGAGGGCTGCAAAGCACTTGCCGATGATGGCCGGTTGCTTGGCAGAGGCTTGGATACCAGACGCTGCACACATCCCTTGGTAGATCGAAGAAAAAAGAAGAGCTAAGCCGACAGAGACGCCAATGCCGATCCCAGAGGCGGCAGAGAGAGTTCCAGCTTTAATGCTGTCGCGCATGAGGAGCATCAGAACGAATCCATAGATCGACTGAGAGGCCGCCATGGCTGACATTCCGATGAATTTTCCGTGGTTTTCTTCGACACGGCTCATCACCGCGTGAGAGGCCATCGCACCGATACCGCAACCAACTGAGCTACCGATACAACCAAGGCCCAGGACCAATGCGGGTCCTATCATTCCATAATCCATACTGTCTCCTATTGAGGTCGTTACAAAACTCCATTTGGGGCCAAATCCGCGCTTTTTGAGCAGGATCCGAATTCCGCGCAAATCGCCTATTCTCATTCGAATATGTCAATTTGCGCGGAATGCGGCCCTGCTTAAAAATCATCGAATTTGGCCCCCAAAGCGAGTTCTGCAACGACCTCTATTTAAATCTTAGTTTTTGGAGGGGTTTAAAGAGCCTGCCGCCTCCGTCAAAGCAATAATGATACCATTCAAGGAAATTAAGACGAAGCCCGTGAACGATTCCCCCCATAAAACTCAGCAGCATATTGATGCAATGGCCGATTAAAATCACAATAAAGCCAAAGAAATACCCCATGGCGGAGCCCTCTTGGTTGAAGGTGCTGGCCATAATGGCACCGGCTAAACTCAAAGCGTAAAGACGTAAGTACGAAAGCACATCGGCAAAAACTTGGACCATATTGGTAATTTCGCTGATCCCCTTCCACCTTCTTTGGATGAGAGCAGCGATGATTGCAAAACCGATGCCTCCGAAGAGAAGCTGCAATCCCACGACCCGTGCTGTAGGTCTATCAATCCACCCGAGAAATTCAGGAAGAATGGTTGCATTGAGAAGAGAAGGAAAGAAAAGATAACCGCCCACCATAAAAAAGATCCAGCCCAGGCCTGCAATATTGCGGCGTAGGTAACGCAGAAATCCTAAGGTGATATGGAGAATGCCCATGAGCAGCGTAAATTCAAGGATGAGGTTGCCAGAGAACTCTTCAACGATTTGATACGAGGTGGTAGTCTTTTTTGTGACAGCCGACATTTTGAGCATCTCGTCCCCTGTCTGAGCTTTGTTGATCTCAGGGAATTTCATCACCCACGTCCGATAGACATCGTCTTTCATTTTCAGGTGGTAATCGGCTTTGTTTTCAATGAGGTAGTATAAAAAAGACATGCGGGTCGGTAGACTGCCAGGCGTCAATTTAATCCCAAAATAAGAAGAAACTGAGATCCCCCACACGATGCAGGCAGAGGACAAGATGAATAACAGGCGAAGCATCCTTTTTTGCAGTCCTCGAAGGGCTGGAAATTTTTTCTTTAGATAAAACGCCAGCGCAAGAAAAATGAGCCCATACCCCGCATCTCCGACAATGACAGCAAAAAAGAGTCCAAAAAACCACAAGACCCAAGAGGAGGGGTCTTTGTCTTCAGTCGAGGGAATATCGTAGATTTTAATGAGATCCTCACCAATGAGATGAGAGCCGCTGTTTTGAAGGCAGGTCGGAACCTTGTCGTCTTTATCAATCAACACTTGCTCAACATGAACATTCAGAGTTTTGACCAACTCAAAAAGGATAGAGACTTTATTCTTAGGCACCCAAGCCTCTATGAAAAAACAGGGCACGGAGAGAGGATAATTGACTTCTTTTTTTGCCCGGATGAGATTGTGCAAGTTGAGCTCTCCAACTAGCTCGTGTTGCAAAAATCCGATATGACCGGCGTAGTCTTTGAGTTCGGTCTCAAAACGTGCAATGGCATCTTCGACAAAATCGAGCCGGTCTTCCAGCTCACCTAAAGGTGCATCGATCCGCATCTCAATCATGCCGGGTAAAGAGAGAGGCTCTTTGCTAATTGTGATGAAATAGTCGAGGTCGTACTCTGTGCCGATGTAGACAATCTCAGGGGCAGAACTGAGGTTTTTTCCTGTTTTCATGCAAAAAAACTGAATCTTACGATTCCCCTTTTTTTCAATGGCATGAATGTCTTGCATGGAAAAGTCTCCAAAGGGAGAGACTCGAACGATTTCTGCATCTAAAACTCGCTTTTCCTCATAGAGCCTTTCAAGGTCTTCTTTCAGCTCAACTACACGCTCGGCCACTTGCATGGCTAACAGAAGATCTCCTCCTCCTTGATAAGGCTCCCGCAGCGGCTGTTTCTTTAAAATTTTGATCCCGGAGAGAAGATTTTGAATGGTCACAGGGGTTTCAATGGACTTAGGAGTTCCCACCGAGATGAACTCTAAAAAACCCTGTTCTTGGGCCCCTTCAAAAAAAAGGTCCAGATCTTCTTTTGTTCCCATCACAAAGTATTTGAAGATATCGGTGATCACAAGAGGGCCTCTCGTTCGAGAATTTTTTGTTTGGCAACTTTTGCTTGGCAGACAGCTGCTAGCTGCTGATCGCCTAAGAAAATTTTAATCTTACGAATCGACCCTTGGGCTCTAGGAATTAACACCTTCTCAAAAAGGTTGACGCGGATCGAGACTTCTCTTAGCTCCTTTTCCAAAGCCGCTTTTTTCTCTTCTGCGACCCGGATTTTTTCTCGCAAGGTGATCAGTTCCCGAAGACCATTAATTGCCGAGTCTAGCCATACGGGAGAGTCAAAAAGCATGTAAGAAGCCTCTTGGAAGACGACTTTTTCTAAGAGGGGGACATCCACACCTGCGATATTTTCGAACTTTTTTTGCACTTCGACAATTTTAACCGCAGGAAAAAGCTCAAAGGCATTCCGATCGGAAAAAAGAAGGGCATAGGCGGAGACTTTTTTGTGCGCCGCTTGGAACTCGAGCTCAAACTGCTCAATTTCTTGGGCGGCTTGGTTGACCTCGAGCTGCAAGAGCATTTTTTTCAACTGAAGCGTGGGTAAATACTTCTGCAACTGCTGCAGCCGGATTTGTTGGATTCTAAGCTCGGTCTTCGTGAGCTTAATTTGCATGAGTTGGCCAATATTTATCGAGAAGCGTCTGCTTGATGCCAACTTCTTGAGACTCAAAACATTCGCTGAGCGTTTTCCAGCCTAAATCGAGGGCATCTTCTAAGGAAAGGTTGACCTCCAAGTTCATCATCCGCTCTTCAAATAACAGTGTAAAATGAAGTAATTTTTCATCCCAGCGCGAGAGCTTAAAGCCCATCGACTGCCGCTCACGCGCTTTTTTCCCTTCGGCGTAGAGCCGAATTTGTGCGTTAGCAATATCGCCATGATCTTCTCTGGTGACTTTGCCAATCACCTGTTGCTTTAGACGAGACAGCGATCCAAACGGATCAATGCGCCCTCCGTGCAGGTAATACTGCCCTTCGGTGATATAGCCGGTATTATCAGGGATCGGATGTGTGACGTCGCCTCCTGGCATCGTTGTCACAGAGATGATCGTGATCGCGCCACTTCCATCAATGTCAACGGCCTTCTCATAACGGGCTGCAAGATCCGAGTAGAGTGAGCCGGGATAGCCCCGGTTGGAGGGGATCTGGTCCATTGTGATCGCGATCTCTTTGATCGCATCGCCAAACGCCGTCATATCGGTGAGCAGCACGAGGACGTTTTTATCTTCGACGGCAAATCTTTCTGCACAAGCTAGCGCCATATCAGGAACGAGAAGGCACTCGACAGCAGGATCGGTGGCTTGATGAATAAACATCACGGTCTTTTCAAGAGATCCAGCTTTTTCAGCGTTGTCAATAAACGCCTGGTAATCATCGAAGCGCAGCCCCATTCCTCCAATGATGATGATATCGGCATTGGTCTGGTTGGCAATCCGCATGAGAAGCGCGTTGTAGGGCTCTCCTGCTATTGAAAAAATCGGGATTTTTTGAGATTTAACAAGACAGTTAAACACATCGATCATGGGAATATTTGTCCGAACAAGATCGTGAGGAACAATACGACGCACCGGGTTAAAGGAGGGAGAATTAATCTCGACATAATCCCCTACTAAGGTGGGGCCTCTGTCAATGGGATCTCCCGCTCCGTCAAAACAGCGGCCTAAAAGAGCCTCTGAGACAACTGCTTGCATCTGCTTTCCTAAGAAGGTGACTCTGTCATGGGTTGAAATTCCCCTGGTATTTTCAAACACTTGTAAAGTGACCTTTTCACCATCGATCCGCAAGACGGTTGCATAGGTCGTTTCACCACTCTGTTTTTGGATGCGCGCGATCTCTCCTAGGCTCACATTTTGAGCTTCTACTGTGAGAAGATTGCCCCGCATGTCGACAATTCGGTCATACACTTTTTTCATGCGACACCCTTCACAGCATTTTGAATTTTTTCTTCGATGCGATGCAAGCCCTTCTCATACCGCTCCGACTTGAAGGGCATGAAGTTCAAATTTTTGATATCGTTTTGCAAATCAAGGAAGAAAGAGCGGGAGGCATCGTGCTCTTCAAAACGAAAGTCGGCGTCAAACACCTGATTGACCAGCTGAAAAAGAGGGACTTGACGAGTTAATGGACTATAGGCGTCCTCTTTATCAAAGGCGTTTTGCTGCAGATAACAAAACTCATAGAGCTCCGACTTGAGATAAAGGATCATATCGTGCTGGGTGATCCCCTCTTCTCCCACCACTTCCATCCGTTTGCCGATCTCACTGCCTTCGTCTAAGATTTTAGCAGCTTGCTTCACCATCTTTCCCCACCCTTTGACTTTCGTATCAAGCTCTTTGCTGACATCGTCCACATATTTGCTCCAAGAGATGAGAGGATCAACAGCCGGATAGCGGCGCGCGTCAGATCTTGCCCGTGAAAGAGCTAAAAATGCCCCTACCACAGAGAGCGTTGCCTGCGTCACTGGCTCTTCGAAGTTGCCCCCTGCAGGAGAGACCGTTCCTCCAATCGTCAAAGATCCCGTTTTATGATCGTGAAGGCGTACCACGCCGCTGCGTTCATAAAAGGCCGCGATTCTTGAACCGAGATAAGCAGGAAACGCCTCTTCCCCGGGAATTTCTTCCAAACGCCCCGACATCTCTCGCATCGCTTGGGCCCAGCGTGAAGTCGAGTCAGCTAGCAGCAAAATGTCGAGCCCCATCTGGCGGTAATATTCGGCAATTGTCGTTCCCATATAAATCGAAGCTTCTCTAGCAGCCACTGGCATCGATGACGTATTGCAAATGATAACCGTGCGCTGCATCAGAGGATCGTTCGTATGGGGATCAGTAAGATGTGGAAATGTCCGGAGAACTTCGACCACTTCCCCCGCACGTTCTCCACAAGCGACGACAATCACAATGTCAACAGAAGAGTATTTAGCTAGATGATGCTGAAGAACCGTTTTTCCCGCTCCAAAGGGACCAGGCGAACAGAAAGTTCCCCCTTTCAGAATGGGAAACTGCGTGTCGATAATTCTTTCTCCGGTGTCCATCATCCGGGTTCCCTTGATTTTTTCTCCCTCGAAAAGAGGAGCCTTCACGGGCCATTTTTGCACCATGGTAAAGGCATGCTCACGCCCTTTGGCATCGACTGCTTTAGCAACCACCGTATCGATGGTATACGATCCCGCTTTTGCAACCCAAGTCAGCGTGTATTCCCCCATCAAAGAGAATGGGACCATGATCTTGTGATGAAAACGGCCTTCCATGGTAAATCCCAACTCCATGCCACGCCTCAGAACATCACCTTCTTTTGCAACAGGATGATAATCCCAATGTCGAGACCGATCCAAAGGAGGCAGATAGACGCCCCGAGCCAAAAAAAGCCCTGTCGCATCGGCAACTTTTTCTAGAGGATTTTGAAGACCATCCAAAATAGACCCCAAAAGACCAGGCCCTAACTCCGCTTCTAAAAGATGGCCTTTAAATTCGACAGGAGTCCCTAATTTGACACCTCGAATATCTTCAAAAACCTGAACCTTGGCCTCTTTCCCTGCAATCTCAATGACCTCACCTTTCAAGAGGAGCGACCCCAACTTGACCATGGCGACTTCACCTTGTAAAATGCTTCCATCAAAGACCACATTCAGTAAATTCCCAAAGGCTTTAACGACTGTTCCTGTTGCTGTTTCTCTCATTTTTCAACCTACAAATGCTTCGAGAATCATTTTTCCTCTTCCAGAATCTAACTCATTCCACTGCTCCACAATCAAAAGGCGAGCCATATACGATAAAATCCAATCGATCGAAAACAGCGGCTGCTCGACAATCTCTTCGATATGGTTCATCCGCCACTTTGCAACCACCTTATACTGCTGCCAAGGGTCGGGCCCGCAGGAAAGGTATTTTTGCTTCAGATCCGCATACTCGACCGGAGGCTCTTTCTGTGCCAAAATCTCCGTTACCAGAGGATCTTTTGGATCTTCGAATTGTAGCTCATCGGCAATATCTCTTCCAAGTTGCTTTGCACGGACCTGCAAAATCACCAACCTCCAGGCTCTTTCAAATCCCAGGTAAGCCTTCAAAAAACCCTTCTGCTCAACCACCTCTTCATTAAAATAGGCCGCGAGCAGCCCTGGAAAAAAACGGAGTTTCTCCGCCGCAGTTTCAAATCGCTCGAGAAAATCAAAGGCATAAAGCGGAAGACCATCTTGCACAAGGAGCGCTTCATCAAGCTCTTTTTCACTTAAATTCCCCCGAGTGTCAATCGCATCTTCAGAATATAAAGCCCTGATGTTAGAGAGATCGAAAAAGCGTTGAAAAACCACCGCTTTTTTGGCATCGGTTTTTGTTAGATTGATCGCCAGACGAGCTTTCAGCTCATCAAACGACAAATCGGGCTTTTCACCCAAAGAGAGCGGAGGAAGTGAGGCTGCTAGAAAATAATAATTAGCCAACTAAACGCTCCTAAAGACAAACTCTCTAAAGTCCTTTCGAATATACGTCGCAAGCGTCTCTTGAACGAGTTCTGCCGTCAGAACAAGCGTGACATTATTCTTGAGAAGTTTCACTTCCACTCCTCCTGCCAAAGTGCCGATGACAACACTCTTTTCTTTGAGCCTTTTGAGCACTTCAGAGGCGAGCAGCTCATTGACAGCGCGAGGAGAGACATTCGAAGCAATCACCGCGCTGATATCTCCCTCTGTTCCCTCTTTTTCCAGAGCCTGAATCAGCGCTGTGATGAGCTTCGCGATCAGTGCAGGATCTTGTAGCGGCTTAGAGACCAAAGCCGCTAGTTCCGGATTGAAAAGCTTGTGTTCAAGGCTCTCTTTGAGAGCATCGACTGCTTGCCGACTCGCATGAGCCAGCGACGCTTGAAAAACCTCTTTTTGCTTTTCAATATCCATACGGGCTTCTTCGATCATTTTTTTTGCCAAAGCTTGAGCATCGGCTAAGATCTCTCCAGCTTTCGTACGGGCATCAGCAACGATTTGCTCTCCCTCTTGCTGAGCAGGCTCGAGCGTCTCGCGCTTCAGCACTTCACAGATCTTTTTCAATTTATCTTGACCAGTCTCTAGTCCTTTCATTTGAGATCCTCTAATTTCGGGCTACTATAATCAAACATTCCCATTACGAGAAATCGTAAAATAAAATTTCAACAAATAGAATTCCTAATCTTCCCTCTGTGTCCTTTGTGCTCTCTGTGGTCGTAAATGCATTTTTTAACCACTGAGATCACGAAGGTCACAGAGAAAGGAAAGAAAGACGTCCTGATTTATGATCTTTCCAAAATTTGCATAGTTTTTCAACTTGAAATTCAATTCAGGGATGCGATATCTGTTACGTCATGAAATATCCCACCCCCCTTCAGCAACTGATCGCTTCCCTCAAACTCCTTCCCGGAGTTGGCTCTAAAACAGCCGAAAGATTCGCCTTCCAGCTCCTCACATGGCCCGATCATGCGCTGGCCGATTTTGCATCAACGCTCGCCGAACTCAAAACCAAGATCCATACCTGCCCCGCCTGTCATTGCCTCATTGAAAAAGAATCGTGCGAGTGGTGTGACACAACGAGGCGAGACCCCTCCCTCCTCTGTATCATCTCCTCTCCCAAAGACGCCTACGCCATTGAAGAGACCCACACCTACAAAGGACTCTACCATGTCCTAGGAGGACTTCTCTCCCCCCTCGATGGCAGATCGGCAGAAAGACTCGATTTTCCCAAACTCACCCATCGCATCTCCCGTTTAGAGATCCGTGAAGTGATCGTTGCCCTCGACTCCACCTTAGAAGGCGACGCCACTGCCCTCTACCTCAAAGAACAAATTGGACAGCTTGGCATCTGCGTCTCCCGCCTGGCCCTCGGCCTTCCCATGGGCAGCCCCCTCGAATATGTCGACGGCGGCACCCTCTCCCGCGCCTTCACCGGTCGGCAATCTTTTTAAAATTATGAAAGACAGAAGAAAAGAGACGTTTGTTTTTGAAGGACTTGGATTTCCGATCAAGCTTGTCAATACTCCCCTGATAAAAATTTTCGGTGAATGGGCCATCGATATCGATATGAATCAACTTATGTTGGTTGCATTGGGGGCATTAATCCGTAAGCCTATCCCTCTGACTGAAGATGAATTGAGCTTCATTCGCTCATACCTGGGAATGAACTCTAAGAAAGCGAAAAGCCCCGGCAACAGCCGAGGTTAGACGCCGATCGGGAACTCCCGGTCCACTTACGGCGTAATCTTACACAAAATTTTAGAAAAGAAATCAACTCTTTTATGGGAATTTTTTGGCGATTTCGGTAAAATCGGCCCATGAAAATCTACGACAACCTGGTTCAAACAGTCCGTTATGCTAACAATTATTTAGGATCCTCATGGAGACATAGACTTGTCCAGGTCATGGGATTAGGCCTATGCGCTTCCCTACTCTACTACTTAGCTCCCCGCATCAGAAACCTGTTTGCAAAAAAAGATGCTCCACCAGCCAATCCAAACCTTCCTCCCCTACCTCAACCTAAAATCAATCTGCTTGAAGTTTGGAGAGAAGCTGAGAAACCAAAGACTCCCCATCCCGCTGAAAATCTTCCTCATCCAGAGATTCCTTTGGATTCCGCTTTTCCCGACGAAATTTTATTGGCAATTTTTATACGCACCCATTCTTTGCCTGCCTGGTACGCCCTGTCAATGACTTGTCGAAAATTCCAAAAAGTTACCCAAGAGCGGACTGCATTCCTAGAAGACGTTATCAAGTCTATTATCAAAGAAAAAATCAATCCTTTGATTGAAAATCGGTCAACAGATGCATCAAATGCTGAAAATCTACGCCTTAATGGTGCGGCCTTGCATATCATCTCTTATTTCCCGCCTGCCGTGTTATGCCCTGAGCCAAATGGATCCTGTATTTCAATAATCCAGAATGTCATAGGCAAACTCTCAACAACCAATCTGATCTCGAATCCAAAAATAGGAATGGTTAATCACAATTTGTTACATTTTCGGATAAAAAAATTCTGTCCTTCTGGTATCGATATTTGTAAAACGGTTGTCACGAGAGACAAGAAATTCTTGTACAATTTTCCTGATGTGAACCTCAGTTTTTGGACTCGAGGTGAAATTGAAGAACTGAGTCGCCGGTATGATTTAAAGCAACTGAGCAAAGCCTGGGAGAAAAAACTATCGTTAGATGAACAAGATGCAACTTATGCCTCAGATAAAGACATCATAGAATTCCACGCCCCTAGAATTCTCACCTGGTCATCAGGCCCATTTTTAAAATACCTTTTAGAGATTTGGGCAAAAAGCGTTGTATGGGAAAACTGGATTTCTCACTTACACCTTTTAAAAAAACCTCAGCACTTTCGCGAAAAACTATGCCTTTTGGGTGAGCACTATAAATACCACCACCATAAGTGGTCCTATGACAAGCCAGAATCCGACGACCTAGCTCTACTCTTATTTCCAACTATGAAGGCCTTAGGCTGGGAAAATGGAACAATCACTCAAAATCCTCTACCCATTGGAATGGATACGATTCTTTTATGGCTCCCTGAGAACGCATTGGACGATATCAATGGGTTTGCAACCGCCATACAAAAACTTCCCCAAATTCCCGAGCAATCCCTGTATGGCTACAGCTACAACGATCTTTTTTCGTTTATGCAATATTTAGCAAGTCACCGTCCTAAATTAAGAGGCCTCCCCAGCGAGTATTCCATTCAATTGCTGCAGGAAACCTTGGAAATAGGTGGAGTTGCTATGGACTTTAGTGAGGGTTTATGGGAAACGGACCTAATGAGAGCCTCTTGGCAAGACGCCTATGTAAGACTATTCATCTGGGGTGATTATTACAAACTTCACTACCACTGCTGGTCTCCCAAGAAAAAAACCTCTACCTTAGAAATGCTCCTTTTTCCAGCCATGAAAATACTCCATCGGGAAGGGGCAAAAGAAAAAAAGTGGCCTATCAAGAGCAAGAAAGAAGACCCCTTGCCCGAAGATACACAGCTCAGCTTTAAATCCGCTGTCTTTTCTTGGATTCCTCAAGAGTACTATATTAAAGAAAATTTTCTAGCCGATTCAGGACGAAAAGAGAGAACGCTCCAAGCATCAGATGACCCCTACACCTATGAAGACCTCTTTGCCTTCATTGAAGCACTCCGAAAGGAGTTCGAGTCCCAACTCTAGGATTGCATTATTCCACTTCTTTTTTTATACTCACCTTCTTTCACTGGTTACCATGGCAAACGTTAAAAAAATTGTTCTATACTCTTCTGCGATTTTGTTCACCTGCTCCCCTTTTGTGCAGGCCTATCCCGATTCCCCTATTGCCGCAGAGGTCTATGAGACCAGACGCGTCGATAGGATCGAGATCCAGGCAGAAAACCTCCCCCCTGGTACCTCTTTTGATCCTCGGCCTGTCTTAGATAAAATGAAAACCAAGGTCGGCGAGCCGTTTTATCAACAAATTTTTGATATCGACTTGAAAGTCCTCTCTGAGGACTACGACCGGATCGAGCCTCAGATCGATGTCCACGATACAACGGTGTCCCTCACGATTAAAGTCTGGCTCCGCCCTACCATCCGAAAAATTACTTGGCAGGGCAACTCCCATATTAAGAGCAGTACGCTACAAAAAGAGCTCGGCATTAAAGGCAACCGGACATTTAACCGCGTTGAATTCAATAAAAAATTCAACCAGGTTAAAGAATACTACGTCAAAAAAGGGTACTTCGAGTCTCAGCTCTCCTATACGATTCAGCCGATCCCAGACTCCCAAGACGTCGACATCGTCATTGACGTTGTGGAAGGCCGCGCTGGCATCATCGATGACATCGTCTTCAGCGGCTTTACAGATGAAGAAAAGAGCAAAATCTTGGAGATGATCTACACTAAAAAGTACAACCTCTTCACCAGTTGGATGACGAACCAGGGAGTCTTTAATGAAGAGATGATCGAGCACGACCGCCTCACCATTTTGAACGTTTTGCAAAATGAAGGGTATGCCGATGCAAAAGTCGATCTCCAAATCACCAATTCTGAAAAAGAAGGCCGGATTGTCATCACCTTGACTGCCGAACACGGTGTGATTTTCCATTTTGGAACGGTCACCTTCAGCGTGACGGGAGATCAAAACCACCTCTTCACAAACGAAGAGATCAAACGTCTCTTCCTCATTCATGAAGATGACCTCTACTCTCCCGATAAAATGAGAGCGACAGCGGATGCTATTAAAGAACTCTACGGACGTAAAGGCTATATCGACACTAACGTCCAATTTGAGACAGAACTCTCCCCCGATAAACCCGTTTACAACGTCCATTTCGATATCGAAGTCGGATCTGTCTATAAAATTGGTCTCATCCGCGTGATTGGCAACGAGCAGACTCAGACCCATGTGATCTTGCGTGAATCGCTTCTTGTCCCCGGAGAAACCTTTAACTCTGCCAAACTCAAATCGACTCAAGAGCGCCTCCAAAACATCGGATATTTTAAAAATGTTAACGTCTATCCTGTCAGATCACAAGACGATCAACTGCTCGGTGATAACTACCGCGATGTCTACATCGAAGTGGAAGAGACAACGACAGGTCATGCGAGCCTCTTCTTTGGCCTGAGTTCAGGCGATGGTGGGTTCGGAGGACTGGATGTCACTGAAACAAATTTCAACTATAAAGGACTTCGGCACCTGCCTAAAAAAGGAGTGTCAGCACTCCGAGGCGGCGGTGAGTATGCCCACGCTAAACTCCAGATAGGCAATAAACAACGCAGCTATCTGATGTCATGGATGACCCCCTACTTCCGTGATACACTTTGGCGTGTAGGGTTCGAGGCTCTTCTCACCCAAAAAAGCCATCTGCAAGCCAAAGATTATGAAATCGACTCCATTGGTGGCAGCCTATTTGCTTCGTATCCCCTTTCAGCCTATTGGACTGTCGGAACCAAATACCGTATAAAATATGCCGACATCGACCCTAAACACAATATTTCTAAGAAAGAAGAAGAGACCAAAAAAGGAACAGGAACGACCTCTGCGATCTCGGCCTCTTTGAACTACGACTCGACCGATAGCATCATGAAGCCCCATAACGGCCTTAGAACCTACCTCGAGGCGGAATTTGCCGGTGTCGGAGGAAAGTTCTCGTTCCTCAAATACAGCTACGTCAATACATTTTACCAAGAGCTCTGGCGCCACGGCATTATGAAATACCGTTGGGAAGCTAAATTTATCCAGCCGATTTGGTGGACCAACTCTGCTGATGACATCCCTGAAAGTGAACGGTTCTTCCTCGGCGGAGAAAACTCCGTCCGCGGCTACCGCGCTTTTGCTCTGGGCCCTAAGTTCCCCAGTGGAGATCCTCAAGGAGGCATCACCTCTTCTGTTCTCTCCGTTGAGTACCTCCATGAGATTTTTTCCATTGTCGATGGCTTCCTCTTCATCGATGCTGGATCTATCTCACTTGGCAAATTCCAGATCACAGAGTACCAGATGAGCTACGGGTTAGGCGTACGTGTTGAAATCATGAACCGCGTGCCCATCACTGTGGGGTACGGTATCCCCGTCAATCCGAAACACCACAGCCAAGTTCACAAGTTCTTCTTCTCCATGGGTGGACAATTTTAAATTATTTTTACAAGGAGCATTATTATGAAAACAAAAGCCTTTTTAATCGCCTTGACTCTCGCCGCCTTACACTTAGGTGCAGCAGACCCTCAAGAAGGTATCGTTAATTTTGCAAATTGCGTCACCGATTCTAAACTCGGCAAACAAGAGCAAGCCTCTTTTGAAGCAACTCGCAAACAGTTCTTCACTTTGCTTGAAGATACCGATAAACAAATCAAAGACCTCACTGCCAAGCTCCAAGACAAAGACACCCTCGATGGTCTTTCTCCTGAAGCCGAACAAGAGATGAAAAGCAAAGTGGAGCAACTTAACCAAGAGCTCTACCACTATAACCAACAGTACAATCAGTTCATCTCCCAAGGGCAATACAGATTTGTTCAAGCGATCATGTCAGGAGCTATCCACGCTGCTGAAAAAATCGCCTCTGCTAAGGGATACACCAAAATCGCTAACAAAGATGCTTACCTCTATTATTCTCCTTCTCTTGACATCACATCCGATGTCGTGAAAGAAATGGATAAAACTTTCGAAGAAGAGACTAAAAAGCAGGCAGCTGCAACTTCTCCTGTAGAACCTCCTAAACCAGAGACTCCCGTAGATGCAAAAGACGCTACAAGCACTCGCTAGTCTCACAGAGACAAAACTCATCGGCGACCCCGACTATCTGATTACCGGGGTCGACGACTTGGCTCACGCCAAGCCGACCGATGCGACGTTTCTGGCAAATCCCCTTTACCGTCCCCTCCTGAAAACCACCCAGGCAGGGGTCGTTTGTACTTTTCCCTCGACACCACTTATCGAAGGCAAAAACTATCTGATCTCCGAAAGCCCCTCAGAGACCTTTCAACAGCTTCTTCGCCTTTTTGCTCCCCAAGAGCACCACGTGTCGGGCTTCCAGGGCATCCATCCCACCGCGGTGATCCATCCCACCGCTCAAATCGGCACTGACGTCACCATAGGACCCTGCTCTGTCATCGATGCTCACACCATCATCGGCGATCGGACCCACCTAGGCCCTTCTGTGGTCGTGGGCGCTGGCGTCCACATCGGCACCGACTGCCGTCTCCACCCCCATGTCACCATCCGAGAAGGCTGCAAACTCGGAAACCGTGTCATCATCCAACCCGGTGCCGTCATTGGCTCTTGCGGTTTTGGCTATACGACCTCCGCTAAAGGAGAGCACCTCAAACAAGAACAGTTCGGCATTGTTGTCCTTGAAGACGACGTTGAAATCGGCGCTAATACCACCATTGATCGCGCCCGCTTCAAAGAGACCCTCATCTGCCGCGGCACAAAAATCGATAACCTCGTCCAGATCGCCCATAACGTCGAACTCGGCGCCCACAACATCATTGTCTCCCAAACGGGCATCTCCGGCTCTGTTAAAACAGGCCGCTACGTGATCATGGCAGGCCAGACAGGCACCGTCGGACACATCACCATTGCCGACCAAACCCAGTTCGCCGCCCGTAGCGGCATCAAAAAATCGATCAAATCTCCCGGCAAATACGGCGGCAATCCTGCCATCCCCCTTGCCGAGCACCAACGCGAGCAAGTTCTCCTCAGACAGCTCATCAAGAAAAACCAGCG
This sequence comes from Parachlamydiales bacterium, assembly GCA_023265455.1. GTDB lineage: Bacteria > Chlamydiota > Chlamydiia > Chlamydiales > Rhabdochlamydiaceae > PALSA-1444. The sequence goes on from JAHFTQ010000003.1 coordinate 217,814, forward strand.
CCTTGCGTAAAAAACCCCTCTCTGCGATAGCTGGGGGAGATGCTCAGGTATTACTACAAGACTATCCGTGACGAAGAATTTCAGGTCATCCCTGAGCCCAAGGAAGGGTGCTGGATTCATATTGAAGAGGCGCGTCAAGAAGACCTAACAGCCCTGTCCCAGCAACTGGGTTTAGAACAAATTGATCTGCAAGACTGCCTCGACAAGTTCGAAGTGCCCCGCGTCGAAAAAGTCCAAAGCACCGTCCTCATCTTCACCAGGCATCCTACCGAATATGAAACAGGCCTTTACACCTCAACGCTTGCCATCATCTTAGCGCCTCACTACATTGCCACCGTCTCCCCTCACCAAAGTCATCTCGTTCAGAACTTTCTTGGTCAAAAAAGCAAACTCTCAACGCTGCAAAAATCAAAGTTCCTCATCGCGCTTCTCATGAAAATCACTCACGACTTTACCGCTCATATTAGACGCGTCCGCCATAATGTTCTCACACAAGAAAAAGAGATGATTTCTGTTGATAGTGAAGATATCACGGCTCTGACAAAAAACGAAGAGATCCTCAACCAATATTTATCAGCCTTAATTCCCCTCCGTAATGTCCTGGAAGCCATCACGTCAGGCCGCTATACCAACCTCTATGAGAAAGACCAAGATCTCCTAGGAGACTTGCTCAATGCTGTCAAACAATCGGAAGATCTTTGCAGCATCAGTGTGAAAAGTATTCGATCCCTGAGAGATTCCTATCAGATTATCTTTACGAATAACCTTCACAAAACCATCAAGCTCTTGACGGCGCTAACCATCTTGTTCAATATCCCGACAATGATTGCCAGTTTCTACGGTATGAACGTTCCCTTACCTCTCGCTGGCCACCACTTCGCCTTCTTCTACCTGATCGGAGCAACCACATTCATCATTCTTCTGGCTGTCTTGTACTTCCAACGCAAGCGTTGGTTATAGAGGTGGTTGCAAAACTCCATTTGGGGCCAAACCCGCGCTTTTTAAGCAGGATCCGAATTCTGCGCAAATCGCCTATTCTAAATCGAATATGTCAATTTGCGCAGAACGCGGCCCTGCTTAAAAATCATCGAATTTGGCCTCCAAAGCGAGTTTTACAACCACCTCTATAGAATCAAAGCGGTAGGGTTCTCAAGATATTTTTTGACGGTAATTAGGAACTGAGCACCAACAGCTCCGTCGATCACCCGGTGATCTCCTGAAAGAGTCATGCGCATGACTTTCCCAGGAATGACATGATGGTCAGAGACCACAGCGCGGTCTTCGACAGCTCCGATAGCCAAGAGCGCAGCCTGGGGAGGATTGATGATCCCCACGAAATCGGAGACGCCATACATACCCAGATTAGAGACTGTAAACGAGCCCCCTGCGTAGTCTTCACGCTGAAGCTTCCCCTCTTTAGCTTTTTGAGCTAACACCTTCACTTCTGCTGAAATCTCCCCGAGATTTTTGTAGTCGGCGTGACGGATGATCGGAGTGATGAGCCCCTCTGGAAGAGCGACAGCCACAGAAATATCGATTGTCTTAAAGCGAATGAGAGTCTGCTGGGCTGAGTTAAATCCGCTGTTGACAGCGGGATGCTCCCGCAAAGCTAAAGCACAGGCGCGAATGATGAAATCATTGACAGAGACCTTATGTCCCAAATTTTTGAGCTGCTCGCGCATATCCACAAGCTTTTCTGCACGCACTTCCATTGTGACATAGAAGTGAGGAATAAAGGTTTTTGATGCTTGGAGCCGCTCTGAGATGATTTTACGCATCGGAGAGAGTTTTTCTTCTTCAAACGTTCCTGGAGCAACCTCTGGCCGCTCATGACGGCTAAACGTGATCGGCAAATCAGGCTGTCCTAAGGGAAGATCTTCACTGACGATACGGTGTCCTGGCCCTGTTCCTCTGATCGTTGCAAGATCGATCCCCTTTTCTCTTGCGAGTTTTTTTGCTAAAGGAGAGGCTGCAATATGTCCTTCTGCGGCTTTCCCAAAATCGTAGTGCTTTAAAGGCGGCTCAGGAACAAATGCTGGCTGAGAAAGCCCTCCGGAGGCAATAGGAGCCGCCGAGGGAGTTTCTGCTTTTTTAGCAGCTGCAACAGGAGGGGCTTTTGCAAGGGCTCCCTCAGGCTTATAACCCTCAATACTTTCGTCTTTTTTTTCGGTGAAAATTGCAACGGCCTGATTAACGACAGCAGACTCCCCCTCTTTAATGATGATCTTGCGTAAGTAACCGCCGTCGAGCGCGGCATGCTCTACCGTCGCCTTGTCGGTCGCGACCTCGAAAATCACATCACCTGCTTTAACAAGATCACCCTCTTTTTTACGCCATTTGGCAATAGTGCCCTCATCCATCGTCGGAGAAAGCTTCGGCATCGTCAGAGTAAAGGGCATAATCCACCTCAAAATATATTAGACCTCTTGCGTAATTAAGGTTCTGTCGAATTTCTGGTTCTTTTGAGCCAAGTTTTCGATTTTTTTTGCAGGGGTCATATCAACTTCCAGATATTACCCCTGCAAAAAAAATCAAAAATTGGCCAAAATAATCCAGAAAGTCGACGAACCCTTAATCACGCAAGAGGTCTACTCTCATGACTATACTTAAAACATGAATAGGATGTCAAATCCTTGAAATTTGAATCTATCTTGTCTATAATACGGCCATGTCAATTTTTAAATTTTGCCTTTTCCTCCTCGTTATTGCTTTCTCTGCAGTTTTTGCTAGCCCAAAAGCTGTTCTTTTCAATGATACCTCAGCTTGGTACCATTGGGGATGTACGGGAACCAGTACAGCATTAAAAGAAGGTATTCGAGCCTTGGATTTTGAACTGGAGTCCATTCCCATCCATGTGGTCTATGCATTGAAAGAGGTCCCGCCCTTTGAGGAATTCGGTAACCGTGAAAAATTTAATTGTTTTTGCGAGAAGAATCCAGAAATTGCAAATTCTATTGTGAACGCTGATGCTGTCGTGATCACAGGTGAAGGGACAATTCATGACCTGAGAGCAGCCCCTCGAGCTCTTCTTTATTTGGCCTTTGCCTCCAAGCAATTTCTTGGAAAACACGTAGAAATTATCCACCACTCAGCTTACCCCAAAGATGAACCTCAATTCTCTCCATCTCTTTCCACAAATCTCAAAATTCTGTCCGAATCTCCTCCTACAAGTCCTGAAGAGGCAAAAAAAATCTATCAAACGGTCTATTCACAGCTCGATTTCATAGCCATTCGAGAGCCTATAAGCCTTGAAAAAATGAAAAATATCGGCATCGCATCAACCTTGAGTTTTGATTGCCTTCCCCTCTATATCAGAGACCATTATCAGACACCTAAACAGATCCAAGATAAAAACGTTGTTCTTGCAGGGTCTATTGCTCATACTAAAGCTGGAGTTGAACAGCTAGGTCTCTACCTTGAAGAACTCTCTAAGAGCGGCTTTAAAACTAAAGTCTTAATCGGAGCTGCTGCCTTCCCTGCAAGAGATGATAAAGCGTTTGTTGAACTGCTAAAAAACCATTGCAAGGCCCCTTGGGAACTGATTAATGCCTCCTCAATGGAAGAGTGGTTGGAGACCATTAATCACGCGACCTTGCTTGTATCGGGTCGTTTCCACCATTCCATTGCTGCTTTTTGCTTGAACACCCCCTTTATTGCTCTGAATAGCAATACTCCTAAAATTCATGCTTTTTGTTCTTTAGTAGAACAACCCTCCCCTCTTCTCTACTCAGATCCAGCACTTGTGGAGAAATTATTAGTTCGCACAAACAGTATTCTTAACTCCCCTCCACCAGATAATAAGGCAAAAATCGACTTCCTATCTCACCTTGCTGAGAAAAACTTCGAAGGCCTCAAAGCTTTTGCAAAAAATAAAAAATCTGATAGATCTTAAGAAATTTATGAAACTGATGACTCTCAATATTTGGGGAGGGCATGTGAGAGAGCCCCTACTGAAATTTATTGAATCCCATCAAGAGACCGACATTTTCTGTTTTCAAGAGGTTTATCACCGTGCTGAAAAAAAGATCTCTACCGAAGATCGATTCGTCAGCCTTAACATCTTTTCAGATTTACAAGCTCTTCTCCCCCACCACCAGGCTTTTTTTAAACCTGTTGTAGGAAACATCTATGGCATTGGGATGTTCATTAAGAAAGACATTACTGTGTTAGACCAAGGAGAGATTAATATCTACGAGAACCCTCTCTATCCGGGTCTAGGCCCCACCCATTCTAGAAATTTACAGTGGGTCCAATGCCAAACCAAGAGCCAAATTTATTCTATCATCAATGTCCATGGTCTTTGGAATGGACATGGAAAAACCGACGCCCCTGAAAGAATCGTCCAATCACAGAAAATCAAAGCCTTTATGGAGACGATCAAAACACCCAAAATCTTATGCGGTGACTTTAATTTGCGACCTGATACCCAAAGCCTAAAAATGTTAGAGCACGGGATGGAAAATCTTATTCAAACTTTCAACGTCAAATCTACACGTACAAGTCTATATTCCAAAGATGAACAGTATGCCGACTATATCCTCATCTCTCCCGAAGTCACCACTCATCGTTTCGAAGTCTTAAAAGACGAAGTCTCTGATCACTGTCCTCTCATCCTCGAGTTCACGATTTAACCTCAGCCAAAGTTCCTAGTGCTTTTTTGAGTTTTTCTCCTACCCCTATCAGGCGCTCCTTCGGTTCATTCGAAAAGACAAAACGGACGTATTTTGCAGCCTGAGTTCCCCACCCCACCATGGGAGTTGCGGCAATTTTAGCCTCTTTAAACAGTTTTTCAGCGACTTCTTGAGCTGTCATGTTGAAGGCGGTTGCATCCATTAACATCGACCATCCTCCATGAGGAGGAATCACAGGAAGCCCCTCAAATTCTCGCAGTAAGGTGTTGCGTCTTTCTTCCCAGATGGCCAAGGCATCTTTTAACCCATCATCCGAAGCATTTAAAGCTGCAGTAACTCCTGGCATGCTGATCCCTGTCTGACACACGACATTAGAGATGCTGACAAGACCGATATCACTCATGATCGCTTGAGGACCCACTACCCAACCGACTCGCCAGCCAATCATTCGGAGTTCTTTAGTCGCAGCTCCGACCGTAATCGTGCGCTCTCTCATCTCTGGCAAAGATGCCGGATGAATAATAGGCCGCTGATCATAGACGATTCTTTCCATGGCTGCGTCGTACAACAACCAAGCATCTGTTTTCAAAGTGACATGGGCAACAGCTTCCCATTCTTTTTGTGTGAGCACATGGCCTGTTGGCATGCCTGGACTGATCAATACAATGCGTGTACGAGAAGATGCCGCTTGTTCAAGTGCAGGGATATCTAAACGCCATCCCGCCTGTGACGGGATCAAGGGAACAAAGACGGGAATCCCCCCGGCTAAGCGGACCCGATTAATAATCCCTGCATAGGTGGGATCGGTAACAATCACTTCATCACCCGGCTCAAGCATCGCCAGAAGGCAGTTCAAAATACCTGACATGCCTCCCGCCGTGATCACACACTCGGTTCGCCAATCGTACTCTACTCCACTAACACGGGAAACTCTTTGTGTTGCAGCTTTTCTTAAAGCCTCTTGGCCCAGAAACGGAAGGTAGCTGTTATTTTCATCCTTGCCAATCGCATCACGGGTCGCTTCAATGGCAATCCGAGGAGGCATAAGATCGGTATCGAGGTTTTCAAGGCGTAATAATTCAGGGTCGTGGGTTGCATCTGCTGCATTTGCCATGCGATCCACTCCAATGCCAGGAACTTGAGATAATCGAGATACTCTTACATGTTTGGGCATAACAGTCTCCTATGAATAGGAGACTGTATAACATAAATCCAGCATTTTTTAAAGTCTAGAAGCGGTACGCTATAGAGCCTTGAATTCCTGTTGAGGTAAAGCGGAAAAGCCAAGAATCTGCATGAACGACATACGGTTGCATCTGAAGCTCCCAACGTTTTTGAGAATCAATAGCAAAGGTCAAAGGAACACCTATTGTATAGACAAAATCACTTGCAATAAGGGTCGTAAAATTAGCACCCACCCTAAACACGTTGTTAATCTCACGCTCGTAGTGCAAACCCAAAACTGGGAACAAATCATGGCCATGGCCCGTCACATAACTCAATCCAGCTACCGGCGTAAGACGATCTTTTGGAGTCAGAAGAAAGTTGTATCCTCCAACTGCGCTAATTCCTACGGTCTTGGAGTAGACAGCAGTTGCAATCCCCACATACATGGAGTCAGGCTTCAGACGTTCATAGACAACCCCACCCATATCCGTATGGGCATAAAAATGACCAAAACAAAAACTGACCCGGTTGTCATAGAAAGTTTGCTGTTCTTTATCCATCATCATGATTTTGTTATCTAGGGGCATATTGATCGAGGGAATTTGGTCATCGGCATGAGCAAATAATGTTAGCGCTGTCATCGGCAGAATTAGTTTCAAACACAGTTGTTTCATAAAAACCTCCGTTTTTACGGATCAATTTTTGTTTTTTTATGATTTAAAACGCAATGCAAGATATTTTTTTGAAAACTAAATAAAATAATAACTTTTATAGCTGCTGGTTTTTTAAAAAATCTTGCAGTAAAAATTAAAAATTACAATAGTCAAAAGGAACAAGACCAGGAGAGTTTCCCATGCGTACAATGTTTGCCATAGCTCTGACTCCGTTTCTGGTGCATGGAGCAATGCAGGCCAAAAGTGAAGTATGTCAATCCCCCTTCCACGTGATGCATGCCGACGTACGGCACACCGAATCAAAAGGAATCGGCTACAAAGATGGGTATACAACACTAGAATGGTTTGGGATTTACCAGAGCAATCCCAATTTCATGCCCTTTCTTGATCTGCGCGGCCATGTCTTTAATGATGGACAGCTCGCCGGTAATATCGGTCTGGGTGAAAGAACCATCTTTCCTTCTATCAACCACATGTTCGGCCTCTACCTCTACTATGATGCCCGGCAAGGAGAGCATGACCTCTCCGTCAACCAACTCAGCCCAGGAGTTGAGCTCCTTGGAAAGCGGATGGAGTACCGTATCAATGCTTACTTTCCCGTAGGAAGAGATGAAAGCCATAGATACCATTACAAATTTAATAGATTCCAAGGCAATCGCATCATTCTCCAAAATAAAAAGAAATTTGCGATGACAGGAGCCGATGCAGAAGTCGGAGCTCACATCACGCAAAGCACGCGGCACGATTTTTACTTTGGCATAGGTCCCTACTATTTGACCGCCAATCCCAACCATGCATGGGGAGGAAAGAGCCGTCTTTATTGGAGATATAAAGAATATATCTCTCTTGAGGCCTCCTACTCTTACGACCACATCTTTAAGAATATCGTCCAAGGCACCGTTGCTTTCAGCTATCCATTTGGAAACAGACTCAAGCGTAAAGGTAAAGGTTGCCCTAGCAGCAATGACCTGGCTCTCTCAAGAGCCGCTTTTGCTCCTTACCGCTTTGAGATCCCTGTCGTTGAGACTCGTCAACAACACAGCATTGCAAGGAATGCCGCAGGTCAGCCTTTGAACATCTGGTTCGTCCGTAACACCAGCAGCTCCAATGGAACATATGAGAGTCCGTTCTCAACACTGGTTGCTGCTCAAAATGCGTCAGGGCCTAATGATATCATTTACGTCTTTCAAGGCGACGGCACTTCAAGAGGCATGAACGCGGGCATTATCTTAAAAAATAATCAAACCCTTTTCGGCTCCGGAACACAGCAGACAATTAGCACTTCTAAGGGTAGAATGACAATCCCTGCTCAAACCCTACGAGCACCTACTATCACCAATGCTCCTGGCATTAGTGTAGTTACGCTGGCTAATGGGAATGAAATTTCTGGGATGATTGTAGTGGCAGCAGATGGCATTACCGCTTTTGGCGCTATTACAACTCCTAACTTTTTGTCACCAGCACAATCAGTGGTTGATGGGACAAATATTCATCACAATGTGATCCTTGCTTCAGGAGGCATCCGTTGTAGGGCGATAGGAAATGTCAATATTAATAACAACGTCTTCATTGCTGACCCCTTAGCTGGCGGCATACCCTTAGCTATTGATATAGACTTTGTAAACGACGGATTTGCAAATGTGAATATTACCAACAATACTATCACCAATTATCGTAGAGGAATTGAGCTTTCGAAACCCGTTTTCTTTTCCGCTCCTGATGCCAGTGGTAATGCCGTCATAGCAAATAATACAATTACTAATTACACACTGCAGGCAGTCTTGATCCGCCCTGGGTTGATTAATTCTAATATTAGTGTGTTGAACAATCGAATTGTCGCCAGTCAAACTGCTGGCGGAAGTGATGCTATTAACATCCAACCTTGGAATGGATCACGCTATACAATCGATGGCAATACAATCACCTTGTTAAATACAGCTCTTGCTGCACCAGGTATTACCGTCCAAAATCCACCTTTCTTTGTTTCAGCTGAGATTGCTGTGACTAACAACCAGATTACAGCAAATGGTAATGGGATTAGCCTACGCCAAATCTCTCCTAATGCTACCTATTGCACCAACATCTCTAATAACCAAGTTACACTGATCGATAACGCAGCGCTTGGAATCAGGATTGAGGCCGCTTCAGGCACAATCAATATTACTGACTTCTCAAACAACATTACACCCACCACATCTGTGGGCGGTGCGGGAATTATCAATTTTGTTGCCCCCGGATCGTGCGGGCCGTAGTAATGCATTTTTCAGCGCAGCCATTTATGCTAAAGGCGGCGCTCTTGCTATGGCACTGAATCTATCCCATAATGCCTTTTTGAACCATGTGGGCATTTGGTCGACTTTCATCTCCAGAGTTCGACCATTAGTGATTTCTGCCACCCAAATATGTTTGTCACTCGAGTTGTCAAAGATATATGCGCGGTGAGTAAATTGAACGGCCTGCATTAATAAATCGAGAGAACGCTGATAACGGCTTATAATCTTGTCTTCGGGCACAGGATGTCCACCCATTTTAACTCGATGACGCACACGGGAGATATTAATATCAGGATTTTCAGTTGCTACGTAGTAGAGATAGGTACGATAACCATTCGCTTGAGCCTTGCGAAGGAGTTCTACCTTATCAGGAAAAGACATCACAGTCTCGAAAGTAAAAGTCTTATGAGCTTCAAAGAGCTTGTTACGGATAAAATCTGCTGCAACCGAGGCAAAGTAAGCATTGACTGCCACTTCATGAAAACTAAATTTGCCATCAGTAAAACGAAGGTTTTTCACCTCATTTAGTAAGTCTACTTTTTTCAACAAGGCTGAATGGGCAAAATAATCCAATACCTCTTGCCCCGTGGTTCTTACATCATACGAAGTAAAGTCAAGGTATCCTCTTTTCAAAACTTCCTTCTCGATTTCATCGGGGTTAATGTACACCCCCAGTAGCTCTGGGCTAAGCTCAGATTTGATTGTGCTCTTGCCCGATCCATTCGGACCAGCAACCATTCGTAAACGAGGGATATTTTTACTCATCAAATTTCCAATCTCTGACCCGATGTCACTGGCGTTGGAGATGGTATTTGCCTGATGACTCTTTTTGTTCCATCCGGATGCACTTCTACAAGAGCTCCATTTTCAGATATTAAAACGCTGCTGCCCGAGGCTAAGGCCCGCCAATAGGCCTGCTTAAGCGCCATTTCAGCCTGCTCAGGAATATGTTCTTCTAAAAATCGCATCGCTTCTTCAGTGATGGCCATAACCCCTCGTTGTTAAGTGGAATAATACCACACGGACGAATTTCGGAAATCCTTTCATCACAGTTAAACAAAAAATTTATAACCAATCTGAAAAATGCCTAGGCAAGAGAACGCTGTAATAATAACAGCTTGCCCGTTAAAATGGCGATTATGTCTATGATGCAGCCCTTTATGCCGATAGTTTGGCGTTATTTGCTCCGCCACTACTTCCAAGTTTTTATTTTATGTATTGCAAGTTTTATCGCTGCACTGTTCGTCATGCGGTTCAAAGATATCGCTGAATTTGCCACGTTGAACTCTGACGGAGTCTCGATTCTGCTTTTCAGCCTTTACCAGCTGCCTTACGTCCTCCCCTTGGCCATTCCCGTCTCCTGTATGATCGCCTCCATGCTACTCATGCAAAAGATGAGCCATAGCCAAGAACTGACAGCCCTGAGAGCCGCGGGAATGAGCCTCACAACTCTACTCTACCCCTTGATACTGGCAGGCCTATTTCTCTCACTTGTCAACTTTACAATTGTCGCTGAAATCGGCCCCCACTGCCGATTTAAAGCTAAAGAGCTCAGCTACCAAATGACCTCTAATAATCCCTTTTACATCTTCAACAAAATCACGGAAGGGAAGATGACGAATGCCTACGTTGAAATCAGGACCTTGCGGGGAGGTAAAAAAGCCAAAGATGTCCTGCTCATCTTGAACAACAGCCAACAAGGGCGTCTGGGAGTCGTCACAGCAAAAGAACTGATCATTGACGGCTCTGAACTCTTGGGAAAAGATGTTAGCATCATTTCAAGCGTGGGAGGAGAGTCGCTAGATAACTTCGACCACCTTGTGATTGAAAACCAAGCCTCCATGTCGACTAAAGCTGCTAGCCTATCAACTCTTCTACAAGGAGCCAAATGGCACGGCCACCCTGACTACCTGTCGTTTAAAGAACTCATCATCCGAGCAGCCTGTTCTCATAAAAAAATTTGGCACAGCCACCACGCTTTGGAAATTGCTAGAAGGCTTTCACTGACATTGACTCCCTTTGCGTTCACGGCGCTCGGAGCCATCTTCGGAATGGAAATCAGCCGTCAACGCACTAAAAAAGGCATTTTTTGGGCTGTAGGCTTAGCGACACTTTATCTGACCGCATTTATTGGCGCCAAAAGCATGAAACATTTTCATGAAATCGCTTTGATCCTCCACTTTTTTCCCTTTATTGTCATCGCGATCTTTTCCGTACGTAGCTTGAAGCGCACTTCAAGGGGGCTTGAATGATTCGGAGGTGGGAGCGGTATTTTTTTTGCGAGATCTTAAAAATCTTCTTTTTCTTCCTGTTTGGTTTTTTCTTCCTCTATTCAGTCATTGAATACTCAACACATATGAATGACTTTTTCAAGGAAAACCACTTACAGCTTGGCGAAGTGATTTTTTACTACGCCAACCAATTTCTTAAGAGGCTTGATTTCCTCCTTCCGATGGCTCTTCTTTTATCTAGCATCAAAGTCCTCACATCACTCCTACTGAGGAATGAATGGTTAGTCCTCCAAACCTCAGGACTCTCCACTAGAACCTTGCTACGCCCCTTCTTCTCTGTTGCGCTTGCATGCTCTTTAATGACCTACCTCAACTTCCAATATTTTCTCCCTTCCGCCCTTCGCCATATCGATGAATTTCGCATTGCTCACTTTCAAAACTCCCATTTGGCAAAAAGACGAGCTCTCATCCACCTTATTCCTCTGCCCGACAACACCAAACTCCTCTATCAATCTTTTGATAAAGAAAAAAATGTCTTGTTCGATGTTCTTTGGATCAAAAGCCTCGATGATATCTGGCGCATCAAATACTTAAATGCCGACCCCCATCAGCCGATTGCCAAGTTTGCCGACCATATTGTCAGAGATTCTTCTGGACTCCTCGAAAAAAAAGAGTCTTATCCTAAGATTCATCTGAAAGATTTACACTGGCACCCCCGCATGGCCCGGCAAGGACTCATCCCCTTTGATCAACGGAGCATCACCGCACTCTATCAGCTTAAACATCGTGCCAACACCCCTCCCTATGAGATCCCTAAAATTTCCACCACTTTATCGTTCAAGCTGGCCATCCCCCTCATCTCACCTTTATTGGTCATTGCAGTAGCTCCTTTTTGTCTTGTCTATCGCCGCCATCGCCACTTTTTCCTGGTTTATGCGCTAGGACTTTTCGGATTATTTGCCACTTACATGCTGCTCGATGCCCTTTCCATTTTAAGTGAAAATGGTGTGATTGCTCCTGCACTCGCCATCTACGGGCCCCTCCTCTTACTCAGCTCTTTTTTCTCGTGGAGATTTATTTCAAAAACCTCATGAAGTACAAACCCCTTCTTCTCTCTCATCTTATCATCGCTCTTCTTTTGGGAACATTCCTCTGGCCAGTCACTCGTGAAGTTTGGGAAATGTTTGACACTTTCGTTTTTCAAACCTTAAACGGCACATTAAAAAACTCCCCTGTTCTCCAAATATTTTGGGGACTTATCAATCATAAAAAAGCCGATCTTGTCGAAGACGCCATCTTTCTTGCTTTTTTCATCTACGCCATCGCCAAAGCTCCTCAAGGACAAAAACTGAAAAAAACAGCCCAGTTTCTTTTTTGCATTATCTTAGCCGGAAGTCTCATCTACTTTGTCAACCGCATACTCCTGCGCGAGCATGTCCTCATCCCCCGTGTGAGTCCTTCCCTTGTTGTGACGCCTTGCGTCCGTCTATCCGTTGAGCTCCCCTGGCTTTTAGTTAAAGACCAGACCCTCGCAAGCTTCCCCGGCGACCACGCAACCACCCTACTTCTATTTGTAGGACTCTATACAGTCTACGCAGGCAGACGCTTAGGATTTTATGCAGCCCTTTACGCCATCTTTCGCATGCTACCCCGCCTCATTGTCGGAGCCCACTGGTGTTCAGACATCATCGTAGGAAGCGGATGCATTGCTCTCTTTTTCTTATCTTGGACACTTTGCACCCCTTTTCACACCTGGACTATTGACAAGATAGAAAAAATTCTGAAACTAGGAAAAAAAGATGAGAACCTCCAAAAGTCCCTTTGATCAGCTCCATGAACTCTCTAAAAATCTCTCCGCATGGACCGCAATTCAAGGCCTTTTAGACTGGGATCAAGAGACGATGATGCCGTCTGCTGCCATTGAATTTAGAGCCCATCAAACCGCCCTTGTTGCAGGCGAGATCCACAAATTAAAAACAGGACCGAAATTCTCCCATCTTCTAGAGCAGCTGATGGATTATCCCTCACTCACCCCTCAACAGTCTGCAGCCCTTCGTGAATGGCAGCGTGATCATCTCCAGGCTACTAAACTCTCCACCTCCTTCGTCAAGACGTTTGTCACAACTACCACGACATCTTGTCACTTTTGGGCTGAGGCCCGTAAGGCCTCTAACTTTGCCCTCTTTGCTCCCCATCTTGATAAAATCGTCCGGCTCAACCGAAAAAAAGCTGAGCTCCTCGGCTATCAAAACCACCCCTACGACGCCCTACTCGACCTTTATGAAGTTGGCATGACAACAGAGCGTCTCGTGCCGATTTTTAATCGACTTAAGACATCATTGACAACGCTTTTAAAAACCATCCAAGCAAAGCCTCCTCATGACCGCTCTTTTTTAACTCAAGACTTTAGCCCTGAAGTCCAGCTGCAGTTCGGAAAAAAGCTCCTCAAACATCTCGGCTTCCTTCCAGAGAACTCCCGCTTAGACCTTTCAACTCATCCCTTTTGCTCATGCCTACATCCTCTTGACTCTCGCATGACAACACGCATCCACAAAGACAACCTCATGTCCAATATCTTTTCTGTCCTCCATGAAGGGGGACATGCGATGTACAACCAAGGCCTTCCTCTGCAATGGCATGGAACCCCCCTCTGTGAATCCGACTCTCTTGGAATTGATGAAAGCCAGTCGCGCTGGTGGGAAACTCGCATCGGCCGCAGCCACGCATTTTGGAGCCACTTCCTCCCCCTCCTGAAAAAAGACTTCCCTCAGTTCCATAGCATCCCCTTGGAAACCTTCTACCCCGCCGTCAACACCGTCCAGCCCTCCTTCATTCGTGTTGAAGCCGACGAAGTCACCTATAACCTCCACATTATCCTCCGCTTTGAAATAGAAAAAGCCCTCATGGAAGGCTCTCTCAAAGTCAAAGACATCCCTGAAGTGTGGAATCAAAAAATGCACGAATTATTGGGGATTACTCCTTCCAACGATGCTGAAGGCTGCCTCCAAGATATCCACTGGGCCATGGGAAGCTTAGGATACTTTCCGACCTACGCTTTAGGAAATCTCTACGCCTCTCAGTTCTTCACTGCTTTTGAAAAAACCCACCCCGATTGGGAATCCCGTATCTCTCACGGCGATCTCGCCTTCATCCGCGAATGGCTCCGCACCCATATCCACCAAGAAGGCCGCCAGTTTCCACCCGATGAACTCATTCAGCGCGTCTCAGGCAAACCCCTTGACGAAACCGCCTACATCACCTATCTCCAAAAAAAATACCAAGAAATTTACAATTGACCATCCAAATCTGGCAAAAATCCTTTCTCTCCTAGCACTTTGATGATTGCACGCAATAAGTAATTGTCTCCAAAACTAAGCCCATAATTTCGAGCCCCTTCCCTTTCGAGCATCTTTTTGTCCAGCAACTTCTTAATTTGGCGCGAAATTTCCGAACTATGCTTCCCCGAGAAAAGATCCTTTAGATCCGCTGATTCTATTGTCTTTTTTTCTATCACCTTTCGAAGGATCTTCGCCTCGATATCAACGATGTATTTTTTTTCCAAAGCAAGGCTGATCGTTGGCAATAATATTTCTCTAGCTAGATACTCGTAATCTAGCAACTTATCGATTTTTTCAATTTCCTCCTTCAGACCCCGCAGAACATATTCACACCAAGCTAAAATACCAGAAGCCCCTCCACTATCTGCCTTCTCAAGATACTTATAGTAATGACTTCGATTATTGCAGAAAATCGCAGTTGGGTTAATAATCCTCCCAATATTCACATTGAAACCCAGCTTAATCAACATCGCGTAAGTAAATAGACGTACCGTTCGACCATTGCCATTACCAAAGGGGTGTATCCAGACAAAT
>JAHFTQ010000025.1 GCA_023265455.1 Parachlamydiales bacterium
CCCCTCCTCCGAATCCTCCATTCCCCCCCTTTACTGCGGATGTATTAAGACTGCCAAAGCCCTCTGCTCCCCCTCCTCCGCCATAGCCCCCATTCCCTCCACTACCACCCAGATTCACAGCTCCACTGCTACCATTGCTGCCTAATATTCCACCCCCGCCACCGCCGCCAAAACCACCGCTCCCGTTACTGCTTCCCCCGCCACCGCCGCCAGCACCGGCACCACCGGTAAAAGAACTGGAACTTCCTCCACCGTCTCCGGCTGGGCCAACAGCAGGTCCTCCATCCTCCCCCCTAAAGGGAGACACATCGGTTCCTCCCTCGGCAGTGTAAATACCGCCGTAGTTGATGCCTCCACCGCCAGAACCACCTTTGGACGATAGTTGATTAGTGCCCCCCGCACCACCCAGCCCTCCTCCAGCGCCACCGAGTGTAGAACCTGAGCTGATGGGACAGCCTCCATTTCCACCTAAACCACCACCACCGCCACCACCGAAGCCATTATGACCGCCTAGATCTCCATCCCCACCGGTTGCCGATGCATTGCTGACGGAAACATTTACGAGCGTGACATTGGCCTCATCAATAAATAAAGCACCCCCCGCTCCCAGACCACCCCCTGCTCCAACCCCTGCTTTTCCTCCGCTGGCTACCACATTTTGAATCGTTAGGTTCTGTAAAGTTATGGGTCCATTCTTAGCAAAAAAACCGCGATAAGTATTGGCACCATCGATAACAACTTGCTCTCCGTTATTGGATCCATCTATCGTAAGTGAATTAGGAGCCACTGGATTTAAAATGGGCAGCATGGCGCTAGCTGTAATCGTGTTCATTCCAGAAGGAAGATTAAAATTGACAGTATTAGGGCCTGGTCCAGCCTCAACCGCTATGAGTGCACCTCTTAAGTCACCCTGGAGCGTTAGTGGGTTAAAGATTCCATGACCTGGGTTTGTATCTCCGGGGATGTTCACTGTAGCTGTAATTGCAAACAAAGAGGGAGCTGCCCAACAGCAAGCTACTGCTAGTGCCAGACCACGAAAATCTTTTATACCGCGATCGGGTGAAAAGTAGCCTTTTTGGCTAGCGTGAAAACTCCCGCGGTTAAGACATCGTAAGTGGGCCAGTATTAAGTCAATACAGGCCCACTTACGATGTCTTAACCCCGGGGTTTTGACGCAGCCAAAAAGGCTACTTTTCACCCGATCGCGGTATACATTTGGGCTGACGTGGAAGCTCTTGCGGTTCTGTGACATTGGCTTGATTTTCTTAATAGGTAAGGTTCTTTCTTTTAAAATGCAATTTGGTTAGCATTACTATCAAGTGAAATCTTTACCAAGGAGCGTTATGAACCATATCAATCCTAAGGCTGGTTGGAACTCGCACCGTCACTTCTTATATGAACCCCTTTTAGAAGATCAGCCTGATCTATCCAAAGAAATAGGCAAAGTGCAGGACTATGTCCCAAATAAGCTCCAAAAATACCAAGAGGCCAAAAGTTACGAAACGCTTCAAAATCAGGCAGAGGCCGTGAAAATTTACAACGAGCTTGCAATAGAAGGGTATGCACCCGCTCAATTTGACCTGGGAATTTGTTATGCATTTGGCAGGGGAATAAAGAAAAGTAAAAGCCAAGCGACTTTCTGGTTTCAAAAAGCTGCTGATCAAAAGCATCCTGGTGGGCTCTACAACTTAGCGATTTGCTACAAAGATGGTTGGGGGGTAAAGAAAAGTAACACTATTGCTACTGAGCTGCTCACAATGGCAGCAAAGCAGGGAGATCCAGATGCTCAAACAATACTAAACACAATTCACAGCTGAAATTTTTTTACGAGCGGCCATTATAGGGGCACATCTATGAACGATCCCTGGTCGCAATATCTAATAGGTAAATGCCACCACCTGGGTAGAGGGGAGGAAAAAGATAAAAAAACAGCAGCTATTTGGTATCAAAAAGCTGCAGATCAAAACGTAGAAAAAGCTAGGCAAAAAATTAAAGAAGATATGAGTTAAAAGCGGGAAAATTCTTTTTTTTAATAAGAGACCGGTTTAGCATCTCTGTAATGCTAACTTTTTACCAAGAGAAACATTATGGATCCTGCAAACCCAATTTTTCCTGCGCCTGTCAATCCTACGACCCCATGGCACTTGAGCCAGCCACTTTATCAACGCCTTCCAAATGACTCCAATTTGCCCTACCGTATATGTGACGTGACTCAGCAAGATCCCGAGTGGGAAACCATTCATAAATTATTCCAACTCTATAAACCCAACAAATATTCTATTGGGACAGTCCGCTGTATTCATAATACCGCCCTTGTCAATCAGTTCCAAGCTTCTATTGTCATCCAAGAACAAGAAGCCAAGGCATCTTCTTTTGCCCCCAAAGGACCCCAAGAAGAGCCAACCCTTCTTAGACAAAAAACAATGCAACGCTGGACTCAGCTCACGCAATCTTATACACCCTTCTCCATCCAGTGGCCAAATCAACGCAAAGATAGTTACACCCATACCAAGGTCATTCCTTTATGGCATGGGACAAAAGCGGCTATTTGTGAATCTATTTGTGCCACAGGATTTACAACCTTTGGCAAACATGAAATCATCCATGGCATGGGGAAAACCCAAAATACCGATATTGGATTCTTTGGCAGCGGCATCTACTTCACGACTAGTGCTAAATACGCCGCCAGTGTCTATAGCGACGGCAATCTTATCTTGGCTTGGGTGTCTATGAGAGAGCCCTATCCTGTTGTGACTGATCAGATCTGCACTCCTCCTCATAAACCCAGTGATATGAAAAAACTCGAAGGCTTAGGCGCCTACCAAAATTATAATGCTCATTATATCCCCGTGATTTCCGTTAACCCCTCTGATGAGAATTGCGCCATTTACTATCCTTGCACGGATACTCAAAATCCTGCTTGGGATGAGATTGTTGTTTTCCAAAAATCCCAAGCAGTTCCTAGCTTTTGGATCGTGCTTCAGCCAGATCTACTCAAATCTCCTACGCTTCTTACAGTCCAACATCTTCTCGATCATGTGCTTAACCTTCTCGAAACTACAGCGGTTCAGCAAAACCCTAGCTTTATGAAACTTCTCGAACAAAAGTCGGATATTCTAATTAAACTTCATTCAAACGATCCTCTGACTTCTCAAGATCAAGAGTTCTATAACTGGTCACTCAAACTTCTTGATGAAACAGGCAAGGTGCGCAGCTACGTCCAAAACAAACTCCAGGGAATGCAAACTCCTTCTATTCCATTGTCACCAACAACTTCTCACTCTCCTTCACCCAGCCTTACTCTCGAACAAAAATACCAAGAGGCCAAAAGTTATGAAACAGGGGAGGGGAAAGCCAAAGATCTGGGCAAAGCCATTAACATTTACGAAGAACTTGCGATAGAAGGATATGCTCCTGCTCAATGCAGCTTAAGCGCCTTAGGCTTCTGCTATCAAAATGGCATGGGAGTAAAGAAAGACGAAGCCCAGGCAGTTGTCTTGTATCAAAAAGCGGCTGATCAAAGTCATTCTGGAGCTCAATACAATTTAGGCTTCTGCTATCAAAATGGCATAGGAGTAAAGAAAGACGAAGCCCAGGCAGTTGTCCTGTATCAAAAAGCGGCTGATCAAGGTCATTCTGGAGCTCAATACAACTTAGGCGTTTGTTATCACAATGGCATAGGAGTGAAGAAGGACGAAGTTCAGGCAGCCATTTGGTATCAAAAAGTGGCTGATCAAGGTCATGCAGATGCGCAATGCAACTTAGGCTTCTGCTATCAAAATGGCATAGGAGTGAAAAAAGACGAAACACAGGCAGCCATTTGGTATCAAAAAGCAACTGATCAAGGTCATGCAGATGCTCAATGCAACTTGGGCTTCTGCTATCAACATGGCATAGGAGTGAAAAAAGACGAAACACAGGCAGCCTTTTGGTATCAAAAAGCGGCTGATCAAGGCCATGCACAGGCTCAATTCAACTTAGGCATTTGCTATCAAAATGGCATAGGAGTGAAGAAGGACGAAGTTCAGGAGGTCTTTTGGTATCAAAAAGCGGCTGATCAAGGTCATGCAGATGCGCAATGCAACTTAGGCTTCTGCTATCAAAAAGCTGCTGATCAAGGTTATGCAAATGCTCAATGCGCCTTAGGCATTTGTTATCAAAATGGCACAGGAGTGAAGAAGGACGAAACACAGGCAGCCTTTTGGTATCAAAAAGCTGCTGATCAAGGTCATGCAGAGGCTCAATGCAACTTAGGCGTTTGCTATGAAAATGGCATTGGAGTGAAGAAGGATAAAGCCACTGCTATTCAGCTGTTCAGAAAGGCAGCAGAGCAAGGCCATGCGGGGGCTCTTTTAGCCTTGCAAAGCTTCTCTTGAATTTCTCTCATTCTTAGGTGATAAATTTTTTACTGCCAAAGGGAGGGGGGGTCTAATCTTCGCTGACAAATTTAATTTTGATAATTGAAAAAAATTGACAAACCTGCAAACTAGCTGTTGTTTATTCATTCTCTATAAATGAATATTAACTTTAGAGAGGTTATTATGGCTACTATCACAAAAACTGCCCCCGAGGGGTCTAATTTTGCTCCATTACTTTGTATTCAATTAATGAAACAAAAACCGGCAAAATTTGCAGGAAGGGAGCTTGCTTTTGTTATTTGTTACTTCCAACTGTTTGGTTGTACACCCGATAAGAACGCAGGGCTCTTAGCTCTAGAGTTTCGTACGCGGGTTGTGAATCTCATTAACAAGGTTGAAAAAATAGGAGCTCTTCTCAAGGAAAAGGTCCAAGAAAGACAAACTAATGAAAAGCAAAAATTAGAAGAGGAATACGACAAAGCCCGAAATTTTGAAGAAACGAATGAAATCAGGGCTTTTAAAATCTACAAAAAGCTTGCACCATTGGGAATTATTAGGGCTCAATATCGTTTAGGATTTTTTTACAGAACTGGCAAAGGGGGGTGGAAGGATAACATCGAAGCGCTCTATTGGCACCAAAAAGCCGCAAAGCAAGGAGACTGCCTATCGCAGACAAAATTAGGAAGCTTCTATGAGAAGCCTCTTTTAGGACTAGAAAGAAACCTAAAGCGAGCAGTTTTCTGGTATCAAAAGGCCGCTAATAAGGGCTTTGCAAGAGCTCAGCATAAATTAGGGAGATGTTACTTGAATGGTCAAGGGGTAAAAGAAGATAAAACCAAGGCCGTGAGCTTGTACCAAAGTGCCGCCGATCAAGGGCATTGTAAAGCTCGGCATGACTTAGGGATCTGTTACTACTACGGCAAAGGCGTGAAACAGGACCAAATCAAGGCCTTTGAGTTGTTCAAAAAGGCCGCAGATCAAGCATCTTTCATAGCACAGAGCAACTTGGGGGTCTGTTATTTCGAAGGCGATGGGGTGACGCAGGATCTAGCCAAGGCTGTTAAGTTCTTTAAAAGGGCCGCAGAGGGGGGATTTTCTGCCGCTCAGCATAACTTAGGAGTCTGTTACTTCATGGGCAAAGGAGTGGGAGAAGATAAAAACGAGGCAAAGACCTGGTTTCAAAAATCTAAAATTAATGGGAATTCTAATGAAGTCATCATGAGTATACGCCGTCTCTAAAAGGCCACTTTTCACCCGATCACGGTATAGTTCAGCTCTGCCCAGAAGGTCTGATAATTGATCTTATGTTGTATTAAAAAATCAATTGTCAAAAGTGCGGACGAATTGTATAGGATGCTTAAGAGGATAGAATGAAATGGAAAATAGCGCTCACAGTATCCTGTTTTCTCCCGACTCTTCTCTTTAGTGCTTCAGGGGCGTGGGCTTCACAAGGCCCTGCTCCTGCTACCGATCCTTTTTCTGAGAGCGACACTAATACTTATGTAGGAACCGTCGGGCCTATTGCGATTGCTCCTGATAATTCAGATAGAATATTTGTAGGAACCCCCAATGGGGGCATCTGGCGAACGGTGAACTCTGGGATAAGCTGGACTCCCCTGACTAATCAGCAACGAAGCCTATCAATTGCTTCTCTGTCATTTGACCCTATAGACCTTACTGCAGATACTTTAGTGGCAGGGACCGGACGGACCAGTAATGCAAGGATTGGAACGGTGAGCGGGGGTCCCCTTGTTGGACTCCTTTATACAACAGATGGTGGAGATAGCTGGAATCCCCTTCCAGGAAATACATCCTTAACGGCAAGTGTTCTTGGCGCGATTGCACGGTCAACTGTTTTACTGGCAGGGACTTTTGACCCACAAACTCCCAATAACAACGGTCCACAATTTGGTCTATATCGAAGCACGAATACGGGAACGAGTTTTACGAAAATCACTCTTCCAGGACAGGCCGTTACCTCTCCGATCTCCTCTTTGGTCGGCGATTTTGATTCTGTTTTAAATCCTCAAAATCTATGGGCAGCAGTAACGGACCCGATCGGTCGAAGCAATACAGCTGTCTATGCCAGCGTAAATACAGGAGCTACATGGAGTCAAATTTTTGGAGCTGCAGAAAGTAATGGATTGATTCAAAATACGACTCAAACCGTTTTAAAGGTTGCGAAAGGGCCTTTAAATACTTTGGCAGTTGCTGTCATTGATGTGGGAACCGATAAAATTACAGGCGTCTTTTATTCCAACAACAATGGAATGACCTGGAGTCAGATTTATAACCTGGCGACAGCTACGGTCGATTTCAATCCAGAGGGACAGGCTGTTGTCAATTCAGCTGTCATTATCGATTCGGATGATTCTGATATTGTCTATGTAGCTGGGACTTATCATAATAATCCAGGCCAAGGGTTTCCCTGCTCGGTTTATAGCTTTGATACCAACTTGCCCGTCAATAGCTACATACCGATCATTGTGGGAGCTGGCAATACATTTTCTCACGCAGATTCACAGTATTTTGGGTTTATTGAGGCAACTAACACTCTTTTGCTGTCTAACGATGCCGGATTATGCACTAAATCTCCGCCCAGTACAGGGGCTTGGCAAACCATCAATGGCAATATTTCTGCTATGCAGGGTTATTCCGCAAGCTACGATGCTAACTACAACCTTCTTATGCTTGCAGCTCAAGATACGGGAACTACGCTTCAAACGGCCCCAAACTCTCTAAATTATAATACTTTAAATATTACAGGAGATGGGGTCAATGCTGTTATCAATGATCAAACTAGTGCGACTGTTAGCTACTATTACTCTTCTTCACAAGAGCTAGGAGAATTAAACCGGATCACGAATAATGGAGTTGTTCAACCTCGTCAACCGCTTGCTTTAACAGGAGGAAACCCCCAAGCCGCTTTCTTTGCTCAGCTTGTTTTGAATCGGATTGATCCGAGCAAAATTGTGGTTGGAGGCTCTTCGAACGGCATGAATACTTATGCTGTTTCACTCTTTCAAGATGATTTTGTGAGTACAAGTTTTGCCCTGACTCCCGTCGGGAATAATCTCCCTGCCGGTCCTACTATAGCCACCCCTATGGATTACGGAACGCTGGACGCCCCTGATGCTCTATTGGTGGGAACTAATGCGGGATTATTTTTTAGTAATGATGTTCCGGCAACACTTTTGGAGCCCGTTGCTGCTTATCCTGGATCTTCCCTCCTCACAGTTGCTTTCGATCCGCGCTCTTCTGCCCGTTTTTATGTTGTGGATGATTCTGGTCAATTTTATTCATCTCTCGATCAGGGAGCCACTTTTAACAATTTAACCACTCAGCTGCCTGCAAACCTTCAAGGAGCAAATAGCAACCGTTTTGCTGCCAATTTTGTATCTGACAATGGAGTCAATGCTGTCTTTATTGCAGGCTCAAGTAATACCCCCAATCAGAGCCCCATTGCCGTTGCTGACAGTGATGCAGCGGGTGTACTCACCAATTACCGGACATTTGGAACTGGTATTCCTAACACTTTAATCAAGGAAGTCTCTTTCAATGGTAAGAGCGATACTCTCCTAGCTAATACCCTAGGAAGGGGCATTTATCTCATGTATGATGCCACCAGCAATTTCCCTACTGCTACCGTTTTACAATTTGGCTTTGCAAATAACAATTCGACCCCTGATGCAACCGTTCTCATCAACGGCACTTCAACGAGTCGTCCCCTGCTAAAAAGAGGGCCAGGAGTGCTGACGATCTCAGGAGTGGCAACCTATACCGGAACGACGACCATCAATGGGGGAACATTAACTTTAACAGGAGCTGGAAATCTAGATCCGGCAACTTCGATCATCCTAAGTCAAGCAGGGACCTTGTTAGATATTTCAGGGGCGATGACCCCCCTGGTCATCCAGGATTTAAGTGGTGTCGGAGGAAGTGATATCGCTATAGGAGCAAATACGTTGACCTTTGGTTCAGCTAATACGACCACCTTTTCTGGATCGATCAGTGGAAATGGTACTTTAGTTAAAGAAAACAGTGGAAGGATCATCCTGAATGGGATAAGCCCCTTCACCGGAGCTATTACTGTCAGCGGTGGTGCCTTTCAGATCAATGCTCCGGGCTCTTTTGCCCCGACATCCATAACCACGGTTTTGGCAGGAGCCACCTTGCAAGGCACTGGCACCCTTGGTGATATCAATTTAAGTGGTACCGTAAGCCCCGGGAACTCCATCGGAACTTTGTTCGTCAATAACTTTACGTTTAATGCCGGATCCAATTACCTCGCCGAGTATATAAGCACGACTTCTGATCTGATTGCAGCCACAGGTCTCGTGACCATCAATCCTGGTTCGACCTTAACAACGACGTCTCTAGATTTCAACACCCCTGAAGTCAACGCCTATACCATCATTACAGCCGCAGGAGGAGTCACTGTGAATGCTCCTTTCACGGTAGTGAACTTATTTCCTCGTTTTGTCTTTACGGTTCAATATAACCCCAACGATGTCCAACTCATTTTTGGTGGATTTCGCCCTTTTGCTGTCTCTGGAAACAGCAGTGGCGTTGCCCGTTGTTTTAATGCCCTCTTGACCAATCGTTCCCCCGACTTGAACCAAGTTGTGAATGTCTTAAACGTCCAGACGCTTCAAGAATGGAGCCATTCCTTCAATCAGATGCAACCCTCCAATTTTAATAATATCGCCTACGCTCAAGAAAATGTTGCAGAAGCGATCCTTCGAACCTTTTCTCATCACGTAGCCGATTGCAAAAAGACTCGAGTTGATTACAAAGTTTGGTTAACCCCTTTTATCGAACAAGTCCGCCAATTAGGCTCAGGCAGCCACCGAGGATACAAGGAACATTTTTCGGGTTTTACTTTAGGAGCCGACTACCGCCTCCCCCGACATTGGTGGTTGACGACGGGTTTTTCTTTTGCGGATAGCCGCCTCAACACTTCTCATAACCGCATGAAGGCTTCTTTTGACACTTACGCAGGATCTTTAGGATCACGGTACTCGGATTCTGCTTTCTCTTTCGACATGCTTTTAAGCTACCTCTATAGCCCTATTCAAGGGCACCGGAAGATGAAATTTGAATCCTCTCTGCCAGCTATCAGAAGAGTGGCAGAGCGGAAAGCTGTTCACGCGCAAGGCTCGAGCCAGGCGCTCGGTCACATGGGAGGAAGCTATGCTTTCACTTTCAACTCCCCTCCTCGCCATGACAAACATAAACTCTTCCCTTTTGTCAATTTTGATTATATTTATGTCTCTCAAAATAAATACACAGAACGGAAAGCTCACACGCTTGATCTTTCCGTTCACAAAAAAGGAAGTGACCTGCTTCGATCTGAAGGAGGAGTTGGCTGGAGCTACTGCAAAGGGTGGCATAAAACCGAACTTTTCTTAGATGCCTCAGCGAGTTACACACGCGAAAGCCGTTTTCAGGGTCAAAAAACCAAGGCCTCATTTAAAGGTAGATCCTGTCAATTTACGACCAAGGGGCTCTTGCCTGAGAATAATTTACTCTGCTCTTCTCTCCATTTCGGCTTTAAGCTATTAGACCCTATTCTTTCCATCACTTTGGGCTACCACGGAGAGTACGGATCTCGTTTCATCCTCAATGCTGGCGATTTAGAGTTCAAAGTCGATTTTTGAAATAAAAATCAGTTGAGGGCCTCCCCCACAAAAACGCTCGAGAGTCAGGCGTCCTAAAGAGTTTGCGGTCAACGTGATTTTGCATTCCATAGATAAAGATAGAAATGCTTTAGGCAATTGTTGAAGTGGATTTTCATGCAGATTTAGATCTCTCAAATTCACAAGTTTATCTATTTGAGAACTCAACTCGTATAAGTCGTTGTATGAAAGATCAAAAGTAATGAGTTGTTTGAGCTGGCTGACCTCATCAGGAATGATCCTCAATCGGTTTTTAGATAAGTTTAAGTTTGTTAGCCGAGAAAGTCCACCTAATTCAACAGGAAGCTCTTCCAAGCAATTGTGCGCCAGGTTAAGCGTGATCAGGCATTTCAATTGTCCGATTTCAGCAGGAAGATTGACTAATTGGTTCCACGAAAGATTAAGATTTGTTAAGGAGGAAAGAGAGCTGATTTCTGAGGGAAGCGTGACTAAATGATTCCGAGAAATATCGGCATTTGTAAGTTGAGTCAGCTGACCGATTTCAGGAGATAGCCTCTCTATTTTTAATCCTGCTATATCCAGATTTGTCGCTTCATGGAATTTTCCAATCAAAGCAGGTAAAGTTTTCATCTGGATAATGATTTTAATTGTTTTAACTTGCTGAATCACTTCGGGGTGTCGATCAATCCAAGTGACAAAATCAATTGCTTTTTTGAGACGGGGCAAATTGCGATAAGGCAAAGTCATCAGATGCTTGCAGACTGAAAACCAAAGAATCACCGTATCTCGCTCTGCAGAATTTCGCAGCTGTTTTGAAAGGCTTTTCTTTAAAGCACTCCATTGCCTTTTCTTGATCCAATGCAGAGCCAAAAAAGGCAAAGAAATCAAAAAAAGCAGGCCTGCAACAATAAGCACCACCCTCTTCTCTTTGGAAAAAAAAGAGTCTCTCATTCTGCTGTAGATAGGAGCCAATGTTTGGACTAACACGGCAATCACGGTAGCTGATAAGTAGGAAAAATTTCAATATTGAGTGAAAAGTGGTCTGACCATTACACTTCGTTAATGGTAAAAAAATCCTCGCTCCTAATCCAGGTTTTGATCGCAATTGTCCTTGCACTGCTTGTAGGAGGCTTTTCCAGCCTTAACTCTCAAATTCTAGGAGTTCCCTACATTCAGCTTCTCGGTTTTTTAGGGCAGCTCTTTCTCAACGCTTTGACACTCCTGGTCGTTCCCCTGGTGAGCTCTGCCCTTGTCCAAGGAATCAGCCAGATGGGGCAAGACAAGTCGTTTGCTAGGTTAGGGGGCAAAACTTTTTTCTTCTATATCTCAACAACTTTTTTAGCTGTTCTCACAGGACTTGTTGCTGTCAATCTCATTCAGCCAGGGTCCTTGATGGCAAGACCCGAAGCGATCGATGTTGCCGCTCAGCTTGCTAAACAACCCCAGAATCATATCGAAGCGATAGGACAAATTCTCTTAAAGTTGATCCCCGTCAATATTTTTGAAGCCGCCGTACATGGCAATATGCTAGGGATCATCTTCTTTAGCCTATTATTTGGGTTTGCTCTTGCAAAGATCGGTAGTGAGTCTTCTCATCTCTTAATTACCGTGATTCGAGGTATTTTTAATACACTCATGCGCATGACCCACTTTCTAATGAAGGCCATGCCGCTGGGCGTCTTTTGCCTAGTTTCCAAGGCCATTGCCATCCGAGGATTTGAAGGGATCTCCGGGCTTCTTTATTTCTTCGTTGCGGTCTTACTAGGTCTTGCCGTCTTCATGTTTGCCATTTTGCCCATCTTTTTAAAACTCATGGGCGTCAATCCTTGGAGACATCTCAAGGCGATGGCGCCTGCTTTGATCACCGCTTTTTCAACCAGTTCCTCTGTAGCTGCCTTGCCAGTCACTTTAGAATGTGTGGAAAAACGGGCCGGAGTCTCTAACCGGATTAGCAGCTTTGTCGTACCGCTTGGAACTTCGATCAACCTTTCGGGCTCTGCCCTTTATGAATGCGTCGCTGTCTTATTTATCGCACAAGTCTACGGCTTTGAGCTTTCTGTGATGCATCAGGCTCTGATCGTGCTCTTATCTTTACTCACATCCATGGGTGTTGCGGGGATACCCTCCGGAAGTTTGGTGGCCATCTTAATTATTTTGAATGCGATGGGATTTCCAGCCGAAGGACTCGCGCTGATTCTTCCCGTCGATCGTATCTTGGATATGTGCCGCACAACCGTCAATGTCTTCAGTGATGCCTCGTGTGCCGTTTTAGTTGCGCATACCGAGGGAGAAAAGGTTCTTAACAAGCCCTGACAGTCTGTCGTTACCCATATCTTTTTATCCGATCGCGGTATAGCATTATCTAGAGCAAAAGAAATTAAAAAAGGGTCAACCACCCCTCCCTAAAGGGAGAGGCTTGGAAGGAAACTAACAAGCCCCGGTTGACCAGGGAAAGCGGTATAGAGTCCGCTACGTTGCCACAAAGTACAAGACCCACTCTGGAGTGCTTCCTCAGCTCCGGACCCTGGAAGCAGCGGTTGCAGACAACCGATAGGGTAAG
>JAHFTQ010000015.1 GCA_023265455.1 Parachlamydiales bacterium
GGTGTGAGAGGACGGGGGCTTAACAACCCCCTCCTACTCGATCTGATGAAATTTAAGCGTCTTTTTTGATAACTTGTGATAGTCTCTTAAACTACAAGGAGTACATTATGGCCCAGGTCAAGTTAAAAGGATCCCCCTTCAAAACCAATGGAGAGCTGCCCAAAAAAGGACAAAAAGCTCCTGGAATTCATGGAGTTGATAGCGAGCTAAAAGAAAAGACGCTCGCAGACTTTCAGGGAAAGAAAAAAATCATCTGTTTTGTTCCCAGCTTTGATACTCCTGTCTGTTCGATGTCTGCTAAAAAATTCAGCGAAGCCGTCGGCCAGCGCCCTGATACCGTTGTCGTCTATATCTCTGCCGATCTTCCCTTTGCCCTAAAACGGAGCTGCACTGCAGAAAATGGAATGAAAAACATCACAGCGCTATCTCTAGTCCGCTCTAAGAAGACGGCAGAGGATTATGGTGTGCTTCTGCAGAACGGGCCGCTCGAAGGGCTCTGTGCAAGAGCTGTGGTGGTCGTGGATGCCAATGACACGGTGCTCTATACGCAGCTTGTCGATGAGATCACCACCGAGCCCGACTACGATAAAGCCTTATCTGTATAGACAGGAGTCCATATCGCGTCGTCGATCATCTTCTCGCGAGTTTTGAGATCTGTGGGAGCTGCAAGCCCCTCTTCTTGGGCAACTTGAATCACCCCAAGGGCGATTTCTCGAGAGATCGCACGGAGCTTTTCAAGAGGCGGAAAAAGATTGCCCTGAGGATGGATGAGAAGCGGAGAGTGCTGGCTTAAGATCTCTGCGGCTTTGTAGAACATCGCCTCTGTGACTTCCTTTGCCTTGCAGGCAATGACCCCGAGTCCCACACCTGGAAAGATGTAAACGTTGTTGCACTGAGCAATGGGGATTTTTTTTCCTTCATAGAACACTTCCTCAAAAGGGCTTCCCGTGGCGATGATTGCCTTTCCTTTCGTCCACTGCAGGAGATCGGCCGGATGAGCTTCACATTTAGAAGTCGGGTTAGAGAGAGGAAAAATAATCGGTCTAGGGGTGTGCTCTGCCATCTGCCGGATGGCAGATTCGGTAAAAGCCCCGCTTTGGGTTGAGACACCAATGAGAACCGTGGGGTGGACCTCTTGGATCACCTCTTCAAGTGTGATATGAGATCTATTTTTGACAGACCAAGTGGCGATCTCTTCTGGGGATCTGGCAAAGGGGCGTTGATGAGGAGGAATCTCACTCAGTCCTTCATGAACGAGGCCTTGGATATCGATGACGTAGATTTCTTTCCGGGCTTTGTCTTCGGGAATGCCAGCGGCTATCATCGCTCCGACAAAATGACGAGCAATCCCTAGCCCTGCCGATCCTCCCCCAAATAACACGATTTTTTGCTGATGAAGCTGGCTTTGGTTGATGCGGATGGCGGCTAAAAGCGCCGCCAAAGCCACAGAGGCCGTTCCTTGGATATCGTCATTGAAGGAACAGATTTTGTGACGGTACCGCTCTAAAAGAGGCTGAGCATGCTCCCTTCCAAAGTCTTCCCATTGCAGTAAAACATGAGGGTAGCGTTTCTGAAGCGCTGTTACGCAAAGATCAATAAACTCATCATATTCAGCACCTGAAATCCGCGGCTTTCTCCAGCCTAAATAGAGCGGATCGCTGAGAAGTGTGGGATTATGAGTGCCCACATCAATCAAGATCGGTAGAGTCTTTGCAGGATGTATCCCCCCAAAGATCGTGTAAAGGGCTAGCTTTCCAATGGAGACCGCCATTCCCCCCGCGCCTAAATCACCCAGCCCTAAAATTCTCTCTCCATCCGTGATCACAATCACATCAATGTCATCGTGAGGCAGATTCTGCACGATATCTTCAATTTTATCTCGGAGGGGATAAGAGAGATAAAGCCCTCGAGGGTCTGTGTAGAGGTAGCTGTAGTTAAGAGATACATCTCCCACTGTCGGTGTGTAAATGTAGGGAAGCATCTCGGTGATGTTTTCTGACACTAAGCGGTAAAAGAGCACTTCATTGCGATTGTGGACCGACGAAAGAAAAAGATGGCGGGCCAGATCAGAAGGCTGGGCTTTAAAATTATGGTACCGCCGTTGCACCTGCTCTTCGAGAGTTGAGATGTGGTAAGGGATAAGCCCATGAAGTTTTAAGCGATCTCGTTCTTCAGAAGAAAAAGCTGTCCCCTTGTTAACAAGAGGGTCTCTCAGGAGATGTTCGGGGTTGTAATCGGGGCTCATAATCTTCTTTTAGTCGAGTGCGATCCAAAATTCAAATTTTTTTAACGGTTTGTAATAAAATATCCGCCTGGACTAAATTCTCCGCTCACACTTTGAAGGATTTAAATGACATTACCAATCACACCGATTTTGCAACCTCCGACTCTTCCACAACTGCCTAATATGGCAGCGCCTTCTCCAGAAGGTTTGACAAACACCACCCCCCTAGAGAAATACTTAGAGCATGCTCAAACGATGAAAATCATCGATGAGAAAGGTCATTTATTAATTTCTGGCCCACCTCTGATTCTCGAGAGCGCTGATCAAGATGAACTTTTGATTTTTTGGAAGAAGCCCCAAACTTTTGAAAAAAATGGAGTGGTTTTTTCATGGAATTTTTATCAATTTTTAACCTGTTTTGTCCCCTATTTCACAAAAACCTTCAAAGGGACAACCGTGACTCTTACCGAAGGAACCTATCACGCCGTGGGGAAACCTTTTTGGAAAAAAAACCTCCAGCAAATCGCCAACTCTCCTCTCATAGAAGCTGAAGAGTTGTGGAGTTTTTGTGAGACTCCCCCACGTTATTATCAGTTTGAGGTGCATTTTCCCAAGAATTTTTCTGAATTTAATACTGAAGCCATTCTTGAAAAATTTCATCAACTATCCCTCTATTTGTTAATTGTTCAAAAGCTACCCAATCCTCCTGGTTCTTTTCCAGAAGCTCTTCATGAGTTTGACGCTCTTCTTAAATCCCCGGAAGAGAGTGAATCTCTTCGTCTACAAGAATTAAGAACCCTCATGAAGACCGTTGAGAAAATAACCCAAAATTCTACAGTGGAAATCCCTTTTGCTCCTGATGCCTCTTTAAGAATAGCTTTTTCATTTCAAAATTCTTTCTCCGATCATCTCCGCTTAAAAATCGATACCGGCAACCCTTTCTCCTATGAACTCATCTCATCTTTTTCCAAATTACATGATCGATTCATTCACCGTTTGCTTTTATCATTCCCTTCCATTCAAGAGACCATAGGAAAGTATTGGGCTGATATCACGTTTAACGGATCTGCTTTCAATGAGAAGGAGCTCGAGTGTCAGCTCATAAAGCTAGCCATGAACTCTCAAGAAGACCTTCCCAAGACTTTTCTGAAAGCCTTTGATGAAGGCAAAAAACACCTCCCCCGAGGAGCCGATGCTTTAGCTGTCTATACATTTAATGCTCTCCTCTTTTTAAAGCGGCATCATGTCTCTTTAGAAAATCTAGAAACACCCCAAACTCCTCTCGGGAAATTTTTAGCCTCAAACATCCCGATTGAATCGCTGCAGGCCGTCTTGCAAATCATCGGAGTCTTACAAGCAGGACTTAAAGAACCCCAGGCTCATATCTCTTCAAAAAAATCGCAACTCGAGATCTGCTGGAAAAATCCCCATGCCGTCTACTTGGTGCTCCCTTACAACCTTGAAAAGGCACTCGATCAAAAGCCAATCTCGAGTTGCTTGTCGGAAGCCTTAGAACTGTTTTTTCCATCATTTTCCGCTAGTTCTAAGGTCTCTTTCAATCATCGATGGGAAGAGATTTATTTTGCTTTGCAAAGCGATGAACGATTTTCCGATGCAGCGCTTCGACTCTTTTTGCTTTTACAAGGGGAAAGACCCATCACAGAAAACGATGTTTTAGCCCTGCCTGCATGGTTGTCAGACGTTGAAAAATTACCCCTTATTTCAAAGGCTTTTAAGGAAAGCGTTTTCTTTCCAGTCTATTCTAAAGTTGAGAAGGCGATTCTTGCTTTAGATAACCCCACCCCTGAGACGTGCCGTCTTGCTGCCTGGCATGCACTCCTGACATGCTCAGAACCCAAAATCCTCCCTCTCGCGTGGGCCTCTTATGCAAAATTATATCCTTCCCCCACTCCTGAGGAAGTGAAGTTTCTGTTAGAGTGCGCTCCTCACTTAGAAACTACGACCTTACCTTTTGTCCTCAATCGCGTCTGCCAATCTGGCAATGTCCCTCTTCTAGCTTATTACTTAGACCGGGTCCTTCGCTTTTCTGACCCCCAAATCTCTGCTTATCAATCTAAGTTATTAGAGGCTGCTCCCTCGATAGGAATTTTCTATCCAAAAATCTTTGAAGCTCGATTGAATCAGTTAAAAGAATCGATGTCTCGTCTAAAAACACACCCCTTAGATTGGTGGAATGATTTTCATAAAATTAAAAAAATAGCCTCAGGCAATCAGACCGAGGCTTGTGATCTGCTTTTCCAAGATGCATTAACCGTTTTAGTCTCCTCTTATCTCCCCCTCAGTCTCCAGAATGCCGAAAGCGTGATAGATCACCTCTTCGAAAGTCTGCGCTTTTTTAAGAGCACCAAAGATCCCCGCATCACTCAACCTATCCAGACCCTAACCACTTTTCTCAAAGAGAGACCCCAAGAGAAACAGTTATGGTCCAAATATACAGTCCTGATCGAGCAGTTGAAAAAAGAAGATGCCTTTATTGAACCTTTGCTAGCAGCCCTTGAGATCTTAGCTTCCATGAAAGACCCTCCCTTCCAGTGTTTTAAAACTGCCATTCCCAAATTAAAAACCAGGCTATCTGATCCAGAGCAAAAAAGACTAGCTGCCGTTTATGGATTGGTGATCTTAAAGACGAAGAAAGGCAATGAACTCAAAGGAGCGCTTCCTTCACTTCAATGGCTCATGGAGCACCTTCGCACCCCTGACACCTGGGAAATATTTGCAGGGATAGCCCTCTATTTCCATCCTAAACCTTCCCTGGAAATTGCTGATGCCTCTTGGATAGCCCCCCATTTGCTCAGTGCCCCCCACTCTTCTGTACTGGAGGGTTTTATTCAATATCTCCTGAGTCAAAACCTGAAAGCTCTTTCCGCTTCCGATTTGAAATTCGCCATCGCAGGTTTGATAGCTCGTACAACCCATCGCACCAAAGAACTTTTCCAGCTCTGGATGAAGCTCCCCTCTAAAGAGGAGAAAAAATTCTTTGATCGTTGCCGAGATCTATACAGTAAAAACTCAATGGAAGCCCTGAAAAAGCTCTTAGAGGAGTATTTTGCTCCCCCTCCGAGCCCCCAAGCTCAAATTACAGAGAATTTATCAAAAAACCCTCTCTCTCTTGAAACTCTTAACCTCATGAAAAAACTCCCTTCAACTGAACTGGCACCCTGGCAAGAGGTATTCGCTATCCTTGATCAACAACCTAATGACAATTTACTTAAAGAGACCTGGCAGATCTGGTTAGAAACCCACCCCCTACAAAATATTTCTCCTGCAGAAGAAGAATATTGGAATCTTGCCATTCATATCTGTTTTCGATCGATTCTTCCCATGAAAAATGAGTTCTGTACATTTTTAACGGATTCATTACTTTCTTTATTAATCCAGCTCAATGGAAAAACCTGTCAAATTGTCACGGCTTCTTGTTTAAATGTGGCAACAGCTATCTGTTGGATAGAAGAAGAAAACCGCAGTCAAAGACTGCATGCACTGGAAAAAATTCTTTCAAGCCCGGAATTGAAAGCAAAAATCGGCGATCCTTGGCTCTACTTACGCCAAACTTGTGAAGCTCGGTTAGCCATCTTGCTGGCTCACCAACCTGCGCCTGCCTTATCCTCCCTGGGTCACCAAACGGTGATTCTCATGATGGCAGATATTGATCTGGATGAAAATTATGGGACAGAAAACAATAAAAAATTGTTCCACGCTTATTGTCTCCGCCCTTATGCCCTTGAAGACCCCTTTCAACAATACATCTTTCATAGTTGGATCGAAAAAAGTTGGGCCTCACTCAAGTCGACCCTCAGCTGGGAGATGGCTTGTAGAGTGGTAAAAAGCCTCTGCAAGTTTGATTACAAAGAGCAAGGCCCTGAAAAGACCAGCTTTGACGCTATGACGATCTATCGTAAATGGGAAGAGCTGGCGACAGGGTCATGGGGAGGATCTTTGGTTCTCAATGAAAATGCAGCTATTGAATTCCTTAACACGACCTGTAGTGTAACAACTGTGTTTTCAAAAAATCCCGCCGATCCTCAGTTAATTTTTTCAACCTTAATAACTCTACACCAAAAATTTTATGGATTTATTAATCAATTTGCCAATCTGGACCCACTTTTATTAAGCCGATTCCAGATGTCTCACTGTTCCAATGTTTTCTACTTAATCAGTATAAAAAAACCCGAAAATCACCAAATCCTACAGCTGGCTCTGGAAAATTTAAATAAGGCTCAAGAGTTCATCAAAAAGAATTTTACTGAGAGTTCCGCCTATGCCGTGGATTCATTAATTTCCAGCTTACCTCAAATTTTGGAAATGAGCGCTCCCCATGAACACCTCATGAATTTGATCCAAACCATTCTCAAGGGTTTGATGGATACTCCTTGGGTAGTCCTTGCTAGAATTGAAGAAGATTACAGTTGGTTTAGACTACTGACAATGCTTTGCTCAAGCGCTCAAATGATGCCATCTGAAAAAAGAGAAACGGTTAATAGATTTGTCATGAATGTTTTTATGAACTGCACACATGCGGCAAGGCTTCAAGGAAGGCCTTTAGCCCCTATCATTATTAAAAGTTCTATTCCCGTGCTAGCAGCCTCTTTCCTATCATTGCCACTCAGCACATTAAAGACCCAAGATTTTGAAACCCTTATTAGGGGCTTAACAATTCCTAATATTGAAGAGATGTTATTCTATCTCTCTAAACCGGATGCTTACTATAACCACAATAAATTGTGTCTCCATAGCCTAGCGGCATCGCGTCTGATCCATTATATGAACCGTGATCACACCATCAAAAACTATCAGGCATACTGCCTTAAACCACTCCCCTCTTTTAACCCTGACGAGCCGATCTTTATTCAGCTTTTAATCCGCTCTGAGTGGATCAAGACCATCGCTGCCCTCATGCAGCATGCTGAACCGCTCAGAATTCATAAAATTAAGCTCACCCAGGAAATCACTCCACTGATCTTATCTCTCATAAAAGAAGAAACTTTCAAGACCTACTCTACAAGTCTCATTGAAATCGTCGGTCATGATCCAGAAATCGCCACCGCTATGCTGGGGTCATTTCAAATTCCCTCTGGCATAACTCCAGAGCTAGCCCTGAAGCTCAATCAGTTAAAATCATTTATCCAAACGAAAATCTCAGGTTAGAGGACGCTCTTCTTTGAGTTGGAACATTTTGTAGACGGCTAAGGTCCATAGCAAGAGTAGCACGATCGATCCTGCTGTCAAGGAATGGATCATATGGGTAAACCCCGCCACTTGAATGAGCAAGATTAAGCAAGAAGCTAACGCCTTAGCGCTCCGATAGGCAAAGACATCAATGATCGCCTTGGCCTGGAACTTTTCTTCTTGTTTAAGAGGAATATAAAGCATCTCTTTTAAGACACCAAAAAGAGAGAAGTCAAACGCTTTGATCGTGATAAAAGCCATCGAAATCATGGCAAACGTCGGAGCAATGAGTGATCCTAATGCATTAAAACATAAAATAATCGGAAGCAGCATATGGCTCCTTCTCAGCCCTAAAAAGTGCAGAAAAAGAAAAGAGCCAAAAACCTGAAACATCACCGTTAAGATATTGGCAATTCCCATGACTTTGCCACAATAAGCTGTCCTAAGGTCCTGCTCGGGGATCGTCATCTCAACAATGATGTTAAATTGGTAGTAAATCAGCGTTGTCGTGACTTGCATCAAGAGCACAATTGCCAAGATAAATGAGAGGTATTTTGAATTTCGGATAGCCGCTACCCCTTGCCAAAAATTACCGATCGGTTTTTTGTCAGGCATTTTGTCTTCTAAGACATCACTATGACGGAACAAGTAAACAAAGGCGATCGTCAGCAAGCCAAATAAAGGCAAACACATGAAGAGCAAATTAGGAGATCCCATTGAAGTCGCAAAGAAGCTGGGAAGCAAGGCGCCACAGATTCCACCCAATCCCCCCACAGCAAACAAAAGACCATATAAAAATTTAGCCTGCCCCATGTGAATTGTCGAATGGATCACCGACCATAGCTGCTGAAATAGCAGCATGACATAAATCTCTTTCCATACGTAAAAGAAAAACGGTAAAAAAGCGATTTTGGTCATGAAGAGGCCGCAGAACGTATTGATCGCCCCTGCTACCAAAATGATGGTAAAGAACATTTTTAAAACACCCAACCGGCTTAAAAACCGATTGTAGAGCTCGACTAAAAGAAAGTTCAAGGGGACAATAGCCATCCAAGCGTAAGGAAGGAGCTTGCTTCCATGAGCCGTCAAAAATATTCCATTACTGACGGGCCTCACAATTCCATAATCGGCCGTAATGCAAAAGCTGCAGATCATCGCACAGAGAATGAATATCCGATGCTGCGCCTTCAGTTTTAAAATTTCTTCTTTAAGTCCCTTCCAAAGCATAGGACGCAGTATACATCTTTATCCTCTTGAGAGCTAGCTCTCTATTTCTATTGATTATCAACAACATACGAAACTGGATTCACTTTTCTCGCTCGCCAATATTTAACAGTTTTGTTAAATATTAAGAGATGATGAACATGAGCGCCACAATTCTTACAAAGAACTGCAAAGCTACTTTGCAGGCCACGCTTGAATCCCTTCGAGGATTTTCTGAAGTCGTTGTTTTAGATACAGGGTCAACCGATGAGACCCTGGCCATAGCTAAAGCATTTCCCAACGTCAAAATCCACAGCGCAGAATTTAAAGGATTTGGAGCGTTACATAATCAAGCTACGTCACTGGCTTCCCATGATTGGATCTTATCCATCGATAGCGATGAAGTGTTGACTCCCGAGCTCATCTCCGAACTGCAAAGTTTGCAGCCGGGTGAAAATTGTGTCTATAGCCTCCAGCGAGATAATGATTTCAATGGTAAAAAAATCCGGTGCTGCTCAGGCTGGTACCCCGATATCGTTGTAAGACTCTACCACCGAAAGAAAACCCAGTTTTCAAACGATGCCGTCCATGAGCGCATTCTCACAGAGGGACTGCAAGTGGTCCGTTTAAAAGGGACGCTCCGACATACACCTTACCGCGGCATGTCAGATTTTCTCGACAAGATGCAAAAATACAGCACGTTATTTGCTGAGCAAAGAAAAGGAAAAGAGCGCTCTTCACTAGGAAAAGCCCTCTTGCACTCCATTGGAGCTTTTCTAAAAAGCTATCTCCTCAAACGAGGAATCTTCGGCGGCAAAGAAGGATTTATCATCTCGCTGTACAACAGCCAGACCGCTTATTATAAATATCTCAAACTTGCAGAATTGAACAAAAAGGTTTGATAGCGTATCGTCGCTGAATGGACGTCGAGATCCTTTCACGCATTCAGTTTGCCTTTACCATCACCTTCCACTACATCTATCCCCCTCTCAGCATTGGCCTCTCAATTGCTCTCATCATGATGGAAGGGATGTTTTTAAAAACTAAAGACATCTTGTGGGAGAAAATGGCCAAGTTCTGGCTTAAGGTTTTTTCCATGACGTTTGCACTAGGCGTTGCGACAGGAATTCCTCTCATGTTTTCTCTAGGAACCAACTGGTCGCGCTACTCCCGTTTTGTCAGTGATGTTTCAGGAAGCCTTTTGGGAGCGGAAGGGATGTTTGCCTTTCTCATCGAGGCCGGTTTTTTAGGTGTGCTCCTCTTTGGATGGAACCGCGTCAGCAAAAAAATGCATTTTCTCTCAACTATCTTAGTCTCCGTAGGAGCCCATTTTAGTGCCATTTGGATTGTCAGTTTCAATTCATGGATGCAAACTCCTTCAGGGCATAAACTGACAACGTTAGCAGATGGAACCACAGTCGCCGAGGTCGTCAACTGGTGGAAAGTCTTTTTAAGCCCCTCTAACTTGAGCCATTTGACCCATGTTCTCCTAGGCGCCTGGATGGCAGGAGCCTTTTTGATCATCAGCGTCTCCGCTTACTACATGCTCAAAAAACAGCATCATAAATTTGCGCTGCGCAGCATGAAAATTGGTCTTATTATCGCCCTCATTACCTGTGCTCTCCAACTGGTTTCTGCCGACCATTTAGCGCGCAAAGTCGCCACGTACAATCCTGAAAAATTCGCAGCTTTTGAAGGCGTTTACACAACCAAGCCCTACACTTCTGCTTATGTCTTCGGTTGGGTGGATGCTAACCAAGAAAAGGTTTACGGCCTTTCAATTCCAGGGCTTTTAAGCTGGATGACCCACCGGAATCTGGAGACCCCCGTTCGGGGCCTTGATCAATTCCCCCGTGAAAATTGGTCCAATGTTCCCGCTGTCTTCCAACTCTACCACCTCATGATCAGTTTGTGGGCCGTCATGACCCTCACAGCCTTAATCGGAGGCTATTATTGGTGGAAAAAACAGTGGAACATCCGCCCCATTTTCTTAAAACTCATGATCCTCTCTGTGGCCTTTCCTCAACTCGCCAACATCGCAGGATGGTATAGCTCCTGTATGGGACGCCAACCCTACACCGTTTACAAACTCCTCAAAACAAAAGAGGCCTTTTCTCCGATCATCACTCAAGGCCAAGTGATCGGCTCCCTCATCATGTTCGTGATCATGTATCTTCTATTTTTCGTCCTCTTCTTAGTCCTCCTGGATCGGAAAATCAAGGCAGGCCCCGAACCCGATATGCAAGAAGAGCAACTCCCCTACCGGGATGTCTACTCATAATGGATACACTTTACATTGCTCAACTGACCATGTATGCGGTGTTCATCTTCTCCATTATCGCCTACACAACCCTCGATGGATTTGATCTGGGAGTGGGATGTCTTCATCTTTTTGCCAAAGGCAATGAAGAGCGACGGTTAATGATCAATGCCATTGGACCCGTCTGGGATGGCAACTCAACATGGATTGTGATTGGGGGAGGTGTGCTCTTTGCAGCTTTTCCCAAAGCGTTTTCAACGCTCGCCCCCAACCTTTATACCCCTTTCATGCTGATGTTATTTGGGTTTATGCTGAGGGCTGCCTCAATTGAATTTCGAAGCAAAGGGCATCAAAAATGGTGGACATCGCTGTGGGATCGGGGGTTCTTTTTTGCAAGTTTAGTCCTCGCCCTCATGGTCGGAGTTCTTCTCGGAAACCTCATCCAGGGACTTCCTCTCAATGCCCAAGGTGTGCTCGAAGGAGGGCTGCCTGCCCTACTGACCCCCTATCCCCTGCTGATTGCTCTTCTGGGTATCGCTTGCTTTACGATGCACGGCGCTCTTTATCTCCTCATGAAAACCGAAGGGGCTTTCCACAATAAAGTCCGCAGATGGGCTCACATCGCAATCGGAGCTTTTTTGACACTTTGGATCATCACAACCATTGCAACATTTATCCAGCACCCGCATATGATTGGCCCGTTTTTTGATTACCCCATCGTTGCAGTTTTCCCT
Organism: Parachlamydiales bacterium; assembly: GCA_023265455.1. Lineage (GTDB taxonomy): Bacteria > Chlamydiota > Chlamydiia > Chlamydiales > Rhabdochlamydiaceae > PALSA-1444. The sequence goes on from JAHFTQ010000015.1 coordinate 11,609, forward strand.
TTCCTTAGCTTCTCTGCAATTATACTCATTCTAGTCATGATCCGTAAACGCAACTACGGCTATGCCTTTCTATGCTCATGCTTATCGATTTTTTTTCTACTCGCTCTTTTTGCAATCGGCACCTTTCCCAATATCGCCTACTCGACCCTTAGTCCCGCAAACTCCTTAACGTTTATGAATAGCGCAGCCTCCGAGCTCGCCCTCTGGATCATGGTCGGCGTCACACTCACAGGAGCTCCCCTCTCGTTCTTCTATTTCCCCTACGTTTACAGAGTCTTCAAAGGCAAAATCGTCCTCGATTCGCATAGTTACTGAGGAGAGATTAAAAAATGGACTGGGCACAATTCGCAATTTTTGTAATTGTTAACTTCGTTTTTACGCTAACTTTATGTTTACAGAATCGCGCGGAAACCGGCAATAACCGTCGGGAAATTTCGGCCCTCATAAAGGCTATTCAAGACGAGATAAAGGATTTTCATGGACGGCTTTGCGCGATTGAGGAAAGAAAAATTAAAATTCTAGAAAAGTAATAACCTTTCCTTACTGACTAGAGCCATTCCATGAGTGAAGAGCCCAGGGGCTGAGGGCCACGCAAGTACAAGGCATAGATCTAATCTGTTAGGGTTCAATGTTTAAGGTTTAAGACGATACGCAGATGTGACCGCATATTGACCATTAAGGTAAACACCTGCACTGGCATCGCTATATTCGAATACAGCAGGGCCTCCCAAAGATTGAAGAGGTTTTTCATACTGCTTTCCCTTCCCTTTTTCTGCCACCAGTTCAAGTCCTAGGATTTTGGCTTTGCGCTCTGCCAGCTCAATCAGGGCGTTTTCGTATAGAGAGGAAGGCTCATTTAGGTAAAATCTCTCCAAATACAAAACAGGTTTTTCTCCGTCCCACATGAGCTTGAGAAGAGCACGCCCCAAAATTTTTCCATCAGGCCCTTCCTTCGATTTAATCACCAGCGCCCGAATTTTTCCATCCAGAAGATAACCGAGTAGCCCCTTGTTCAATGCAGGATCTCCTTCAATCCTCTGGCAACTACCAGGGACTTCAGTTCCCAAAACGAGAAGATCGATGGGATCTTCTGTCTCCATCACAACCACTTCTTCCATCTGTTGAGGAGCTTTGTGTTGAAAAGAGGCTATTTTCCCCTGAAGATCATGCTCAAATTCAGTGCCTTTGATATTTGGCAACTGCACCATTTGTTGAAGAAGGCTTAAAATTATCGTCCCTTCTTTTGCTTCCATGAGCTGAAGAGCTAAATTGCTCAATTGTGAAGATGATGCACTTTTTGTCGACCCTGTCAGGTGATAAAATAAAAACGGCTCTTTTTCCTCCAGAGCAGGAAGGTGCTGATCTGTGATCAATTTTTGAACACACCAATCGTGATACGAAAAGGCAGTTTTTTCTTCTTTTTCCAAAGTAGAGAGCCGAATCGATGGGAGTTTCTGAAACCATTTTTCTATAACCTGAGGATGGGTTTCATGAATCTTTTTGAGATGAGGATTATCTGCTATCGTATGGCGTGCTTCAATGCTTTTACCAGATAGCACCAATTCGACAAATTTAGCTAAATCATTCAAAACCCGAGGATCATTAAGCAATTTAAGTTTAGCAGCATAGATCATAATCGCGTAGGGCGCCCGCGAGGCTCCAAAAGTCTCTAGATACTTGTTCCCGAAATCAGCAATTGTTCTCAGAGGAAGCAGCTGCTCAAACGAGGCTTGTACCATGGCCTCTAATGTTTTTTTGGCAGGGTCGCTATAAATTGCTGTGTGATTCATGGCTAAAAGTGCCAGAAGAAGCCCTATCTGACGGCTAAAAGCACGGGCTTGATCAGAAGTCGCTTGCCCCGACTCGAATTCAGTAGGATCTAATAACCTCGCAACAAGATTTTGTTGAGTACTTTCATTCAGATCCTCATTCTCAGCAAGCATCAAAAGCGCTTCCAACAAAGGTTGATGATGTTTACCATCTTTAAAGAAAGAATGTTCACTGAGTCCCAGAATTTTTGGAGCCTGATCTAGAGGGAATCCATGCGCACAACATTGCGTTAAAATGGCTGTGAGAATGTGTTTCCAGGGAGTTTGTTTCTTTGAAGTCGTCAATGAAAGAGGTGTCTCTTTGACTGCTGCAATGGCTTGAACTATCAATCGCCATTTTAAATCTGGACGAGGCAGTGCCTCAATCGCAGGAAGTATGGGACTTTTCAAAAACGTTTTCACTTGGTCCAAGTCCATGAGCGACAAAGCTGCAGCAAACATCTCAAGGGTTTGAGCTTGCCTTTCCTTCCTTCTTGCAAAATTTTTATCTGTCTCATTTGCCCCTTTAACAACGGGTGTCAAAATAGGCAAAAGAAACTCTGGGCAGGCAATTTTTTTCTGCGCCAAAAATTTCTTGATCATTTCTAAGCATAGAGTTAAATCAAAAGTTGTTGCTGATCCTTGAAAGCAACGAAAAACCTTATAATCTCTTTTTAAGCAATAAATCACCATTGAATCAGCATTTTTATTTAGAACAAAAGTATGATCTAGTATTAAACTAGCGGTCCTGACAGCATCCTGCTGAGCGCAAAGTTTAACAAGTTCTAAAAAAGCCTCCGGATCTTTAATTTCAAAATTTTGCATAGCTGCCACTGGGACTGAGGAATCCCTTACACAAATTTTAGCAAGAGCTAAACGATCTTTTTCACTTCCAATCATAAAATAGCCAATATTGCCAGCTAGTAACCTCGGAACAAGTCGAGCCAAGATATGAGCAATATCTAGACGATCTTTCTCGTTTTCAATCCCCAAAAAATGAATGTGATCGATTGTACGCTGTGGAGCATGCTGCGCACAAAACTTTGCAAATGCGGCCCGCAGGATTTGAGATTTTTTTGAAAACTCGTCAATATCTCCCTTAAATTCTAAGACGCTTAAGTCTTGAAATTCTTGACATTTAGATAAATCCCACCCACATTGAAACACCATAAGTTGGTAAAAATTCGCTAGCTCTTCATTTTCAGCTTTTATAGTGGCGACCCGTACAATATCGTGAAGATCTCGTCGACCTTTCACATCAAAATCAGATAAAAATGCGAAGGCTTGATAGTTCAATTTTTCCACATAAAATTTGGCGATCGCAATGCGTAACCTTTGAACATCTACTAAAAATTGTTCTGCATTTTCATCTTCATGACACTCTAGTTTAAGGAGCTGCTCGATTTCGGGACAAACCCATGAAGTCTTTTTTTCTTTAATAATCTCGACTAATTTTTTATTCTGCTCAGGAATATCTAAAATTGCATAATATAATATATCATTAATTTTATAAACACCATTTATTATCTTCTGATAAAACGAGTATTCTATTTTTGAAGTCCTGATTTTTTCATTTGCAAGCTCCTGAAGAGCGCTGACAGCAACTCGATTTGTCAGTTGATTGATTCTCTCATTGGCAACTTCCTTGCCTTCCCCAAAATGAGCAACTAATTCAAGGTCTTTATCATTAACACTAAATGAAAAACTCATAGCTCCCCCCTATTTGGGATGTATAAACCAGGAGTTTATATTGAGCAACCGCCAAAACTTTACTTTTTACCCAAGATCGGTATAAGATGTTTTTTTAAAACCAGATAACTATTAAATTAGAGCCATTCCATGAGTGAAGAGCCCAGAGGTTGGGGGCCACGTAAGTACCCCGGCTTGATATCGGGCATGTCGATAAGGCTGGGAAGATAGGTGATTTTACCGAATGGACTGTCAATGATCTTCACCGGCAGGTCTTTATTGGAAACGATATCAGAGAAAGGATGCGTTCCATTAAGAGCAGCGGCATCTAATAATCCTAGTTCTTGAGCCCACATGCACATCCGGGTTAGCGATACTCTGACTTGATAGCTGCCCCCTTCTGTGGCTCTGCGATAGAGCGCCGCTGCAATTCCTGCAGCGCCTGCATAGGCCGCTAAATAATCGGCAAAAATCACCTGTACGGGCATGAGAGGAGCATCAATGGCTCCTTCAGCATCTACATAACCCGATACCGTCACTGCCATCATGTCAAACCCACGAAAGTTTGCCCACTCCCCTTCAAAATCAAAGCACCGAAGTTCATGGGCGATAATGCCTGGTTTACTCGCTGCCAGTCGGCGAGGTGAAATCCCCTTTTGATCAAGGTTAAGATAAGAACATGTAAATACATCGGTATTTTGAAGAAGCTCAAAAAAACGTCTTTTATCAGCTTCATTATCGAAATCGCAATAGGCAGCCCGTTTTCCAATGTCGGTTTCTAAACGCCAGTTTAAATGATCGGGATAGTTGGGCTTAGAGAGGTGTAAAACATCTGCTCCAAATTCTGCAAGTGTCCGAGCTGTAATCGGACCTCCGATGACATGCGTGCAATCAAGAACACGGACTCCTTCCAAAGGATGACGACAGTTTTTGGGAAGAGGGATCGGATCGCTATCCCCGATTTTTTCAACCTCAATCACCGGTTTGCAAGCTAACCGATGACCTACTGGATGAGCGAGCCACTCTGCAGCCGTTCGAACCACTCCAATGGCACCCGATTCTTCCCGAATAGCCCGTTCAAGAGCTTCACCATCCCACTGCATGACGGCAGCTTCGACAGCCCTCTGAGTGGGAGCGCATTTTAAAACATTAAAGACAGCGTTTCTTAAACGTGGATAGTAAACCTCAAGCTTGACAAAACGGCCGTCTCTCGTCGGATAAAATTCTCCACTGAGGGGAGAATCGACGCCCACACTGGCGCCATAATCTGTAAAAGGAAGCTGCCTTCCATTTTGACGCATGAATGCAATACCGTGGTGTTGGTGGACTGCATTATGAACATTTGTCGTCACATTTTGAGGCTTGCCGCCTCGCATTTGCCATAATTCACTAAGGGCCATCGCAAAGGCTGCCTGAGATGCCGCCATGAGTTCGCCAAAGCGGTGCCGGGAAGCTAGAATAGGATCCTTGCCACGGATCGTGACAGTTCCCTTATAGTTAGACTCTTTGAGCCCGATAGCCGTGAGAATCTTGTCCAAAGCCTTCTGTGCTGTTTTACTATCTACAGATGCCATTGTCTTATTTCATAAATATTTACTTGATAAATGGCAAGAGAACTCAGTCCCTGTTCAATTCAATTTCCATACGAGATAGAAGGGTGAGTACTCCATGACTTCTGAGCAAGATAAGAGACCAGTCCCGTTAGTCGATCCCGCAATCAATTCTAAGTTTTTATTATCTTTATCAGTGACTCTTGTAATGGTGAGCCATCTGCTGTGAGGATATCTTGGTGGCCAGTTGATGTTCGAGGAGGAGGGACTATGCGGCAGGAAAAAAGAGATAGTCGCCTCTGAAATATCTGGGATCTGATAAGGAATGTTGAATTTTTCAACGATTGTAGCCACAAACTTTTTCTGTTCGAGGTCATTCATATTTTCACTGCCTGGAATGCTATCTCGGGTCTTCAGAAACCATTCAGATTCAGTGGCAGGCTCATCATCTTTGCAGATTTCAAAATCAACCCTTCCTCTGAAAAGTATGCCTAATCTTCCCTCCGGGCGAGCTTCCAAAAGCTCCACAAAATATTTGCGAGTGAGGGGTTTTTCATTAACAGTTTTGGGTCTGAGAACTAAAATGTGGGTCTCTTTGATTTTTTTGTCAGGCCAGAAAGGACAGGGGCTGTTAAGTATTTGACGGATGTTAGTGGGAAGGGCAGGCACCTTTCCAACTTTACCGTAATTCATCTCCCATTTCTTAACTGCTAGAGTCGTGTAATGGCGTATCCATAAAGTATTGTCATTTGAAAATATTTGCCACAATTTGCTGACTTCTTGGCAGTTAGCGAGGGCATCTGGATCTAAGCAAGAAAAAATTTGCAGTCCTATTTCAGACGGAAGTGTTGCGATAGGGTCGTGTTTTGGTGGTGAAAAAAAATCACAAATACTGCTTAAGAATCCGCTTATACTATTAGACATATTACATCCTTCTTCAACTCATTTGCTATATTAATAATAGCATGAATTTCTTATTTTGTAAATAAAAAATTTGAATTTTTGAGCATTATAACATGCTCATTACAAACGACTTGAGGGATTTTTAAGTTTAAGAACTATGATTCTATAAGAAATATTAAAGTGTAGCGGTAGTCGGACTCGAACCAACGACACAAGGATTATGATTCCTCTGCTCTAACCAGCTGAGCTATACCGCTATAAACGGCCGCGGACCCAAGAAAAATAGCGGGGGAAGGATTCGAACCTCCGGCCTTTGGGTTATGAGCCCAACGAGCTAACCACTGCTCCACCCCGCGATAATCGGATGAACAATCAATTTAGCAAATTCGGTAATTTTGACCTAGAGTTTAAATTTCTATTGATGTTCTCCCTTAAAAATCTTATCATTCCTTACAAAAAAGGAGTGCTTTTCCTATGAAAAAACAATTCATTTTCATATTTTTGCTAATGTGTGGCCTTTTTTACCCTGTGGAAGCTGTAGCTATGAAGACTCAAGAGCTTTTTTTAACCGAAGAAGGGAAATTTCAAGAGCCGTTGGTTCAACTTCTCCAGCTCAGTGGACTCTATGATCCTCAAGATAGTCTAAAAGACGTTGTTGCTAAAACGCAGCAACATTGGATCGCTGTAAGAGCTGGAATTGGCGGTAAAGAACGGACCGATCTACAGGATAGTGATTCTCAGCAAAATCAAGTCGCCGCAGTTGAAGCGCTTGCTCGTCAAATGGGCCTCTTGGATGCCAAAAAGCCTTCGCTGACCCATTATGACTACGGTGTCTGCCTAGGCTCTTTTTTAGATGGAGTCCGCATGCGTCTTGCTATGTTAGTGGATCTTTGGAAAAACGGGGTTCATTTCGATACTTTGGTGTTTTTAACGGGTGAAAGAGATTTGCGGAGTGGAGCTGGACAAATAGAGTCTCTCGATCAGCTCTGCAATCCCAGCAAATCTCCCCTACCCTTTAAAAAGGGATGGACACTGCCCGAAGGAGCTCCTTATGCGACCGAATACGATATGGCCCGCCTGGTCTGGGAGCAAGTTGAGCTTCCAGCTGAGATGGCAAAAGCTCTCACGGATAAAGTGATTTTTGTGAATGCCCTCCGAGGGGATAAACCCAGAGTGACGACTTCTGATACCTACATCACTTGGCTCAAGCAACACCTACCCAAACCTGGAACCATCGTTGCTCCTAGCCACCCTTTGGTGTGGGCTCATCAAGATCTTGTCGGAAAAAATATCCTGGGAGAGAGCTTTACGCTCGATACCATTGCTCCCGCAGTCGATGAAAAGCTGTTAACTCAATATCGAACCAGCTTAGTCTCTTTGGTCCATGACACGGTTGCGAAATGTCTTTACGAGATAAATGACAAAAGCGCTCCGTAGGAACGATTAACAGCCCCGTGAACTTCTTTGGCAAGCTGAAGCCCAGCTTGCCGCATCTCTTCGGGAGGATGCCTCAGCATAGAGTCAACAGTGGCTGCGATAGCTTCTAGGCTAACTTGCTTTCCAGCGCCGCTATGAACGATAAGATCGACCAGATCTTTTTGAGATTCCATATGAGGACCAAATAGGACAGGGACACCTAAAGCTGCAGGCTCAAAAATGTTATGGCCTCCGACAGAAGAGATGAAGCTTCCGCCCACAACGGCAATTTCGGCTAGCTGATAGCAGCCGCTCAGCACTCCCATCTTATCAATTAAGATGACGTTAGCGATTTTTTTCTTTTCTAGGAGAGCGGCTACCTGAGAAAACCTCTCGGGATGCCGGGGAGCGATCATGATTTTTAAAGTGGGAAAAGAAGCTAAGAGCGGCGCTAAAGCATCGATGAGGCTCTCCTCTTCCGTCTCATGCGTAGAGCCGATCACAATCACGCGATCTTCAGCGTGAATCCCAAACTCCTTTCTCCACTGGGCCTTGTCAATGCTAGACAAAGGCTGATCGAACTTGAGATTGCCAGTCACGGTGATTTTAGCGGGATCCACCCCGAGCGCTTCAAATCTTTTTGCAAAACGAGAGCTTTGAACACAAAAGTGATCAACAGCTCCAAAGAGTCGTTTGGTAAAAAAAGGAAAAAGCAAAAACCGTGTGAGAGAAGTCTCAGAGATTTTTCCATTCACCACGACGACATGCTCCACTTCACTGACAAGATTGAGCCAAAAGTCGCTTTCGACCAAAATCAGAAGATGGGGATTTAGACGACCCACGAGCCGCCGAATCGTCCAAGAAAAATCGACAGGTAAATAAAAATAGTGATCAAGTCCTGGCATACTTCGCTGAGCTTCTGAGAGTCCCGTCTCTGTCGTCGTTGAAATCACAAAGCACGCCTGGGGATGACGCTGCCGTAAAAGTCCTACCAAGGGAGCCACCGCTTTCGTTTCACCAACGGAGACCGAATGGATCCAAATATGCAGCCGCTCTGGAGGAAGCTGAAAATTGGGAAGCTTAAACCCGAGTTTTTCAAAAAAAGAGCGCCGGTGTTTGCGATGCCTGACCATCTCCCATAGAAATTTGGGCAAGCTAACAAGGGTAAACAGAATCAAAACAGTGTTATACAGAAATCTCATGAATCACGATGTTAATGAGCTTATTGGGGACAAAGATCACTTTTTCAATCGGTCCCGTGATATATTTAGCAATCTGGGGCTGAGTCTTGATAAAGACAAGAATGTCCTCTTGCGACTGATCTTTGGGAAGCTCCCACTTTCCTCTCACTTTGCCATTGATTTGAACGACATAAAGCGCAGTTGCATCGATGAGGTAAGTGGGATCGATGACTGGAAAGGGTGCAAAAGTCAGGTTTTCAGTCTCTCCTAACAGCTCCCAAGCCTCTTCAGCAATATGGGGGGCAAAAGGATATAGCGCCTGTGCGGCCATTTTTAAAACAGCGCGAGGATATTGTGAGAGGGGTGTAAAGTCGTTCATAAATTCCATCATCTTGGCAATCGCCGTATTAAACGAGAGCGCCTGGATGTCTTTTCGACGTTAAAAACCAGCCGATGGCCCAGTTTGAGAGCCTCAGGAGTTGTAACATCACACACCTTGCTAGACAAGATCATCTGATAGAACCTGCATAAAAAGCGGTAGCACCCTTGGACAGCATCGGTATTCCACAGCTTTTCTTGGTCAAATGGCCCCATGAACATCTCATAAAGGCGGAGGCTATCGGCTCCATATTTTTCGATCATTTCATCGGGAGTTACTCCGTTGAGTTTAGACTTTGACATCTTCTCGATCTGGCTACGCAGTTCAACCTCTGTGCCGATTTGGTAATATTTTCCCTCTTTTTCAATGACTTCTTCAGGGGAAATATAAACACCGCTGGGGAGCTGATACGCGCGGGCTGTGAGCAGTCCTTGATTACGGAGTTTTTGAAACGGCTCGGGTGTTGAGACAAAACCACAATCAAAGAGCACCTTATGCCAAAAACGGGCGTAAAGCAGGTGAAGAACAGCATGTTCAACCCCTCCGACATACATGTCAACGGGCAGCCAGTACTTCTCTTTGTGGGGGTCCCATGCAGCCTGGTCGTTATGTGGATCGCAGAAGCGGAGGTAATACCAACACGATCCTGCCCATTGAGGCATGGTGTTGGTCTCTCGCCGAGCTTTTTTGCCGGTTTTAAGATCGGTGATCTCAACCCACTCTTTGACTTTGGCAAGTGGACTCTCTCCTGATGCAGAAGGTTTATAATCTTTGAGCTCCGGAGGACAAAGCGGCAGCTCATCCATGTCAAGAGTCCGTTTTGTCCCGTCTTCAAAATGAAGAATGGGAAACGGCTCGCCCCAGTACCGCTGCCTTGAAAACAACCAATCGCGGAGCTTGTAATTAACCGTCCTCTCCCCTTTTCCGTTGTCTACTAGCCACTGAGCGATTTTTTCTTTGGCAGCCAAGACAGAAAGACCATTTAAAAACTCGCTCTGAACCATTTTTTCGTCTGTAATGACCTCTATGACAGGCAGACTGTATTTCTGAGCAAACTCTAAATCCCGCTCATCATGAGCAGGAACTCCCATGACAGCTCCCGTTCCATAGGTCATGAGGACATAGTCGGCAATCCAGATCGGAACCTTTTTTCCATTGACAGGATTAAGCGCGTAAGCGCCGCTCCAGACACCGCTTTTTTCTTTGGCAAGATCAGTTCTTTGCAGTTCGCTTTTAGCCGCCACTTCTTTTAGGTACTGAGCAACTGCTTTTTTCTGCTGATCAGAAATGATCTGAGCCACTAAAGGGTGCTCAGGAGAAAGCACAAGAAATGTCACCCCAAAAAGCGTCTCACCGCACGTTGTAAAAACAGCAATCGGATGTCCTGCTTTCTCCTCAGTAAAATGGAGCTTAACCCCTTCACTTCTACCAATCCAGTTCACCTGTAGTTTCTTGAGGGATTCGGGCCAATCGAGAAGCGAGAGATCTTCGAGTAAGCGATCGGCGTAAGCCGTAATTTTTAAAATCCACTGACGCAGCGGCCTTCGCTCAATGGGATAGCCTCCCTCCTTGGACCGTCCGTTTTCGACCTCTTCATTGGCTAAGACAGTCCCTAAAGCGGGGCAAAAATTCACCTGCACCTCAGCTTCATAGGCGAGCCCCTTTTCATAGAGCTTGGTAAAAATCCACTGCGTCCATTTGTAATAGGAGGGCTCGCTTGTCGTAATTTCACGACTCCAGTCATAGCTGAGGCCCAAAGATTTTAACTGTCGGCGGTAAGTCGCAATATTTTCTTCCGTCGTAACGGAAGGGTGCGTTCCTGTGCGAATGGCATATTGCTCAGCTGGAAGGCCAAAACTATCCCACCCCATCGGATGAAGAACATTATACCCTTTATTTCGCATGTACCGGGCCAAAATATCGGTCGCTGTATAGCCAGTGACATGTCCTACATGCAGCCCTGCACCGGAAGGATAGGGGAACATATCGAGAATATAAAATTTAGGTTGCGAAGGATCGGCCTCAACTTCGAAGGTTTCCTTCTCTTCCCAGACATGCTGCCATTTCTGTTCTATTCTGCGATGATCATAATTCGACATGAATTGCAGCTTACCTTAAAGAATAATTGCTTCAAAATGAAAAATCCCCTAAACTGGGTGAATGGTAGAATCAACCCTAGTTAAGAAAAACAAGTTCTCGCTCTCCGATTATAACTACCAAAAAGACATTGAAAACAGGCTCTTAATGGCCCGGTTTTCCCCGCTTGATTTTACAGTTCTTGAAGAAATTCTTTTCAGTCCTCTTAAAACACCCCTTCGAAAAATCGCTAAGAACCTTAGCCTTAATGATACAGAAGTCTTTCCCGTCTTAGAAAAACTCTCCAAGATGGGGCTCCTCTCTATCGAAGACGATTCGGTCGTCATTGATAAAACCATGCGAAAATATTTTGAAACAGAGATGGAAAAGTTCGAGTCCGATTTCAAACCGGGGATGGATTTTCTTCAGAACCTCCTTAAAAAAGTTCCGATTCACATCCTCCCCATCTGGTATGCACTCCCCAGAACATCGAATAATATCTTTGAATCCATCGTAGAAAAATATTTACTTACACCCCAAATTTTTCAACGTTATCTCCTGGAGCTCAATTTAGGAGATCCGGTTGTCACTGCGATTGCTCAAGACGTTTTTCGATCACCCCAATTGGCTATCCCTGCAAGCGCTCTCTTAGAAAAGTACCAGATCTCTGAAGAACAGCTTGAAGAGTCCCTGCTGCTTCTCGAGTTCCATTTCGTTTGCTGCGTCAGTTATCGCAAAACTGAAGATCGCCTAGAAAAGATGATCACCCCTTTTCATGAGTGGCGTGAATACCTCTCTCTCTTAAAAACAACGGTGACAGCCTCTCTTCCTGATCCCTCGAAAGTCAAACGTGTAAGACCGCATGATTTTTCGTTTGTTGAAGACATGTCCACCCTTCTTCACCAAGCCAAAAAACAACCGATCTCACTTTCAACTGAAAATCTAACAGAAAATGCCTCCTATAATGAGCAACTCATTCGCAAACTTCAGCTCCTGAAGCTTGCTGAACGCGCCTGCGATCATCTCAAAGCCACCGAGGCTGCAACGGAGTGGTTGGATATGCGGATTGAAAACCGCGCACTTTACCTCTATCGCCATCCCTTGAATAAGATCACAACCGTCGGGCTTCCCTCCCAACTCTTAACAGAAAAAATGATCCGAGACGCTGAAAAATCGGTGATTCGCGTTCTGCATACGGGATGGGTCCTATTTGAAGATTTTGTTCCTGGCGTCATCGTCTCCTTAGGCGAACATCCCTCTGTGACACTCAAAGAATGCGGTAAACAGTGGAAGTACCTCCTTCCCTCCTATACTCCCGAAGAACTCAACCTCTTGCATGCCGTGGTCTTCGAAGGCCTTTTCGAAGCTGGCATCACCACGATTGGCACCTATGAAGGCAAAGAGTGTTTTGCTGTCACCGCGTTTGGCCAATCACTATTTGGATAGTCTATGGACGATTTGGTTTCTAATCGCAAAGCTCACCACCACTATGAAATCTTAGAGACTCTAGAAGTGGGGATTATTTTGCTTGGCACCGAGATCAAATCGCTGCGCGATCATGGCGGAAATCTTCAAGACGCCTACGTCGTTTTTCATCAAGGAGAGGCCTACCTTAAAAATTGCTCGATTGCGCCCTATAAGTTCGGCAATATCTACAACCACGAAGAGCGGCGCGAGCGCAAACTCCTCCTCCACAAACGAGAACTTCTCCGCATGCGCTCCCTTGTCGATGAAAAAGGACTCACCCTCATCCCCCTCGCCTTCTATCTCAAAAAGGGATTCGTCAAAGCCCGCCTCGCTGTCGCCCGCGGTAAAAAAGCCCACGACAAACGGGCCTCCATCAAAGCCCGGGAAGACAAACGACAAATGGACCGCGCTGTCAAAGACCGCGAAGACTAACTTTATGGCTTCCGACAGCGGAGTATATAAGCTTTCTTGATGGTAAACCCAAATTTTTCTGAGCAAGGCTCCACTGAAAAATCCTTGGGTGATTCTTTAAAGCCACCGTTTGTAAGAGGACAAACATCTTGAAGAAAAGCGACAGCAGGATCAGCAGAATCAAGAATGACAATTCTAGAAAATCGCACGAGCTCGGGAGCAGTTAAGACAGACTGAATTTTGGACACGACGATTTCATAAGCCGCCATCTCGCTTGAGCTTAGCCAAGATGCAGATACTACGATATCCCATTTCTCTAAGGAATCTTCTCTTAAAAAAAGAACAAATAGCAACATGGGCTTATGTTCACTTTCAAGAGCTTGGACAACAGTTTTGAGTTTGTCTAAAATTTCTTTCATAATTTTTTTAGTAACACCTCCAAGGTTTTCCTACGGGTTCACCATAAGTTGCGTTATTTTAACACGAAGAATATATTCTTCCATTAAGTTTAAATGATTCTTTGGAGGACGATATGGCAATCAAGGTTTTACCCAAACTCGTTGAATACGTTTATGATCCCAGTACTGTTTTTCAGCCGGGTCATATGGATTATAATGGAGAAAAAGGAGAGTTCGCTTCTCTGCCTCCACAAAAAGCCAACAAAAAATATTCCCAACAGAAAGCGTATGTTTATAACCATGCACCTCAAGAGCTAAGTCAAGAGAAAATTCTTGCTAAAATTATTCCCGGTTTCGATGGAAGAGAGCGGGTTTTTAAAACCACTTCATGGCCCCATACGATTCATGTACAATTAACCATGCATTTTAATAGAGAAGTCTATGGGGGATCGGGCGTAATGGTAGGTCCTCATCATCTGTTGACCTGTGGGCATAACGTCTATGATACTAAAGAAAAGAAATGGGCTGAAAGTATAACGGTCTTCCCCGCTCTTAATGATGATCATGCTCCATTTGGTCAAGTCAAGGTTGTCAAAGTTTACATCTATACTAATTGGACAATGCAAGCTGATAAAAAATTTGATATCGCATTACTTATCCTAAATCAATCGATTGGCAAATATACGGGATGGGGAGGGGTTGTATGTATTGATGATCAGCACATCCTGCAAGAAAAAATCCATATTACGGGATACCCTGGGGACAAAGGTTTGAAGCAGATGTGGAGTATGAGCCATGTCGTCAAATCTAACGGCACTGAAGAGTTTGAATATGAAATTGATACTCACGCAGGCCAAAGTGGAAGTGGTATCTGGATAAACAAGTGGGGTTTACCATTAGTTTTAGGTGTACATACCCTGGGAGGCGATGCCAAGAATTTTGGGGTTCGAATTTCTGAACAAAAGTTTACAGATCTTTTTGTTACGGCGATGACGGCGACGCGGAAGCTGAAAAAATCTACCATAGTCCTGAATTCCTTAGCACTGTCTTCTACCTCATCCGATGGAGCATCTGACGTTAAGCAAAGACGCCTCCCTCTTAATCGGGCAGGCAGAGGAAAAGCCCTTGTTGAAGCTGCAACTCTTGGCAATCTAAATGAAGTAGAACAGTTGCTTGGAATGGATACGGATGTCAATGCAAAGAACCCGGATGGTGAAACAGCCTTAATACGCGCCTGCGAAAATGGTCATGAAAGTATCGTCGAGATGCTCACAGAGAATGGGGCTGAATTAGATATTGGAAGAAAAGACGGTGATCGAGCGCTTGAGATCGCGACAAAAAAAGGTTTTACAGGGATTGTGCGACATCTTGTAAGGGAGGGAGCTAAGCTGGTAAAAGAAATTGAGAAGCACGAATCTTACTATGGGGGCTCGAATCTACATATACGTAAATGCTGCCCTGCTCTTGCCTCCGCCGCAGCGACGGGAAATTTAGAGTTGGTTCAGTTATTTCTTGATCGAGGTGTTAATATTAACGAGAACGAGGGATCTGATATGGGGTCATCAGGGGGAAATGCTCTCTTAGCCGCTTGTAAAAATGGACATGAGCTAGTTGTACGACTCTTGCTTGAACGAAAAGTCAATGTTCAAATTGGATATCAAGGACATGATGGAACGAGGAATCTCATCTGTCATCAGGCTTTGAGCGCTGCCTATTATAATGGTCATAAGAAATTAACGCATTGGTTGCTCCAAGAGGGCTTTGATATTGACTCGGTTAGTTCCAAGAGTGGGTCGGGTAGGACGACCACCCATGGGGAGAGTCTTTTATTTTATGCCTGTCAAACGGGTGATCTTGAAACCCTAGCGCTGCTCTTGAAAAAAATAAATCTTAAAAGGGTCACGGAAACAGTGGGCGGTTATATTGATATCAATCAAACTACGTTTTCGGGAACTCCGCAAACAGTTAAAGCCTATCGTACGACTACTTACACTGTGGGGTCCGAAGCTCTATCGTATGCTAAAGAAAATGCAGAGGTGACTCAACTACTTTACCAAAATGGAGCAACAAATTCTTAAAATCCTTTGACATTTTTGGGTAAATTTTATAAAGTTTTTATAAAAATCACAAAAAGAGATCGCTATGTCAATCGATTCAAGTACAATTTCCGTATCAGATGCCAGTCAGACTTTCGAACATTTTACCGGTGAGTTGAACAACTGGTATGGAGAGGTCGCTCAAAAGACCACCAACAAAGTTTGCAAAATTTCTCTTAAGTTCATCATTGAGCCTTCTGCCATTGTGCAAGATCTTGCCAATCCTGAAATCCTCATCACCGGAGCAAAACCCATTTGGACAAAGCAAGCCACATCTCACGACATAAAGCTTTTGGTTCAAGAGGATAAGCTCGTTGTCGACCGTACGTTTAACACCTTCGCAAAAATCATCCCCCACATTCAAACAGCCCAAAGCTTGCAAGTCCATGCGAAGGCTTTTATACCTCCCGGCGGTGCATGGTATGAGGCGCCCGCCCCCATCCTTTTTGCAGAAAAAATCTGGAATTATTCGGTGAAAAATTGACACCTCTTGTCAAATCCAGTATTGTTAAGCGCAAAAGGCACATTTATGAAACTTGTTATCTCTCGACTAGATCTTTTGAACCTCATTACCAAAATCCAAGCTGTCATCCCTTCCAAGCCAGCGCTTCCCGTCTTAAATAACGTCTTACTGGAAGCCATTGATGACCAGCTCATCTTAAGCGCAACCGACCTCACCGTCAGTATGCGAGCTTATACAAACGCCAAAGTCGAAGAGCAAGGCTCCATTGCCCTGCCTGCGAAAAAGTTTTTTCAGCTGGTGCGTGAGATCACCACTCCTCAAGTTGAAATCCAGACTACCACCTCTGAAATCGCTTTGATCAACGCCGGAACCTCCCATTTTAAGATGAGTGGCATGAACAAAAGCGAATTCCCCACCCTTCCAGACTTTGAAGGAGGCATTTCCTTAATGCTCGACAACTCTCTTCTCAAAGAGATGTTAGTTCGTAGCTCATTTTCCGCTGCAAGAGATGACAATCGGCAAGTTCTTAAAGGCATCTTATTTCAGTACCGCGAAAAACTAGCAACCTTTGTGGGCACGGATGGCAAACGGCTGGCCAGACTTTTTGCCGATATCGAATTTGGAGAGGGGCAAGTAGGATCCTATGTCCTTCCTCTAAAAGCCGTCGAAGAAATCATCGCACTTCTCGATGTTAAAGACCAAAAATCAAAACTCACACTTCTCCCTGATAAGATCAGCATTGAAACGGACAACATCCTTCTCATCACAAAACTTCTCAATGGCCAATATCCCGATGTCGACCGCATCATCCCTCAAAAGTCGGCAGCCCCCGTTGCTTTACATCGAGAAGAGCTCATCTCCCTCCTCCGCCAAGTCTCCCTCTTTACCAAAGATCAAAGCAGCGCCGTCCGGTTCACACTCACCTCCGGTGAGCTTCACCTGGCAGCGATGGGTGGAGATATTGGAGAAGGCAAAGTCAGCATGGTTGCTAACTATGGAGGCCCCCACCTCGAGATGGCATTTAACCCCCATTTTTTTATCGACATTTTGCGCCACAGCAAAGATGAAGTCGTTCAGTTAAGTTTTATCGATGGATACAATCCTCTCCTCATCACCGATTCCACTAACGCTCACTTCGTCTTAATGCCGATGCGCCTTGAATAATGTTCATTAAGAAACTCTACCTCCGGCATTTCCGCAACTATCAAGAAACCTCTCTTGAGCTTTCACCCGAAATCAACCTCATCCGCGGAAGCAATGCTCAGGGAAAAACCAACCTCTTAGAAGCTCTTTATCTCCTAGGAACAGGACGCTCCTTTCGAACTCCCCACCTCAAAGAACTCATTCAGAAAGATGCCTCGTTTTTTTTCCTTGAAGCTGAATTTTTAAAAGACGGGATTCTTCAACACTTACGCCTCTCATTTGACGGGCAACAAAAAAAACTCGACTATAACAACACTAGCTACGCCCATTTTACCAATCTCTTAGGCCTTCTTCCCATTGTTCTTTTAGCTCCTGAAGACGTCTTACTCATTACCGGCGCTCCTGCCGACCGCCGCCGCTTTCTCGATCTTCATCTCGCTCAAAGCGATCCCCTTTACGTCCATCACCTCGCGCGCTATCATCGCGCTCTTAAACAACGCAATTTTCTCCTACGCAAAAAAACCGAAGCCACTCTAGAGACCTGGGAGACCCTCATGGTCACCTCCGCCTCTTACCTCCGCAAAAAACGGCAAGAGGCCCTCGCTTCTCTCTCTCCCCTCTTGAAAACCTTCATGCAAGAGCTCTCCCAAGAAAAAGACACCCTTGAAATCCGTTACCTTCCTTCCTATACCGAAAACTATCAACCCTACCGCGCTAAAGAACTCTTTCTAGGCGCTACCCTCATCGGGCCCCACCGCGACGACCTTGCCATCCTCATCAATGAACAAGAAGCCCGCTCCTTTGCTAGCCAAGGACAGCTCCGCTCTGCCATTGCTGCTCTCCGACTTGCCCAGTGGAAACACCTTCAAGAGCTCCACCTGGCCCCTCCCCTCTTTTGTATCGACGACTTCGGCATCCACCTAGATGCCCAAAGGCGCGAGCTGCTGCTTAGCAAACTCACCTCATTTGGCCAAGTGTTCCTCACCTCGCCGACATATTTTGAAAATCCCAACCACCCCACCCTCGATATTGAAAATGGAAAGGTAAGGCCCTATTTACACATACCGGGAAGCGTATTGGTCGATTAATGCTCTGATCATGGTTTGATAATGAGTGTGATATTTGGCAGCCTCATTTTTAAAAAAATCAATGCTTGATTTCGTTAAACATATCGTTATTTTTGCTGTCTCTTCCCTTAAAACCAAATCTTTAGGTTTAGGCAAAAAATCATCGACCACTTTAATTTTTCCGATGGGTTCATCAGTATATTTAACTTTGCGCTTTTTCATAAATTTTCCTCCCTTTTCTCCAATAGCCTGCTCCGAAAATGCGAATTATTTGTTCTTTATAAATAAAACGTACCGTCATAATTTCTTCGTCAACTTTGCCAAAACAATAATAGCGTTTCTCAGTTCTTGAATGTTCAATATCTTCCGCAATAATACGGTGAGGGTCCAAAAATGCCTTTTGAGCCTCAAAAAATGAGATCCCGTGTTTTGCAATATTTATGTCATTTTTTCTATGATCCCACTCAAAGATTGACCTATACATACCCTTATACTACAAAATATAAGCATTAGATACCATATATTTATACATACTAACTACCACCCCGAAATCTCATGTTATAACTATTTGATTTTCTGTGTGTTAAAACAACTAACATTCATTCCGGTGGTCTCCATGTTGACCAAATAGGATAGGAATTGATAATCTCCTAGGATAGAAGTAGATAGAAAATGGCTGCTCAAGTAAAAATCTCAGAGCGATCAAAGAAGATTATCCAGGAAATCGCTGACGAAACAGGTGAAAGCCCAATTGCAGTTTTAGAACATGCCATACTGGCCTATCACCGTGAGTGGCGCATGCAAAAATTAAGACAAAACAAACAAGCCTGGAAAGAAGAGCTCAAAGAGCGAGGGGCTTTGTAAGAGCTGAACCTAAAGAACGCAGAAGTATTTCTAACGATGTAAATGATCGTCCCATGAGTGACGGGTCGTCGTCATAAAATAGCCAATGGTCATTCCAGTGTACGACGGTCTTTTCACGCACTTGTTGATCCGTACCGAGATACGTCAGCGTGTAGCAATTCATACGCCCTTTCTTGGCTCTGACTAAGATCTCTTCTAAACAACTGGCAAAGTGGTCTTTGCGAAAAAGATAGCTCCCTAGGGGAGCAGTAAAAAGGAGCCTCTCAGCCTCTTCTCGATCGACTGCGTGCCACGCTTTTTTTAAAAGTTGCTCGCTTTTCGCATCTTCAAGACGTTGACTTTTTTCGACCATGGCACCCCTCTTACCCTAGTCTACTTAAAATATTTTATTTACAAAAGTGGTTTTTTCAGAAAGGCGGCCTGGAAGACATTCATGAGAATGCCTCGGACTCCACTCTCTTCTAGCACCTTCAGACCCGCAATGGTGGTTCCGCCTGGAGAGGCTACTTGCCATTTCAATTCACCGGGATGTTTTTGGGTGGTTTTTAAAAGCTCGACAGATCCTTCGAGGAGCTGCAGAACAAGTGCGGAAGCGTCTTGATGATTAAATCCTAGGAAAACCCCACTATCAATCATCGCTTCAATGAGAACAAAGACAAAAGCCGGACCACAGCCCGCAAGGGCTGAAAGCGCCTCTAAGTGAGCTTCCGAAAGCCACTTCAGCAATCCTACCCCTTGAAATAGATCGTTGACTTGTTGTTGATAGGTGGCAGAAGCATCAGTCGCAAAACCGACAATCCCCTTCCCACAAAGAACAGGAAGATTAGGTAGAGCCCTGACAAGAATAGGTTGAGGAAAAAAGTGACGTAGCCTTTCAAGAGAGGTGCTTCCTAGGACACTGATCAGCAGATGTTTTGCAGAAAATAGTGTTGCTGTTTTTTTAGCAAAAGCCTCTAAGTCTTTAGGTTTAATGGCCAAGACAACGACTTCAGCGTTTTTAATGGCTTCATCGATTTCACAAGAGACAGCTCCCAGCTCTTGAGCTAAGGCCGCACTCCTTTCAACATTTCGATCACAGAGCATCAAAGAGCCCCGCTTAGAAAAGTGACGCGCTAGCGCACTTCCCATTACCCCGCATCCAATGATTGCCATCTTCATGAAATATCGATCCCTCTATGATTAACAATAGATAACCCCTGACGATCTTTTTTGGCGATAAAATAAGCTGTATTGGTAATCTTCACCCGAGGTTGTTCGATTTGCAAGATCGTTGAAAGAACCGTGCGCATGAGCATCCCATGGGTGACAACGAGAAGCGTTTGATTGGAATGTTTCTGCAGCATCTCCTCAAAAAAATTGTCGGCTCTTCCATACACTTCATAATGGCTTTCAGCATCCGGCACACTTTTAAAGTGGAAATGCTGCTCTGGAGTTAAAGGAGGCAGTCCTGCAAGTATTTGATCTTTACGACGATGGCACTCTTCAATGGTTAGTCCTTCCCAAAGTCCATAGGAAGCCTCTTGAAGCCCTGGGTGTAGCTGAATCGGGTGGCCATGCGGTTCGTTGACAATCCGCGCAGTTTCATGAGCGCGTTGGAGAGGAGAAGAATAGACAGCATGAAAAGAGACCGCTTTCAGCTCTTTCCCTAGTTGCTGAGCCTCAATGATTCCCGTTTCATTCAAGGGGATATCACTCCGTCCCTGAACACGACGTCCAAGATTCCAATCGGTTTGCCCGTGACGAACTAAATACAAGAGACATTGATCCATGAGAGTATTATAAGAACCTATCTCATTATTCTAAACATGGGATTTTTGAAGGATTTTTTCGTTCTTTCCAAAGCCGCTTCGCAGGATATACTTGAACAAGTAATACCAAGTCCAGGAAATAAATGCATATTTTAGCTGCGTGAAAGCTGCCGAAATTCCACGATCGTAAGTGGGTTAGTATTAAGCAATACAAACCCACTTACGATCGTGAAATTGCGGCGCTTTGACGCGCTAAAATGTGCATTTATTTTCTGGACTTGGTATAAGCCAAGAAGCGGCTTTGGAAAGAACGGAAAAAGACTCGAAAAGCCCATGTTTAGAATAATGAGATAGGTTCAACGGACAAAGAAAAGTCGAGCAAGCGTTACGCTTGCTCGATTGAGAAAACTACCGTCTTATCGACGAGAAGCTTTTTTAGAACGTCTAGCGCGAGCACCTTTTTTAGCTTTGCGAGCTGTTGATTTGCGAGCGCTTTTTCTTGATTTCTTAGCCATAATTAACTCCTTGTTGGCCTGTAGGCTTACGTTTATATTATCCTGGCCGGATCATATAAACACCTTTTTAATCCCTACAATTCTTAATATATAAAATAATTATTTTATTTGCAAACATTTTTATATACATTAATAGTTTTTAAAAATAATATTTCTCAAATTCCTCTATGGAGATTTAATAAATTAATTTTAAAATTAATTTTGTTTTTTAAAGTTAATACAGGCCTCTTCTAAGCGAATCAACTTAAATTTCTGAGCTAATACCAAGATTTTATCACAATTATTTTCTATTTTTCCAATTAACATATCAATACAAGTGCTTTTAATATCTTCAAGCGCATATTTATCGGCTATCTCAAGAAATCTTTTTAGACAACTTAACAACTCAATTTCATCCGTATAGAGTTTAGGTAGTTCTAGAGAGGCATTTACCTTAAAAGCTAAATTGCAATGATCTTGAAGCTCCTTTAGCTCATATTGGCAAGCCAAAAGAAGATAACTTTCAATACGTTCGAATTTTGGGGACTGTTTATCCTCTTCTATCAAGCGGGTTTCGCATCCTGTCCGGACAGTTTGAAGTTCGTATTCCTTAGCCAGATCAAGGAGCTCTTTGATCTCGATCAAAGAATCTTCAATGCTTACTTTTTTTATAATCTGAGCACTACAGACTTCTTCTAACCCATCAATCTCATGAGCACGAGCTAATTTAATAAAAGCTTCTAGACTATTTAAATTGACTTCGTCTTTTATATTTTGCACGAGCGCAGATTCGAAATCTTTCATTTCACACTTCCGTGCATATTTGATAAATTGCATGAAGTTTTTTTCATTAACCGTCTCGCACATGCACTGGGAACATTTTTGATAGAGATGCTCTAAATAGTAAAAATGAGAGAGTGTCATGAGCTCACAAACAGTATCCGCTGACTGAGCTTGCAGGGGTATGTCTCCTAGATACATATAGTCAATTAGCAATTCAACGCTGGATTCTTGCATCGGCTCGAAAAACATCACATGTTCTTCTGTTGTTTTAAAGCCACCCTCGAATAGCCTCTCAAAAAAGGAAGATTTCGATGCCAATAGAAGTTTATGGACTGGGAAGGTCTTATCTTTGAGTCTTAGATGATAATCGATCAAAAACCCTTTTTTTCGGGCTTGTTGGAGATAATTGAGTGAATCGCTAAAGATGGGATTGTCTTTGTTCCGAGACACAACCATCACATTCGGTCTTGACATCGCATCTACCTGTTTAATTTCAATCCCATAGCATCGGTAAAGGGCTTGGGCTACGAAAATAAGATGCGGTGTTGGAAGATACTGCTTATATTTTGTTAAATCAATTCTGTGAGCTGCCTCATTGGCTGAAAGGGTTTCTTTGACCTCTTTAACCACCTTTTCAATAAATAATCGATAGTCATCGGTCCAGAATTCAAGATTAGAAGAAATTTTAAGATCATCCAGGCCCACTTTAAGATAAGCAAAATATAGAGATTTGCTTAAGTTAAACGGTTGTTTTAAGTCTAAATACTTTAATTTTGGATCAAAATTCACTAGATTTGCCATAAAAGCTCCCTTTTTAGGGTACATTTTAAACTAAAACAATGGTTTTTTGACAGCTAATTCTTAAGTTTTTTGAATAACAAAGACCGCTCGGGGCTTGCCCGAGGGAGGCGGATAATTTTTCCATTCGGTAATGGTATGGGTTTCAACGCGCTGTTCAGGCGACATCAGCTCTAATGCAAGAGAGAGCTGGTCTTTAGGTTGCAGGATCTTTAAGAGGAGCTGGAAGAGTTTTTCAGTCCGGTAAGGTGTTTCAATGAAAAGATGCGACATGCCAGAAGCCAGACTTCGTATTTTAGAGATAAGATCTTTTTCTTCTCGGGGAAAATATCCATGAAACGTCAATGCCTGGCCAGTTAATCCTGAAAGTTGCAACGCTAACGTTATGGAACAAGGCCCCGGCACAGCTTCGATGATAACGCCTTGGCGGCGAGCTATCGCAACAAGTGAAGAGCCCGGATCGGCAAGACAAGGAAGGCCCGCGTCGCTGATCAGTCCCACGGTATCATGAGGGATCTTCAAAAGATCGGCAGGACGAGTGGTGTGCTCACTTAAGATATAAACCGGAACTTGAGGAATTGAAAACTTCTTAAGATAGGTCCAGCCTCCCTTATCGCTTTCAGCAATGAGCGCATCAATCTGAGGAGGTGTGTAGCTCCACTGAGAAGCCTCATGCAAAAGATTGGGGAGAAGGTAGAGCTTTTTCATCGTTTATAGAGATGAGCTTGGAAAAAATCAAACAGGACAGCGATGTCAATGGGAGAGCTCTTAGAGGCAAATTCCAGATCGTAAAGTGCGTTAAGCCCTCGCTGAAAAAAACGGGATTTGCGGGTCTTGGCAATGGGGATGAACTTATCGAGCTGAGCAGGACGAAGACTTGGAAAATGACGCTTGAGATCCGCAGTTTGATGTTCTAAGAGCTCAGCTAGGCGGCATCCCAGTTGCAGGTGATAACGGAGCTGTCCAATGAACGGAAAAAGAAATCCCAGATCCGAGAGTTTATCTCCTAGGGCAGTGGGGCGGTCCCAGATGATCTTTTCCGAGAGCTGCCAACCTGTGAAGAGATCGCGTGTTCCACAAATCGCTTGAGCGTCACTCAGTTCAATACGAGGTCTATCACCCACATAGCAGATGAGTTTAGAGAGCTCTTGATCGAGTGTCGCAGAATCAGGGCCTAAGTGTTGGAGAAGATAATGGACAACATCAGAATTGATGGTTTTTTTTTGCTGGCACGCCTCTTCAATGATCCACTCTTGCAGACGCTTCTCTTTTTCCCAGGGCTTTTCTTCACTTAAATCTAAGGCTACGACCTCTTTTTTTCCTTTGTGATAAAGCTCGGAGAGGGGCTTGAAACTAGACGCTCCTAAGAGGAGATGAACTTTAGGAGGAAAATGGGCAAAAAGATCTCCGAGAGAGGAGATGTTTTTCACTTTGTCGGCCGCCTCATAGATGACGAGGGTCAGCCCTCCCCACAGGCTAGGGGTCAAGATCTCTTCTCGGAGTCGTTCAAGAGAGTCGTCAAGGCCGCTGAGACGGACGAGCCGAAGGTTGGGATCCTTTGTTTGCAAAAGCTTGGTGATTTTATCGAGATTTTTTCTCCGTTCATAGTCACAAGGAAAAACAAACATAAAAATGGGAGCTAAATGGTCGGGAAAGGCCCCTTTGAGATGTTTATCAAAAGCTGCTGTCGATGGAAATTTCAAGGCTCTCCCCAATGAAAAAAGAATTCTTGTTTGACATCAGGATGAAGACTTTGATGGACCGGGCAGTGACTTCCCGCTGTCTCGAGTTTTTGCTGGACATCGGGGTCAAAGCTGCGAGGGCAGTAGATGTGCATAACGATCCGGCCCATCCGGCGAGAAGGCGTCTTAGCCATCTCTTTATCAAGGGTGAGGCGTAGACCCGTCACATCAACTTTAAGTCGTTCTGCGGCAATTCCCATGAGAGTGAGGACACACGATCCTAAAGCTGCAGCTAAAAGATCAGTCGGGGAAAACATCTTCTCCTGGCTGGCATCGGTGACAATTTCCTGCTGGCCGCCCTCATAGACACTATGAGTTCGCAGTGATCCTTCATAAACGATCTTAATTTGAGTCATGCCCTGATCCTATCTGATCAGAGGGTGTGAATGCGAGTAAAAAAATTACTTGACATTTCACAAAGTTTCCTATAAATTAGCCTTGGAGGTGGATATGTTAAGGAAGATGCTGGATAAGCTGAAAAGGGACGATTCTAAGCGTCCTGCTCCCAAAACAGATTCCACCTCTATTTCTCCTAAACTGCTGACCGCCACAGGGTGGAAGCGTCTCATGATGAAAAAATATAGAAAACCGTCTTAACCTTTGCTATACTGTTCTCTTTAATCGAAGGAGACCAGATGAATCTCAAAGGAAAAAAAGCTTTTATTGCCGGAATTGGAGACGACCAAGGGTACGGTTGGGCTATCGCTAAAGCGCTAGCAGAAGCCGGAGCTGAAATCATCATCGGGACCTGGACGCCTATTGTGAAGATTTTTACACAATCGTGGAATCTCGGAAAGTTCGATGAATCCCGACAGCTCTCTAATGGCAAGATGATGGAATATCTCAAAGTCTACGCGTTGGATGCAGCTTTTGATAAACCCGAAGATGTCCCCTCCGATATTAAAGAGAACAAAAGATACCAAGATGCTGCCAGTTACACGGTCTCTGAAGTGGCAGCCCTGGTTCAAAAAGATTTCGGACACATCGATATCCTTGTGCATGCCCTGGCTAATGGCCCCGAAGTCAAAAAACCTCTTTTAGAAACCTCTCGGCAAGGCTACTTGGCAGCGCTGAGCGCCTCTTCTTATTCATTTGTCAGCCTCATCCAACATTTTGGCCCTTTGATGACAGAGGGAAGTTCTGCAGTGACGTTATCTTATCTCGCTTCAGAAAAAGCCGTTCCCGGTTACGGCGGAGGCATGAGCTCTGCAAAAGCCGCTCTTGAAAGCGACACAAGAACTCTGGCATGGGAAGCGGGCCGCAAGTGGAAGATCCGTGTCAATGCGATCTCTGCCGGGCCTCTACGAAGCCGTGCAGCCAGAGCTATTGGATTTATTGACAGTATGATTGCTTATACAAGAGCCAATGCTCCTCTTGTCAAAGAAATGACAGCCGAAGAGATTGGCAACGCAGCAGCGTTCCTGCTCTCCCCAATGGCATCAGCTATCACCGGCGTCACTCTTTATGTTGACAACGGAATGCACGCCATGGGAATTGCAGTAGATAGCCCTACCCTACAGGTCTAGCGCCACAGCATACGCCACTTAAGCCCTTGAAAATCTGTGCCATAACAGGGGAATGGCTTTTTAATAATGCCCCTTTGTAAGTAATCCCTAGAATGGTGTAAAATAGACGCCATGTCAGGCGAAATCAGATCTATCCAGCACACTAATAACCTAAGCAATTCTTTACATTTTCTTGATTTTCCGTACGACATTTATGTGGAGATTTTCAAAAGGACTTCTTTCAAGGATTTAGCTGCCCTTGCAAATTCTTGTAAGACCTTCCAGGCAATGATCTCGTCTTTAAACTTCGATTTTTTCAAATATGTGCTTACCAAAGCCAAGATAGACCTCGTGAACAGTTACGATCGGTTACCACCACCTGGCCGCACCTATCATTTCAACTCTCACGTGCAACAGATCCTCTGTTACTTACCCCCTTTTATCAGTTTTTCCCAACCAAAGGGTCCTGCGGTCTTGTTTATGCGATCTTGGTTTAAAGATTTAAAAGTAAAAATCCAGAACGATGCGGTCACTTTAGACTCATTTAAAATTGCACTGAAGCTTTTTCGGCAAGAACTTTATCCGATCAACAATCCTCTCTATAACAATAGCGTAGGGATGCGTGTAAGTTTAAAGCCAAGGGCAAATTTAGGTTATTTCTGTTCATCTAGCTCAAACTATCTGATGGATGAATGTCTGGCTGATCAAAAGTTCATTTATAATTTACCTTCTGAACTTTTAGGCGCTGACACTTTAGTGGAAGTTCAGGAGATGAGTCGACGTTTTGAATCGGGCGAACTCAGCGGAGAAAACCTGTTTGATTTAGACGAATTTATCGATAGGTGTTCTACAATCCTTCGTGGCCTTCCCCAGTCACGTAGAATGATTTTAAAAGGGATCTCTTGTAAATTACTTCAGCACATTCTCCAAAATTATACAGGTAAAATTGATCCGTCGATGCCCTGTCTAGCGAAGTTTTCACAACACTATCTGTGTTATGCTTTTGAGAATGTAGACAAAGAAGATCATGAGGCTCTTGAAAAACTCACCGTTTTTGCCACTTATTACAAAGGCCATTGGCATAAATTTCGAAACCTCCACTTGGAAAATACATTTCGCATTTTTTTTCTAGCCATGCGTCTTTGTGACATCACAGTCAGTGATCTGAGCAATCCCTTAATCGATTCGAAAAAACTGCTTGCTTGGATCCCAGAACCGGTGCTTTTGTATATAAAAGAAAGGTCAGATGAAAGTATCAAAAAGCTTTCAACTTCACTTTTTGACGCTTGTCAAAATCTGAATAACAAAAAAGAATCCATCGATCTCAAGACAGTTGGAGATACCCTTGAATTTTTACGCCGCATTGCAAGGACTACTCCCCCAACAGTGGTTCATCTTGTGTTACTTAAAATCTGTTTTAAAGATCGTCACTTGGCTTATAAGACCTTGCTCAATCGCGGAGAAGGCTGCAAAAAAGCTTACGAAAAATTTCATCCGAATATACTAGCCTATCATTTATTTTCCCTTCTCCTTCCTGCGATGGTTTTAATCAATGATGATCAATTTTCTCCTGAAGAAAAATTTCATTTGAAGAAAGCCCTAGTTTCTTGGATTCCAGAAAAATATAGCACTCCTGACGCTTTTGGTGATTGGCTACCGATAGCAAAACAGATGCTTGAAAAGCTCGATTTCCCTCCGCTTTTTCCTTGTGACATTGAAAGCGTCTTCGCATTCCTTGCACAGGTGAGAAAAGAGGCCGCCGAGGATTCTTTACACGTCTAGCATCGTCATAACGCCCGCTGCGCCGCAGCAGGTGTCCATTAAGTCTTTGAAAATGGCTGTAATATTTGCATTGAGATATTGATGTGCCTCAACATCGGCTGGTTTAAGTTTTAGCCACTCGTTTTCAATGGTTTTCATGAAACCATCAACCATTCCGTCCTCACGGACAAACAAGCTGAGGCTGTTCCAATCGTTGATTGAAACAACGTTTTCAGCATTAACTTGTTCATGCCTTCTAGAACGGGAAAATATCTCTGTTAATTTATTGAGTTTGGTTCCAATATCCTTTAAAAGAACATCTCCTACTAACTCTCTAAGATTTGGAACTGAATTTACTTGGTTTGCCATATATTTATTCCTTTTATTATTATAAACATAATTTTAGTATATTTATTAATAAAAGTCAAATATTTTATTAACGCGTAATAAAATCTCAAGTGTCTAATATTGTGCTTGTTATAACTTAGACGGGCTTTGTCCAGAGTCGACTGACAAATTGGTAGAGGTGTCCCGCAATACGCAGGGGGAAAAGCACTAGGTAGAGAAACAGCCCTGCTATGGGTTTAAGGGCCGTCAAAAGGCGTCTAGAAAACTTGCGGTTTTCATAGAAAGGGTTAATCCCAAGAACAAGGGTCGGGTTACACCCTGCAGGCCGGGTATGGGCTAGAAGAAAGTTCCTGCTAGCTTCGGTAATCACCGCATGGGACTTAAAATGATCCCCCGTCGGGTGAAA
This sequence comes from Parachlamydiales bacterium, assembly GCA_023265455.1. Taxonomy (GTDB): domain Bacteria; phylum Chlamydiota; class Chlamydiia; order Chlamydiales; family Rhabdochlamydiaceae; genus PALSA-1444. The sequence continues at coordinate 40,105 of JAHFTQ010000015.1, forward strand.
ACCTAGGCTAGCGACGAAATCATTGACATGATAAAACGCTTCCCCCTGAATTCCAATGAGTTGTAAGTTCTTTAAGGAGAGGCCCGGAGGAACATAAGCATGCACTGTGACACGATCGCCATAGATACGGCCTAAATGATAGGCCAGAGCGCCCCCTAGACTGACCCCATAACACTGTACATGGGATTTGCCCTCCATCCAGGCTGTAATGGCATCTAAACCCTGATTAAACAGGTTCTCCCCCACCGAGCGAAAGGGGTGAAGATCGCTTTTAATCGCTTCCCAAAATCCTTGGGCTGCCGGATAAGGGGTCGCGCAAAAGAGTAGAATCGGATCTGTTTGAGAATTTTCAATCGGTGTAAGACCGTAGGCCAGGACTCGGTTTTTCACAAGAGGAATGGGATCACAGCGGTATCTGACAAGATGCCACTGATCACCACGATGTTCAATCAGCTTCACTTCATGATTTGCAGGAGGGTCGAAAAGAGGATATAACCCAATCAAGTTCCCAATGAGCATGCGAGTGACTAAAGGGTCGTGCTGTGTCCAAACCATATGATGGTAAAGATCGGAAAAAATCTGTTCATATCGCTCGCGATACTGCGCAACTATCGAGGGGTCGTATTTTAAAAAGAACGCTAATTTTTCTTTAGGAGTGAATCCCGCATCTTCTAAGTTAATGTGATCATCGAGCAAAATCCTGAGAAGAGTCTCTAGGTGAGGATCTGCCCCCGCATCCTTCCAGACTTTAAAACCGGTCATTTCGATGCCAGCGACTAAATGTGTAAACGCGTGATCTAAGCGGTTGTGGAGTTGAGGCCCGCAACGTAGAAGATGGCTTCCCCATCTTTTTAGACCCGCATTTTGGCAACCGTAGTGACGCACGATGTCCCACTTCGAAGCTAGGAACCCTTTTTGCTCAGGACTTAAAGTTTGTGAAGCGATTGCAAAAAAATGACGATCTAGCTTTTCAAGCTCTTGTTTCATATTTGGCGTGTTACCACATCGATGATAATGCAGCAAGCTGGTGATCGTTTTACACTACGCAGTCCGATAATCTGATCATACGCTTCGTGACGATCGACTCCTCGGCAGCAGAGCTGCCCAGGGCGGTTTCCGCGGAAAAGATGTCCCCAAAACTTCCCTTCCCCTGACTCTAAACGAAAAACAAAATCGATTTGCTGATTTTTTGAAGTAAGGCTGACGGTGTCTCCCAACTGAAATGTCGTTGCTTTTCTCCCATTCACAAAAAACTGATGATCAAGATGGAGATTACAGAAAAAAGAGATCTCGATCTCCTCTTCGACAGCTTGCTCTGGAAGAGTGACACGAAGGCTCTTTTCCTCTTCTACATAAGTTCCTTGAGTGTGAAACATCAGCGAATGGGTCGGATGGCCATCACCCCAATAACGCTGGGTCAGTGACTGAACAGGTGACGAGCTCGTCACCTGAGGAGCCGGAAAAATCAGGCTCGCTTGCAGATGAACAGGATGATCAAGGAGCGCCCTTGCTGAAAATCTCCCTCCCCACTGCCCCATGAAAAGATCATAGAGCGTCACAGCAGGCTCTCCCCTCTCTTGCTGCTGAGGGCCGATAAAGGCTAAATGCTGGTTGTCCCAAGACTTTTGCGCAGGTGTCATATCAACCCCTTGTAGCTGGGCCTGCACCAGAAATCGACCCCATTCAGTGGGGGTTTGAGGAGGATTCATTTCGGGTAAGGGTTGAATAAAGGGTTGAAGTCTTTGGCGGAGGTTTTCTCCCAAGACAGCTTGAAAATCACGCAAAATATAAGAAATGACAGGGTAAGATCTTGTAAACCGAATGTTTGGAAACTCGTGAAGATAGACAGGAAACTGTCCTCCCACTTCGAAGGCCAAAAGTTTTTCTAAAAGAGCTCTGGCTTCTAAAACATGATCCGCTGTGCGGCTACGGAGAAGCGCAAGTGCAAAACAAAGGTTTTCATAGACCGGGATGGTATCTCGGCTCTCAGGATTTTCATAGCAAAGATGGACAAAACCTGTCACCTCGCTTTGTCTTTTTCTCCCAGCGTTTAGGGCTAACTCAATCACTTTCATAAGAGTAGTATATCTGAAGTCTTGAAATTAAACGAGAATTGTCGAATGATGATGGCCATGATAAACCTATTCAATTTTTTTCTTTCAGTCGTCACTCCAGCCGCCCCCGAAACTCCTCTTACTCCTGAGATGATTCCAGGATATGAGGGAACGTTTTTAAAGATGTTCCTGACACTCCTCGCCCTGGTAGTGGGGATATTTCTGATGATTTGGACCCTGAGGCGCATGTCCCAAGGCAAATGGGGGAAAAATCAAAGTGGAAGGTCTATTCGAATCGTGGAAAGGCAGCCTCTCAGCCCCAAAACGATGCTCTATGTCATTGAAATCGGAGGCAAACAAACCGTCATCGCTGAATCTCAACTAGAGGTCAGGCCCCTCCTAACGCTTGACGAAGTCATCGATAAGGAATAATACCACTTCCAGAAAATAAAGCCACATTTTAGCGCGTCAAAGCGCCGCAATTTCACGATCGTAAGTGGGCTTGTATTGAATTAATACTAACCCACTTACGATCGTGGAATTCCGGCAGCTTTCACGCAGCTAAAATATGACTTTATTTTCTGGAAGTGGTATAATGTCTCTTCGATCTGCTCTTGTGTATGAGCGCTCGAGACAAAGTTCGTTTCATAGGCCGCAGGAGCAAAATAAACGCCTCTTTGAAATAAATGGGTAAAAAGCTGCTGGTAGCGATCTTGATCTAGAACCCTACGATGATGGACTTCGGTAGGTCCAAAAAATGGGGTAAACATCGAGCCGATGTGGTTCACGCAGTCAGAGACGCGGCGTAATCCTTCGACAAGCAGCTCCGTCTTTTTCTCCAGAGCTTCGTAAAAACCCGGCTTCTCGAGCTCTTCGAGTACCGCAAGACCTGCTCTCATTGCGACAGGATTGCCCGAGAGGGTTCCAGCTTGGTAGACTCCTCCCAAAGGGGCTAAACTGTTCATGATCTTTTCTGAGCCTCCAAAAGCGGCTGCGGGAAAGCCTCCTCCGATGATCTTGCCCAAACACGTCAGATCAGGGTTAATACCATAGTACCCTTGCGCCCCTTTCAGCCCCACCCGAAATCCCGTGATCACCTCATCAAAGATTAAGAGAGTTCCTTTCTTTTCCGTCTCTTCTCTGAGCATCATGATAAAATCTCGATGAGCCGGGACAAGCCCCATATTGCCAGCAATCGGCTCTAAAATGACGGCGGCAATATTATCATGCTGCCGTAAAAAATCGCGGCAAGTTTTGATATCATTGAACGGAAGGCAAACTGTATGCCGCGTGTAATCGGCAGGCACTCCTAGCGATGAGGCTTCGGGATTGATCTGGACAACCCCTGACCCTGCTTTGACAAGAAGGCCGTCACTATGACCGTGGTAATGCCCTTCAAATTTGACAATCGTATCTTTGCCTGTATAGCCCCGCGCTAACCGAATCGCACTCATCGCAGCTTCTGTCCCCGAAGAGACAAACCGCATCTTTTCCATGGAAGGAAGATGATGACGGATCTTTTCAACAATCTGGAGCTCGTAAGGAGTCGCCATCCCAAAACTCGATCCTGCCCGGAGTTGCTCTTCCGCTGCTTTAACAACAGCAGGATGGGCGTGCCCCAAAATAAGCGCTCCCCAGCTTCCGCAATAATCGATGTAAGAGTGGCCATCGGCATCCCAGACGACTGCGCCCTCTCCCCTGACGGCGATTAAAGGGGTCATGTCCAATCCCGGAAAAGCCCTTACAGGCGAGTTAACTCCACCGGGAATGACGCGGCATGAGGCTTCAAAAATCTCACGGCTTTTGATTCTACCGGGCATACAGCCAGCAAAAGAATTGTACTGAATAAGGCAATTGGTCAAACTTGGGAACTTGTGTTTTATCGAATTTAGCGCCAGCAGCCAGTAGCGCAAAAATTTTTCGGTTATTTAAATATTCTGCGTTTAAGGCTGCATGTAAGGGTGTCATCCCCTCTGGCCCGATGACTTCTAAATTAAAGCCTCTCGATTTAAGGAATTTTGCCACAGCTGCAGAATTAACGTATCTCCACATTTCAAACTGATCTCGGATCTCTTGAGGTGGTCTGTTGTCTAAAACATACTGCACAAATTTAACGTGGCCACTTCTCACAACCTGGAAGAAAAAATCACCCTTGTTGAAAAGCTGATCCGCTACGAGTTTAAAGATTTCGAAATTAGGGTTTTTTTGCCCCTCCAGATGAGTCCATAAGGTATAGCCCTGATCATCGAACTTCGTGAGCTGCTTTGCACTCAACTTTTGGACCACGGAAAGATCTTGACTCACAAAATGAGTAACGGCATGCGAAGGGAAATTGTGTCCAAACGCTTCGAGGGCAATTTTACGCAGATGAGTTGTGGCTCTCCAAGATTCAAGGAGGTAGTAACCGACAGAAGCTAAAAGTACAAAACATGACCCTACAGCAAAAGAACGAGAAGGGAGTCTCATCTGCCTTGCAATACAGGCGGCTCCGATGAGAGAAATGATGAAACGCGTATAAAGAATGGTTTTTGCAATTTCGAATTTCTCTTTAGAGAGAGCAATATCTACCAGAGGTCCTAGGGTTCTTATCCCAGCCCGTTCATCGAAGATGGAGACGAGCTCATCTGACTCTTGGGCCTGCTTTAATATAGCTAGCAGATCAGGTTGATCGTCCAAATCTTTCAATTTAACTTTTTTTAGAACAACTCTGCCTTCTTTTTTGGGATCAGCAAGAGTTTGTTTACCCGAACATGAAAACTTCTCCTCCGGGGAAATCGGTTCCGCTCCAAGGGAAAACAATCCACATAATGTAGACTCAAAACCAATGGGCCTGTAATTGTATAAATCATACGCTAATCTTGCCCTTGCAGCATCTTCAACTTCAAACCCCGCAGCGATTAAAGCACGCATGATCTGGATATCTTTAACAAAATGCCAAGGTTTTATTAGGTCGCTTGCGCTCCATCCCTTGGATGAGACCAATTTTTGCTCCAAGGCATAAAGAGCACAAATGGGGTGCCAACTGATCATCTTAATTAAGGCAGATAAATCCAAAGGAGAAGAGGAGTGAGCCAGCACTTTAAAAACCTCGAACCATATTTCATGAGTCTGGGCGCTCCTTCCATTGCTAATGAGAATTTTTAATAGAGTGTTTTGCTCTCCTGTACTAAATCCCCTGCACATTTTTGTTAAATTTTCAGGGTTTTTGACCAAAGTTTTGACGGCTTGAGGATCTGTCCCCATGTAGGTCACAGTCCCCACGGGTACTGGCGACTTTTCGGCAAATATCGCAAGGGCCGCTTTTCTGACGGCACGAATAAACCATATGTATTCTAGTTTAACCCACCCACAAGCTAGGGGAACTGCACAGAAGATAGCGCCGGAAAGTGACATATTGAACTTGCTTTTCATGAAAAGTATTCCGCAGGCAGAAATCACCATTGTCCGAGCTCCCATCACAGAATAGCGCGGCGATAAAAAGTGAGAATGAAGGAAGTGGTCACCCTTCAAATCGTGATAGGTCCGAGGCTGCACCGCAGGACTCAAAAAAGGAATTACAGATTGAACTGACATATTAATCCTCCACCTAAGGAAAGAAAAATTTAACAGAAAAGACTTAAAAATCCCACAAATATTTCGAAGCTTTGCCGCAACTTCATAACCTGCTAGTATAGTTGAAAAATCATGTGGAAAAGAATCAGCTTATTTCTTCTGACGACTGCTCTTGCCTACGGTATCGACTACTCAGTCCATTTTATTGGACTCGACGATGCTGCAGCGCTCAAGACGGTTAAGTCGGCCTCTTTTTTAACCACTTTGAAAAAACAAGCTCCCGTCTCTTTGAATGCTTTGCGATCCAGGGCAGAATCTGACATCCCCGATATCATTAAGGCACTCCACTCTAGGGGGTATTACGAAGCGACCGTGAATATCCGGATTGAAGAGGAAGAGGGCCAGGCCCAGATCTTCGTGATGATTCAGTCAGGTCCTGTTTATCTCATTCAAGATCTCAATATCGAAGTGTTTTCTGAAGGAGCGCCTCTCATCTGCGCTGCTTTAACCCCTAAGGCATTGGGGATCACTTTAGGCAAACCCGCCATTACAACCGACATCCTCGAGGGTGAGCAAAGAGCCCTAGCCCTTCTCGGAGAGTGCGGCTATCCCCTTGCTATCATTGAAAAACAAGAGATGATCGCTGATTACAAAACGAAACAATTTTCTATCCATGTAAAAATCGATGCAGGACCCCTGTCCAAGTTTGGAGCAACTTCCGTGACAGGAGATGAAACGATTAAGCGCAAATTATTCGACAATAAAATCTCATGGAAAGAAGACGAATTCTATGATACGAGACTCGTTGAAAAAACCCAGAAAAAACTGCTCGATACAACTCTTTTTAGTTCGGTTGTCATCACCCACGATCCGGAACATGATAGCAAGGGCGCGCTACCCATGCGCATCGATGTTGCAGAATCCAAACATAAAAGCATTAACTTTGGAGCGAGTTACCAAACTTTCTTTGGGCCGGGTCTGACCTTCGGATGGGAAAATCGAAATGTCATGGGCATGGGGCGCCGGTTATCTCTTCAGGGCGATGTCACTGCTAAAAATCATACGGGCACTGCCACATTTTTCGTGCCCGACTTTTGGAAAATTGATCAAGATTATGTTTTTCAAGCGCAGGCGATGCAAGAGTCGATCTTAGCCTACCACCAGCGCGACTATAGCGTAACGAATCGCGTTGAAAGACGTATTGGGGTGGCCTACCGTGTTTCCATAGGCCTAAGACTTGAAAGGATGATTGTTGGAAAATCGGTTAAAGACGGCACTTTTTCACTCTGTGAAATTCCTCTTTATTTCCGATGGAGCAGCGCCAACAATCTGTTAAATCCCACCAAGGGCGCTACGTTAGAGTACAAAGCCGTTCCTTCGTTCAATTTCAATAATACCGAAAGGTTTTACCTTTATAACGCAGTGACTTATTCCTTCTATTTTCCCGTCATTGGCAATGAATTTCTCGTGCTGGCCCAGCAGATCATCTTTGATTCTATTTTGAGCACCCATCTGGATGCTGTTCCCGTCCCAAAAAGGGTTTTGGGTGGCTCTGATCAAGAGCTCCGCGGCTACCGCTATCACACGGTGAGTCCTCTGGATGGCCATAAACCCATTGGAGGCCGCTCTGGAATTTTCTACACCTTCGAGACAAGGTTTCGTCTCAGCAAAACCATCGGCCTCGTTCCCTTCTTTGATCTAGGTAGCGTCTATTTAACTTCTCTTCCCAAATGGCATGAAAAATGGTACAAATCAGTGGGCATGGGCTTTCGATACTTCACCTTCCTCGGACCCCTGCGTTTGGATGTAGCTTTCCCCTTAGACAAACGCAAACATATTGACAGCACCTATAGAATCTTAGTCAGCATAGGTCAAACTTTCTAGACCTCCTTCGAAAATAAGGTTCTGTCGATTTTCTGGTTCTTTTGAGCCTATTTTCGATTTCTTTTGCAGGGGTAATATCAACATTCGTATATTACCCCTGCAAAAGAAATCGAAAATAGGCCAAAATAATCCAGAAAATCGACGAACCCTTAATTTCGAAGGAGGTCTTTTGATGAAAAAACTGATTCAGTATCTCTTAACTTCTGCAATAGTTCTCCTGACGCTGGTCATCGGACTTCTCTTTTTTGTCCAAAGCAACTGGGCTAAAGATAAAATCGGTCGAGTCCTCGAAGAGGTCGCTCTACAGCAAGGCATCGAGCTCAAAATCGGAGGCCTCGAAGGAGAGCTTCCTCTCAAGTGGACTCTCACCAATGTCCATCTAGAATTAAACCCCACTGACTCTATCGATATTGATCTTCTAAGACTGCGTCTCGCTTTTTTCCCCTTGCTCCGAGGAAAAATCGGCATCAGCTATCTCGGCGCCGATAAAGTCACTTACCAATTTATACCAGACTCGGCTGAAATGAAGCTTCCCCACTTCTCACAGGCGCTCTTTGTTCGCTCTCTTAAAATCAAAGAGTTTCACGCGATCAATTCCTCCACCCATCAAGAAGGCATTTATTCGATAGGAGGTCACTGCCAATTTAAAAAAGGGCTCAAGGCATTTGATCTCTATACCAAGGCGCAATCTTCCGCACTCCATCTTGAACTTTTTGTGCAGGGCGATCAAAAGTCAAATCAGATCTCAACAAGTCTTTCCCTAGATGTCAAATCAGAGAAAGCTTTTGCCCCTTTCAGCTCCGAGACTACCCTCCCCTTGACTCTAGAGACCAAATGCGTAGGTCCCTGGACAACCTGGGAAAATCTTCTCACCTCTAAGCCCTCCCTATCCAACCCTATCTATGGAGAGTTCAGCCTCAAAATTCCGTCATATCAAGGCGTCCACATCACAAGTCATTTCTCCCTCTCTTCAGACCGTGCTTTTGATATCACCTCTTTTCTCTTGAAGAGCCCAGCTTTGACAGCCTCCGGACATGCCACCTTCAATTCCCAACTTTTTCCCACAGCTCTTCAAGGTTCATTTCAAATCCCCGAGCTCTCTCGGTGGTCGCCCTCTTTACACGGCATGGCCCAAGGAAAAATCGACTTCTCAAAAAACAGCTGCCAAATTCTCCTTTCCAG
>JAHFTQ010000001.1 GCA_023265455.1 Parachlamydiales bacterium
ACAGGAAAATGGGAACAGTACGGGGATCAAAAAACAAGCGCACCTCCTCGACAATACGTGAGGCACCTAATATTTCTATTTTTGGTAATCATACAAGAACGGGGCTAATGCCTAGGTTACAGTATTGCTTCCTCAATTGTAGGGAACTCTTCAAAACAAACCAATCTGACCACATTAGCTCTTCAAGCGTGGCATTTCGGGGACGAGCGTCGTAATCAAAATTAGCGATTCTTCTTACTTCACCAGATCCGAATATCGAGCACCTCCCTCATCGCTGGAATGCTAGGGATGCAGGAGTATTTCGGGATATGCTTACTCCGGTCCCTATGGCACCGAGAATTTTTTTTGATTTCAACCGTTGAATAAAGCAAAACCCGATGGATAAAAAGTTTACGAGCGTCGCACAAAAGCTTGCAAAGTGCCTATCTGACAGACCTCATCGTCGGGGATTTTCTCCCCGAAGTTCTTGCCAAAAAACAGCACCTCTTGGCCGTCAGCGAATGTATCGATCATAAAGCAGGTGGTAAATTCCTTGTTGGTTCCCAGGTCAAAGGTGATTTTAAAGGACTTGGCCCGGGGGTAGGTAACCCTCGGCACCTCAATGCCAATCTGATAGGCTGCTGAGAAGGTGTCTGGCAAATTTATTAGATCGGCTAAATGACAGCCAGCATCGCGAAAATAGAGCTGCGTCGTGGAGAATCTTCCCTTATCAAAGGTGAGTACGGGATGGTGGGAATTAACCGATATTTTGTCAAAGCCAGCAACGGAACAAGGACCGACGAAGGTTCCTTCGATGCTTTGCTGGGCGTAAACACTTAGGCTGATCAGACCTCCTAGAAAAGCTAGATAAAAATTTCTTCTCATGGATTTCTCCTCAGCTAATTTGGCAAATAGTAGTTACGCATAAGGTAGCATCGACACCCAAGTCGGGATAGACTTAGTTTAATTTTCAGGGGTGATGTTCAATAAAACAAGGTGGTTAATAGCCACCAACCTGGCTCCCGCATTTGCATTTTGGGGACGCACACGAATGACGCTTCTTTAAGCAAATGGTAATGGTGAACCGCTGAGACGCCGAGGAGCGGAAGCGCAGAAGAGTTGAGAACACGGTCCTTCGCTGCGCTCCGGATAACGGAGATGAATCAAAAAGGGTGACATGGGAAATAGCCAGAGTAGGTACCCATTTAAGAAGCTATTTTTAGAGTCTAAAAAGCTTTCTTGAAGCTATTTTTTACCAAAATTTTCTTATTGTTTTCGCTGGCTGGGGGCTTCCCGCCCAGCTTCGTTAAAGCAATTGACTGCCATAGTTTTTGCTCCTACTATTGACCGTAGAGTCTATCTTGTGGAGGAAGTAGCGAGCTCCATAAAGCACGGTTCTTATCCAGGAGTCTGAGTTGGAACCTACAGCAAGCCAAGTAGATTCAAGTATGCCATTGTCCCGGGAGCAAGCTCCTGTTTTTCCTAGCTTGCCAAGCCAGAAGTCTACTTTTTTGCTATCTCCCGGTCTAGATTTTTTCATGATCGGTGGCGCCTCGCTGATGATGTTTGGGATCGTCTATCTCTTGGTTGATGCCTCGGCAGGAACCTCGCAGATTTCTTGGGCGATGTTTTACCTAGCTTTTGCAGTAAATAACCCACATTTTCTTGCTTCCTACCAACTGCTCTATTGGGACAAAAGACATGAGTTGTTTTCCCAAAGGCGTTTTTTTTGGGCCGCAATTGTCGTACCCATTCTTGCAATTACCTATATGGTTGCTTGTATTTTTTCATTATCGCCAAGAATGCTGAGCTATGCAGTTAATTTTATGTACTTCACTGTTGGTTGGCATTATATCAAACAGATCTATGGAGCCGTCTTAGTTAGCGCTGCCCGCAACCACTATTATTTTAGTATCAGGGAAAGCCAAGTCCTTAAGCTTAGCCTCTATCCTGTGTGGTTTGTTTCCTTAATCAACGCCAACCTTGATATCCAAAGACTGATGCATTATGGAATAGGCTATTCTAGCTTTAGAGTACCACCGTGGCTGGCCAGCGCTAACTATGTAACCTTAGTAGTCAGCGGCCTTGGCCTGCTTGGACTTTTCTATTGTCGCTGGGAACGAGATGGCAAGCTGCCCGGCATCACCCCAGCAGTGGCCTTAGCTGCGATTTATGTGTGGTATTTGCCAAGCTTATATCACGGAATTTTCTGGTATATGATTCCCTTCTTTCATTCATGCCAATATTTACTTTTTGTGGCAACGCTCAAGAAAAATCAATACACCGCCAGTGCCGTAAAAAATACCATTCAGCATCTGGAGCGACGTTTTTTTGCGCAGAGTTTTTTAGGCTTCTTTGCTAGCAGTTTCGTTCTCGCTTTCTGTGCATTTAAACTTATCCCTGAAGCTCTTGATGCCATGGTGGACTATGATCGCTCTCTCTTCGGCCCCCAGCTCTTTATGTTCTGCTTTATTACCTTCATCAATATCCACCACTATTTTATTGATAACGTTATCTGGCGACGAGACAACCCCCAACTCAAAGCATTCTTGTGAATGCCCGTCATGCTGAGCTCAGCATGACAACGAGGACCACTCCCGTTATGGTTTTGGTACTGCTCCACAAAAGGAGCCATCAACCACCCTTTTACCGCCACCAACCATAGCATTTCCTACCAAGCATTTATCGGAGCTACGGAATGTGTCAATGAAAATGAGACACTTGTTGTCGCTAATTACTGTATATCAACCACTGTCTGATCTGGTTTATTGATCCAAACTTCCAACGGTAGCTCCGGTGGTACTGGTATGCGCCCCCTAAAACGCTGAGGATGCATCGTAAACGCTTGTTCGAGCACCTCTGCCCTTCTGTTACGTTTCTCACTTGCTAGCCCATGATGGATATCTGACGGGGTCATCAGGCCGATCCCACTGTGGTAATGCTCATTATTGTACCAATGAAAAAAGGGGCGGCAGAAGCCTCGAGAATCCTCGATTGCCCCGAATTTATCGGGAAACGACGCATGGTATTTCAGCGTTTTGAACTGCGCCTCTGAGTACGGATTATCGTCAGATACATGCGGCCTACTGTGCGTTTTAGTAACACCGAGGTCCGCTAATAAAAATGCCACCGGCTTACTGGTCATGCTCGATCCACGATCAGCGTGAATGGTAAGCTGCTCAGGAACAATTTGCTGCTTCGCACAAGTCTCCGCGATCAGAGTTTTAGCCAATTCCTTTGATTCCCGGTGGGCTATCATCCAACCCACCACGTAGCGGCTGAAAACATCCATGATCACATAGAGGTAGTAGTAGGTCCATTTTGATGGTCCATGCAGCTTGGTAATATCCCAGCTCCAGAGCTGATTTGGCTTGGTTGCTAAGAGCTCAGGCTTAGAATATGCTGGTCGCTGCACTTGGCGTCTTCGTTCACGCACCTCA
>JAHFTQ010000004.1 GCA_023265455.1 Parachlamydiales bacterium
AATTTTCCCCAGGGTTTCAAAACCCAGTGCGATTTGATTGTAGGCTTGGTGCTCGGTTTTACGATAATCGTAATAGGTATTCATGCCCCACGTACGAGAAGCGAGATACCGAAATCCTATACCTGCATTCGCTGCAGGATTTCCATTGTTAAAGACGTGTCCTCGCAGATCTAAAAAAGGAACCCAGCTGTTTTTCCAAGGCTCGGAGGGTGTGAAAAATCCCTCCAACGTGGTGTATCCTTGATTGTAGCCTACACCTTTACCTTCGATATGGCGCATTGTCAGCCGCATAGGATGAGGGCTTTCTCCACAAACTTCTGATGACTTAGGAGTGCCTGCATGGAGTTCGTGAAGGGTCATTGAGGTTGCAATGAGTAAGCTCAGGAATTTCTTTTTCTGCATACAGTGCTATCTCCTATGTATGCTTTGTAATAACCAGAAAAGGGATTTTTAGCAACTTTGCTGAAGGTGCTCTTTCAAGTTTGTGATCCAGGTTTGTTGATCGGGGAAGATGTCAGAGAGTTTACAGAGAAACTCTTCGTGAGAGCGGCCCTGGCGGTAGGCAGGGGTTTTGGGAGGGTGTTTGAGAAGCTGCATTTTTAGGGGATCATAATCCCAGAGAAAAGAGGTGTGAATCAGCCACCGGTCTTTCTTGATATAGAGGGCGTTTCCGCCGCATTTTTTTTCGCCAATGGCAAAATCGTGTTCACGGAGGTGCAGTCCCGGGATGGTAGGTGATAGGACCGAGGCTGCCCACCGTAGAATCGGTTCTGGATAGGCGGGAAAAGCATGGCTCGATTTATTGGAGATAAAGGTGACGAAGATGGTGTTTTCATCGACGATGACAGTACCGCCTCCGCTGAATCTACGGAGAATAGGGATGGTGGGAGGAAGTTGATCGAGATGGATCAGTGTCTCGGGTTTACTGGAAATTCCCATGACGATCGCAGGAGATGAGCCGGTGTTAATGAGACAGAAATCGCGGGACTCATTGCGAAGCAGCTCTTCTTCTAAGTTGAGCTGATCGCTGATGGGAACTTGGGTTAAGGTGAGAAGGTTCATTTTCTATCCGACAAAAAATGCATTTTTTCCCCGAAGAAAGAGAGAGTCCCATCAGCGCAGAGCCGCTGCGCGGAGGAGAGACGCAGAGGACGCGGAGAGGATATTTTCATCCTATTCTTTGTTTTTTTTCTCTGCGTTCTCTGCGCCTCTCCTCTAATGAAATTAACTCTTTTCATGCGGGCTTTTGCGGCCTGCGAAGCGCAATCATGAGCACTTGGAGATCGGCGGGAGTGACGCCGGAAAGCCGAGAGGCTTGTCCTAGAGTGTGGGGTTTGAGTTTGTGGAGTTTTTCACGGGCTTCACGGCTGAGGGCCACTACTTGCATAAAATCAAAATCGGCAGGGAGTTGAATATTTTCAATGCCGTCGAGTTTGGCGACTTCGAGTTTTTGACGCTCGATATAGCCTGCATATTTAATCTGTTCGACGAGGAAGTTGATTTCCGTGCCGTGATCGAGGGCAATGTCAGGGTAATCGATGATGAGCTGAGCGTAGGTAGATTCGGGGCGGCAAAGGAGTTGGGCTAAAGAGAGGCTTTTGCCATCTAGCGAAATGTATTTTTTTTCCAGCCGCTCAACTTGAGAAGCAATGGTAGCTTCTTTTGTTCGGAGCTTTTCCATTTGCTGATCGGTGATGAGCCCTAGCTGATGACCATAAGGGCGCAGTCGTAAATCGGCATTGTGCTGCCCGAGCAGAAGGCGGTGTTCGGCACGGCTTGTAAACATCCGGTATGGCTCTTCGAGCTCTTTGGTATTGAGCTCGTCGATCATGACGCCAATGTAGGCGTCGGAGCGTTTTAGGAAAAACGGAGGCTTATTTTGCACTTTGAGGGCAGCGTTGATGCCTGCGATGAGTCCTTGGCCGGCGGCCTCTTCATAGCCGGTGGTGCCATTGATCTGCCCTGCTAAGAAAAGCCCTTCAAGAGACTTGGTCTCTAAAGTAGGATGGAGGTGACCGCTTTTGACGTAATCGTATTCGATGGCATAAGCGGGCCGCATGATTTCAGCATGTTCGAGGCCAGGAATCGTGCGGATCATTTTGATCTGGACGTCAAACGGTAACGATGTCGAAATGCCGTTGATGTAGAGCTCATCTGTCTGGAGGCCTTCGGGTTCGATGAAGATTTGATGCCGATCTCGATCGGCAAAACGGACAAATTTATCTTCGATTGAGGGGCAGTAGCGAGGACCGACGCTCTTGATCTGTCCTGAATACATCGGAGAGAGATGGAGGTGATCTAAGATGACTTGTTTGGTGGCAGGGGTTGTGTAGGTGATATAACACGGAATTTGAGGGAGGCCAGGTCCTTCAGGTTCATCATGTGAAAACCGGACGTCAACATCCCCCCATTGCGGTTCCATGAGAGAGGTGTCGATGCTGCGGCGGTTGACGCGAGGAGGAGTGCCTGTCTTCAGGCGGCCCAGATTAAACCCGAGCTTTTCTAAGCTAGCGGAGAGTCCGATAGACGGTTTATCACCGGCGCGTCCCCCAGAAAATGTCGTGCTTCCGATATGGATCATGCCACGCATGAAGGTGCCAGAAGAGAGAATGACCGTGCGGCCTACATAAGCAATCCCTTCTTGGGTCTCCACGCCGGTGACATGGCCATCTTGGTGCAAAAAGTTTTCTGTTGTCCCCTGATGAATGAACAGATTAGGGGTAGCTTCGAGGCGGTGTTTCATGGCGGTCTGATAGGCGAGCTTATCATTTTGAGCGCGCGGAGATCTGACTGCGGGTCCTTTGGAGGAATTGAGCATCCGGTATTGGATGGCTGTACTATCTGCAATTTTTCCCATGATGCCGCCAAGGGCATCAATTTCTCTGACGATGTGCCCTTTTGCAGTGCCGCCTATCGCGGGGTTGCAACTCATTTTTCCGATCGTGTCGAGGTTCATGGTCAGTAAAAGGGTTTTACATCCCATGCGGGCAGCCGCATGCGCCGCTTCACAGCCTGCGTGGCCTGCGCCAACGACAATCACATCAAACGTGTCGGGGAAAATCCACATATCTGAATTAGAATCTAAAATAGATTAAGTCTTATGGCGATCGCGACGACGGCGCTTCTTGCGCTTGTGCTTTGCCATTTTGTATTTTCTTTTTTTCTTAACGGATGACATATTTCTCGTGTTGTTACGGGGTTAAATAGGAACTTGTTGGGTTGCTGGAGCAGGCTCTGGGATCACGACAGTTTCATGTTGAGCAGTTAAAGAGTTGAACTGTTTGCCTAAAAAGTAGACGGCGGCCATCCAAGCGGCGATCACAATTAAGAGGATGCCGGCAACGTAGGGGACTGTCGCAGAGACTGTTCCAAAAAACATGAGAAGTGCCTGGTAAATCAAGGCACTTCCCGATTTGCCAAGGCGAGAGCCGACACCGTCGATAGCGGCTTTCCCTTTCAGTTTGGATTCTCGGCTGAGAGGAATAAAGGAGAGCTCTTTGGTGGCATCGAAGATGGTGTACTTGGAAGCGCGCGAGATCACCTGTTGGAATGAACCAAAGAGAATTCCCAGCGCCAGGGGCGTGCAACCTAAAAAAGTTCCTAGTGAAAGGCCGATTGCCGAATCTTTGAATAAGAGAAATGAGAAGAACCCGACGCCTGTAATGAGGAGTAGAACAGGTGGGATCATTGCATTAAACGTCCAAGAGAGTCTTCGAATGATGACGCTAGTGATCAGGGCAATCACCGTGGCCACAATCCCAACCCACATGGTGACCTGACCCATATATCCATTGAAATCATTAGGCTGAGGGCAAATATGAAGCAGCTGATCTTTCCACGTGACCTCGGTCAAATTGATACAAATATTGTAGGTCAACACGATCGTTGCAATGCAAAGGAGATATTTGGATTTTGCCAAATATTGAAAGTTTTTGCGAAGGCTCATCTTAACAGTGGATTTGGCGGTATCGTAGGTGAGATGTTGTTTGTAAGCAGGATTTTGTAAAATATTTGTATGTAACCAGCGGAAAATCCCGACGATAATAAATCCCCCAACGACAACGATGCTACTGATCAAAAGGAGTGAATATTGCCAAGGGTCACTAGAGGCAGAAGTCATCCACTTCCCGGCTAGCTGGGAGATGAACGTGGAAGTCCCTCCAGCGCAAATCGCAGAGATATTACCTCCGATCAAAATCAAGACGTAAAACCGCTTAGCGGTCTTGACATTCAAAATTTCATTTGCAAATCCCCAAAAGAGAACCGTCATGATCGTGGTGCTCCAGAGCTCGGCCATCACGTAAAAAGTCGTATAGGTCCAGTTCCGGATGAGAGCGACAAACCCTTTCAGGCTTAAGGGCAGATAACTTTCCATCCTATCGGCGAAATGATGGGGGTGCAAGACATCACGGAAAGGAAAAAGAACGGAGGAAAATAGCACAAAAAAGCCCAGGAAGATGCTCATCATGATATAAAAAACTTTTTCAGTGGAGTAGCGGTTAGCCAGGCGGGTGAACAGCAGGGTCATGAGGAAAGCCATGGGTAGAATAACCCAGACCTTTATGAAAGGAATAATTTCAGCCCCTGAAGAGGGAGCCGTCACGACAAGAGAATCTTTTGCAGCTCTTAAGATATTATAATTAAAACAGATGAAAAAGAACATCAGGATAAGAGGTAAAAATAATTTTAACTCACTCTTATAGACAGGGAAGAACCAGGAGCGGAGACGACCAAATTCCTGGTGTTTATTTTCTGTCATATAAGTGACGCTTATCTCCCCATTGTTAGGATAGCTGAAATTATAGTGGTTTTCGCATATTTGACAAGGCAGAAGAAGTTGTTAATTAAATTTTTTAATTTCTAACTATCTTGGAGAAAATGCGGAAAAGGCCTCTTCATTCTCGGGGTTTTCAGGGCCGCGGAGCTGAGAATAGTTGCCAAATTTCGCAATTTCTTTGCGGAAGGCTAAGTTAATGTTACCGATGGCGCCGTGACGATTTTTTGCAACGATGAGATCCGCGACTCCCGGCTTGTCATAAGGATCGTAATAATCTCGTCTCAGCAAGAACATGACCAGATCCGAGTCCTGCTCCAAAGATCCCGATTCTCTGAGGTCGCTCATCATGGGGCGGTGGCCGGTGCGTTCTTCGACTTTGCGAGAGAGCTGCGAGAGGCATAAAATGGGAATATTGAGTTCACGGGCTAATGTTTTCAGGAGGCGGGAGATTTCAGAGACTTCAAGCTGGCGGTTTTCTTGGCTTTTAAAATTGCCAGAGCCTGTCAGAAGCTGCAAGTAGTCGATCATGAGAAATTGAATGCCGTGAGCCTCTCTCATTCGTCTAGCGCGGGCGCGAAGATCGGTGATCTTAAGACCGGGTTGGTCATCGATAACCATCGTATGTTGCTGCATGGTGTTAACAGCAGAGACAATGCGCTGGTAATCAATCCCGTTGAGCGCTCCTGTGCGGATTTTATCTGACTCAACTTCTGCTTGTGAACAGATGATACGATGTAAAAGTTGCTCCGCGGTCATCTCAAGAGAAAAAATTCCGACGGGGATATTGTTTCTAAAGCAGATGTTTTCTGCGATATTGAGAGCTAAAGCGGTTTTTCCCATGGCAGGGCGTGCAGCTAAAATCATCAAGTTAGAGGCGGAGAGCCCATTGATCATCTTATCAAGTTCTAAAAAATGAGTGGGAATGCCGGTGATTCCGATATCTTCGGGGCCTCTGGCTTGATATTTTTCTTGACGCTCTTGCAGCTCCTTTAAATAGGGCAGCTGTGAAGTAGATTTTGCTCCTGTTAAAAGATCTTTGATGAGCAGACTGCCGGTGGTATTAACCGATTGGCTAATATGGAAGAATTTTTGCTGAGCTTGGTCTAAGGTGACTTGAACGTCGTCAGGGTTATCAAAAGCTTGCTTTTCGATATCTTGTGCAGCGTGAATCATGCGACGGAGGAGCGATTTGCTGCGGACGAGCTCAGTATATTCTTCGATATGGGCGGCAGTGCCTGCATATTGAGCCAGAGTCGTGAGGTAAGCCACTCCGCCAATGTTTTTCAATTTATTGCGCCGTTTGAGTTCTTCAGCAGCGATGTGAATATCAGCTGGTTTATCTTGGAGAAAGCACCCTTTTAAGACATCGAAGATCAGTTTATGTTCTGAATAGTAAAAGTCGGTCTCTTCCAAGAGATCGGCAGCGATATTGAGGCTGCCAATGGAAGTGAGCATGCAGCCCAAGACGATCATTTCAGATTCTTTGGAACTTGGAGGAACTTTTGTTGAGGGAGACTCTGCCATAATTTAGTAACTTATAAAAATAGGACGATTAAAGCAATGAATCGGAAAGAGTGGGATTTGAACCCACGGTACCCGTGAGGGTACGCGTCCTTAGCAGGGACGTGCCTTCGGCCACTCAGCCATCTTTCCAAAAGAGTGCTGATTTTATACACTGGGAAGGAAATGTTCAATCATTGATTTTCCTAACCCCCTCTGTGATCTCCGTGATCTTTGTGGTTGAAAAAATATTTTACCACGGAAGCCGCAGAGAGCATAGAGGAGGAGAGAGGTGTTTTTAATTTTTCTCATACACGCCGTATGTAACTTTCAAGTTTTTTTCCTAAGGATAAGAGAGTTTCATCTGCGCAGATGAAATTCTTACCTTTAGGAAAAGAACTTGAAAGTTGTGCATGGTGTTCATGTCTAAATTGATAGTTGTCATAGAAGCAGAGGCCGTGATAAAACGCCTCTACAATTTTAATGAAAGGAGTCATATGGCTATTTTAGTTGGAGCTGCAGCATCTGCATCAATGCGTTATTTACTCAGTGTTAATCGCGGTCCCTCTGTGGGGTGGACGAATCGTCAAGCTGTTCTTTTCAATGGGCTTGATATGACCATTAGTTCACTTGCCTGTCTGGTGCTTAAGAGGATGAGAAAAAATGAAAGTGAGCAACTCATCCTTGGCCGTGGCCTCGGATTTATAGCTTCGGCGACAATTGTATCTTTAGCTCTTGGGCCCGTCAACCTAATTGTGGTACTGGCTGTAAGCGGAATATCTCAATTTGTTGGGTTATGCGTTTATATGTTAGGAACGGGGGGAGAAGGTCCATCAGGAGCAATAATCTAATCAATAAAATGAGAGCGGGAAAGACGTTTGCCGTTGAGGGCGTTCCAATGGCTTGTATGGATAGAGCCGTCAGGATTTTGAACGATGATGCTATGGACTGGTAGATAGACATCGCTCATTTTGCGTATAGTAAAATTTTGACCAAAGGCTGCGCGAGAGGCCCTGTCGATTTGAGCAGGAGAGAACTGTTTTCCTAGGCGGATGGCATCCTTATAAGGTTTTGTAACGAGTCTTTCATCGAGGCGCGTTTCAGGGATCAAATGGAATTTTGGTCGTTGAAAGTGAAGTTTATAATTGTTTCCTGCCTGGATGATGAGTTTTTTTTTGCGGCAGCTGTCCAGCCAGCTGTTGAGGACTTCGGGCTCGACATTCAAAGATTGATTGAAGCCTCCGCGATCTAGGGAGCCGCCTTTTTTTGCCAAAAGGCTTAAGATTCTAAATTCTTGGGGGGTTGCATCCGCAGCGATGCAATCGCCGAACCCATGAGTTTTATCCCAGTTGCGGGTGTTGATGACCATTTCCCCATCGGTGAGATCCCAGAGAATAATGCTTTCATGAGTTTTATCATCAGCCGCGGTGTACTTCACCTCCATCAAGAGATAGGGATAAAATTCCAAGATGGGGTCTAGATAGCGGTGGCGGCTATCTTTGAGCAGTTCTCTACGGTGCTGCTCCATAATTTGATTCGCGTTATAGCGGACTTCAAGGGTATGAAAATGGCCCAGATCGAGAATATGCGCGACCTTGGTTTTTACATCAGGATGGTTATGAACGACCATCCAAGTTCCGTACCCGCCGACTAAAATCGCTAGAAGTGTTGCAAAAAATTTCATCGTATAAATGTCTCTATATCATTTTGGCTGTTTTCGAAAAATAGTAAGCTGAATAAGATTAAGTGTCTAAAATTTTTTTCAGAGGTTTTGCAATGTTGAGAATATTGTTTTTGTTCCTGTGTGTGTTTGCGAGATTAGCAGCGGAAAATGAGGATTTCGAGTTTCGTGGTAAACATTTTCTGGCGAGTTACTTAGAGTGCGATAAAGAGGCGCTCATGGATACTGAGGCGCTTAAGAAAATTATGCTTGAAGCGGTTCAGAAATGCGGTGCTACTATGCTCGATTATACGGCCTATGTTTTTCCTGGACAGGGGCTGACGATGGTGATCATGTTATCAGAAAGTCATGCCAGTATTCATACTTATCCTGAACATGGCGCCTGTTTTGTTGATCTTTTCACCTGTGGTGAGAAAGCCAAACATGAAATTTTTACAGAAGTGCTGCAAGAATATCTAAAAGCTAAAAAGATCAATCACAAGGCTGTGATCCGGCATCACGGAGTCGAAGATCTCGAAGCCAAGACCTTTATCGAAAGTAGTTGATGATATATCAGCATGTTGACTAAAATAGTCTACAGTGTGGTATAGCGATAATGAAAAGAGAGATAGTTCCAATTCCTCGTTTTTCCAATAGGGTTGATGAATTGAAGAAGGCTCATAGGCTCAAACAAGAGGACTTTGACACTTTCAAGAGCGTGCTTGCTGAACATCCCGAGATGGGCGCTATAATCCAGGGGACTGGAGGCGTGAGAAAGACTAGATTAAAATCGGCTTGTAAAGGCAAGAGCGGTGGATTTAGGGTGTGTTACTATTTTCATGATATTGGGACAGGGAAAATCTATCTAATTACCATCTACCCAAAGAATGAAAAAGAGGAACTTTCACCCGATGAAAAAAAAGAACTTAAAGAATTGGTTCGCTCGATAAAAAGGAGATAGATATGGGAAGGTTGTTTGAGGAATTAAAACAGGGGCTCCAAGAAATTCTCGCTCATAAAGAGGGTAAGATAACCCTAAAGTCCGAATTCATTGAAATTCCAGAACCTCCAAAAGAATATACTCCCAAGAAAATCAAAAATATCAGAGCGAAATGGAACTATTCACAGGGTATATTTGCTAAAGTTTTGAATGTGAGTTTAAAAACTGTACAAGCTTGGGAATCTGGTGACAGAAATCCTAATCATGCAGCGCTTCGTTTATTGGAAATTGTTGATATGGGAAAATACCACCCTTTGATGTTAAGGGGATCAACTCGCTCGCGTCTAGCAAAATAATCTTAATTAACGCCCAAAGCGTTATCGTAATATTCCAAGAGTTCAGGAGACTGCTTTTCTAAGAATTGTCTGAGAGGGCTTGTGATGCGCTCGATTTCTTGGAGGTAATGAGCGGGGATTTTGACGTCGTCTTTGAGGACAAACCGTCCGATGTCAAGATGCAGGGCGCGCCCTTCGTACCAGCCATAGTTGTCATGGTCCATATTGTCTAGGTCGGAGATTCCTTTCCGGCAACGGGAGATGATGAGTTGAAAAAGGCTATCGATCATCTGCTGGGCCTCTTTTGTATGGCCTTGTTCAAGGAGGGATCGGAACATTGGAAGAAACGGTTTCCCTTTTTTCTGGAGGACAAATCCTAACCGTTCAAGAGGGATTTGATGAACTGTTCCTGATCGATCGTAGACTTGCAAGGTCCTTGGGAGATGAGGAGTGGGGTTCAAGTGGATATAGAAGACACCGGTTTCTTTTTGCAGGTGGTTGTAAGCGAGCAAAAAACTGTTGAAAGAGCGGTTAAACCGTTTTTCGTTATGCAAGTTGATGGCTCGATTTTTTGGGGAGAAAGTATCTCCAAAGGGGTGTTTGATCCAATCAAACCGGCGTAAATGTGCCGGAAATTTATAAAATTTGATGACTGATTGCCGGTCAGCGCTTTCAAAGACAAACGACTGGGCTCCTTTGCCTAGATAAAAAAACGGTTGATCGAGAACAGACAAGGGATAGGGAGCCTTAGTTTCCCAAGCAGGGTTGGCAGTCGGAGGCCCATCAATAAAATGGAGACAGAACCGATGGCTGGCTTTAGCGCATCTGTGGTCGATCTTCGTTAAGAGGATTGTGAAGATGAAAAGAGAGGAAAGAAAGAACAGTTTATTTTTCATTTTTTAAAGAGATGCGAGTGAGTTCTAAAAAGCCGTTATTGGGAAAATCTTGATAATTCAAGTGGTCTTGAATCATGAACCCTGTCTTCCAATGGTAGAGAGGCACAAGCGGCATCTCTTCTAATAAAAGCGCTTCAGCAGTTTGGAGAGTTTTTAATCTTTCTTCAGGGGTCTTATCAGAGGCGCTTTTTTCAAGAAGACGGATGTATTCGGGATGTTCCCAGCCGGGATAATTTTTCGCTTGGGTCTTATATTTGAACCGTTCGAGAATACTGATGGGATCATTGTACTGGGCTATCCAAAAAGATTGAGCGAGTTCATAGTTGCGGCTTTTCAGGAGATCCAATAACACTTTATGTTCGACTTGCTGGAGATCGATTTGAATCTCTAACTTTTGCAGGAGTTGCTGCTGAAGAACTTGGGCGAGTTTATGGTTAACGCCGCTGAAAGAATAATAATAAGTTAATGTGGGAAATTGGTCTTCGGTGATGCCAAGTTCTTTAAGTCCCCTCTGAAATAACTCACGAGCTTTTTCAATATCGTGATCCTTAAAATAGACAATAGGGGCGCTCTTGCGCAGGCAGGGAGGAATAAGATCGGTTGCGACATCCTCTCCTAATAAAGTGACATTGTCGACGATCTCATGCCGATGAATGGCATAGGCAAACGCTTTGCGGATATTTTTATTGTTGAAGGGAAATTTTTCTACATTGAAAGAAAGGATGGTCGTTCCAGGTGAAGAATAGGTCTTAAGTAGACCCTGTTTGTAGTAACGAGCGAGGACATCATTGGGGATGGGACAAATCCCCAGCCCCATCATGTCGATTTCTCCATTCTCATACATATTCAGAACGGTCGCTTCATTAGAGACGATATTGATATGAATGGTATTCAAGTTGATTTGGGAAGATTCCCAATAGAGAGGATTTTTTTCGCAGACGAGTTCATTTTGATGCTTCCAGATGGTGAGCTTGAAGGGTCCGTTACAAACGAACTCAGGGCCTGTTTTTTCCATCCAGTGAGGCTCTGATTCATCAACCTGGTGAGGAACAGGAAAAAAAACGCAAAAGGAAATGAGTTCTAGAAAATAAGGTGTAGGGTGCTCGAGATGGACAACTAAGGTTTGGCTATTGGTGGCATGAACACCGACTTCATCGATAGGAACTAGCCCCTGTTTAGCTTTTTCAGCGTTCTTGATAGGCGCCAGCAGATGGGCATTAGCCGCTGGGAAATCCGGGGATAAGATTTTTTTCCACGCCTTTTCAAAATCGGCCGCAGTGACGGCTGTTCCATTGGACCACTGTGTGCCGCGTAAGTGAAAGGTATAGGTGAGTCGGTCGTCTGAAATCTCAATGGATTTTGCTTGGGCAGGGGTAATAGAGCCGTCAGGGTTCATGCGCATCAGTCCCTCAAACAACATGAAATGCATAGCTGAGCCGACCATTTCACTGCCCTGGCGAGGATCCAAAGTCAGCGGCTCGTGGTACATATTGAGACGGAGCGTGGGGACTTGCTTACAAGATTTTTTAGAGCCAGCACACGAGGCAAACAGCAGCACGATGAAAAGGCTAAGGTAGAGGGTCCAACGGGATGATGGCATGGCTCCCATGCTAAAGGGAAAGGGTTTTTTGGGCAAACAGAAGGAGTTGCTAGCAGACAATGGCAAACAAATTATTTCTTCAAAAGACCAAGTAGATGAGGATTCGTGGGGGTATATTTATAATGCTCTGTAATTGAACGTGTTATATTCATTTCGACTGAATAATGACAAAATGTCGTTTTTCAGTCACCCTAGATTTTTGAGGGATAATAGGATTGTAAGTGACTTTATATGAATGAATTGTGTTGTTTATACAGGCGGTGCTTGCTTAATTGAACATGATGAATAATGACAAATGTCGTTTTTCAGTCACAGGCTCCCATTTAGAGTGTTTTTTAGGAAATTTTATGTTATACTTTTTGCTGAAGCAAGGAGCGGGCTTAATGAGTAGTAGCTATTGGCAAAATACAGTTATTTTAGGGAAAGGTTTGTGGTATGACGTGAACTCTTGCCTAATGCTCAGTCCTCGCTTTCCGAAGTTCGTTCAATTGAACCAAGGGTGTTTGAGCCCTCTTTCTAACGAAGAAGCTCGAAAGGTGTCTTATGTTGCTCGCTTTCTTCTAGCAAAACATTCTCTCAGTAATCCTTTCATTGGTTCTTGGGCGCTCGGTTCGTATGCCGAGCCCATAATTTTTTTTCTGCATGGCTTGCCTTTTTGTGGGTTATTTAGGGGAATAGCTACTTTTTTTTGTGACAAGGTTACAGCCAGAGTTTGGGGTGGTGCTGGGTTTGTCTTGGGGCTGATTTAT
This sequence comes from Parachlamydiales bacterium, assembly GCA_023265455.1. Lineage (GTDB taxonomy): Bacteria > Chlamydiota > Chlamydiia > Chlamydiales > Rhabdochlamydiaceae > PALSA-1444. Next base: position 12,458 of record JAHFTQ010000004.1, read on the forward strand.
TCTATATCCATCTCCGCTATTAGATCGATAAATACTCCACGCGAGATCGCAAGTACCCCCAATAATCTGATCGAAGGTCCAGATGACCGAAAACCGATACGTAAAGAGATTGCAGCTAATCCAGACATTACAGCGCCGGGGGTTTTTAGTACTCTTCCTACTGAACTTCACGTGCGGATATTTTCATACCTTGGAGCAGAAAATGAAGGGATGCATGTTTTTAGTCTCTCTTGTAAATGGGCAACGAAAATTTGCTGGCATGCAGATCTTCGTCATCTTCATCACTTAGAAAGGGTGGCAAAAGCATTACCCAAAACACTCTTTCGTCTTATGAGGAATGGGCTAAAAGAGGATTATTTCGGTAACATGTCCAGGATGCGTTGCATGGATAACATGGAAAGAGAGGCTCAAGATGTGCCCCCCTCATCTGATTATGATTCTAAGTTTCCCCCAGGGAGCATATGTTACTTGAGGATGTTTTTAAAGAATCATGTGCCTGCACATTTGCCAGTGATCAACTCTGATTTGAGCACCTGTGCCCCTTTTATAACTATTAATCCAGACTGGCTTGGAAATCAAAAAAGTTTCCAAACTTTGACTCCTGCAAAAACACAAGCGTTCATTTTTGTTTACAAAAGCAATTATACTCTTCCTGAATCTTCTAGCTGTTTCTTTAACAAGGATCATCATATTGTGATACTCACACAACCATCTCCTTTAAATGCCAATGAATGGTGGCTCGTGCAACAATGTTGGTCAGGGTCTACGGAAGCGTATATGAAAGCCTATAGCAACCTTGGAGCGAATCCACCCAATTTTAAAGACAGTGTTCTTACGCACAAATACACCAGAATTGTTTTTGACGAAACGGGTGAGGCTCTGCCTGAATGTCAGGGAGCATTGACTTGGTTTTCAAAATTTTTAGCAGGCCAAGAGGTCGGATTTTTGTGGGGGCAAGGACTGGAAATCCGCCCATCCGATCCTGTGACCAACAAAGTCTATACTCTGCAATTCACTAAAACCTAATCCTTCATAGAGAGCAAGAACTCGATGTTGTTGTTAGTCTTTTTAAGTCTGCCAATGAGGAGGTTCATGGCGTCGAGGGGTGACAAGTCAGCAAGGGCCTGGCGCATCGTATAGATTTTATCGAGCTCTTCGGGATGGAAGAGGAGTTCTTCTTTACGGGTGCCACTCTTGATGAGATCGATGGCAGGATAGACGCGCCGGTCGGCGAGGCGTCTGTCGAGCACGAGCTCCATGTTACCAGTTCCTTTGAACTCTTCAAAGATCACCTCGTCCATGCGAGAGCCGGTGTCAATGAGCGCTGTGGCGATGATGGTGAGCGAGCCACCTTCTTCGACATTACGCGCAGCTCCAAAGAACCGTTTCGGTTTGTGCAGAGCGTTGGCGTCAATACCGCCGGTGAGGATCTTACCAGAATGGGGCTCAACGGTGTTATAGGCTCTAGCAAGACGGGTAATGGAGTCGAGAAGGATGACGACGTCGTGGTGGTATTCCACGAGGCGGCGGGCTTTTTCGATGGCCATTTCGGCGACTTGAACGTGCCTTTCAGGGGGTTCATCGAAGGTCGAGGAGATGACTTCTCCCGTGACGCTTCGGATCATGTCCGTGACTTCTTCAGGGCGCTCACCGATCATGAGAACGATGAGTGTGACGTCAGGGTTGTTTGTGGTGATCGCGTTGGCGATGTTTTGGAGGATGACGGTTTTTCCGGAGCGTGGAGGAGCCACGATCAGGCCGCGTTGACCTTTTCCAATGGGAGAGGTGAGGTCCAAGACCCGTGTGGTCATCCGCTCTTTCGTCGTCTCCATCACGAGCCGTTTATTCGGATAGAGAGGGGTCAGGTTTTCAAAGAGGATGCGCTCGCGGGCTTCTTCGGGAGGGCGTTCATTGATTTTGTCGACTTTTTGGAGGGCAAAGTATTTTTCTTTTTCTTTAGGAGAACGAATGGTCCCGTAGACGGTATCGCCTTTCTTAAGGTCAAAGCGGCGGATTTGAGCGGGCGAGACGTAAATGTCTTCAGCGGAGGGGAGGTAGTTATAGTTAGGAGATCTGAGGAATCCGAATCCGTCAGGGAGGACTTCTAAAACGCCTTCTCCGACTAAAACTTCAGTAGGGTGTTCGGCCTTGGCTTTGACAATCTCGAAAACGAGTTGAGATTTGGCAAGTGATCCGAGGTGCTTGAGGCCCATCTCGCGGGCCACGACATTGAGCTGCTCCATGTTCATCTGCTGCAGGTCAGCAATCTTGGTGATCTGCTCGGGTCCTACAGGTGGCGGCTGTTGCGGTGTGTCAGATAACAGGGGTGGCTGATCGTCGGGTTTCATGGATTCTCCTTAAAAGCTTTCTAGAAATGTTTCACGAGGTTTTGGATTGATAAACGCAAAGCGGCGATATCGCCGTTATTTGAAATGGTATAGTCGGCGTAAGACGCCTTGGTAGAGGAAGGGAGTTGGTTCTCCACACGCTCTTTCATATTTTCTTTTTTGGACCTTGCACGTATGGTTGCATCATCTGCAACGACAGCGATGACGGTGTCAAAATCTTTTTCCATGCCAGCTTCATAAAGAAGAGGAACTTCCGCAACGAAAAAGCGATAGGAGGGATTATTTTTGACCTGGTTGAACTGCCGGTTAATCTCTTCTTTCACAGCGGGGTGTAGGATGGCTTCTAGAGCTTTTAATTTTTTGGGATTAGAAAACACGATTTCCGAAATTTTTTTTCTACTGATTTGGGTTCCGGTAACGATTTCAGGGCCTAAAAGGTCAACGACTTTCTTCCCTATTGGGGTATTAGGAGATAATAAATTGTGCACAATTGCATCAGCATCGACAGTGTAGGCGCCATATTCTTTAAGTAGGTGACAAACAGTCGACTTGCCTGCGGAAACTCCGCCAGTTACTGCAATTTTCCTTAAGACTAGCACATTCCCCAATTTTTTCCAATAGAAATTTTCACTTCTAAGGGAACTTTAAGTTTCATGACGTTTTCCATGATAGTTTTAACTTGAGATGAGAGCGCATGAATTTTTTCATCGGGAGCTTCAAAAACAAGTTCGTCATGGATTTGAAGTAGCAGATGTCCCTTGGGATGGGGAAGAGCATCGATTTGGATCATGGCGATTTTAATGAGATCCGCAGCTGTTCCTTGGAGAGGAGTGTTAATGGCAAGCCGCTCTGCTGCAGCGCGCAGTTGTGGGTTCTTATTGTGGATTTCGGGGATGGGGCGCTGCCTGCCGGTGAGGGTGACAGCTCTTCCAGTTTTACGGACGCTCTCTTTGCAAAATTCAAGATATTCTTTGACGTGGCTATACCGTTTGAAATAGGTCTCGATAAAGGCGGCAGCTTCGTGATAATCAATCTTGAGGCCTTGTGATAAGCCGAACGCTTGCTGGCCATAGAGTATGCCGAAGTTCACAGCCTTGGCTTTGTGCCGCATCTCGGGCGTGACCTCGGTTAAGGGAGTGCCAAAGACGACGGAGGCGGTGTAGGCGTGGATATCTTCGCCCTCTAGAAAAGCTTTTAGAAGTGTGGGATCTTCGCTGAGGTGCGCAAGAAGGCGGAGCTCGATTTGTGAATAGTCAGCAGAGAGAAAGCTCCAATGGCTCTCCTCTGGTTTGAAGGCGGTGCGAATTTTTTTCCCTTCGGGGGTGCGGATGGGAATGTTTTGCAAGTTGGGATCTTGGCAAGAGAGTCTCCCTGTGGCAGCCACCGATTGATTGAAGGTGCAGTGGATTCTACCGGTGGCGAGATTGATTTGTTCGGGAAGAGCATCGACATAAGTTGAGCGGAGTTTTTCTAACGTCCGGTACTCTAAAATTTTTTCGACGATGGGGTTGTCAGTTTGGAGTTCTTCAAGGACATCTGCACTCGTTGAAAACCCTGTCGTTGTTTTTTTGAGGGGGTGGATGCCCATCTTCTCGAACAAGATTTTACTCAGTTGTTTAGGAGAGCTGATGTTGAAAGATTCTCCGGCCAGGTGATGGATCTCTTTTTCGATTTTTTGAATTTGATGAGAGAGCTCATGGGACATTTTTCGGAGCATAGGCGCATCGACAAAGATGCCTCTTCGTTCCATGTTGAGCAAAATAGGGAGCAAGGGAATTTCGATATCTTTGAAGACGGGCATGAGATCGAGTTCGGAGAGCTCTTTTTCAAAGAGGGCTTTGAGTCTGACGGTGTAATCGACATCTTGGCAGCAGTAGGTGGTAATTTTCTCAAGAGGGACATCGGCCATCGAGATCTGTTTTTTTCCTTTGCCGATGAGGTCTTCGATCGGAATTTTCACCGTCTGAAATCTCTCTAAAGCGAGTTGATCGAGGTTATGGCGTTGATTTTGGGGAGTTAGCAAGTAAGAGGCGAGGATCGTATCGAAGGAGATTGTGGGACAAGGGAGCTTTTCATTTTGTAGAACGTGCAGATCGTATTTGATATTGTGCCCAAAAAATGAAATGTCGGGGTTGCTGAGTAAAGTTTCTAGTTTTTTCAACACATGGGCACGAGAAATGTCTCCGTTGACAGGAACATACCACGCTTTTCTAGGTTCGAGTGAAAATCCTATGCCGACTAATTGAGCCAGCATGGGGCGGATATCGGTGGTTTCGACATCGAGGCAAATCTCTTTTTCTCTGGAGAGTTTTTCAATGAGCTGATCGAAAGAGCTGATGTCATTGACGAGTTGGTAATCGGTTTCTTCAGAAGTCGTTACAGGCTCCATCTCTTTGAGAAGAGATGAAAAATGCATCTCTTGATAAAACGATGTGAGTTTTTCAAGATGGGGGTGTTTTAAATGGAAGAAGGTTTCATCTTGAGGGAATTCGACATTGATATCGATTGTTGCAAGCTGTCTGCTCAAGAGCGCGACCTCTTTGCCTTGCCTGACAGTCTCTTGTTTTTTAGCGCCGGGGATTTTTTCAGGATGGGCTAAAATTTTATCTAAGGTGCCAAATTCTTGAAGGAGTGCAGAAGCTGTTTTAGGACCGAATCCTTCCAGGCCCGGAATGTTATCGGAGGCATCTCCTACGATTGCCAGATAATCGACAATCTGTTCGGGGGTGATGCCATAGAGTTCTTCGACTTTTTTTCGATCGACGAGCAGATTATCTTTATGTGGCTGAATCATTAAAATGTGATCATCCACCAACTGGCAAAGATCTTTGTCACTGCTGCAGAGAAAAACTTTGATGCCTTGCTTTTCTGCCCACACAGCAATGCTTCCCATGGTGTCATCGGCTTCAACTCCGGGGATGGAAAGGAAAGGGATGCCAGCGAGTTCACACCAGAGAAGGGCTTTCCCCAGCTGAGGGACCAGATCTTCTGGCATTCCCTTCCGATGAATTTTGTAATCGGCGTAAAGCGCGGTTCTGGCTTGCTTGTTGTTGGGGCCATCGAACACAGCAATCAGGTAATCGGGTGAAAAATCTTCCATGAGTTTGTAGATCGAGCGGATGAATCCAAAGAGAGCATGGGTAGCTTCTCCTTGAGAGTTGGTCATGGGCTTAATAGCATAATACGACCGAAAAAGAAAATTGACCGCGTCAACAATAAAAAGCTTTTTCACGGACTGTACAAATAGAGGAACTTCCCACTCAACTCATGAGTGACGGGAGCTCCTAACCATTGAAAGATTTTTTGCGGGGATAACGACTGAGCAAGCCCACTGAGGAAAGGATGAAAAGGTGTGAGCTGAACGACTTGGTAGCTGTCTTTAAGTCCAGCAGCTTCCGTGAGTCCTGTCAGAGCGTGCGAGTAGTCGCTGTCCGCCACATCGATATAGCCGAGCTTCTCTGCCTCCTCTGCAATATAGACATGAGCGCCATAATCGTTAATCAATTTATCTTGTGTGAGCAAGGGCCTTGCTGCTGCGACAATAGAGACAAAACGGTGGTAAAGAGAGGCTATCACAGCCTGCAGTGTAGCATCTTCACCCGGTTTCCAAGGTCTGAAAGGGTTTAAAGCATCCTTATCTTTACCCTGCGTTAATGTCAAAGAGCTGACGCCGATTTTTGTCATGGCGTCAGAAAAATTGAACGTCGGTCCCATGATAACGCCGACAGAGCCAATAATGCTCGAAGGGGTTGCATAGATTTTGTCAGCTGCCGAAGCGATATACATGCCTCCGGAGGCGCAGAGGCCTTCGACGTAAGCGTAGATCGGCACTTTATACTGGGTTTTGTAATGCATGAGAGCGCGGTAAATGGCATCGGCATCATCAGCAGCACCACCGGGTGTATTGAGGTGAAGCAAGATGGCTTTAACGCGGTCCCCTTTTAAGAAATCTTCCCTTGAGTCGAGCAAAAGACTTTCGATTTTACTGCTGACCAAATCTCCCATTCCAATCACACCGTGGAAATCGATTCTCAAAACTGCAGGAGAATTTCCCGGAAGGAGCATCCTTTCTCCCTGAGCATCGGGCATGACCATCGGTTCAGATCTAGGAGGAAAGTATTGGGGTCCTACGAGGACTGACACAGCGATGGTGACAACTCCAACTCCCAAAGCGAGTCCTAAAATCACTGCGATAGATGTGCAAAACGAGCGTATGGCTCCAACAAAAATAGATTCCCGCGCAAAGTTCATGGTTGTCCCCTGTTAAGTTAATCTTATGCGGCCCAGTGATTTTCAGCTATCAACTTTTTGGGATTGCTTTTGCAACAGTTCTTCAATTTTTTGCGCTAGGAATGTGATGCCTGCTTCTTTATTAGGATTTTTAGGAACTCCAATGAACACCTTGTTGTGTTTGGGGCAGTGGGGGTCATCTAAGAGTGCTTTAGCGAGCGAAGCTTTGGCGGGCAATCCGGGCGCATTTACAATTTGCGAACTTTCTTTGATGACTTCGAAATTTTCTACGTTAGCTCTTTGGAGAATAATTTCGGGAGCTTGCAGCTTTTTTGAAGATTCTGCAGTGTCCCAGCCGAGTCCTACTATTCTTAGCAAGCGTTTTGGAATTGGCGGCAATTGGTCCGTATCAGAAAAAGTCTGATTATGAACAAATACGTATTTTACGCCTTTTTTCAAGATGTGGTTTGTTAAGGCGTCGCCTTGAACGGCTCCCCCAGTATAATGGCTAACGCCAACGATTTCTTTAGCTCCCACGCCCCGTTTCTGATCTTCTAAAAATGTCAGCATCAGACGGTAAGCCTTTGCCGTGGTTTCTTTCGTAGGAAAACCTGGTGTTGCGCCAACTTGAGGATAATTAAAAACAATGGCGTTACTATTCACTTCGGTCAAAAACCGCTTGAAGACATCTGAGGATAAGTGGTCTTCATAGAACTCATGAAACATGTTAGATTTTAATACCCATCGTCCCTGACCCAATGTGGAAGCTTTTCCCATGATGGTCGCATCGATTTTGTTTCCATCGACTTCAAGGGTGATGCGCTTGTATTTCCATTCGCTTTCTAAAGGAACTTGCGCCCGACTTTCATGGGCATGATTTTCTGAATATCCCAGCCCCTCTGGTGTTATTGCTGGGAGTGGTAATGGAAGTGAGATAGGAGAAGAAAGCCACATAGCTACAGTGGACCCGCCTATAATTGATACTGTTTTTGCTAGATAATTTTTAAAATATACTGCACCACAGGCTCCCACCAACATAGAGCCAACAACCAAAATATTTTTGACTATATTTTTAATCTTGCTCTCAGTCGTCCAGGTGTAATGGACGGGCAGCGGCGTGGTCTTTAAAAAATCTTGCCGGGTGGTTTCTAAATAATCTTTTTGGTTGTAAAAAGCGCTAGGCCCTTCTAAACAGTCCCGAAAAGAACTGACGTCAGCCTGATTTAAAACTTCACTCATGGAATTCCCCTGTTTTTAAGGATTCCAATTTTAGCAATTTTCTGAGAAAATAAGCACTAAATTTAGAGAGAGGTCAGAGTATGGACTCAAATAATCTTTGGTGGATTGAAGCGCTGGTCAGTGTTTTCGCGTTGGTCGTGTTGCAATTTGTGGTGGTCAAATTTCTTTCTAAGAGTGATACAAAAAAAGCCCAGGGGCAGCGTCTCAAAAATATTTTTAAGCGGCCGCTCACAGCGTTGATTTGGGTTTTAGGTGTGCTTTACCTGGTCGATGTCATTGGAAAGCCTTTGGGTTTTGCGATTCCTATCAGTTACGTAGAGGTTTTTCGTAAAACAGCGGTCGTCTGCTGTTTCGCGTGGCTTTTTTTCCGGTGGAAAAATGAGATTGAAAAAACAGTGCTTGCCAATCCCGCAAGAACAGTTGATAAAGCCGTTGTGCAGGCGGTCGGTCGCTTAGCAAGCATCGGAATAGGTGTTCTCTCGGGGCTTATTCTTCTTCAGATTTTTGGTGTGAATACGGCTCCTCTTCTAGCTTTTGGAAGTATTGGAGCGGCATCTTTGGGTTTTGCGGGTAAAGATGTGATGGCTAATTTTTGTAGCGGAATTATGCTTCAAATGACCCGCCCTTTGGTTCAAGGTGATCAGATCTATCTTCCCGAAAAAAAGCTGGAGGGGCATATCGAAGAGATCGGTTGGTTCCGGACCTTAATCCGCGATACTGAAAAAAGAGCGGTCTATCTTCCGAATAACTTCTTTTCCACGATGCTGGTGGTCAATATCTCGCGGATGACTCATCGCCGTATCTTGCAAACCTTGAGAGTTCCTTTTGCAGATGTTGAAAAGATTCCCAGTGCTGTTTCTAAAATCCACGATATCGTGACTCATTTTCCTGGGATTGACACCCATTACCCTTTGCATGTTTTTTTAAAGACATTTGGAGAGTACGCTTGTGAAATCGAAATTGAAGCCTATTCCAACATCACCGAAGCCAAGACTTTTAACCAATCGCAACAAGAGCTGCTCTTGAAAGCTCAGGCTGTTCTCTTTGAAATGAAGATTTCTTTAGCGATCCCGACAATGATCACGCTTCCTAAATGAGTTTTGCCAGAACTTGTCGTGAGGGGTCAAAGGGTTTTACTATGGTATAAAGACGATTATCGCGTTGAATCACGTCAATATAGTCCATAAGATAATGTTCAATATGGTACGCAGGATAACAACCTCCCGTCCAAACATCACAAACCATCGCTTTGTCGCCCCAATTCCAATATTCAGCTGGGAGGGATTGAGGGTTGCGACCGACTACTAAAAACCCATGATCTCCCCCAACGATGTGAAAAATTTCGAGCAGGGGAAAGGGGGTGTTGGCGCCCATCTCGATCATTCGATTTTGAAGCGTTTCCCAATATTCATAGCCTACGACAGACATTTCAAAGCAATGCCCAATTTTATGCTCTAGAGCTGTTCTGTTAATGAGTTCTAAACTAACATTGGGGTTGTCAGTCTTTTCTCTTGAAATGCTTATATTCTTAGAGAAAATAGTTTGTATTTTCACCAAACGATCGTTGTCGTGTATTAATCTAAAAATTCGAGATCTTCGGGGGTGATTTGCAGAAAAAGGGATGGCTTCATGGACATGCTTAATAATGGTTTTTGCGATTTTCATGTTATATTTGAGCTCTTCACTTGCGCTAGGGGGTGACAGGATTTCTCGCATTCCACCTGTCAGCAAGTAAGTTTTTTTGCTGTTGGCTTGATCGGTTTCAAGCTCCCAAACGCCTGGAATAAGATAATTAAAGTTATCAGGAGCTAGGGTTCTAGCAGAAATCTGAGAAATCCACGCATCTATGCAGTAGCCCTGTTTTTGCACCCATTCAAGTTGCGCTTGACTTAGAGAAATAGGAAGATGCCTTTCTAACTGTTCAATGTTCAGGATCTCAGAAGGATAGTCCCAATAATTAATATCAAATGTTTGTACGTTATTTGCCATTTAAAGCCTTTTTTAGTAATGATTATAATAGATTTTATTTAAAATATCAACTGTTAGTTAAGTTGTTTATTATTAATTATATCGACAGGGCCTATAGTTTGCATCATAGGAGCCCTGAAATGTAACACAAACACCCAAAAGCCTTAAGTGGGTGTTTGTATTACATATTAATACAACCATCTAAGCATCAAAGCTAAACATCATTTTTTGTAAGGGGTATCTTTTTGAAAATCAAGGAGAGCCAGGATGGGCAGGATGAAGGGAAAGGGTGTATATACCGCGATCGGGTGAAAAGTAGCCTTTTTGGCTGCGTCAAAACCCCGGGGTTTTGACGCAGCCAAAAAGGCTACTTTTCACCCGATCGCGGTATAGTCTCAAACCGTTGGGAGAGGAAACGCCTTACCACAGAGGCTCAGAGAAGGATGAGGTTGCATAGAGATTTTCTCGTCCTTACTCATCCTCCTCTGAGCCTCTGTGGTGAGGTATTTTGTTATCTACGGCTTTTGATTACACCCTTCTTGATTTTTCCATGTTTCTCCTCACAACTGTTTGACTATACACCCGAGAGAAAAGGATTATTTCCAAGGCTGTTAATTATTCAGTAGAGTTCGGTAGGGTCGCAGACTTTTTGAATTGGAACAGCTCGATGAGAGCAAGTCCTGCAAAAACGACAAAAGAGGCATAGAGGTGCCAAGAAATCGTGTACCCTAAGGTGAGGGCAATGAGGACGATAAATTGGAGGGCTGTTGTAATTTTCCCCCAACGGATCGCACGAAACTTATAGCTGTGCCACAGTCCGGCAAGACTTAAGTAGAGACCGAAAAGGCAAAGAGCAAAATCTCGCGAGATCATCACGAGGGCTTGCCAAGGCTCAAGCCGGGCCTCGCTGAGCAAGACTCCTAGGCAGAAGACGACAAAAAACTTATCCATCGCCGGATCTAAAACAGCTCCGAAACGAGTTGTCGTGTGCCAGCGTCTAGCGACGTAACCGTCAATGCTATCTGTCAGCATCGCTAAGAGAATGGCAACCAGCCGAACCGTGGGGCTTTCCAGCAGAAAAAGAAAAGCGAGGGGCGCTCTTAAAAGCGAAAGGCTATTAGAGAGGTTAAACATGAGTATTTTCAATCAACGGTTTTTTCCTTCGTTTATACCAAATGTAGCCAATTACCGTCACACTGAAAGCTCCGAAGAGGATGGCATTGACGAGTTTAAGATGGCTCAGGAGGAGCTGGTAATTGTGCCCTAGCGTCCAAAAAGAGTAAAACGCAACTGAAGACCAGATGAAACAAGAGACAAGATCTCTGAGAGCAAATTTTAAAAAAGGAACCCGGCTCATGCCGCTCGACATAAAAATACCATTGCGGACTCCGAAGGGAATGAACCTTCCAATGAGGAGTGTCCAAAAACCGTACTTGGCATAGAAGTGTTGGATTTTTTCTAATCGCTGGGGAGGAAAAAGGCGGCTAAAAAATTTCCACTTACAGAGTTTTTTGCCTAGGAGGCGCCCTACCCAATAGGCGATGGACGCCGAGAGGTAGCAACCAATAAAGATGGTGCCGTAGAGGTGCCAGAAGTGTTCAGGGGTAACGGTCGCAGCCAAAAAACCGGCAATGACAACCAAAATATCCACGCTGATCGGAATGCCAAGGCCAGCTAGCAAAATCGCTAGAAAAATATACCAAGGGGCCTGGGGAGCATGCTGAACAATCCAATCAACGATTCCGTCTATCATCCTTTTATACTACCGTTTTGGAGGTTAAAGCGCTACCCGGGCGCAGCAGCTCTTTAATTTAAAAATTTAATATGCAATCATTAATTTTATGAACAAAACTAGAATTTTAGCTGTGGCTGTAATTTTTTTGATATTATGTTCAGCTGGTATAATTAAAATTTTTTACCCTAGTCCGGTATTAAAAAATTTCTATATCGTAGTGGGCATTTTTGAGCTGCTTCTTGCGATAGCACTCGTGTTATTCTCTCGTCGAGGGGAGATTTGGGCGGTTCTGGTGTTGGTCTTTGCTGCCTGGGGCGGGTATGCGTTTTACACCACTCTTTTTGGGCTCCCTTGTTCATGTCTAGGCTCTGCTCTGGTTCTTCCCAGAGGAGTGTTCTTTTGTTTAAATCTAGCAATCTTTGGCACCTCCTGGGGCCTTCTTAAGGGGACCTCTTTCAGTCTGTTGAATTTTAGATGGTTAAGTGTTTTATCCATTGTTTTATTTGTAGTAGGATTTGTTTTATCTATGTTAATATACAACTTTTTAGTTGAAGTTTAAAGTATTTTATAATTAACTAAAGATATCCGGAGGGTCTATGACAAATAATACTTCTTTAGAAGCAAATCTTCTGGCTGCAAAGTCTGCGGTCAAGGAAATGATCAAATACTGGAATCAATGGAAAACCGAAAAAACCGAAGAGGCACAAAGTGAGTGCATTGCGGCTTATGCGGCTGCATTCACGAACTGTAAGGTTTATATCGAGAATTACTTAAGACAGGTTTATCCCGTTGAAAGAAAGATGCCAACCAAGGTTATGCAAGATATCCGCAGTATTGTCGGAGATATGGATGCTATTGAAAATGTGAATGATAAAATGCTCCAGAAGGCGATGAAGGATATCGATCAACTCAGCCGCGACGCTGCTTAAGGGGTAATAGGGGCTGGTTCTTCAGAAGGTTTAGCGGGTGGCTGCTCAGCTGTCAGCTGTTGATACTGACTGCCCAGTGAGCGGACGGCATAGATCCATCCAATGACGGCGGCAATCAAGAGGAAAGCGACGACGGGGGTGCTGCCCACGACGGAGCCGAAAACTAATAGCAAACCCTGGTACATTAAAGAGCCACCTGATTTTCCTAGTCTTGATCCAATCCCATCGATAGCTGCCTTGCCTTTGAGCCGAGCTTCTTGACTTAAGGGGATGAAGGCGAGTTCTTTCGTCGCATCGACCAAGCTGTATTTTGTTCCCCTGACAGCGCAATTTTGCAAAGATCCTAAAAAAACAGCGAGCAGGAGGGGAGAGGTTCCGATTCCAGCGCAAATGCCCAGTAAGGTTTCTTTCGGGAGAAGGAGAGCGGCAAAGAAGAGGGCTCCTGTGATCAGTGTTAGAATGGGGGCAATGAGAGCGGTCTTTGTCCAGCCTAGGGCGCGGATCACATTTCCCGAGATAAATAAAGAGATCGTAGCAGCGATTAACGCAATCCAGAACGTGACGCCTGCCATGTAGGCACTGAAATCGTCGGGGTTGGGGTAAAGCTGCTTGACTTGATCTTTCCAAGCCACCTCGGCTAGATTAATCACAATATTGAAAGTGACCACGAGAACAGCAATACACGTTAAATATTTTGACTTAGCGAGATAGGCGAAGTTTTTGCGCATTCCCATTTTGATTGGAGAATCGCGGTGGGCTTTCAAAGTCTCTTCTGTATAGCCAAGGCCTTGGCGATTGATCCACCAATAGAGAACCATACAAGACAAACCGACAGCAATGACGATCAGGTTCATGAAAGTGACGGACTGGTCCCAGGCGGTTTTCCCAAAGGGAAGGGAGGGGTTGAAGATATGCGTGGAGAGGCGGGCTGCGATGAGGCCGGCAGCGACTCCAGAAAGGTTGGTTCCCACTCCAAAAAGTCCATAGAACCGCTTGGCGTCTTTGACAGAGGTGACATCATTTGCAAAGCCCCAAAAAAGGACTGTCATGATCATCGTACTCCACATCTCTGACATGACATAAAATGTTGTAAACGTCCAGTTGCGGAAAATGGCAATCAGACCTCGGAATCCTTTGGGGAGTAGAGCTTCTAATTTGTCTGCCATCGCATGGGGATGGAGGGTGTCTTGGTTCGGATAGAGGAAGAGGGTGAAGACGACAAAGTAGGCGATATAAAACCAAATCATGGCATAGAAGACAGTGCGGCGGGTGAGCACATTCGAGATCCGCGTGAACAAGAAGGTCATTAGGAGGGCGGTTGGCAAAATGGCCCATACTTTAAGAAACGGAAGCGCTTCAGCGCCAGAGGAAGGAGCTGTAATGATGATGGTGTCTTTGACAATGCGAAGAAGATAATAATTGAAACAGATGAGAAAAGAAATCAGAAGCATCGGGATAAATTTACGATATTCTTCCCGATAGACAGGCCACAGAAAAGCCCGTAAGGTACCGAATCCCTTATTATTCATGCGCCTCTAGGTTGGGTGCAGTTGCACCTGGATCGCAAGCAATTCTAGCGCGACTCACTCTTAAAAGACAACTAGAATTTCATGATATCCAACACTTTTCTTACTGTAGCATAAATTTTTTATTTTACAACCGTTTTGTCTCATGACTTTTTCCACGAATTCTTTTAAAATGGTCCCCATGAGAATCTGGGCAAATCCATTCAACGCTGTCAGTCATTACTTCCCTCTTAGCTGGGGCGGTAAAGCTGTGGTGGGTATGTGCGTGGTAGCCTGCCCCCTGATATTTTTTCTAGCTCAGCGTGTGAAGAGCTTGATTGGAAAAAATATTTTGAAAGACTTCAACGTGAGGTGGTATGTAGACGCTCCTATACCAATTCCCCACCCGGCTGAGATTCCCCCTAAGGAGGGCGTTTCATATCTTGGTGGTGAATTTCCAAGTGATATTCTTTGGGAAATTTTTAGACACGGCTCACCAAATGCAGTTGGCAGGTTGTCGAAAACATGCAAACGATTTCATGTGTTTTTCAAAACAGACAAGGGAATTCGATTGATTATCCAGATAGCCATTGATCCGTTGATTCGTAACTGTTCTATGGAATTTGGATCAGACGCCCAAGAGGCAACTGTGTCTAAAGTGTTTAGCATCATCTCCTCACTTCCGGCAGCTGTCGTATATCCCGAGATCAACGGACCGCTGATTCCTGACATGCAAAAATTATTCGGGGATTTAAAAAAAAACTTAGAACAATTGGCTTCTCCAAATTCTTTAGAACATAGGCTTATCAGGTTGCGGTTAGAGCGTGATCTTATCAGGTTGCAGTCGAAATACTATCGTTCTTGTGATACTGGATTAGATCAAAAATTTTACCGTAATCTCCCCAATGAATTACTCAGATACGATGATGCAACTCAGATCCAAGAGCTGAGTTACCGACATGGCTTAAACCAACTGACGGGGAGGGACTATTTTAGGTTGGCTGATTTTTTCAAATTGAATTGGGGTATGAATGTTAAGGAACCCTTTAGATTTTTAACGGGCGTTTCAGGAGAATTTCTTGCAGATATTCTTGAAGTGTATAGGACTCAAGTTGGCAGTCCGAGGCAACTGACTTGTGCTTTTTTCAAATTGAAAGATCGCAAGAATGCTAGTAAAAAACTGTGCATTTTTGGGGAGCATTACAAGCGACATTGTCATAAATGGTCAACAGAGGATCAAGCCGACAAGTTATGGCCGCTTCTTTTTCCAGCTATGCATTTAATCGGGTATAAAGAACAGAGCGTTTCTGAAGGGTCACTCCTGATCAGCAAGCAGAAGATATTCTTGTGGATTCCTGAAAGCTTTTCGAGAGATGTTGAATTATTTAAAAAAGGCATGCGAAATTCAGTTTGGAATATCGATAATCCTGATCCGGTGTTTGGAATCTATACATGGCAGGATCTCTTTGCATTCATTCAGCACTTGAAATTTCAAAAGGATTCACTTATCAGAGAGAGCATCAATGCCGGGGAGGTGGCCGAGCTCGAGGTACTCGAGGGAGGCTCCGCCGCCGGTAGAGACGTGGGTGAATTTGTCAGCAAGACTTAAGTTGTTGATGGCAGCGACTGAGTCGCCTCCGCCAACGACGGTAGTTGTAGAGAGTTGTGAAATAGCTTTGGCCATCTCGTGGGTTCCTCTCGCGAAGTGAGAAAATTCAAAAACCCCCATCGGGCCATTCCAAAAAAGAGTCGAGGCTTTCTGAAAATCTGCGGACCAGGCTTGAATCGTCTGAGGACCGATATCCATTCCCATCCATCCTGGAGGAATCCCTTCGGAAGTTGAAATGGTTTTGTAGGTGGCGTCGTTGCGAAATCCATCTGCGATAATGAGATCGAGGGGAAGGTGGAGGGCAATATTGCGAGATTTGCATTCGGCGAGGAGGTTTTGAGCTTCGAGAAGAGAGGTCTCTTCGAAGAGAGAGTTTCCAATGTCAAGGCCTTGGGCTTTTAAAAAGGTGAAAGCCATTCCGCCGCCAATGTAGAGAGCATCGACTTTAGAGATGAGGGCTTTGAGGACGCCGATTTTAGACGAGATTTTAGCTCCGCCGATCAGGACGAAAAAAGGGTGAGAAGGGTTTTCGAGAAGAGGCTTTAGGTGAGCGATCTCTTTTTGGATGAGAAATCCCATGGCGGCTTTGCCAGGAAAGTAACCTGCGATTTTGGCTGTGGAAGAGTGGGCGCGGTGGGCAGTTCCAAAAGCGTCGTTGACGTAAAAATCTCCGAGTTTGGCGAGCTCTTTTGCGAAATTCGGATCGGAAGAGGGATTTTCTTCAGCGGGATAGTACCGAACATTTTCTAAGAGGAGAACTTGGCCGCCTTTCAATTCAGAAGCCATTTTTTCAGTCTCTTTTCCGAGACAGTCAGGAGAAAATAAGACAGGAGCGGAGATGAGTTGGGAGAGTCTTTTTGCGCAGATGCCCAGTGAGAACTGAACTTCACTTTTTGATTTAGGACGTCCCATGTGACTCATTAAAATGACGCCAGCGCCTTTTTGAAGTGCGTATTGAATGGTGGGCAAAGATTCTCGGATGCGGGTGTCGTCGGCGATGGTGCCGTCTTTATTTAAGGGGACATTGAAGTCGACGCGAATGAGGACTTTTTTCCCATTGATGGGGAGATCTTGTAAAGTTAGTTTCATAGTTGTGAAAAGGGGTTGGCAGCTTCTAGAAAACGGTTTCCTTTTTTCCTTTTTTGGATCTCTGTTCTCACGGAAAAGATGAGATCTTGATCGAAGTCGGCGTGAGAGACCCATTGGAGATATTCGAGGGGGAGTTCACCAAAGGGACGGCCTTTGTATTTGCCAAGAGGCATCGTTTTTAAGAGGATCGGTTTTTTAAGGCGTTCTAAGAGCTGTTCGATGGTTTTAAAACTTTGGGCCAAATACTTGAAGACGCTGATGTTGACAATGACGTCGTTCATGGCGCGGTGAGCCCCTTCGGGCTCAATATTAAAGTGCTCTCGCAGTTTTTCAAGAGAGTTAGTGGGGCTTTCTCCATAGAGGCGAGCTAGCCTGAGGGTATCAATAGTTGTGGTAGATGCAAAAGAGACGGGGAACTGATTTCGTTTGGCCGATTCTGCAAGGAAATTGAGGTCGAATTGAATCCCATGACCGATGATCGTATATTTATCGAGAAGTTTCATGATCTGAGGGAGAACTTCTTGGATCTTGGGCTGTCCTTCCACCATATTTTGAGAGATATGGTGAATGGCCATGGAGGTTTCGGAGATCTGGCATTCAGGATCGATGAGTGACTGGAAGGTTTCTAATGTCTCTGACAAGGTGAATTTGGCGACGGCGACTTCAATGATACGATCTGTCTTCGGATCAAGGCCAGTGGTTTCACAGTCTAGGCAAATGAAAGTCTCTTTACTGAGATTACCCATAGAGAAGTTGATTCACCTGGGTGATTAAGTTGTGTCTGGATTTGGAATCTTTGATGGAATAATGGAGGACATGTTTTGTCGGTATGTGTTTCAAAGTTTTTTCCAGATTTTTTGCTCTATCGGACTCTTTAATTGTATCGGATTTGGTAAATATCAGCAAAAGGGGTTTTTGGTGGTGGTGGGCCCACTTTGCCAGGGCAATATCTTCTTCAGTCGGGAGCCGCCTGCTGTCAATGAGGAGAAGGACTAGAGCCAAAGAACTTCGTTTTTCAAGGTAGTGATCGATAGCGGTGCTCCATAGAGCTTTGATCTCGTCAGGCCTTTTTGCATAGCCAAAGCCGGGGAGATCAACAATGATGAGCTGGTCGTCGACATCGAAATAGTTGATGGTATAGGTCTTGCCAGGCTCTGCGGAGACCTTCGCGAGTTTTTTGCGGTGGAGGAGATGGTTGAGCAGCGATGACTTTCCCACATTAGAGCGGCCAGCGAGGGCAATCTCAGGTAAGATAGCGCCATTTTTACTTCGAAAAAGAGGAACATCTTCCAGGGTTGAAAGGAGATAGCGGGCTTGTTTGAAGGGGCAATGTTTCATGAGATGTGAATCTCTCGGCTGCCCTGTTCAAGATAGTCGATAACGACTTGGATCGTATTTTCAGGGAGCTTTTCAGCAATTTTCTCGGCCCATTCGATGCAGCAGACTCCCTTTCCTAGATATTCGGAAAAACCGGCACTTTCAAATTGCTCAGCATTAGAGAGGCGGTAGAGATCAAAATGGTAGATAGGGTATTTTCCTTCATACAGTTGCATATAGGTAAACGTCGGGCTGGTGATTTCATGGGAGCTGCAGTTTGTTAGCGTGCTGATGACTCCTTTTAAAAAAGTGGTCTTGCCGCTGCCGAGATCGCCGAAGAAGGCTAACGTCTCATGTCCTTGGAGTGATGTTGCTAATTGAGCCCCGAGCTCTTCTGTTGCCTTGCTGGAAACAGAAACAAATTTACCCTTCATTTTCTTGAGCATCTTCGAGCCACTGATCCAAGTAAGGAGCAAGTTCTTCGATTTTCGATGCCGCTTCGACAAAAGAGGAGATTTTACTTTCTTCGAGTTGCTGTTGGATGAAAGAGAGAAAATGTTCTTCGATTTGGTATCTGTTCTGATTAGGGACTTCGACAAGCTCTAAAGGTTTTAGCTGATTTTTTGTAAAATCTTCGATAACGGCGTGCTTTGAATTAAAAAGTTTACCTGTCACAACGGATGAGAAAACGATCTTTGTGATCGGCTCTTTTCTTTTGACAATGTAATTTTTGATGACTTCGGCATCTTCTGAGACAAAAAATCTTTTCACTCTCAGACCGCCAGCTCTCTCGGTATTTTCAGGACATTTGGAGACCCAATCATAAATGGCATCTTGGGGATTAGGGTGAGTGTTGTCGCCAAAGACTTTCCCTGTGAATGGGCAGATATAAATTTTTTTAGTCTGCTCGTTGACACTTTGTTGCCCTACTTGGATTTTGATTTCAGTCTCTCTCCAAAGTTTGTTATCTTTTTCAAGTCGCTGAATCAGATCTTCTTGGCTTTGGTAAATCGTCTTTTCACGAGCAAAAAGGACAGGTCTAATGTTAAATTTTTTCTCTAAAAAGTAGAGGTAAGTCGTGATAAGATCGGCCTTTTTCACTCTCTTGAGGAACTTTAACACTTCATCTTTCAAATTTTCAGAGATCATCGTGTTTAACCCACTATGTTTTGAGGGGTAAGCTTATCCTAAAGAAGAGTTAATGCTCAATAGAGAAATGAGGCGGTTGCTAAGATCTTGATTTTGTGCTATGCTCTGACACCTATAAAGAAAGGTTTATTATCATGAAGCGCACTGTTGAAGAGTCTTTAGTTTTAGAAGAAATCGCAGTTGAGGGATATGAAAAAGTTGTCGTGGCAACAGATGAAAGATCGGGTTTGAAAGCCATTATTTGCATTCATAACGCCTCTTTAGGTCCGACGTTGGGAGGAACCCGCATTTTTCCCTATCCTAATTTTGAAGCAGCTTTGACAGATGCCAAGCGCCTCGCGCGTGGAATGACCTATAAATCAGCCATGGCCGAAGTCGGATTTGGCGGGGCTAAAAGTGTGATCATTTCTCATCCTAAGAATAAAAATAATGACATGCTGATGGCTTTTGCAGAGGCGGTCAATAGCCTGGGCGGACTCTATACGTGCGCTGAAGATTCGGGTTGTACGATTCAAGATGTCACCTTGATTGGGAAGCATACCCCCTATGTGGTGGGTCTTTCCCATGAAAAAAGTAGTGGCAACCCTTCCCATTTTACAGCTTGGGGAACTTTCCGAGGGATCCAGGCAGCTCTTCAGGCGCTAGATGGTTCAACTTCCCTGGAAGGAAAAACTGTCGCTATCCAAGGACTGGGGAGTGTGGGAGCCCTTTTGGCTGAGCACTTATTTTGGCACGGGGCTCATCTCATTGTCAGCGATATCGACTGGGAAAAAACCGAAGCGATGGCCAAGAAATTTAATGCAGTTGCCTGTCCTTGTGAAGATATTCTCTCCGTCGAGTGCGACGTTTTAGCTCCTTGTGCGATGGGGGGGATTATTAATTCTAAGACGATCCCTCAATTGCGCTGCAGGGCGATTGCCGGTTGTGCCAATAATCAACTATTGACCGATCAAGACGGTGATGAACTCAAAAAGCGTGGCATTCTCTACGCCCCTGATTTTGTCATCAATGCTGGAGGGCTCATCAATGTCAGTCAAGAGCTTGCGGAAGAAGGATACAATCCGAAGACAGCCCGTAAAAAAGTCGATAAACTCTATGATCAGCTGATGAGTCTTTTCGAGCTCGCCGAGAAAAAAAACTGTTCAACACATCACGCAGCCGTAGAACTGGCTGAGCACCGTATCAAGCACGGCATTGGCAAGAGAGAGACTCCTCCTCGGTACCATCACTACAATGGATAACCTCATTGACCTGCTGCGAGAGCAAGCAAAACTTGCTCTCGCAGCTATCGGACAGCCTGCCCTTCCTGAAATCACCACGTCTACGCAGGTGCAGTTTGGTCATTATCAATGCAATAATGCCCTCAAGTTAGCCAAAGAGCTCAAAGTCAGTCCCCGAGAAGTCGCCCAGCATATTGTGACAGCTTGGAAAGCCCAAAGTTCGATTCCCATGATTGCCAAGATGGAGATCGCAGGCCCTGGGTTCATTAATATTTTCTTAGATTCACAATTTCTATCTGATGAAATGAATCGAGTGCTCCAGGACCCTCGTTTGGGAGTGCCTACTCCTAAAACTCGGCAGCGGATTATTGTCGAATTTTCTTCCCCCAATGTTGCAAAAGAGCTGCATGTGGGACATCTGCGTTCAACGATTATTGGAGACAGCCTCGCTCGCCTCTTTGAATTTTTAGGTCATGATGTCTTGCGCCTCAATCACATCGGCGACTGGGGAACCCAGTTTGGCATGCTGATCACCTACATGCGGGAGCATGCTCCTGAAGTTTTAGAAGGGAAGCAAAAGACAGACCTGACATCGCTGATGCAGTGGTACCGCTCTGCTAAAAAAGTATTCGATGACGATCTTGAGTTTAAAAAACGGGCTCAACTTCAAGTTGTCAAGCTCCAAGGCGGGGACGAAGTCTCACTGGCTGCTTGGGAGATGATTTGCGAAATCTCTCGAAGAGCATTTCAAGAGATTTATCAGCTTCTCGATGTCAAAATTGTGGAAAGAGGAGAATCGTTTTACAACCCCTTCCTCCCTAATACTGTTGCCGATCTTGAAAAACGGGGCATGATTACTCTTTCCGAAGGTGCCAAATGCATTTATCTCGAAGGTTTTGCAGGAAGAGATGACAAACCGCTTCCGATCATCATTCAAAAATCGGATGGGGGGTATAACTACGACACCACCGATATGGCAGCGCTCCGCCACCGGATTGAAGAGGAAAAAGCCGATCGGATCATCATTGTGACAGACGCTGGGCAAAGTCTTCATTTTCAGATGCTCTTTAAAGCGGCAGAAAAAGCTGGCTATCTCGATCCTCACCTTGTCCGAGTCGATCATGTCCCCTTCGGTGTTGTTCTAGGCGCTGACGGTAAAAAATTTAAAACCCGCTCTGGCGACACTGAAAAACTGATCGATCTTCTTTTTGAAGCCGTCGATCAAGCTAAAAAAGTCCTTCAGGAAAGACTTCCTGAGCTTTCTGTGGCAGAGCTAGACCGTGCAGCGCAAATTTTGGGGGTTGATGCTGTTAAGTATGCAGACCTTTCCTCTCACCGGATCAAAGATTATCTCTTTAGCTATGAGAAAATGCTCCGGTTTGAGGGCAATACGGCTCCATTTTTACTCTACGCTTACGTGCGGATTCAGAGCATCAAGCGCAAAGTGGGCAAAGATCTTTCCAGGCTTAACCACGCCCGGATTATTTTAGAGCATCCGACAGAGATCGATCTGGCGCTTCACCTCAGACAGTTTGGCGAGACCCTCGCTGCTGTCGCTGAAGAGCTCCTTCCTCACCGCCTTGCTGAATATCTCTACACCCTAGCAGAAAAGTTCCATGCCTTTTTCCGCGACTGCCGCGTTGAAGGATCTCCTCAAGAAGAGAGCCGCCTCTTGCTCTGTGAAACCGCAGGCCGCATCCTGCATAAAGGACTCGACATCTTAGGCCTTAAAACCCTCGATAAGATGTAACCTTGAAATCATATACAGGGGATAGTTGTAGATATTGCCGCCCTGTTTTAAGTTCATGAGTGTTGCCCGGTTTAAAGTAGAAGGCGAATATTTTTCGTTGTAAACGAGAAGGCTCTTTTTTTTAGAATTTTCTCCCGCCTTGACTTCAAGGGGACAAATTTGATGATCAGTTTCCAGCAGAAAATCAATTTCTGCTTCACCCGCACTGGCCCAATAGTAAAGGCCATGGTTTTGAGTGGCAACCAACTCTTGAGCGATAAAATTCTCAGTTAAGGCGCCTTTAAACTCAGTAAAAAGAAGGTTTCCCTCAATCACCGCATGAGAGGAGAGATGACTTTGGGCGCCTAGCAGCCCCACATCAACTAAAAAGATTTTAAAGGTCTGAGAATCTGCGTAGGCGCTTAAAGGAAATTTAGGAGTTTCAGCCCAAAAGCTTTTGTGAATGAGGCCAGCGCCTATCAGCCACTCGATGGCATCTTCATAATCTCTCCCACGTGCGCTTTGTCGAATGGCTGAGAAGATAAATTTTTTATTTTCTTTAGCGAGCTGCCGATGGACTTGTTTCCAAACGGTTGTAATTTTCATGATTTCATGGGGAGGTGCATGTTTTGCAAAGTCTTTTTCATAGGCGCTCAAAATCTCTAATTGGATCTCTCGAACCATGTCCAAATTTGCATGTTTAGCATATTCAGCGACGACCTCGGGCATTCCCCCCACAAATAAATACAACTTCAATAGCTGAATGAGCTTTTCATGTAGTGGTACAGGCAGAGGCTCATAGGAAGAATACTCTTCCAACAGTTTTCTGAGCGTACCCTGCTGGGTTGCTGACAAAAATTCGAAAAAGGTTAAAGGGTAAAGGTGTAAAAAATTAACTTTTCCTACAGGAAACCCTTTGGATCGAGCTATTTTTACTCCAAGAAGTGATCCAGCTCCCGCGATATGGTAATCACCGGCTTCTTCACAAAAGTATTTTAGGCTATTTAATGCTTGGGGGCATTCTTGAATTTCGTCAAAAATGATCAGGGTGTTCTCAGGCTCAATGGCCATTTCCGTGTGAATGCTTAAGGTTTTGATGAGCTCTTTTGGATCTAATGTTCCTTTGAAATAGGCAGCTAATTTTTCATCTTTTTCGAAGTTTAAGTAAGCGACTTTTTCGTACGACTTTTTGCCAAAGTGTTTCAAAGCAAAAGTCTTGCCCACCTGCCTAGCGCCATTCAATATTAAGGGCTTGCGTCGGTGAGACGTTTTCCATGCCTCGAGCTTCTGGTAAATATCGCGTTCCATAACTCAAGTTTAAACGAATTTTTGAGAAAAAGCAAGGATTCGTACGAAAAACGTGGCTACCTACCACGTTTTTCGTACGAATAACGTGGCTACCTACCACGTTTTCCTGACGAATATTTTATAAGTCACTTATAATCAACATCCGTCTATTTTTTGAGCGATTCTATCTCCAAAGGGTCGGGAGATTCGATGCGATGAACCGTCTCGTAGTAGCTTTGAGTCGATTCTGCAGGGACATGGTCTTGAAGGTGCCGGATCTCAAAATCGTAATCGGCTGTTTGTCCACTTTTCTTCAGTGCTGACTTATAGACTAACGAAGGATGTTCTTCTGTAACTTCTTCAACTTCTACATCCCAAATGTTGAGGGGGTTTTCAATGTGGATATGTTCTTTAACCCACAAAGGATGCATGAGAGCGTAGGGAGCTTTTCTATCGAGTTTGAGATCTCTATCTATGCCGTTTTTCAAAATATGAGAATGGATAGGCAAAATCTTTTTGCGATAACGTTTTTTTGCGGGAAGTTGATACGACAGAGTGAAGGAAAAAATGTTTTGTTCTCGATCATCTAAAATAGGTAGAGGTAAAGGCGATGTTGCCTTTCTGGGAATTAATCCAAAATAAGATTCAGCAAATTTTTTCTCGCCTTGATATTTTAGTTCATTTCTTCTCAGGTCTGCTTTGAAGCCATAGTAGGTGAAAGAAGTGCTCACCTCAGCGATGTCCATAGAGGTTAATCGAACCGTTGTGGAAATGGTTGTCGGGCTTTGAAGATGAGAAGTAGGAATAGGAGTCAAATCTTGTGTGCTTTCTGCGAGGACTAAACCCCATCTGTAGTCAGGACAATAGTTTTCAGATAGAGAGCCCCCTTGCAAAGTGCATGTTGCATCGACAAAGTAGGTTGCATGATCGATCTGAATACGCAGGATAACATGATCAAATAGAGTTCTAAATGTTGGCAAAAAATCCTTTGCATTTGCTTTCTCGGATGAGCTGACAAGAGTTGGGTGAGAGGAAATTCCCATCAAATGAAGTAGAGCTTGCAATAGAACTACTTTATCTTTGCAGTCCCCAAAGCGCTGCTTGAAAATTAGATTAGGAGTTGAGGGCTTCATGCCTCGAATTCCCTCTTCAAATCCGTGATAGCGCACTTGATCTTGTACAAACCGGATAGCTAGCAAGGCCTGCTCTTCTTTGGTTTGGGCTAAATTCTGCCATTCATTGACCAGGGCAACCATATTCTCATCAGCGAATTCTTTGAAATCGGAAACATCGGGATAGAGATGGAGAGATTGGAGGGCCACCTTTTCCCAGCTTTTGTACTGGGTTAGCTGAACTCGCTCCAAAGGGTCATACCACAGCGGCTCGCCACCTTCTTTTTGATGAGGCATCGTATGGTTCGCTTCCCAAACCCACTCTAGAAGATTTGAATCGATTTCCTGGACGAGGGGTGCTTTAGAAGTATAAAAAGGTTTAACAAAGATAGATTGGTTTTGGGGGCAGAGAATGCGATGGTAAATTTTTTCAAAAGGTTGATGGTATTGCAAATAAATGAAATCGTCATGGTAGGGACCCGATGCGGGATGAGCTCCAATAAAAGATAGAGCATATTCAATGATATCACCGGCTCGAACATCGTCAAGAAAATAGACAAGTGTAAAACTTCCCGTATAAATACCTTGGTCTAGGGCGTCTTCTTTTTGAAGCACCTCATGACGCGAGCTTTCTAAGCGACTCGTCCACTCACCATTACGGTAAACTCTTAAGGCATGGAAGATGATTTTTTGATAAGAAGGATCATAGTAGTATGACAATTGAGAGAAGTCTCTAGCACTGACCTCATCCATCACTTTAACCACCCTGTGTAAATAAACCGTCTCTTTCTCCCAATGATGTTGTCGATCGAACAAGAGCTGTTGTTCATGAATCTCTGACGGTTTTACAGAAGCCTCTAGGGGAAACTCACAAGGCTTGACCCAATCTGGAGTAGGCTCTATTACGACAGCCCCCTTTAAGCAGATCAGGGGAAAAATGAGAAACAAAAGAACTCGCTTTAACATGGTGCTCCTAGTTAGTTAAACATTTTTACTGAGGGTCTGTTTAAGAAGCCATCTTTAAAAATTAAAATTGACTTTTTTGACACTATTTTCAAACAATGGAGCTCTTCCTAAACCTGGAGGTATTATGGAAATCAATGCAGTTAGTCTAAATGGGCAAGAGTTTGATTTTGAGAGGTCAGACATCTGTGCCAATGGGTCTTTTCTTGACCAGAAAGTTGAAAGGACATTTTTGAACTCATCTCATGCACGCCACATGATGGTGACAAGAAATTATGGTGGGAGAGTTGAAGCGACGATTAGTTGGGGTGGAAAAGAGAAACCGACCATTGGTGTGGGCGTTAAAGGTGAAGTTCGCGACAATTACGGCAATTACGTTGAAACCAGGTTTAATCGAAGTTCCACCGGACAAAAATCTGCGGGAGTAGTATGCGATATTAGCTCAGACAGGCCTTCGTCAAAAAACAACTCCTCTACAGAGCATTTGAAGAAGCATGAAAAAAAGCATAAGCAGGATTCCAAGAAATTATCTTTGGATGAGCTCGTTGCTAGTGGAGATCCTGAAGGCAGGATATCGCCTTGGGCTAAAGCATTAATTGAGAACTACGCAAAAATTAAAAATAAAAATTGACTTTTTTGACACAATTTTCAGATGATGGAGATTCTTCTTAAACCCTGGAGGTATTATGCAAATTGATGCAGTAGGCGTATCTGGCCAAGAATTGGATTTTGAAAGATTAGAGCGGTCTCACCCCGAGTCCCGTTTTCAAGGAGCGATTTTCTCTCCCCACAATCACTCAGAAAAGTTTTCAAGAGAGGCGGTCATCTGCGCTAATCGCTCCCTTCTCGACCATAAAGTTGAAAGGACATTTTTGAACTCATCTCACGCAAGCCAAATGATGGTGACCAAAAATCGTGGTGGGGCGTCTGTAGAGTTTCATACATCGATTGAGTGGGGTGGAAAAGAGGACCCAAAGGTTTCGTTTGGAGCAAAAAGCGAAGTTTACGATAATAAAGGCAATTATGCTGCACTTGACTACAATCGCGATCATAAAGGGGAATCAAAGACGGATGTTTCATTCGGAGTTGGACCTGAGCGCCCCTCTTCCAATGAGAGTCCTTCAAAACCAAGATAGGGCTATTTAAACCATGCCCAAGAAAAAAATTATCAAGATTTTTTTCTTGGGCATTACCATTTTTTCCTGTCTTTTAGTTCCTTATCTTTATAAGGGGCAGGTTGGTCTAGTTAAGAATGAAACTTCTGGTTTTTTTGTAGTCATCCCTATTGCTAAATTTACTCAGAGTGACTTGCCTTGCTTAAATGTTGAGATTGAAGACAAAGAGTTTCTTGCTTTGTTAGACCTAGGGTATACGCGCTATGTCAGTGCAGCTGTTGATATTTCGAATAAGATCTCTGAAAAAACTTTCTTAAGAACTTCTACCAATTGGGGATTTCGTGGAACTCCCTGGTTTCACAAAATTTATCAAATCCCCCTTATGCACCTGGGGGGCTTAACGTTCTCTCCAATACCCTTAGACGAGGAAAACGATGGGCAGCGGCAAGAAGGAGTTATCGTTAAGAGTCAAGATGCTCCTGCGGTCTTAACTCAGGGGAAACTGGGGTGGAAACTTTTCAAAGACATGGCACTCTATCTTGACTTAGACCATGACACCATGACGGCCTGCGATAGTCTTGAAACCTTTCAAAAGCAGGGCCACTCTTTAGCCCATTTTGTCAAAGTTCCTTTAATACTCGAGCGGGAACTCATCGAGTTTGAGATAGGGACGCCCAAAGGGCCGCTGCGTTGTTTTCTCGATACGGGATGCACCTCCAATCATCTCCAAATGCATAATAAGGAGAATATTCCGTTAGAGGAGCTCTATTTTGATGAACAAAGAATTGTGCGATTCCCTCGATTTCGGATAGGAAATCAACAGTTTGGGCCCCTAACGTTTCATCCCATTCCTATCAATATTCCCATTCGAACTCAGGCAGTTCTAGGGATGGATTTTCTATTCGATCACAAAGTCTTCATCGATTTCAAAAATCGGTACATTTATTTTTGTCGTAATGAAGAGTCGTCTTAGACGGCATTCCCGCTTCTTCACGCACATACTTCGGGATGGCATACCCTGAAAGCTGTTGAGAGACTTCCGCAAGAAGAGCCCTTCCCTCAGCTTCTGGCACCTCAAAATGAGCAGCTCCTCGGACGCGGTCAGTTTGGTGTAGATAGTAGGGAATGATGCCATGATCGACAAGATTTTCGAAGAGCTCTTTCAGAATAGCCACTTGATCGTTAACTCCGCGGAGAAGAACTGTTTGGCTGAGCACGGGAATGCCTAACCTAAGAATTTGCTTCAGAGCAGAGGCGACATCCACATCTAGCTCCGCAGCGTGGTTGATATGAACCACAAAAAAGACCTGGAGACGGGTGCTACTTAAAAGTTCAAGAAATCCCTCGTCAATTCTTTCGGGAATTCCCATCGGAAACCGCGTGTGAAATCTCAATCTTTTTAAATGAGGAATGCGGCTGAGTTTTTTAATCAAATGGTCTAAAGTCGCATTTGAAAGCGAAAGAGGGTCGCCTCCGCTGAGAACGATCTCCGTTAAGGAAGGGTCGTGAGCGATGAGCTCAAGCTCTTCATCAAAGCTTTTGTCCTCGGTCTCATACTCAAAATTTTGGCGGAAACAAAATCGGCAGTTCATCGCGCAGCTACTCGTGCAAAGGAGTAGGGCTCTTCCCTGGTACTTATGTAAAAGCTTGCCCGCTTTGCGGGCAGGGACATCTCCGACGGGATCTTTGATAAAGCCGACAGTATCCTGAAGTTCTTTTTGGAGCGGGAGAAATTGCCTTAGAATAGGGTCTTCCCAATGATTTTTTTGAATTTTTTGGGCCAGGCGGAGGGGTAAATTCAAAGGAAAATGTGACGTTTTTAAGATCTCAGGAAAATGGGACGGGTCGAGCTGTAAGAAATGGGCAAGCTTTTCCCAAGAATTAAAGTTTTGGCGTTGAATTCGTCTCCATACTTGCATAACCGCACCAGTCTAAGACAGGAGGGGTATTTTATGCCACAGCAGTGACGGGCTTTTTAGTAGCTGACTCTCGGCTAATATCAGCCCCCAGAGAAGAGAGCTTTTCAACCAGGTGCTCATAGCCACGGTCAAGGTAGTGGGCGCCGGAGATCATACTGACATCAGGGGCCATCAGGGCCGCAATCACGTAAGCAAAACCGGCTCTGAGGTCAGGGATGGTAATATCCTTTGAGACAAGGGGTGTTGGGCCTTTGACAACAATACTATGACAATAATTTTGAGATTTAAAACGGCAAGGGACGCTGCCCAGACATTGGGTGAAGTGTTGGATATCGGCTCCCATCTCTTTCAGGGTCTCTGTGTAGCCAAAACGGTTTTCATAAACGGTTTCATGCACGATAGAGTGCCCTTCGGCTTGTGTTAGCAGCGCAACAAAAGGTTGCTGCCAGTCCGTGAGAAAACCGGGATGGACATCGGTTTCAAGTAAGATGCCCCCTTTGAGAGGGCCGCGGTAAAAGAACTCAATTCCATTATTGCGCACATGAAATCCCGCTCCGAGCTCACGCAGTTTGTTCAGAAAGGTGATCATGTTGAAGTGTTGAGCTCCTTCGACGAACACTCTTCCTTGCGTGCTAATCGCGAGCATTCCTAAAGAGGCGGCTTCAATGCGATCTGTGATCACCGTATGCTCTACTTCGAAAAACTCTTGTGCCGGCTGGATCCTAATCGTCCGATCGACATCGACCACAATGGCAACGCCTAGTTTTTGCAGGAAAAGAACGAGATCCACAATCTCAGGCTCAATGGCGGCGTTTTTAATGACGGTGGTGCCTTTTGCGCGGCAAGAAGCTAAAATAGTATTTTCGGTCGCTCCAACAGAAGGGTAAGGAAGTTCGATCACAGTTCCCCTCAATCCTTGATGCGCTCTAGCAAAGTAAGCCCCTTCTTTTTTCATCTCGCGGTATTCAATCGTAGCTCCCAGCTTTTCCATCGCAGTGAGATGGAAATCAATAGGACGTCTTCCGATTTTGCAGCCACCCGCTGTCGGGACTATGATGTCTTCATCTGTTCTTCCAAGCAATGCCCCGATCATCAAAATCGGAATGCGATTCGATCCAGAAAAACGTTGAGGAATATAAGTCGTCTTGAGATGTTTGGTGACAATTTCAATCACACCTTCTTTCCTATCCCAATGAATTTCGCTGCCAATTTCTCGGCAGAGATCAACAGTGATTTCCACATCGAGAATATCCGGAACGTTGAAAAACACACACCGTTTGTCGGAAAGTAGCGAAGCGACGAGCAGCTTCGTCATTGAGTTTTTTGCACCTGCAGCTTTGACGCTGCCTTTGAGGGGAGTTCCACCTTTGATTTTAAGCATATCCATGACACTCTTCTTATCTTGAGGAGAATTAATTCGCAAGCACGCTGACAACTAACTTCCGCGGTAGAGAGCGAAGAGACCCATCTTTGTTAAGGACGGCAGAGGGAAGCAGGCTATCTTCAGTGCTTTCGGTCACATAGCTTAAAGCAATCGACTGTTTTGGGAAACGATGTTTTAATAATTCCAGTGCAATCCATCCCATTGTTTTACGCGCGTTGATCTCAACAATCGGATGCAAATGATCATTTCCCCACACCATCGCATCGATGCCCACATTGCCAAAATATCCCAGAGCTCCCATCTTTTGCAAAACAGGAAAAACGATTTCTCGATGACGATGCAAATGAACAAGATCATCTCCAAAAACATCACCCACATGATTTGCAAAGTACTGTCCTCTCTCATTACTGATAAGCCGAGTAGATCCAATCTCTTCCACTCTTTGATCGGGATGAATTATCCACTGCGTACTAAAATCCAGCTTCCGTTGAACCCACGGCTCGGCAACTAGAGGACGGCCCACTGCAAATTCTTTCTCCGCGAATTTTCTCAGTCTCTCAGGATCAGTTGGTAAAAATAGATGACCTTTCCCCGATAAACCAAAGCAGCTCTTTAAAACACGCGGACCCTTCGTCCGATGGATCCACTGCTGCAGCTCTTCCCAGGAGTGAACAAGGGTTGCACCGGGAAGCTGACTTGCTTGCACGAACGAAAACGCTTTGGAGTTGACCAGCTTCACGACATCCCACGGCGGCATGGCATAGCTAAGGCCGCGCTTGTCTGCCCACACTTTAATCGCTCGAGAAGCGCCCCAAGATTCCACACGGTCGTACGGTAGCTGAGTCTCTTCCAACAGATGCCAACGTGGCGTTGTAAAAGCTGGAGACGGAGTATGTGTGACAGCCATGCCATCTTCAGGTCTTGCATAAAGAAGCGGCAAAAATTGTAACTGAAGAAAAATCGGATGAGATTGAATTAACACGCTAATGTCAGGGATCTGCTCTTCTGCGAGCTCTAGTTCAAACGACGTATTGGCGATGTGTAACATGATTGTTGAAAAGTATACTGCTATCGAGTAAAATGTTCCATATGATCACGGTCGAACATACCAAAGAAGACTTAAGTCGTGCCTATATTCAGGCGATCAGTGCTAAGGCGGGCGTCATTTTGAGTATAAAAGACCGCAGCCATGATTATGGTATCGATGGATCTTTTCATGAAGTCTTTATTTCAAATGGGCAAAGATATGAAAACGGAACAGTACTGGATTTTCAACTCAAGGCAACCAGTCGCGATGTGATCAAAGAAGATGGTCTTAGCTTTCCTTTAGATGCCCGAATGGTCAATTTTTTAAAATATCGAGCAGACCGGCCTAATACTGTTCCTGCAATTTTGATTGTGTTAGTGCTACCACCCCATCCCGAATCTTGGCTAGAACTATCAGAGGACGAACTTGTTATTAGAAAATGTTGTTATTGGACATCGATTTCTTCTTCAACAACCAATATCTACTCTGCTACAGTGAAAATACCAAAGGAGCAAATGTTGACACCTGGAGAGCTCCAAAGGTTATTGGAAAGAACATCAGTAGGACAATTTGTATGATATTAACTAATAATCCATGTGTTCGGCTAGATGCGTTAAAACGATTTCTGCGAGTTAAAAACTGGCGACTCATCCCAAGCCCCATGGAAAATGTATTAATTTATGAAGGGCCCGTTGACGATATCAATCGTCCAGCGAAGATCGTCCTTCCTATAAACGAAACATTTGAAGATGTTCCTTCTAGGATAGCTAAAGCCTTGAAGTTGTTGTCAGCTATTGAAGATTGTACAGTTCATGATATCGAGGAAACAGTGATGAGTCTAGGGTCTGATTTTTTTCGGCAAAGGATTATCACTTCTTCCAACATCTCGACAATTCCTCTTGCAATGGCCAATAAAGTCATTAGTACTCTCAGCGCTCTCGTATCGTATTCCGCATGTCTTGAAGAAGAGGTTCAACCTTTTTTTGCAAAAGGCAGGAGTATTGGAAAAAAAATCTTAGAAAAATGCCGATTTGGCCAAACGTTTATTGGAAGCTTTGGGTTAGCGCTTGAAATGCCTATGACACCAGCACTTTCTGAAAATTCAGCACAAATCCCTTTTGAGCGTCGGGTTATGACACGGATAGCACAGGGGATGCTGACTATTCGTCAGGCAGTTCAAGAGGCTGATGTTGAAATTTTAGTAAAAGATTATAAATTAGGGTTCAATGCTAATTTATATGAAACAATGATGGATTTGGTGAGTTCTATTCAAGACCATCAGATGGAGTTTTCTTTTGCCTGGTCTCCAGAATACGATGTGCCAGAAAAATTAAAAACTACAAGGAATATTCGTTTCAGTTCCGAGTCGGCCCTTCCTTTTCTTGAAAGTGCTGCCAAAACTCTACGCAGAAGTTCTGAATCTCAAGATACGACGATAGTTGGTAGAATTGTTCAGCTTCGAGATGATAATAAAATCAGCGGAGAAGATCTCGATGATCCGGGAGCTTCTGATAACGGTTATCGAATGATTGTGATTGAATGGGAAACCGAAAAAGGCAAACCAGCTCTCATCCGTGCTTCATTATCATCTGAAGAGTATAAAGTGGCATGCGATGCTCATAGAGATGGAAAATTTATCTCTTTGCGAGGCAAACCGGAAAAATCAGGTAAATACTTTATTCTCACCCAACCTACTGATTTTAAAGTGTCAGTAAACATCCGCTAGGTACCGCTTTTGACGGCGGAGCTCTTTTAAGAAAGGGCGAGCTTTGTCTTCAGCAAGACCGCCAAACTCTTGACTAATCCGCAGCAAAGTTGCCTCGACATCTTTCCCCATCGGATCGGCCTCTC
This sequence comes from Parachlamydiales bacterium, assembly GCA_023265455.1. Lineage (GTDB taxonomy): Bacteria > Chlamydiota > Chlamydiia > Chlamydiales > Rhabdochlamydiaceae > PALSA-1444. Next base: position 45,183 of record JAHFTQ010000004.1, read on the forward strand.
CGCAGACATAAAAATGAGCCCCTTGCTCTAACCACTCCCAGATCTCAGCTCCTTTTTCATAGAGCCGATGTTGGACATAGACCTTACTCTCTTGGTCCCTAGAAAATGCAAGATCGAGCACCAGCTTCTCTTCTTGGATAAGCCCATTCCAGTATTCTTCATAAAAGAAATCATGCAACCGGTGCCGCTCTCCAAAAAAGAGCCAATGTTTTCCAGAAGAGCCGCGGATGGTTCTCTCTTGCAAGAACCCCCGAAAAGGAGCAATCCCCGTTCCTGGACCCACCATGATGAGAGGCACCTTGTCATCTTCAGGAATCGTAAAATGAGCCGCTGGCTGAACATAACACGGAATAGAAGTCTTCCCCACCTCTGCTAGATGGCATAGAAAATGGCTTGCCACACCATACCGGAGCTCACCTCGGTGTTCATAAGAAGAGACCGCAACAGTCAAATGCGCCTCATTCGGATGCATCAGCGGAGAAGAGGCGATGGAATACATACGAGGTAAGAGTGGAGAAAATGCCGCAACTAACTCTTGAAGGTTGAAGCCAGAAAACTCTAATAGAAAATCAAGAACATCATGCGTGGCTAAGTAAACCTCAGCGTTCTCAATCGGGGGCACCATGTTTAAGAACGCTGCTGTCAAACGAGAGATATGAGCTTTTTTCAAAAGAAAAGACCATAACGTCATCCTTTCCCCTGAGCGAGGATGCAGGATGAGGGTATCTGGCGCTACTTTCAGAGCGGCAATCAGCCGCTGGACCAAGATGGGATCGTTATCGCCATAGATTCCCAGCGAATCGCCCACTTTAAACTTAAGACCTGAGTGTGACAGATCCAGCACAACATGGTACGTCTCTTTCGTAGATCCTGGTTTTGTCAGGAGATACCGTTTTTTGATGACAGCAGAAAATGGATTGAGCCGATTAGGACTAGACATTTCAGCTTAAACCCTATATTTAAAAAACATGCGTTTATATCTCACCATTATCCTACTACTGGCTTTTGCAAGTTGTGCAGAAACGGGCTCTCGTCGCTCTTATATTACTCATACAGAAGAGATTCAAGAGGTTAGCCCATAAGCTCTTTGCAATTACGCTGGGTCCATCCCTTCGTAAGGAGATCCAATTTTTTATTGGAAATCCCTCCTAAGAACTCAATGGAGCCCAATAAACGAGCCCGGCACCGATCTTTGCCTAATAGCTCAAACGAGTCGTACAGCGGAGGTCCTTGGTGCTTGCCTGTGATCGCTCCATATAACAGAGGAATCAGCACTTTTTTATGATGAGCACCAAACGCTTCAGCGACGTCTTTTGAAGCCGTTTCAATCCCTGATCGACCCCAGTTTTCTTGTTCATCCAGACTCCATAGAATCGCTTGAAGCAAGAACGCAGCTTTTTCAGGAGGAGTGTTACTCGGTGTAAACAGCTCTTGCGTATAAGGAAGATGATTCACGAAGAAGAAATACGACAGCTCCATGAACTCTGCAAACGTTTTGATCCGCGTATGACAAAGCGGCATGAGCTTTGACATAAACGCCTCATTAAATCCCCACGCATGGATTTTATCCCACAGCTGCGTATCTGGAATCGTCTTGATCAGATACTGCTGGTTGAGCCAGTCGAGCTTATGAATATCGAAGAAAGCTCCTGAGACACCGATCCGTTTTGGATCGAACTCTTTAATAATTTCCTCAAGAGGATACATCTCTTTATCCCCCGGCATACTATAGCCCATCAGCGTCATAAAATTTAAGAACGCCTCGGGTAAATAGCCACTATCGCGGTAATAAAAAATCGATGTTGGATTCCTTCGCTTAGAAAGCTTTTTTCCATCTTTGCCCAGCAAAAGCGGCATATGCATGTAGATCGGAGGCGTCCACCCAAAACTCTCATACAAAAGAATGTGCTTTGGAGTCGAGCTGATCCATTCATCCCCCCGAATCACATGGCTAATTTCCATCAAATGGTCATCTACCACATTCGCTAAATGATACGTCGGAAATCCATCCGATTTCAGCAGCACCTGGTCATCGATATCTGCCCAAGGACAAGAAATCCGTCCCTTAATCCCATCTTCAAAAACACAATCCCCTGTCAGCGGCACCTTCAACCTGATCACGAAAGGCTGTCCTGCCTTTTCTCTCTCTACCACTTCAGCAGCGCTCAAATTGCGATACCTTCGATCGTATCCTACCCGTTTGCCCATCTTCACGCTCATCTCTCGCATCTCTGCAAGCTCTTCTGGCGTCGCAAAACACTTATAAGCCTTCCCCGCGTCCAATAACTCTTGACAGTACTTTTGATAAATCTCCGTCCTCTCCGACTGCCTGTAAGGCCCAAAAGGCCCTCCCACATCGGGTCCCTCATCCCACTGAATCCCCGCCCAATGCAGCGCATCAAAAATACTCTTTTCATACTCAGGACGAGACCTCGTCCGATCCGTATCTTCAATCCTCAGAATGAACTTTCCCCCAAAATGCTTGGCGAAAATCACATTAAAAATAGCCATATAAGCGGTCCCCACATGAGGATCGCCCGTCGGTGATGGAGCAATGCGAACACGTACTGTCATAATAATTTTTTACTGGTAAAAGGTTCCCATCCATTTTCCTCAATCAGCAGATAGAATTCAACGGGATCTTTTACCAGTAAATATAGAAAAAACTATACAGGAGGTTTAAGCACTCGAATCGAGTGCTTTATCCGTTCGAACTTAACGACTAGAAGATTTTCTCTTTCCACCTAGCAGGATCAGCAACACTCCCAGAGCAGATGCAACAATGCCCCCGATCTTGAGCTTCTCCGCCATAGCCTCATATCTCATGATTTCTTCTTTACCCGCTGCGATCTTCTTTTTGGCTGAGCCCGTCAGGCCCTTTCCAACTTCTTCAGCAACAGGGCTCATGGAAAAAAGAGACTCACTTTGCTTAACCTTCTTTTCTCCGCTAGCTATCTGTTCTTTCCCTCCTTCCACCTGGTTAGTAATGTAGTTAGAAACTAACAGCATAGCGACACCTGCGATCAAGACCACCAATCCTAAAATTCTTTTTAAAGTCATATTCCACCCCTTACTCCCTATAAACCATAGACGGCATTTTTCTTGCCATCAATTTGTTCTAGGCCTACACTTGCTCATATTTTTGTCATTTATTGACAAAAAATTAACTAAAAATTTACTACAATAGGTTCCTATGGCGATCACTCCCTACCAGCGCATTCTTCAGCAAGTCAACCAAATCTTAATCGACAGTTGTACTCGGGATCATATAGAGTTGATCATTGAGCAAAGCGAGACTAAAGAACAAACGATCGAGATCCTTACCAGTGAGGTATGGGAAAAAGTACAACCCCTCCTCACCTCAAAAGAATTTAAAAAGCTTGCTGACAAATCAACCGCTATAGATAAAGTGAATATCGAAATTGATATTCAAGAGCAAGTAGAAGCAAAGGTGGCTTCAGTGTGGGATGATATGTTAGAGCAAAGAAAGCTCGATGAAGCCAGAGAAACGGCCCATTGCCTTTCCGACTCCAAATGTATCACTCAATAGATTTGCTCTGGTTTCCCAATCAGCAAAATCCAATGGATTTATTGACTTGGGTTCTGTATAGTAATTTCCACAAAGGCTGAATAGTACCGGTTAATGGGAAAAGCTCTCTCTTCTACTGTCAAACGAGAAGCAACCTATCACAGCCAAATTTTTCCATTCGTGAGGTAATATGAATTCTTTTAGGGCAGGGGTAGTTGCAGGAATGACTGCTGGGGGCACATTAGTTTGTGCATGTCTATGGAATAGGCCATATTATGGCCTGGTTTCTGGTATGATACATAGCGCCGTCACCATAGGAATACGAGAATTATTTGGAAAGAAAGCAAGCGCGGTCTACATCGCTGGTATTGTTATTTATTCCGTAGGAGTGATTAGAAGAGAAGTTTTAAAATCCAAAAATAAAAACACCCCAGAAACGCCTCAAATCAAGACCCAGTCGGGTACAAATGACGTAGAGAAAATAGCTGATGTTTATGTTTCCATGGCTGGAAATCCTGCTCATATGGGGCATATGCATATGATTGCTCTGGCTGTGAATCGACTTGTGGAAAAAGGATATCAGATCAATCAAGTAAAAGTTGTCTTATCGGAAGAACAGTACCTAAAAGACAAGGTCCAGTGGTCTAATAAATCAATTGAAAAACACAATGAAAATCCTGCAGAACAAACCGAAATGTTCAGAGTTCTTATCCCAAGGATAAAACGAATTGAGTTCCTAAGGGCAGCGATTAAGCAAGCTAAGGATGATGAGGTATTTGATAAAAGCCTTGATATTGATTATGTTGATGATTCGAATGGTCTTGAGTGGATTCATGTGGTAACTCCTAACAGTCCTGAGCAGAACAGTAGAAAAACCTTCTACGTGTGCGGCGCCGATTTCGCTAGTGATAAGCCTGGGTTTGTTGGGATGCAGGGAATGATTAAACATGTAGTGATTGTGACTCGAGATGGGAATCTGCCCAACGGGATCTCTGAAACTGATGAAAATGACTTCAGTAGATTGATCGTCAGCAATAATGACAAAAACACCAGCATATACTCTTCCTCAAAGATTCAAAATGGGGCATACGACCAGTTGCCACCGTCTGTTCGAGAAGAATTTAAGAAGTTACTCGAAGAGGCTCAACCAATAGTATTTGCTTCTGCTTCACAAGCCACTCTCTTCGAAGAGGTTAAAAAATTTTCTTGCCCAATTGCACGAGTGACAGGAATAGCCATAGCTAAGGGGTTTTATATAACCTCATCCGGGAAAAAAATCTTCCTCCGCTCAGGAGTACAGTTGCTTGAAGGAAGTCGGGTTGTTGCAAACGCGGTTTTGAATTTTCCTACGAACCCCAACCTGTTTCTTGCTTCCACGATCACGACTGCAGCATCGGTGACGACAACCACAACGACAACTACTATGACCACAGCCACTCAGGCACCACCAGCTAATAATCAATTTCAAAGATATGAAAAATCTGAAATTGTGGTTATCGAACAAGATTGTTTGTACTCAGCGGAAATGGAACTAAAAAATGGAGCTAAAAAAGTTGCTGTTTTGATGCTCGCAAGCCCCCTTGAACCCGGGGGAGCCATGGAAGAGGGTAATAATGGCCAAGAAGAAGAGCTATGTCGGCGAGCAGACGTATTCGGGTTTATGTGGGATCAAGCTCGTGGCTTTGCAAAAAGTTCCATGTATAACTTAGTGGATTTAAAAGAAGCACATGAAAAAAATCCTCAGTACTCTTCGATGACAAACAATAGAATGATTCACGTTCCTCAAGTGACCGTCTTTCGATCTGGAAAAGATGATAATTATAAAATGCTGGAAGCGCCCTTTGAAGTTGGGATGTTAGTATCCCCAGGACTAAATCGTCCGGGGTATGAAAAAATAAATGGGAAAACGCGTTATTTGAGAGCTGAAGATGAAGAACAGCTTCTTAAAGTATTATCAACGCAATTGAAAGTCGCTTACGAGGAAGGTTATGACACTGTCATTTTAGGAGCTTTTGGGTGCGGTGCTTTTTCCAATCCCCCTGAATTAATAGCTGAGTATTATAAAAAAATCATTGACACGCACTTTAAAGGAGCCTTCAAGAAGATTATATTTGCTATTTTGGATAACGGTGTTCCAGGTAAACACAATCCTGAAGGCAATTTGAAGCCCTTTCAACAATGCTTTGAGTTCAATCAAAAGGGCCGTATTGGACATCCTTGGCAATTTATCAGAGCTTGTTCTGAATGGTTTTTCAAATTATTAAGGCGAGAATAAACAACGGTACAAAGAGCCTGAGATGCAAAATCTTTCGAGCGTATGGTCATACTTCATCCCCTACAGTCTATCAGCCTTAGCTGGCTTTTTCTTGCTATGAATTTATTCTGAGCTTATATATTTTTGAGTTTAAGGGCTGTAATATCGCGAATGTATTCAATAATTCCATTTCCAGAAGGATTGATATATCTTTGCCATGTTTCATGATATACTTTATAAGCGTTTTCTAGCAGAACTTCAATGTCGTTTTGTGCAAAATTAGATCGAGTAATTATCTCTTCTGCAATCTTGTAGAATTGTAATGACCAGTTTACAATAACTTTATTTTTAACTCTGTCGAACATCAAAACCAATAAATTTTTCCATGGAGTAGCAGTTGGCAATTTGTTCATCATCAATTTAATAACTTCACTGGCAATATAATCATCGCCAGGGGCTAAGATTTCATTAAGTGTAGGTGGGGCTTGGGTTAGTTTTCTATTTCCTAACGAAACGGATTTTTCATGCAAAAATTTCTCATTTTTAATCAACTGCATAAATTTTTCTAGGCTCTCATAGAACTTTAGAGTCAATGAAAAAAGGTGGCGCTCCAGCCCCGTTCGACAAATATGGGTATGGCGTCTCGCTTTAGCAGAAAATTCTCTTTGATCTTGAATACGCTCAACGTATTTCTGAATATTTTCATCATTGACTTCGGATAATCCCAATCTAGCAGCAGAGAGGATGATTTCTGAAGAGCCTAGCTGTCCTTGTCGGCCGGCTCTCCCTCTTGCCTGATCTTCTACCCGTTGAGACTCAGGGTCAAATGTCAAAAGAACATGTAATCCACCGTTTTTTTCACTGAGAGAGGATAGTTTAATATCTGTTCCTCTACCTGCGGTATTAGTGGCAACGGTAACAGATATAGGCATACCTGCATGCTCGATGATCTTCTCTTCGCTTTTTTTCTGTTTCTCGTTCAGCATTTCGTGTGGAATAGATTGCTTTTGTAGGGCTTTTGAAAAAAACTCTGAATCTTCTATTGTTTTACAGAGAACTAATGTAGGTCGTCCCTTTTTTTGCAATCCCTGGATTTTGTCTATGATGGTAGATAAATATTCTTCATCTGATTTTAAAATAAGAGGTTGTCTACTATCTTGTCGTTGGGGAATCCGATAAGTCGGAACATCAAACCCCTCAATTCCATAAATGTCTTTTAATTCTTGTCTGTCAATGACTGAACCTAGGGTGCCTGTAAGACCATAAAGTTTCTCGTACATAGGATAAAAAACTGCATGGGATAAAGAGAGAGGAGTCAGACTCTCTTGTTCGACCTCAATATCATGTTTAACTTCTAGAAATTCATGTAGACCATACGACCAACGGCTTGCCTGTATAAGTCTACCTGTGTTAGCAGCGTCAACAATGACAATTTTTTTGACAAGTTCGCTTTTGTTCTCAACGATATAATCCTGATCTTCTTGGAACTCATACAAGGCCTGAAAAGCAGAACTCAACCATGAATTTAATTGCTTATCAGTCAATTTTTCAGCATGCGCATGAAATGCGCCATTTTTATATTGTTGCAAATGCTGTCGCAGCTTTTCAATTGTAGATTTTGAATTAAGAATTTCTTTCTGTGAAGCGGTAAAATTTTGTTGAACAAAATGAAATAGAGGGGAGTAGATCCAATCAAAAGTTAATTCAGCTGGGTATCCCAATCGAGCTTTATTTAATGCTGTATCGATCGTCAAATTATCGACTTCATCGACAATGATACAATCAAAACGCTGAGACCTTTCGACAGGCAAAGATTGCTTAGGGAATAGAGGGGTAAAGTCGATCATTTCACGCATGATGGCAAATTCAAAATCTGTGGCGGTGCCATAGAGAATTTGTCCTAGAAAATGGCAGGGCTGTTGATTATCTAAACAAATATGCGATGTGCGAATCCCAAAAATGGAGAAGAACTTCTCATATTTTTCATGGTCCCGAATAGCCAAAGATCGGGCTGAAGAAATGATGTGAATAGTCTTGCCTTGCTTTGCCATAATGAAGGCCATTAGGGCAATAATCATGGATTTCCCTTCTCCTGTTTTCACCTGAGCAATGCAGCCTTTTTCATAAGTTAATAGTCCCAATATTGTGAGGATTTGAGTGTTATGTAAATTTATTTGAAAATGAAGGCGGATTGCTAGCACTCCAATACTTATCAATTGAAGGATATTATCTTCGGTTATCGTATTAATAAGGCTGATTAATTCTCCAGAAGAAAATGCCTGCCATTTTTTGCAATATTCTTGAATAGTTCTATATTGTTTTTCAATCTGATTCAGAGAATGCTCTGGAAGAGGAACAGAAACACTAGGATCTTGTTTAAATCGGGAAATGATGTTGCAAACTTCATCCTGAGCAACTTTCTGCTCCAAATGGGCGCTGGAGGGTATAGCAGCTAATTGTGTCAAAAGTTGTGAAAAGGAAAATTCACGGGCAATAAAGCCCTTTATCAGATTGTGCAAACCCTCATTGTCGTTTTCATGAGAGTTGCGATTTATTAACCATAAAGTTCGTTGGAGATTTTCCAAACTGGGTTGCTCATTTTTGTAAATTGCTGAGCAAAAAGATAGTAATAAATCTTCTCCCCATTCCTCATAAAACAGTAGCGCCTCCTTAAGAATTCCCTGAAAGTGCTCTAAGGCATAATGCTGAGAAATGGGTTCACTTTCCCGAGTAGAAGCTACTATCAACAATTTCACTAGTTCGATTTTCTCTTGTGCATTGAATTTATAAAGGGATGGATCGCTGTCTAAATAATGGAACAACTTAATGTAAAGGTTCAACTTGAGGCGATTTTTTTCGGGAAGCGATGTCAGGTAGCATATGATTTTAGATTTGAATTCGATTAAGCTAAATTTAGACCTTAAAAGTTCGCTACGTAGAGGTACTGGCAGAACGGATAACTGTTGCTCTTGAAGAGTGTGATAGATAGATCCTCTGGCGAGCTGTTCTAGAAATTCTTCACCTCCTTCATCAAAATAGGGGCAATTCTGTAAGGCGATAAGAGGCGCATCTATTTGGCCAAGAATTTTACAAAAAACTTCTATAATTGTTATTAATTTCTCAGGGGAATAATAATTCATTTTTCTAGTAGAAACGCATTTATAAAATGGAGATGCCAATCCTTTTTGACATATTGTTAGAACTTTGTTTAAATTTTGACTCAACTGTGAGCTTTGCTGATTCAAAAGAGCCAGAAAAAAATCGTCAGCAGTAGCATACAACTCATGAGTATCACAGAACTTCAGACAATTGAGGATGGTCTCAGCCGTTTCTTTCTCCGAGGATAGGGATAAATGGTACAGATACTCTTGTAATTTTTTCCCTGGACTCTTTATCTGATCTAATAAAGAAATGCTATTAGTATGCCCTATTTTTGTTGTCATAAACTAGATGAGATTTTCAAGTGGAAATAATTGAATAAACAGCCCTGAAATCTGACGCAGATTTTCTGCTATTGCAATGTCAGTTTCTCCATCATTTTCGAGTTCTCTAAGCTCTTCAGTCAATTTTTTATGCTCCCTCTCAAGGTCGACTTTGAATGCTTTTAAACGCTCTTTCTCTAAGCTATCAATTTTTTGCAGCCATTCAATGCGATGAACACTTCCTTCACGTGAGATGTAGGTATTTAATATTGTATGACTTATAAAATATCCTGTAGTTGCAGCTCCGCAAAATAAAGCTGCGATACCTGTGGCATTTGAGCCAGGTGGGCTCTTGGGGAGTTTTTCCCATAATCGACTCATCCCTATGACAATTCCAGAACCAGCAAGTAATGCTATTGTAGGGTTCGTCACACTGTATGTTTCATTTAGGCTATTGATAATTTGCAGATCTTTCTTGGAAGCAAGTTCTAACTCTTCGATGTACTGACCTATGGCTCGGGAATAAGACTCCTCAAGCACACGAATACAAGAGCATGGCTCAGTATTATTGGAAGCCACCATTTTGGAATAAGGTTTCGAGATTTTGCTGAGGATTTTTATAATATGGTCCATTTGCACATTTTTTAATTCTGTTTGACTTATTAAAAGTGGATAAACGTCCCAATCCAAAATTTTTTGCTCATTGATTAAAGCAAGTTTATGCCCAGAAAAACTATTTGATATATTTGTATAAATATAATTAGTTATCGACATTTATTGTCCTTAAAATTTTCGATTCAAGAATTCTAGGATTTCTTTTTTTTCACTTGTTCCGTGATAGTTAACTCAGAATGATCCTTTGCTAGAGGATCAGCTCCTGCTTGCATGAGAATCTTCATAACAATCTGGTTTTGTGAACCAACAGCCGCATACCATAATGGTGACCGTCCTTCATTGTCAGCTATATTCACCTCAGCGCCATTATCTAACAAACTCAGAACCAAAGGAGTTTGAGCCATTTTGACTGCTAAATGTAAAGCAGTTATTCCATCACAGTCTTGCTGATTAACTTTTTCCAGGTGCGTTAAAAGTTTTACGCTAAGAGGGTCTTGAAATTTGACCGCTCGATGAAGTCGAGATTCATTAGGTCGAGAGTTCTTTAAAATAGCCTCAAATTCTACCAGGCATTTTTGAAGAGGACTTTGCATGTCAGACACTAAGTCGAGGGCTGATTTTCCTTGAAGATTTTGTGTATGGATATGAGCCCCACAAGCTAGCAATACCTTGGCTACTCCCAAATGATTTCCTTTGACGGCAAGATAGAGAGGAGAGCGCTCTTGGATATCGGTGATATCAATGGAGGCTCCGTATAAAATTAGAAGGATCACATGCTGCAACTGACCAGCCGTAGCCGCAAGATGCATCAATGTTTCTCCTCGATTATTTAATTGATCAAGGTTGGGCTGCGCATATTCCAGCAGAAAACTAAATTGTTCATAGGAACCCTCAGAGGCAGCAATTTCAAATGCATTTCTGCCTGTCACACAACGGAAAAAAGGGTCAGCGCCATTTTGCAAAAACCATTGGGTGCACTGAAGAGCTCTGGACTGACATGCCAAATGAAGTCCCGGGAATCCCCCATTAAGCTCAGCATTAATTGGAACTCCTTGCTTGTAAAGTGAGATGACAGCATCCAAGTTATCTTCAGCGATTGCGCCCATAATCGCCGGGGACAATTCATGCAGCCTTTGTGTAAACTTATAGGCATAAAATTGGTCAAGTATCGGTGGTGCAGCCGTATTACGAGCTGCAAAGGAGAAAACACTAGCCCCTGCCGTTGTCTTTGCCTCGGGCTCCGCACGCAGATCTAAGAGCATCTTAACTGTCTCCGGTGTCCCCATGCCAGCTGCCAAATGAAGAGGAGTTACTCCATTTAAAAAAGTCGACATTTTTTTATCTTCTTTATCAAAGGTGTTGTTTTTTTCTAATTCTAAGGGAAGATGGGGGGTTTCTGGATCCAATGAGGCGATCATTTTTAAAGTATCTGTTTTTCCTAGAGATGCAGCTGCATGAATCGGTTGAAAACCACGATTGTCCTTAGTTTTAAAAGACATCCCCTTTGCTGCAAGAAAACGTAGTAGTCGATGATTTCCATGTGCAGCTGCCAAATGGACAAGATTCATTCCCTCATCTGTTTTTGTATTATATCGAGCCCCAGAGGCTAATAAAGCTAAGAAAATTTCATGATTCTTCTGGATGCAAGCAAAATGTAAGGGGGTAAATCCATCCAGGGTCCCCGCCTGGTTAGGATCGGCACCATTTTTCAGGAGTAGTCTAGCAACAGCTAAATTTTGTTCCTTGCAAGCCTTTAAAAGCGGCGTTAGTAGGTCATGATCATAGTGTCTTAGATTTGCACCCTTTCTCATGAGAATCTCGATATTTTTCTCATTTTCACATTGAATTGCGTGGAAGATGGGAGTCTGACCTTTTTTGTCTACAGGTTCAGAGCAAGAAGGAGTCAATCGATCTAAAAGGGCGCCTAAAAATTCGGGGGTTGCAATTCTAGCTGCATAATGGAGAGGCGCTTCTCCCTTGTGATTGGGGGTGGTCAAGTCAATCTTGACGACATTTAAAGGGGAAAGACCTATCTCTATGATACGATGAGCCCATGTATTCCCTGCACGATCTCGAATCTCCGAGTGAAGAAAGAATTCTTTTATCACATATTGGATAATGGTTTTGTTGCCCATTTGCAACAGCAGTTGAAGAGGAGTTCCCCAACTTTGGTCCTTCTCAATGAAAAGAACTTCAGTGGGATTCAGCTTTACTAAGAGGGTGTGAACGGCGTTAGAATCTTCTTTTTGTACAGCCTCGACCAAGGCATCTAGATGCTGATTTGGGCCGTTTTTCTCTCCTTGAAGGAGCGTTCGAATCGCTCTATGAAATTTTGCCAACTCCAAAGCTGTTTTGCCCTCTTTATTTTTTTCATCCTTATATCCAGCTTGAAGAAGAAGATGAACACAATGGGTATGACCTCCCATGCAGGCTAGATGTAAAGAACCATTGCCTTTTCCATCTTTTTGATTGCCAGGTGGTTTTTTAAGAATTTCTTTTAATACCTCAAATTCTCCATTCTGGCTTGCCAACAGCAAAGGTGTGAGTCCTTCCTTTGTTAACGCATCTAAGGATGCCCCCTGCTTGAGCAACACAGAAAATGAAGCGCTATCATGGTTCTCAATAGCCATTATCAAAGCTTGATTGAGAGTATCTTGAGAAGGATGTGCTTGAAAAATCAGCTGCAGTGTAATGGGATCATTTTGAGTGACTGCCCACAACAAAGCGGTAGGTGTGATAGAGACACCTTCTTTTTTAAGAAGAAACTTAACGATTTCAATTGCCTTGGCTTGTACAGCATAGTCGAGAGATATACATCCTTTGGCATCCTTAACTGAAAGATCGGCGCCCTTTGCAATGAGTAATTTAAGAATCGCCTTTAATCCTAAGCGTGCTGCGAGATGCACAGGCCGAGTCCCTTCTTTATCAAGCTGAATGTTTTCTAATTTTTCATGGCTGAATAATTCAAGCATAAGGGCGGTATTGGCTACGGAGCGCGATTCAATGGCCGCATAAAGCGGATGCCGATGATAAAACTGGTGCAAAGCAAGTTGATTCTTTTTGATATTTTCCAGAAGAAATTTCAGTACCCTTCCACTGCCATGTTCTGCTGCAAGGTAAGGGAGCGTTTTATTCCCTTCCATGGAAAGAGGGAGCAAGAAGTCATTCGCTTTCATCATTAATCGCCGAAACAGAAAAATTCCATCTGATTTAGCAAGGCAGTGAAGCAGTCCCCACCCCTTGGAATTCTTGAAATTTTCTAGCTTCACTCCTCTAGGCTCTAAAACCTGAGTGATGGCCATATAATTACCTGCTTCAACGGCAATCTCGAGATAATGCTGAAGTTCAGCAGTTGTGAAAGATCTTTGATCGAAAATGTCTTTAAGAACGCTGTGATATTCCGTGCGCAAGAGAGGAGGCACATGTATTTCTATTTTTTTCTGATGTAATTCATGGATGATTTCCCAAAGTCCTAAGCTAGCCGCGAGATTCAAAGGAGTTTCATTTCCTTCATTTCTTTGGTTCAGGTAGCTCCGATCTTGACAATTCCTGATAATGACAAGAGACTCTGAGACATGACCATTTCTAACTGCCACATGCAAAGCCGTATCTTGATATCCATCTCTATAAGCATAAAAAACAGGTGTTTGCACAAGGAGTTCAAGAATTTTAACAGAACCTTCTTGAGACGCTGTTGCAATGGCATGCTCACTAGGGGTGGCGTGAGGTAATAAACATTCAAGAACAGAAGCGCAATTTCGTAGGATGCTAATTTCAATTGGTGTGATTCCATTTTTTCTAGCGATGCGAGGATCGGCTCCCAATTTCATCAATCGCTGAACTATAAGAGGAGAGTCGAGCTCACACGCCAGAATCAAAGGAGTTCCCCCCTCTTCTGCAAGCTCGTTTAAGCAGGAGAAAATCAGAGGCGGATAGTCTAAAAGTGTTTCAATGACATCCAAATGACCTTCATGTAATGCAGCGTGCAGCGGAGTATATCCCCCTGCTAATGAGATCATCTGAGGTTTTCTATCCATCAAAAATCTTACAGCCTTCGTTTGGTGGGATTGGATGGCGACCATCAGCGGCGTTGCACGTGAGTGACTAATGGCATTCAGCGTTTTAGGCTCTCTTTGCAATAAAATTTCAAGCAACTCGAGATTTCCTTGCATCGCTGCATAATGGATCGGCAAATAGCCATGAGCATCTTCCGCAAGACAGGATGCTCCCTTTTCCAACTCGGATGTTACACCGGATACATCTTCGGCTAATACGGCCTCATGCAATGCATTTCTTCCATGAGGTACTACCAGAAGAGACTCCATCCAGGAATAATCCTCATTGAGCCATACGGGAACATCTTCCAGCATCAGACGAAAAATGGCTCCCCGAGAGCTATGAGTCTCATCGCTAGATATCATTTCCCAACTCTCTGGCTTTAAAGCCTTCAAAAAGGAGAAGTTATTTTGCAAAATAGCAGTGCTTTCTGGCGAAGGGCTGATCGTATATTTTTCAAGCTTTATCCCGCATCCCCCGACAATCCTTTTCCCCGCTTCGATTTCATCTGACGAGAGCTCATTTTTAACTCTGGGAATACTTAGTGGGAGTGTTGCTATTTCAATGGTTTTATTGAGGTCTGGATCGGCTTGATAAGTCTTAAGAAACCATGCGACAACCCCTTTTCCTGACGCTTGTTTGATAGAAGGGTCACTATTACGAAGCGATTGCAGGAATGTTCTGGCTATTTGCCCGAGCAATTCTAAGGGCTCAGACTGGATATCTTTAAAATTTGACTTTATCAAATAGCGGCGTAAGTGAGAACTGGATAATTCTGCAACACAGTCATTAAACGTTGCTGTCCAAACTTTTAAAAGTTGATCTTTGGTAGAAGCGTCATAATAGTTGGGGGTCATAAGAGTATAGCCTTTAAAACCCTCAAACTGGTCAAGAAGATATCTTTCAATCAACACAGAGTTGGATTGCAGGACTTTTTTCATATGGGAAACAGGATTGTACTTAATAGTCTCCTTTACCAAGTTCGTTATGGGAAGATGAGGAAAAAGAGGAGGGCATCCCTTGGGTATTTCAATTTCCATAGGAGCCAGAGTAGGGATAATCCGGTGCTTCTTCAGCGTTGAAAAATAACCTGAAAAAAAGTTCATCACTGAGAGCATTGAGAAGTATTCCCGACAAAGAGGCATTTTCACCATATGGTCATGAATACGGGTGCACATGATCTTATAGACACCAAGCATTTTTCGGTAAGATGGTGGAAATCTTCCATACTTTCTCTGGTAGATCTCAAGGGCAGCCTGATACTGAGGAGAAGGGTTAATAGTGTAAAGAACATCAAAGTCTGCATCGATGGAAAAGACAGTGCCTTCCTTCCGTACACTGTTTTGTTTGGCAATAATTCTAAAAGAATTAGAAAACCCATGAAAGTGCTTTAGCTCCTCGGGCTCTACTTCTTGGAGTACACCCACCATTTCCGCAGCTTTCTCTAATTTTTCATCCAAAGTTCCAAGGCCGGTCAGTTCATTGAACCTCTGAAGGTCTCGGAGTGAGCGATACTGCTTGTCGTCTCCTTTAAGCTTTTCCTCACAATATTGCCTAAAATCGATCAACTTTGTCAGAGCCGATTCCGATTTTTTATCCCAGTTAGAGTCTCGATACCACGCATCGATGAAATCTTCCTCAAAGATTCCCCCATTAAGGTATCCCTTCATAATGTAATCGAGCATTCCAATTACTCTTCCTACCAGTGTGTTTTCATAATACGGATGAATCACCGGAAACAGATCGCTCTCTTGATTGAAATGCAAGCTAAAGAAAGGGACAGCACTATGGACATAAATACCAACAGCCAACTCCCTCAAAATCTGCTGAAGTTCCTGATTACTAAACGGTAATCGATCCTCTTCTCCAACCTTTGGCAAAAAGAAGAAATGTTCCTCTTCAAACATCGACTCGGGCGAAGCAAAAAGCCCCTCAATATACGACGTACTGCAAGCCACGCCCCCGATCTCTCCTCCCGTTCCTCCTTTTGCTGAAATGGGATTTTGTGGATTAGAGGCCCTATAAGAGTCGGTTAATCGTGTTTGTTGAAGGATTTGCGAGAAATTCCTAGAGGCAGGACTTTTCATTACTGGAGATTTGATATAGCCTTCTGAATGGTCTAACAGCCGACTGGCTTGTGATAATTCTTTTTGAAGTCTAGCACGTGTTTCTGGGGGATGATCATTGCGCTGCAGCTGTCGTCGAATATCGTTTATTGTATTTTTAAGGCCCCGTTGAGCGTTTCGAACTTCTGTAATATGGTCATATGGGATTCCGTCGGATCTCCTGGCAACCACTTCCCCTCGTGAATCTTCTCGCCAAGCAGCTTTTAAATCACTACGCTGAAGATGTCCCTTTTGACCATCAATGTTTTGTTGAAAACGACTTCTTTTATCACCAAATCTTCCAGCGGCAATTAAAAAGGGCCAAACAGCAATTTCACCAGTGTCTTGCTTATAACCAAAATGCCATTCTCTAAGTCCTGCTTGTTCAAGTCTTTCCAGAAGGGCGGTATTATTTTCTTGAGGTTGAAGTGCGTTATAGACTCTACTGCCAGATAGAATACTGAAAGTTGTCATTGTTCTTAAGGAGGCAATAAGTGAGTTTTTGTATTTCCATAGCTGAATAATGCGACCCTCCAGATCTGTATAAGGTAAAGTGATAGGTCGTGCCAATTTAAGCAATGTTACTGATAAAACTGTTGCTTTTTCATAAGCATTTAACGAGCTGGATATCAAAAAAATTCCTGAAGCTTCACCAAAGCGACTCTTCGTAAGCGAACAATTACTTATAGGCAGAGGTAAGATCATAAACACTCTCGCTTGTTTTAATTCTGTTCGTTCGATGAGCTTATGGTCTGCAACATACGATAAACTTTTTCTAGCACTACAGGGCTGGGTCTTTCATCTTTCAAAAGATCTGACCATTCTTCACCTACTGCTCGGGCTAGAGCTTCATATGCAGCATCACGATAAAGTTCTATCGATTCATTTTCTTCTTTGTTTTCAACAATGAGACTATCAATTAATAGTTGGAGCAATTCTTTTTCTGGATGATTTCTTAAAAATTCACCTGTAGTACTTATAGCTATTAAACGCACTTGTCCATCATCCCATTCAACACCTTTAATAAATACCTTAAGCTCATTTAAGTAATCTTGGGCATAGCCCCAATAAGTACATAATGTTCTAAGTGCAATAGAAGAAACCATTGGAAAGGTGGGATAATACAGGAATTCTTCAACTAATTTCCTGTATTGCTTGTTTCCTGATTTTCCTAGTATATGCAGTAAAGTATAAATATCATCATCCTCTTCTTCAGGAGTGGAGGATTTGATTCTGTGAACAACATAGTCCACTTCATCTTTCGTTAACTTTCCCCATTTTGCTTCTTCAAGCAGCTCGTTTAAGGTTCTCATAGTTCACGGATTCTCTGATAAGGCATTAAAATACTGCCATTGTTTTAATCTTTCCGGGGTCCTGTCTCAGGATGATGTATTGACATGCTAAAGCTGCTCGAACATTTATAGCAACAAAATCATCAAAGATGGTGAAGTTAATTTTGGTCGGCAGCGAAGAAGCCCGATCAGTTAAAAAATGAAAAGCACCGACTGAGCGAAATTTTTAAATTTCTCAGTGTCACTCATCAGAGAGAATATTGTTGTGTAGCAAAGGCTTGCTTTGAAATAGATTTTTCAGCTTACAATGGATTTAGACGAATTTGTTGTGGGGGATGTCCCATGGTCAGATTGAATAGAGAATCTGGTTTGTGGCAATTAGACCTTTTCGTTTAAGGGCTTTGTAGTTCGCAAAATACAAGGGAAGTAGTACAAGGTAAAATATGAGTATATCCAGTAATATGCAGGTTATGCCTAACCTGTGTAAAAAAGGAGTTTCTTGTGCACTTTCGGTGATTTGTAGAGAGAGCTTCCTAGATGTCACTAACGTGGATGCTATCGAATATTGATTGAATATTGTAAAGAACGGCTTTGTTTAGCTTGAAGGATTTGATATGAATAAATATTTGCCCATTTTAATATTTTTTATACTCGCGGACGTCGTAGCCGACAACTCTATATTACGAGTTTTTGGAGCACATTCTTCTTCTAGCGCTTTTATGTTGTCTATGGGAATGTTAATTTTACAAATGGTGGCTGCTCCTATACAAGCTGGTTTTTCTGATTTTTATTGTAGAAAAAAAAGTCTGATTGTAGCTCTGACAGTTTCCTTGATAAGTCTGTTGTTTCTTTTTTATGCAATGTCCCCTGGTTCTCTCTCTATCATTATTCTTGCTTTTGTAGCTCTTATGAAGGGGACTTTTGGAAATACTGTACCTTTAGCATGGGGCGCATTGGCGGATACTCAGGAAAAAAATCTACGATTCTCTTTAGCGTTATCAACTGGAGCGTATGCGGTTGGATATATGGTTTTAGCAATCTCGAGTATGTATGGAGCTAAAAAAATATCAGGCTATTCCTGGTTATCCCTAGAAGGCATGCCAATAATCATATTTGTTGTATGCATTTTATGTTGTGCGTTTTTTTTTCGTGATGTAAGGGATAAAAAAATGCGTTTCGAAATACATAATAAAAAAATTGCCTTTCTAAGGCTTGCTCATTCTGAATTCAAGGCTCTTTTACAAGATGTATACCAGCGAAGTACTAGATTAGGATTGTTAGCATATTTTCTGTGGGCAACTTCTCAATATAGTGTACTCATTTTGCTGACTGATTTTCAAACTCAATATATAGATACTGTAATTGTAATGATGCTAGGATACTTAATAGGAGTAGCAATACTGGGTTTTTGTAAAAAAATTAAAGACGAAAAGATTATAAGAAGTGCGTTTGTTATTACAATTTCTTCTCTGTCATTATATTTTGTTTTTATAAATTTTACAAAAAATATTCATTTGTTGATTTCTGTTTGTTATTTTTTTTATACCATTGGAAATGCATTTTTAAGTCCTTCGATACTTTCTCTTTTTTCAAAAGACAGAGAGCTGCATAAACAGGGGCAGGGTTTTGGGTTAATAGTATCTGCAGATAGTGGTGGTTTTTTGTTTGCCTCAATTGTTGCTATTCTATTCGGGTTTTTCAAAATTAGTTTTAATTATATTGTTCTGTTCTCATTTATTGCATTTGTTATCTCTTGGATTCCATACTCAATATACGAAAAGATAAGAAAAGATGCTGATAGGATTGAGAATGGAAGGAGTGGGTAAGAGGATGCCCCTCGCCACTTTACTCTTGTTTTCGGGCTTTGATTACCAATGCCGTGTATGGGATGGTTATTTTTTTACCCCTGTGCGTGGCAGGATCATTGGTGACAGTAGAGCTTACATCTTGCAGAAATGAATCTTGTAAATATTCAGGGAGCTGAACGTAATTACTTAACCAGCCTTTAATATATTGCTGGATTTCGTTGGGATTATTATAAGAAGTAAACAGGTTGTGTTTTTTAAAATCTATAATTTCTAAATTATTTTTCTTAATAATTTTATTGTATTCTTTAGCTGATAACATTGTATTGTTTGCGGAGAGAGGGTAATAATCGGGATAATTTTTGAGAGCGATTTGTAAATATTTATAATAAGGAGATTCCTTTGGATATGTCAAAATTAGCATTTCGCCGTGCTGCTTTAGTGAAGAACTCAATTGACGAATTGCTTTTTCAGGGTCTCTTAGCCAATGAAAGCAGCTAAAGGAGACAATAAGATCAAATTGTTGAGAAAATGAGACATCTTCCGCCATTCCTAGTCGAAAATCAAGATTAGGGTATTTCGTTTTTGGAAAATTGGAGAAGGCAGATTTTATCATGCTTGGTGATGCGTCTAGCCCTATTACAGACCCTTTTTTTGCATGAATTGCCAGTTCTGCGGTAATTCTGCCATCGCCGCATCCAACATCTAAAATATGGGCATGCTGACTAATGCGATAATTTTTTAAAATTCTTCTCGCAAAGCTATTTTGTAAAGATGAATTTCTTATATAACAACTTGCATCTAGATCAACCTGGTCGGCAATTAAAATTGAACTATTCATATTACCTCTTAAAATTTATAACTTTTAAAAGCTGGTTTCGTTGTCTAGCCCTGAAAGTATCTCGCTAGATTTAATAGCCAACGCCAAATTTTCCAAGTAAGGAGTTAAACATTCGTCAGACGATAAATATGGGACAATCTTTCGCGTATTTTTGAATAGTATGCTTGTGCTTGAAGAAAGGAGGTGTGTTCCGCGAATTTCTGCTGCTTGCGCACTACACATTAGCTCAAAAGCAATTACATAAGCAGTATTGGTATAAATTTCTTGCGCACGTCTAGCAGCAACTAGTCCTAAGGACACAATATCTTGAAAGTCGCCTGTAGAAGTTAATGATTGTATAGAAACAGGGTTACAAAGAGATCTGTTTTCAGAAGTTATTGAGGTTGCCATAAACTGTCCCCCCATAAGCCCCAATCTTAATCCAGGCAATTCTTGGCAGAGAAAAGAGGGCAACCCATTGCTATGATTTTTGTCCATTAGGCGATCAATACGTCGGTCTGATAAATTTGATAACGTTGTTAGATCTATTGAAAGATGGTCCATTGCCATGGCAATATATTGACCATGAAAGTGCCCATTATGAAATGCTTCTGATTCTTCCGGAATAACCAATGGATTATCGTTGCTTGAGTTGATCTCGTTTGTAATAACCGACTTAATCCACGCTAAACTCTCTTTAATAGGTCCTAAAATGTGAGGGGTGCACCTTATGGAGTAGGCATCTTCGATAGGGTACATGGTGGACAGAGGTGAAATTGCATTGTATGATTGCAACTGCTTTTCTGTAATAGATTCTGTGCCCATCATTTTACTATCGCTCAGTATGCGCCAAATATTTTTAGCGCTGCTGCGTTGGCCTGGGTGGGGTTTTTGCTCGTGCACGATAGGATTGAATGGGTTGATTTTTGCGTTTAGTGCTTCAAAAGTAAGACAGGAAATTAATTCGTATGTATTTATTAATTTTATTGATTGTTCGATAAGGAGCGCTGCTAAACTTGTCATGACGGAGGTGCCGTTGACTAAGCTTAGGCCTTCCTTGTAGCTTAGTTTCATGGGTTCTATTCCTGCTTGCTTTAGAGCCTCATCGCCCGGTAATATTTGTCCTTTATATTCTGCTTTCCATTTGCCCACACAAACAAGTGCTATGCAAGCCAATGGCCCGAGATCACCACTGGCACCTAAGGAACCTTTTGATGGAATACAAGGTATAATTCCTGAATTATAAAGATTTATTAGCTTGTTAAAATTTGTTAAGGAAATTGCTGAGCAACCTCGTGCAAGTGAATTTATTCTTATTAATATACTAGCTCGGGCTACTTCATTGTCCAAAATTGGCCCGACATTTGTAGCAACAGCAGCAATCAGATTTTCTTGAAAAATTTGAGCGAAATCAGTGGGTATTAGCCAATTAACAAAACCTCCAACCCCAGTATTTACCCCATAAATTATTTTTTTTTCCTGAATCAATTTATCGAGTATTGTGCGAGAAGCTGTTATGCGCTGAGCTGTCTCTGAGGAGATTGTAAGATGAATGCCCGGATCTCTTACTATGCGCAAAACTTCCGCTGTTGTGAGAGATTTGCCATCGAGAAAAACCAAATTTTTTTTATCCTCGGCAGATGTGCTTCCCGAGGCATCTGGTTGATTATTCTGATTATTTGATGTCACACTTGCCTCCACCTAATTCTCAGGCCTAATATTAGCCTTAAATGTGATATTTTGCCTAATAAAAATATTTCATCCAATACTTTTTGTCTCAATTATTTTTTTAGTTTATTTTTATATTAAACAAGCAACAGAGATTTAAAATTGTCAGTTAATCGTATGAAAAACTAAAAATAATACTATTAACCTGAGTTTTAGGTTCGTTTTATGGAGATCGCAATTTTCGAGGGAAATTTTACATTTTTCGGTGCAGCTGATATTCCAAAGGGCAACTGTTGCGTTTGAATGTGAAAAGATGGCTAAATTAGACGGTTACCCAACCTAAGCCAACCACCTCAGAGATTTTTGGAGGCTAGCACTGTCTAAAAAGATCTTTAAGGTCTACTTGGTTTGTGATAAGATCCTCGCTCCATAGATTTTTTTTCACGCCATTTACTGTGATGAGTGCTAGAAATAATTGCTTGGGTGTTTTTGTTTTGAATTGGAAAACATCCAGTTTGCGTTGGAGATCCTTCGCATAGGCCTTATCAACTACATATTTGTTTGCGCTGTACTTGATTTCGCATAGAGTTACAGCATTGTCTTGGCGATCAAAGAGGAGGTCAATTTGCACGCCAGTTTCTTTACTTCCCTTCGGGGGGACAAAACGCCAGTTTCCGATCTCGCAGGCTATGGAATCTAAGCGAAGAGTACGAAGGATTTGAGGAAGGTGTTTTAGGCAAACACTTTCAAATGCATAGCCTGTCCAGGAGAGCCAATGAGGATTCCGGGTACAAAGTTTCCAGTAATTCGGTTGAGGGAAGCCTTTTTCGGCAATTGGATCGATCCAGGTAAGATAAAAGGATGAGTATTCATCGATTACTCGAAAATATTGTTCTTTCTTTTTGTGTTGATAGGGGATAAATCCTTGGATGAATCCGGCGGCCTTTAGCTCGTTTAGTCTTTTGTTAAATGTTCCTCCTGAAGAAATATTAAGTTTTTTGAGAAGCTCCTCTCTAGCAATGCCCTCCCTTTTACAAGCTATTTCACGGACGATACGCAAATTAAGTTCAGCATTTTTGAAAAGAGACTCAAATAGACGCTTGAATTCTGTAAATAAAGCTCCATTTGCATTAAAGCAAATTTCTTGAATATTTTGTTCCGCAGACTTACCCGCTTCGATGTAATTCAAGTAGTATGGGATACCCCCTATACACATATAAAGATCGAGGAGATGCTTCTCGTTGAGCCGTACTTTTCGAGAAAGTAGATATTCTTGAGTTTCGTATAGATTAAGTGGCTGGAGTTGTATCATGCGTGTGAGGCGATTGTGAAGCCCTCCACGGGCATTAATTAAGTGTTCTAGCATCCAGCTAGCAGCAGAACCACATAAAATAACCTTAATATTTGGCATGCGGCTCCAATGGGAATTCCAGAAATAATCGAGAGCTTGAATGAATCCGGATTTCCGGGTAGCTAGCCAGGGAAGTTCATCAAAAAAAAGAAGGTATTTTTTTGTAGGAGTTTTTTCTATTTCTCTAGTAAGAAGAGTAAGGGCATCTCGCCAATTCTTCGGAGGGAGTAATTCGATTCCTTGGTAGAAAGTTTTTGAAAAACTTTCTGCAAAGTTTTTTAATTGTTCGGTTGGAGGGGAGTCTTTTTTTCCAGCGAGTTCAAAATATCGGCTCTGAGACTCGAAAAATTCTCGAATTAAAAACGTTTTCCCTACCCGCCTTCTACCGTAAATAGCAACAAGTTCGGCTCCTTTGGAGTTCCAGATTTTTTTCAGGGACTCCTGCTCTTGTCTTCGGCCAATGATTTTTTTCATAGAGAACCCATAAGATTTGGCTGTTTATAACCAGACTATACTCAGCCAAATCATTTTAGTCGACAGAGATTTGGCTGTTTATAACGAGGCTATACTCAGCCAAATCTTTTGACTCGTGGCATTTCTGGGAGTGTTCCCTGGTGTGTAGCAATAAAAAAGGCCGAGACTTTTGGCCCGGCCTATTCAGAAATCTTGACCGAGAAGGGTTAAAGTCTTTTCAATTAGCTTTTTCCTATCGGAATTCTAGACCGCATAAGCGAATACAATTAGGGGAAGAAACTGATGCGGAACCAAACAGTTTGGATGAGGGGACGGTTAGTGGGGAGTGAGGCGGGAGCGGAGGGAGGAGAAGAGGCGGAGGAGTGTTTTGGCATGGTAGGCAAAGAATAGGCCTAGGGCGATGAGGCTAATGGTGCGGATGAGTTTGCCCCATTTTTCGAGGGGAGAGGGCGGTGGTGTAAAATTGAAGCTTGCAGTTTTTACTTCTTTGTCATTGTTCAGGAGGAGGATGGGAAGGCCGTTGGGCTCGGATATTTTAACATCATGATAGTTTTGAAGGGAGATGTCTTTTTTGGAGGCTGTTTGTATTTGATGACCAGGTGAGAGGCTGTGAATGCAGACATTGTAGGTGCGAGACACCAAATTGGGATAGTAGTTTGATAGAAACCCTGGGTTGCCTTTAATATAAACAAAATCAGAATTTTCCCACATCGGATAGTCATGCGTTGTTAGCTGGTCTGCAATAAAAATTGGAAATAGATTTTGATGTTGATCTGAAGGCTTTGGCATTTCATATATCCAGCCTTTATTATAGTGCACGATCATCAATATTGTAGATTGGTCTGTCTGCAGAATTTTTGCATCTATCTGGGGAGCTGATGCAGTCAGACTGTCTAAATTTAACGTCATTGATTTTTGTAGTGTGCAAATATTGTAGATCGCAATTTTTAAACCTAGTTTTACGACAATAAAATGGTTTTCATTTTCTGAATAGGACTGTAAAATTGTGGGTTTAAATGCGCGTTCGGACAATTGCATTTGGTCGTCAACTTCAGCATCTTCATCTTCAGGCACGCGAGATAAAGGCATTGTTGTTGGTGTAGATGAAACGGGATCTTGAGAATTGTGATGCCATATTTTTAGCTCGGTTGTGGGAAGAATGGGACTGGGGAGAGCCACAGTGCCAAAAGTAGCAGCGATCCAAAAAGAGTGCGAGTTTGTTGAAGGAATGAGTCGCAGGGAGGTGGCTATCTCTTTGCAACTGTAACTTGCAATTTTTGCTAGGGTGTTTTTAATTTGATAGATGGTCAGCGTGCTGGATGTACTAATTAAGAGGTAGAGTTGGTGGTTGCATTCTTGAATCTGGTAGAAAAGTTGTGCTGCAGGGTCGACGGGAAGGAATAGAGATCTTGTCTTATGAAGATCTTGGATCTCAAGAGATTTACCGAGCCGGTAGGTGACTAACTGTCTTCCTTGGGAAAATGTAAGGATTTCTTGGTTAGAAGCTCTGGCAGGAAAGGTAAAAAGTGTCTTGATTTGATAGAGGCCGTTTAACATGTTTTGTTCGGCTTGGCAGCGGGAGAGGTAGAGTTCTTTCCAGGTGGAAGGTGGTAGAGTGATCGTGAGGTGGGGGCATCGTCTGGCAAATAATTGTTCGTAGATTGTTTCTGATTCGGCAAAGATTTTAGCGGCTAGTCGGAGGGTGACTAAGGCCAGCCGATCACAATATTTGGGGATGTGAACCCAGAGATCTGTTACCAGGGTAATAGGTGCGGTACTCATGTGGGCTATTATGCAGTAAAATCGTTAATTTTTCAATGGGGATTGCATGAGCATGAGGAGGTCTTTCATGATGTTGAGGCCTTCTTGGAGTTGGAGGTCGGATTCGCCGAAGGGGCGGATGTGGGAGGGGTCTTTTTTGGTGAGGGCGTCGAGGAAGTTTTGGTAGTTGCGGCTTTGGAGGAGGCGCTTGGTGGAGTTGCGGATGAGGAGGGGGAGGTGGGGTTGGTAGGTGGTGAGGATGGGTTGGAGATCGACGTTGTAGATTTTTTGGACTTGGGAGCGGTGGAGGGAGGGGACGTCAGAGAGGTCGTCGATGAAGCTGGGAGGGATTTGGTCGGACTCGAGGGGGTATTTGGAGAAGCGTTCGCCGAGCTCGAGGGTGGAGAAGAGTCCGGGGACGACGATGTCGGCCAAGACGCCGACGAGTTGGGGGCTTTTTCCAGAGACGGTGTAGTAGCGGCCGCGGGTGACTTTGTACTCTCCGGTGGGATTGACGCGGCCGTAGTGGGAGGCTTCGAGTGTAAAGGTTTGGAAGGTTCCTTTTCCGTAGGTTTCTGCATCACCGACGATGAGGGCGCGTCCATATTCTTGGAGGGATTGGGCGACGATTTCAGCGGCAGAGGCGCTGGTTTTATTGGTGAGGATGATAAGGGGTCCGTCCCAGGCGACTTTGGATTCGGTGTTGCGCAGTTTTTGAATGGCTCCGGTGTTGTCTTTGACGGAGACGACGACGCCTTTTTTAATGAAGAGTCCGGCAACGGAAACGGATTGAGGAAGAAGTCCTCCGGCGTTATTGCGAAGATCGAGGATGAGGCCGGTGAGGCGGTGATCTTTTTTTAGAGTATTGATGGCTTGGAGAACGTCGGTGGTGGAAGAGGAGGTTTCATCTTGGTAGAAGGAGGAGAGGCGGATGATGCCAAGGACTCCAGCGCCAAAGGGTTCAAGGGTGGTTTCTAAGCGAGATTCTTTGAGGACGATTTCTCCGCGTGTGATGACGACGTCGTATTTTTCTTCGGTTTTGTCTTCTTTAGTGCGAAGGAAGGTGAGATGGACGGAGGTTCCTTGGGGGCCGCGGATGAACTCGACGGCTTCGGAGAGATCGAGGCCGATGGTGGGTTCGCGGTTAACAGCGATGATGCGGTCGCCGATTTGGATTTGGCTGTTCTGACTGATGGGGCTGTTATCTAAGATGCGCACGATGGTAAAGCCGTTGAGATCATCGCGCAGTTGGGCGCCGATTCCGAAGAGGCGTTGTTGCACTTGGATCATGAATTGGTTGGCTTCGGAGGGGGTAAAGTAGTTGGTTTGGGAGTCGAGGGCGGCACTGGTGGCTTTAAGGACGTAAGAGAGGATTAAGGAGAGGCGGGTTTTCGGGTCTTGAGAGATGAGTTCTTCTTCGCGGGTGGTACGGCGTTTATCAAGTCTTTGAACGAAAGTGGCTTGCATGTCGGCATCGAGGATTTTAGCAGCGGTTTTGATTTGTAAGCCTTTGATTCTAAGGAGCCTATTTTCAAGAGCTTCAATGGTGGGGGTCCAGGTCATATCCTTGAATTCTTCGCTGTCAACGTCGTTAGGAGGGGTCTCTTTGGTAAGCTTGAGTTCGAGGGCTTTTCGTCTGTCAATGGCGCGGATCATGAGGGCGTAGATGTCTTGGAAGATGGAAAAATCGTCCTTTTTATAGGCCTCTATGAGCTTTGTGGTGAGCTCGGGGGTGGGGTTTGTCCATTGAAGAATCTCAGGTTCAATGAAATAGGAGTAGGTGGGATCGAGTTCATGGAGGTAGTTTTCGAGGGCTCTTTTTGCAAGTTCTTGATTGAGAGCGTGATGAGTGGCGTGAGCGCGGAGGATCTCCTCAATTTTGACGCGGGTGGTGCGGGGAGTGAGTTCAGGGGGCTTTGCAAAGGTCTGAAAAGGAAGGATTAGGCAAAAAAAGTAGAGAAAAATGCGGAATTGTCTCATGTTGGCCACTCCTATGAGGGTTTTGGGAAGGTTTTTTGAGGGGTCCTCCCAAAAACGTAGATTACAGGAGTGCAAGGGTTTATGGATATAAAAAAACTATTTTAGAGGGGAAAGTCGACTTTTTTCGCTAAGGCCCTTGATTTCAAGTCGTTTTTATGTCATAATTAATAATCTACTAAGAGCGTAATAACGTTTAATTAATAAAAGCTGCAACCAAAAAACCGAAAGTTGAAAAACAAAACGGGATGGGCGTAAACTTCAAAGTGAGCTCTACCGACATTAGGAGGATTTAATTATGTTCAACGGCTCTCAAAACCAGATGCCTGGTGTTGTAGAAGATGCGGGCAAAAGGGTCGTTTCAATTACTGAAGCGGCTAAGATCAATAACGTTACGCGTCAAGCGATTTACGTAGCGATCAAACAAAAAAAGTTGAAGGCTTTCAAAGATTCAACAAGATGGACGATCGATCTGAATGACTTAGATGAATATCGTAAGCACAAGTATTCTCGTACGAAGTCGATTTTTAACGGGGAACTGTTATTCGACAACAACAAGGGATACTACTCTGTGAATCAGGTTGCCAAAATGCTTGGCGTTCCTGCGCAGAAGATCTATTACGCAACGCGCGTGGGCCTTATGAAGGCAACACGTAAAGGTGCTGCGTGGGTCATTCATTCAAACGAGATCAAATCTTACCAGGAAAATTACCTGGCTAAGAGAACTGCTGAATCTCAGACTGGATAAGTTTTAGTCTGAGCCATCCGGCTAAAGGGGCGATACCTAACTCCTAGGATTAGGTGTCGCCCCTTTTTTATTTATAACAATTTGGAAATCTTTGATGTGAAGCTGGATGCTCGATTTGCTGAGGAAAGTATTGATGTGGGGAGTAAAGGCTAGGTCGAGTGTGAGGCCTTTATGGAGGAGTTCTGATCTACGGTCGGCAAGACCAAAGGCGATGCCTTCAAGCATGCGGCCATTTTCTTCGACATAGAGTTTGAGGTGGGATTTCCCGACAACTTTGGGGGGCCAGATTTGTTTGACTTCACAGTGGAAGATGGGGGGTGGATTTCCATTGCCAAAGGGTTCTAGGAGGCTGAGGGATTCCATGAAATCAAAGGTGAGATCTCCTAAGGAGATTTTGGCATCGAGATGAAGTTTGGAACGGATGTCTTGATCTTTCAGAGCAAGGTTTGCAGCTGCAATGAATTTTTCTTTAAAAATCTCAATATTTTCTGTTTTGATCATGAGGCCGGCTGCATAGTCGTGTCCTCCGAAATTTAACAAAAGTGGGGCTTGGTCTTTTAATGCAGGGAGGAGGGGGAACTCTGAAATGGTGCGAAGAGATCCTTTGCCGATGCCGTTATCAATAGCGATGATGAGGGTGGGTCTGTTGTACTGTTTAGCGATGCGGGCGGTGATGATGGGGATGATGCCGGGGTGCCATTTAGGTGAGTGGAGGACGAGGGCTTTATTTTTGAAGATCTCGGGATGCTCTGAGATGAAATGGTCGACATCTTCGGAGTCTTTTCTCTCGATTTTTTGCCTTTCTAAGTTGTGGTGTTCGAGCTCTTTGGCAAGGGCTTCTGCAGCAGCCGATTCTCGGCATAGGAGAAGTTGGACGCCTTTGTTGGGATCGGCGATACGGCCGAGGCTATTGAGAGGGGGAGCCACTTTTGAGGCTATCTCCAGGGGTGTGATTTCACTGAGTTTAACTTCGGAGATGTTGCAGAGTTTAGCAAGGCCGATTCGTTTATTTTTGCGTAGTTGTCTCAGTCCATAGCGAACGAGGATGCGATTTTCTCCTTGGAGGGTTGCCATGTCGGCAATGGTTCCTAGAGCGACGAGATCGAGATATCTTTTAAGGTCGACTTTTCCGGAGCCGATTTTGCCTTCTTCGATGAGTTGGTTGGTGACGGCATGGGCGAGTTTGAAGGCTACACCAACACCGGTAATGTCACGGTTGGGGTAGGTGCTATTGAGAAGCTTGGGGTTTAAGGTGGCGATGGTATGAGGAAGGGGAGCTGTCGGCTCATGGTGGTCGGTGACGATAACATCGATCTTGCGGCGGACGGCTTCTTCAATCTCATTAGCTCCTGAGATGCCACAATCGACGGTGATGAGGAGGGTGCAGCCATTTTTGGAGGCGTAGTCGACGGCGTCGAGGAGAAGGCTTTGGTTCAAAGCGGCGCGGTTGGAGATATAGGCAAGAGCTGTGGCATCGAGGTATTCGAAGAATTCAGTGAGGAGGGTGGCTCCTGTCATGCCGTCGACGTCGTTGTCTCCATAGACCAAGATTTTTTCTTTGTTACGAAGGGCTTGTAGGACGCGGGCAACAGCTTTGTCCATATCTTGAAAGAGATCGGGATCGTGCAGATCGGGAAGTTTGGCGTAGAGGAAATCGTGGATTTGGTCAAGATCTTGAAAGTCGCGGGAGGCTAAAACTTGTGCGGTGACAGGATGAATGTTGAATTCATCGATGATTTGTTTAGCCCAAGCGGATTTGTCTTTGGGTAGGGTCCAAAGAGGACTTTCCCGGAGGTAGTTTTTAGGGCCTGTCATACGATAGCTACTCCATTTCGGCTGCGCCAAAGCCCCGGGGTTGAACGATCGCAAGTCGCCCCATATTCCCTAATATTGGGCGACTTACGATCGTCCAACCGCGGGAGCTTTCGCGTTGCCGAAATGCGGTAGATATCGTATGACAGTCCCTTAGGGCCCATGTAGTGCTGCTCGCTGTTGTTTTTGCAACTCGCGATGATGGAAGTATTGCATCAGCGGCGCTGCAATAAAGAGCGAGGAGAGGGTTCCAAATATGACGCCGATGGCCATCACGAGAGCAAATCCGAAGATAGTGCTTCCGCCCAAAACGATCAAGGGAATAAGCACAAGGAGTGTAATTCCCGAGGTCATGAGGGTTCGACTCAGTGTCACATTGAGTGCATGATTGATAATTTCGCTTAAGGTGTTTTTACGCATGAGGCGTGTGTCTTCTCTGATCCTGTCGAAAACGATAATGGTATCGTTCAAAGAGTAGCCGACAATGGTCAAGAGTGCAGCGACGGTGTGAAGGTCGATCTGAATGGGGACTCCTAGCACATGGAGCAGCGCGATGACTCCCATACAAAAGATCACATCGTGGACGAGGCAAAGTGTTGCGGAGATTGCGTATTTGAACTCGAATCGGATGGTGATATAGAAGAGGATGCAAAGGAGAGCCACGGCGAGGCCGATGATGGCATGGGTGCGCATCGTCTCAGAGATCTGTCCGCTAACAGCTGTCCAATTTTTTTCCAGATCTTGAAGGACTGAGGGAGCCAGTGTGATGTGGGCGGCTTGCAAGGCGCTGACGAGTCCGACGATTTTAGGGTTGGTCTCGTAAGGGTAAGTGACGTGATCGGGAGTTACATCAGCGGGCTTTTCTAAGCTGCGGCTTAAGAAAATCCGGACGTGGTTGGAGGGATGAAGTTCACGGACTTGAAACTCTTGTGAAGAGAGGCCTTGAGCTAAAAGGGCATGTTCGACGTCGGAGCGGTAGCTTTTTTTTGCAGAGACGGGAAGCTCAACAGAGAGCGCGTAACCACCTGTGAAATCCATGCCCAGCACGGTCTGTTTTTGCGTGATCAGAAAGTAAGATCCAATCACGATGACGATGGCAGAAACCCAGAGTGTGGGTTTGGTGAACTTTAAGAAATTGAAGTTGGTTTTCTTAATGAAATGAGCCATTTTTAGTTCGCGGTGTTCAGGATTTTGCACCCACCAGCTAAAGAAAAATCTCGTCATGAAAAGAGCGCTGAAAAGAGAAGAGACAATACCGATAATGAGGGTCAAAGCTAGGCCTCGCACAGGTCCTGCATCGAAATTCATGAGGATCAACGCGGCAATCAGCGTGGTGATGTTGGAGTCGACGATAGCTGAGAGGGCTTTGCGATAGCCAGCATGGACGGCTGTGGCAATACGGCCTGTGAGGGCAAACTCTTCGCGGATCCGTTCGAAGACGAGGATGTTAGCATCGACGGCCATCGCAACAGTGAGGATCACCCCTGCAACGTTGGCAAGTGTCAGGGCGGCTCCAATGTTTTGGAGGGCGGCCCACATGATCAGAAGGTTGAAGAGAACGGCAATGGAAGCGATCATGCCGCTGAAGCGGTAAAAGTAGACCATGGTTGCAATCGCAAGTGCTAAGGCGCAGAAGGTAGCGATGATGCCATAGAGTCTTTCTTGGCTGCCGAGCTCAGGACTGACATTTTTTTCAGAGAGGATGCGGGGAGTGAAGCTGAGAGATCCAGCTTTCAAATCGGCTTCTAAGCGGTTGATGTCGCGCTGGGTAAAGCTGCCGGTGATAGAGGCGCTCTCACGGAGGACGGAGTCGAGGGTGGGTGATGTGACGACAGAGCCGTTGAGGATGACGGCCATTCTCCAACCACGTCCTCGGGAGTAGGTCTCTAGAGGAGTGCCTGAGATTTTTTCTTTGGAAAATTGAGAGGTCCAAGCTTGAAGGTCATCGCGGGGATTCATCCGGATGCCATCTTTTGCTGATAGCGCTCCTTGAACGCCAAAGGAAAGGAAATTTCCTTTGGAGGGGTCGTAAGATCCGCGGATGTTCTCAAGGTGAGAGCCTTCAAGGGCGTAGTTGTGAAAAACAATCAAAAGGGGATGAGTTTGACCTTGCCAGTCGGTATAGTCATCGCCGCGGTAGAGGGTGATTTTTGAAAAGGTTTCATCGAGGTTAGAGCTGGCATGGGTCTCTTGTGGCAAGCTCAGTCGGAGGCCATTTTCATAGAGGGTTTTGGCGTAGGCATTGCGAGGCTGCGCAGCTTCGGGATTGGAGGACTCTCCGTAGAGATGGCGCCAGGCGATGGCGTTAATTTCATCGATGTCTTTACGGTTGGTCACAACGGCTTCATTCCAGATATCTTGCAAGAAGCGGTGGGCGGCATCGGCAAGCGTGGGACTACTCATGAATTTTTCATTCACGACATGGAAATACATGGACGAGGCTTTGACTAAATCGGAAGCTGAGAGGGCTTGGGAGCCGGGGAAATCCAGCGCGATGGTGTTACCTTCTTGGCGGATGCTCACTTCGGAGACGCCCATTTTATTGACGCGAGCGAAGAGTTCGTTGATGCCTTGGCGAATATCGGCTTCATTGGTGACGACGTGGTTATTACTATCGCGGAGCTCAATTTGAACGGTTTTGCCTCCAGATAAATCGAGTCCCCATTTGATGACTTTGCGTTCATCACCGCGGAAATATTTAATGCAGCTGAGTTTGAAATTATTCCATAAGATGTTCTTAGTGGGAGCTGGGATATCGAATTTTGTGGTTCCTTTCAAATCGACCCCTGCAGCACGGTAATCGTCGCGCCATTTGAGAAGATCTTCGTGGATTCTGTCGTCAATTTTGTTCTCGGTCAAAATTCTCTGTTCAAGGTTAGAAAATTCTAAAACGGCATACCGTTTTGTTCCATGGACAGTAAAATCTTCCCGTGTCGCTTTCAAAAGCTCTTGATAATAGTCTTCCCTTTCAAAGATGAAGTCTGAGGTGAATTCTGAGGCAATGGGATAGGCGCTGCCTGAGTATCCGTTGAATCCGCTTTTTTGAAGGAGAGTGCGAAGTTCGTTGAAGTCGTGGAGGAATTGCTGGGCAGCTGCAGAATCGCTTTGATTTTCAAAGCGTTGTAAAATTTTATCAATGCCTTTAGCGATGACGTAGACAGAATTCATCTTAAATCCCTTAGGGGGCATTTTATTGGTCATCGAAGGAGCGAAGATGATCAGTCCTAATTTTTTTTGATCTTGCGGTAGGGATTGATAAGTTTCGAAGTCCCAGATGGGGAAGCCCGAGCGCTGGAGGTCGATATGGCTAGGAAGCCAGTTTTCAGTCAGGGTCTGGCGGATGGTCGCAGCTTCGGCTTTTGCGATATTATAAAGGCGAAGAGCTACGAAGGTTTGGCTGCCAGGAAGATGAGAAAGATTAATCTCAAACCGGTCTAAATAAGGTTTGATGATCTCGCCAGTGAATCTAGAGAGAGCCGCAATTTCATTATAGATCAGCTGATCGACGAGGCCCTGTTGGTATCCTGGCTGCAGGAGGCTCCGAACTTGAGTGAGGTCGGGGTAAAAATTAAAGACGATTTTTTCACTTTCCCAATCGACGGTGAATGATTCAATGAAGGGGTGGTGGCCTGCAATGGATAAAGTCTCTTGCGTGGGAGACGTGTGAGTTTTTTCTTTTAAGGAAGCAGCCATTGTTGTGAACGTGAGAGGGGGATTTCCCGCAGCAAAATCAGAGAGATGTTTTCTGATCAAAGCAATGGCGTTCATCAGAAGATTTTCACGGCTATTGAGCCATTCCAGACGTTGTTGCTGGACATCTTCGAGGTATTTACCCGTGCTGGCTAAGGTCTCTTTTTCCTGGGATAACGAGATGCGCTCAAGGCGAATTTGGTTTTTGAGTCCTTCTAAGGCGGCGGCCCACTGTTCAATAAATTGACGAGAATTCGGAGTGTCAATTTGAGAAAATGAGGCAAAATATCTCTTAGCAATAGGAGAATTTTCAGAAAAGACTTTTGTAAAGTTTAAAATATTTTGTGAAAGATGGAGCAAGAGATCGGTGGCTTCAGGATCTTGCACATGGTTGAGAGCTGTCTGGATAAAGGAGGCATTTTCAGAGACTCCTCCTGTGGAGGTTCCCAAGAAAATTAATCTGTCATTGATGAGGCCTTGGTAGAAATCGGTAGGCCTCCCTTGAGCATCTCGTTTAGCTCCGTACTGAAAGTAATCCCCCGTTTTTTGTGGATCGAGGTGGACGGGGATGCGCCGTTTGACTAAGACGGTTTTGCTGGTAGGGTCGATATCGTAGATATCGAGCTGGGCTGGGACGAAACTGACGAGGCTTCCGGCTCTAGGCAGGTATTGACGAAATTTTTGAGCCTCTGTCTGATCTTTAAATTTTAATTGGATAAAGCGAGGATTGAGGGAGTCGAGTTTGATGGATAGGGGCTTTAATTTCAATAGCTTGCAAAATGAGCCCAACCAATTGACAGAGTCTTGCTCGAGGTGATCGACACGGGTTGCGATGTTTTGGGCGATCTGCTCGGATTTTTTTTGATCGATAGGGGCTTTAAGGGGTTTTGAATAGAAAAAAACAGTGGGTAAAATATTGTAGACTGTCAAGACAATCACAGCGAAGATGAGAACAAGCTGCCATCTTTTAGGTTTTTCCATAGTGCATCCTTTGTAACCTGAGTTTTCGGTTCATTTTATGAAGCCTTGCCACGCCTTTCGGGTAAATTTTACATTTTTCGGCTTGCCAAGATGCCCTTTGGAATATTGGCTGCGCCGAAGAATGTAAAATTTCCTCCGAAAATCGTGACAATCCTCCACAAAATGAACCCAAAACTCAGGTTAGTATAATAAACCCCGAAGGATACTCTGAGTTGTTGGATTCTGTCTAGTCTGTTCGTGAAAATTCAAAAAAACCGATTTTTTGCATTCTTTTTAAATGGTCGAATGTCTATAATCCACCGTTTTGAAAACTCTTACTTTTAAGGGGCACGATAAATATGGCTGGCGTTACAAACAGAGC
Organism: Parachlamydiales bacterium; assembly: GCA_023265455.1. Taxonomy (GTDB): domain Bacteria; phylum Chlamydiota; class Chlamydiia; order Chlamydiales; family Rhabdochlamydiaceae; genus PALSA-1444. The sequence continues at coordinate 79,904 of JAHFTQ010000004.1, forward strand.
TCAACAAATTTTTAGCAGTATAGTTCCTGCATGGTTAGTTCCTAAAACTACGGCGAGCAAAGCAACGGCGATTGTCGCAGTTGCTCTTGTTTCTGTTGCAGCATTAGTGTGGGTCATTAGCAGAAGTTTGCGCGGCCGTGCTAGTAAGGGAAAGATTGATCCAAAAAATACTCCAACTACAGACACTGGAACAAAGGTTGATCCAAACACGACTTCTACCAAAAACGATAAGGTAGAGCCTAAGGCAACAGATACAAGTAACTCAAGTGTAGATGCACAAAAAAAAGCGCAGAAAAAAATAATTTATGTATGTACCGATCAAACATCTCAAATATATGTAACTTGGGAAAAAACTCTTAGGGGTAAGGGGGGGCTTGCTTCGTTACTAAAACCCATGACTCAAGTTGGAGTTAGCAACAGATGGGAAATAGAGGTTGCGCCAGAAGAATCCCACAACCTAGAATTTTACATATTCGGTGATAGTTCAAACACAAGTCATAATCTCCAAATAAAATACGGAATATATGATTTAAAACCAATAGAATCAGCTGGAACAACCACATCTACGATTACGACAACCCCTCCTGTAGTGGATACTGAAACTATCGCATCCTTGAATGTACTCGATGCTCCCGATAATAAAGATGCAGATGTAGAAAAAAAGCCAGAACCTACACCTGCCCCATCTATCAGCACACCACCAACTTCTCCCTCAAAGCTTATTAAAGCAAAATTAAATGTAGGTTACCATAATACTCTCTTGGTCAACGGAGTTCGTATGGAGAATGATGGTAGCGACGATGGATGGGTGGCTACACTTGAGGCACCCACTGAACTCACTGAAAATGAGTTGAGTTTTTCAATTAATGATTCGAGCCATCCTGTCAGTGGAAAGATCCCAGTCAGCATTGAGGACCAAAAGGCTCCCACAACGTTATAACAATTTGCCGAGGGGTGTATAGTAAAACGGTTGGGGAAAGATGAGTGTAGTTAAAAGTTTTAGGAAACGCCTCACCACAGACACCGAGGAGGACGAGAAAAGATGAGAAAAAATCTCTCTGTAACCTCATCCTTACTCTGTGTCTCTGCGGTGGGGTGTTTCCTAAAACTTTTAACTATACCCTCTTGCTTTTCCATGAAGCAATCTTGTCTAGTAGACCTCCCACTGTAAAAGGTATTCCTGTCCCCTAAAAGAAAATTTCAAATGACTTGCAATAGGGAGTTTGGCTATGCTTTGCCAATTCTTTGTCCAAAAAAGGGTAGGTATGAAAACGCTTCCTATAGAGCAAGAGTTAGTCAAATTAGATTTTCAACGTATTCCTCGTCATGTGGCGATCATTATGGATGGAAATCGCCGTTGGGCAAAGAAGAAGGGGCTTCCCACGATGGTGGGTCATTGGCATGGAGCGGAGGCGCTGTCTAACCTGGTGGAGTCAGCTGCTTCATTGGGAGTGAAGGTGATGACGGTCTTTTCTTTTTCGACGGAAAATTGGAGCAGGGCGCTGGATGAAGTCGATTCTTTAATGCATCTTTTCAGAATGTATCTCTTAGCTCAAAAAGATCGGATGGTCCGTGAAGGTGTGAGGTTATCAACGATTGGGGATATCCGAAGATTTCCTCCGGATCTTAAAGAGATCTTAGATGATGTGAAGCAAGCGACGGCACCTGGTAATAGGATCGATCTTGTGCTGGCTATGAATTACGGAGCGCGCGATAATATCCGAAGAGCGACACAAGCGATTGTGGAAGACTGTGCGATGGGGCGCATTAATAAAGAAGATATTTCCGAGGCGCTGATCTCACGGTATCTGGACACAGCGCCTTGGGGCGATCCCGATTTACTCATCCGGACTAGCGGTGAGAGAAGACTGAGTAATTTTTTGCTTTGGGAGATTTCCTATGCTGAGGTATATATCACCGATGTTTTGTGGCCTGATTTTAATGAGCAAGAGCTCATGAAAGCTCTTGTAGAATTTCAGAAAAGGGAGAGACGAGTAGGATGCTAAATCGCAAAAGCGAATTTTATAACCGTCTTTGGGTCTCATCGATTGCGATATCGATTGCTGCACTTTTAATCGGATTTGCCTATACCCCTGGGATTAATATTTTGCTTGTGTTGACGATTGCGCTCTTAACAGGCATTGGGGTTTGGGAATATGCTAGGCTTGCCAAGGCAAAAGGATTAGAGCCTGCAACAAAACTGATGATTTCAGTGGCGATTTTGGAGGTGCTGGCTTTTTATGTCTCGCTAGCTTATCCGCAGTGGTCTCAGCTGGCTTTGCTCATCATTGTATTAGGGTTTATTTCATTTTTTGTGGTTCATTTTCGTAAGCCCGAAAATGCTCTCATGCAAGTGGCTGTCGAATTTTTCAGTGTCTGCTATGTAGCGATTCCTTTTAGTTTCATGATGGCGATTCTCTATCCTCGCACAGATTATGGCGATGGGCGGTGGTGGCTTTTTTACCTGATCGCTGTCACTAAAATTACGGATGTGGGTGGCTACTTTGTCGGAAAGCTTTTTGGCAAACACCCTTTAGCTCCCTACTTAAGTCCTCGTAAGACGGTCGAAGGAGCCGTTGGAGGGTTTTGCTTTGCGATAGGGCTCAGCATGTTATTTTGTATTTGGGGGAGAGCTGTGGGTTGGGAGCTGTCATTTTGGAACGCAGCATGGATGGGGATGGTGATCGGTGTTCTGGCCCAGATCGGAGATCTGTCGGAGTCGGTTTTAAAGCGGGATGCTTCTGTCAAAGACAGCAATACGATTCCTGGGATCGGGGGTGTGCTTGATCTCTTAGATTCGATTCTTTTCACATCTCCTGTTGTCTATTTTTTCATTAGGTTTATCTGAGAGAGTGTTTCAAGACTCAGATTTCGTCGCTTTTTGGAGGATTTTTGGCCAAATTTCATTTCTTTTGTTGGGGGTAATATACGAAGTTGATATAACCCCCAACAAAAGAAGTGAAATTTGGCTCAAAAAGCCCCAAAAATCGACTGAAACTGAGTTTTGAAACACTCTCTGAGGTGCCATTTGAAGATTATCACGATTGACGGACCTGCGGGAACGGGAAAAACGACCGTTGCAAAAGCGGTGGCTGATCGTCTTAATCTTCCCTATTTTGATACGGGCGCGATGTATCGCGCGGTTGCTTTTTTAATTCTGAATGAAAAAATTCCTCTCTCCGATGAAAAAAGAATCGGCGAGCTTTTAATGTCATTTAATTTCGAGATTCGCATCAATGGGGGTGGGAGAAAGTACTTTGCTAATGGGATCGATGTGACAGAAGCGATCCGTTCCCAAGCTGTCACCAATATCGTCTCTCCTGTTTCTGCCCTGCATGCGGTCCGTGAAGCTCTTTGGGAGATTCAACGCCGCTTTGCTGAGAAACGAGGGGGTGTTTTTGAAGGTCGTGATATGGGGTCTGCTGTTTTTCCTAAGGCGCGGTACAAAATTTTTCTCACGGCTCGTCCTGAAATCCGTGCTGAAAGGCGCCTAGCAGAGCTCAGAGAAAAAAGACCTCATGAAGTGCGTCATCTCAATCATGAGCAGATGCTCGCAGAGATCATAGAGAGGGATCGGATTGATTCATCTCGCTCATTAGCGCCTCTGGTTTGCCCCCCAGATGCGTATGTGATTGAGGCTTCCTCGATGACGAGTGATGAAGTTGTTGAAAGAATTTTGGAGTATACGCACAAGAAAAGACTTCTCCCCTCATGGACGATTGCGAAAGGGATCACTTGTCTTTACCGCACGGTCATTTTTTTGACTTGGCTGGTTGGAAAAATTTTCTATCGTCTTAAAGTTTATGGTCTTGAGCATTATTATCCCCGAGGAGCTATCCTTGCCGCAAATCACACCTCATTTTTAGATCCTCCGATTTTAGCGGTTTCTTGGCCTGAAGAGGTTCATTTTCTTGCTCGTGAAACTCTTTTCAAGAACCGGGGTTTTGGATGGCTTATTCGCAATGTTAATGCGCACCCTGTGAGCAGGGACACTGCCGATATTGGTGCGATGAAGATGCTATGCTCTCTTCTGGAAGATGGGAAAAAAGTTGTGATGTTCCCCGAAGGGACAAGGTCGAAGGATGGAGAGCTCCAACCGTTGAAAGCTGGGATAAGCATGTTGATTCTGCGAACCCAAACAGCGGTGATTCCCGTCTACATCGATGGCGCTTACCGGATCTGGAGCCGTCTCCATAAATGGCCTAGATTATTTGGAAAAGTTACTTGTATCTTCGGAACTCCGATCACTGCAGAATCGTTTAATCATCTCGACAAGAAAGAGGCGCAGCGGCAGATCTCCGATAAGTTAACGGCTTCTATCCTTGGATTGAAAAAATGGTTCGAGGATGGAGCTCAGGGTATTCCGCCTTAATTTCCAGAAAATGGCTCTAAGTTAGATGTTTAGAGAGTTCTCCAATAACTTTGATATCCGGGAACACCTCTGCGATCCGAACCATATTAAACAGGTTGCTTTTAGAGTAACCACGTCCATATACCAAGGTCAATTTTCCAGACAGTGTCTGGAAAATCTCTTCTCCATATTCAGCTCATCTTTTGCTTAAGATTTCTTTGAGAATCCTTTCTCCAATTTGCCAGTAAAGTAAGACCAGGCCGGTGTTGACAAGTCGGGCCACCTGGTTACGGGTTGTCTCGATTAGGCTGCGAATATTTTCGAATAAATCCTTAGAGAAAGGAATGATAGAAGAGGTTTTGCCTATTCTCAAAACCGTTTTTTGTTTTCTGGTTTTATTCAAAATTCTTTACCTCTTTGGGGCCTAGTGAAAATAGCTAAAACTCATTTAAGATGCGGAAGTTGAGTCCGCGGAACTCGCTTCCGATACCGGTATCGGTATTGTTGCTATTGAGCAGTGAGAGTTGTGTGTCGCTGACGGTCGAGGTTTGCCAGGTGACCCTTAACTGAAGATGGTACCGGTTTTTGAAAAACCATTGATCCCAGGTAGGTCCGATTTCTAGACCTAGGAGAGATATGGAGCGATTTTGGTCGCTTTTTCCTCTTTGGATGACAAGGGACCTGCCAGTTGCTGGTTGCCGATTGGTTTGCTTGGTTGTCATATTGAGTTGGACGGCTTGATGTGTGCAATTCACATTGCAAAAGATCCCAAAATGTTTTGTCGGAAGAAAAGAAAAGTCGAGTCCAATTTTCGGGCCGATCGACCAGGAAAAACTATCTGACTTTCGACGGGCAGTTGTTGAAACATCTTTAGAATCTATGAAAGCATACTTGACTACATAGTCTGCTTTGAGAATGTAGGCGGTCAGTGCCATATAGGGACGCAAAGTTAAATAACGAGAGACTCCAAATGTGTACCCCGCTTGGATTTCTGGCTGTTGATAATGGAGACTAAAATTTGCATCGGCGCTTTGGTAAGTTGAGGTCGTTAGAGTTGAGCTGGCAAGCCAGTTAACGGGAAAAAAAGGACCTGAAAGGTGATTTTGAGAAACGTGTTTTTTGGGATTTGTATACAACCAAAGATAGCGTGCCCAAAGATCATAGGCTTTGCCAGGTCCAAATCGAAATCCTACTCCTGCTCTATAACCTGGAGAGTAATGATAGCTGGGAAGATAGATGGTGCCGGATTTTTTGATCGCAATTTCTTGAGGGGGACTTGTGTTTGTAATCCCCACACCGTCTCGACCAAAGGCCAAACGGGGTACACCGAATTTCCAGGTGATGTATTCTAAAGAGATCAGTGTATTAAAACTGCGGGAATTTTGAAGAGCTGGCCGTGGATTATGATCTGAGCTGACGGGTTTGGGTGTGATGTTTTTTTGTTCGTCACAAAACGCGGTCGCTATAGCTAGGCAGGCGGAAAGGCAAAATAATTTTTTCATCAGGGAAGAATTTAGCAGATGCCAATATTTGGGAGCAACTGCTATACGTAAAATTTTGGAGAAAACATGAAAGCTTTAATGTTGTTAACTTTGGCCCCTATAGTAAGTTTTGCCTTGTCAGAAGATGCGTGGCTACCCTCTGCTGGAGAAGTCGATCTGGAAACAGAATATACCTACAGCAGATTCTCACATGTTCAGGGTGCAAAGGATGCGCTATCTCACACTTCTAATGACCATGAGTTGTTGTTTGATTTAGGAATAGCTGCGACGGATGATTGGCATTTTCAACTCGATGCTGAACTTGCCCAAACTCCGGAGCAAAGCTTCGGATGGAGAAGTTTTGCAGGACAAGCGCGCTATCAATGTTGCAATGATATGAAAGGAGATTCTTTCAGTCTTGTGCTGGGCTTTAACGCACGCGTTGTTTCTCATCCAGCTCTTGGAGATATCAGCAGCCCTTATGCGGCAAAAGGCGATTTTGAGCTTTTTAGCTCGTGGGGAGTATCGTGGTTGGAGCAAGACGATTGGACGGATCGCGTGATTGCTGTTTTAGCTGCAGGTCAAGGAACGCACGGAGCTCCTTGGCTACGCGGTGATCTTGCCTACCAACACAAGTGGGGCCCTCATCATCTCAACATTTTCGGGAATAGTTTATGGGGTCTTGGGTCTAAAGAGTCCATCAATTTACACCATTTTCACACGGCTCATAAGGGTTGGGGAAATTATCGCCATGGTTCAATTGATACGGGAGCCGAGTATAAATATGACATGGGCAAATGGGGCGAGATTTTCATTGCCTACACCTTTCGTGCATTTGCGCACGTTTTTCCCGAATATGTGAATTTTTTCACCATCGGATACTCAGTGCCTTTAGGTAAGAGTAAACATACTGAGCAATCAAAAGAGCAGCACTAGGAGGCTACATGCGTTTCATATCTATTTTTGCGACCTTATTTGTTTTGATAGGAACGGGCCTGTCTGCTGATGAGGCAAAGTTGAATCCCAATCAAGCCTTTCAGCGATTGAAAGAGGGAAATCAACGCTTTGCAGCAGGAAAAACAGACTGTAACAAAAGTCTTTTGAACGAGCTTGAGGCGTCTAAAGAAAAGCAAACGCCTTATGCGGCTATTTTATGCTGCTCAGACTCGCGCGTTCCTCCCGAGCTTGTTTTTGATGAATCGTTAGGCAAGCTTTTTGTCATCCGGGTCGCCGGGAATGTGACAACTGATGTGACGATTGGAAGTATAGAATATGCAGTGGAAGAGCTCAAAGTGCCCATCGTTGTCGTTTTAGGACATGATCATTGTGGTGTGATCAAAGCCGCTCTGAGCGGAATAGACCATCTTCCCCCTTTCATCTATGACCTTCTAAACGAGGTATCTCGTCCCGCAAAAGAAGTCAAAGCGAAAAACTTAAAAGATTTTGATGCAGAAGTTCGGATGTGTGTGATTAGAAATGTAGAAGTGCAGATGGAAGAGCTTTTAGCAAAAAGTGAGGTTCTTAAAAAAGCTGTGCAAAAAAAACAGGCGCAGCTCAAAGGAGCGGTCTTTCATTTCAATGATGCAGAAGTTCAGTGGTGCCCGTGTTCTTTAGAGACTGCTCAATAAAGATCTTTGCGGCCAAGATGATTTGAACATCCACCGAGTTGCCCCGACTAGAACCTGAATCTAGCGCGTCTGCCAGTTCCGCCATGGCCGCAAAGGGGCAGATTATACGCCTAACTTGCTTTTTCGGGGAAGGATTGTTATAATGGTCCAACGGAGATTACGATGAGCGAAACTATAAAAAAAATTACTGAAGATACATTTGATGAGGCTGTTAAACAAGGCGTTACCTTGGTCGATTTCTATGCCGATTGGTGTGGACCCTGCCGCATGATTGCTCCCCATTTGGAGTCGCTCTCCAAGGAGCTCCAAGGGCAAGCGTCGATTGTAAAGTTGGATGTTGATCATGCTCAACGGATTGCGTCGACATATCAAGTCACTTCAATTCCGACTTTGATTCTTTTTCGGGAGGGTCAAGAAATGGGGCGTTTGGTAGGTGTTCGCGATGCCAAAACCCTTAAAGAATTTATTCTCTCTGCTAAGAAGTAGTTTGTAGAAGCTGCTGGATTTCTTTCTTGAGATCTTCTTTGAGCTGAGGGTTGATAAGATGACCTTTGGTGTCGAAGGCCTGGTAGGCTGTAGGGACGGAGATTTGAAGAGGGATGACGTCTCCTCCACAGTCTGCGATGATGGCTCGAAGATGGGGCAGGGCTTTTGCTCCCCCTTTCTTTCCTGGAGAGGCGCTCATAATAGCGATTTTTTTTCCTTGATAGGGGACTTTGGAGAACTTTCCGTCTTCGGTGCGAGAGGTCCAATCTAAGACATTTTTCAAGAGAGCTGGAATAGAGCCGTTGTATTCTGGTGAAGAGATAATCATGGCATTGCTTTCAATCATTAAGTTCCGAATCCGGCGAGCGTTAATGGGCATGCCTTCTTTCGTTTCCAAGTCAGCGTCATAGATAGGTATCGGATAGTCTTTAAGGTCGATAACGGTCACAGTTGCGCCTAGAGTTCGCGCGATTTCAGCGGCTTCTTGCACGAGTGTTTTGTTATAGGAGTCTTGACGAGCGCTCCCCGCAAACGCCAACACTTTCACTTCCGCGGAAAGAGGCATGAAAAAGACTAGACAGGCGAGTAGTTTTTTGATCATAGGGATCACTATTAGAGCAGATTGTCAATTGTCTGTCCAGCCGAGGACATCGCGGATGATAGACCAGCGGCGTGGAAGGGGAGTGGCAGTTTCTGTTCGACCCAGGACCCAAAGGTCGTATTCTTTCTGGGTAAACTTTTCATTTTTCTTTAAGGCAAGCCATTGGTTGAGGTAGCAGAGCATGCGGTCTGAGCCGACAGCGACTGCATAACCTAAGATGTCTTGGGGAAGAGGTGTCGTGGGAACGACGACTGCAAAATGGGGATCGTTCATGACCCAGGAGATGGCTTGGGGCTCTCCTCGGAGTAGGACATCATTGGGATAATCTTGAGCATATTGCTCGTAAGTCTCGATCCGGACAAGGCGGTCAGCAGGGACGAGAGAGCGAGCTAAGGTTTCATAAGAGGACCCTTTGCGGACGACGATTTTGGTGGAGTGTGATTTGAGAATGGAGTCCAAAGAGGGATAAAGACGGCTGAATTTTTTTTGCATGACAAAGACAATGCGGGATTCAAAATATGACTTGGAAAAGCACATGGTCTTCAATCGGTTTTCAGTGATGGAAATGCCCGACATAGCGATATCGTACAGGCCGGTATTAAGCTCTTTTCCGAGCTGGGAAAGCTGAAGAGGGATGAGCTCTAAATCACATTGAAGATCGGAGGCTAAGGCGTAGGCAAAGGAGATGTCATAGCCGATGATTTGGCCGTCATTGCCTTGAAAACTGAAGGGAACCATTTCTGCATTATAGCCGATGCGCAAGACTTTGGTGCGGGTCACGCGCTCAAAGGTATCACCGGTTCGGGATAGGGGGAGAGGATCTTGAGGGGTGTAGATTTTCACATTCACGGGTGTCATGATCTGAAGGTCACAGATGCTTTTTGCTGAGTTGGAAATGGGGGGTAGTTGGATCCAAGATTTGAAGGCAAATGCAAATAAAGCGACAGGAACAAGTGTAAACACTGTTTTTCTTAAGAGAGCCTTCCATTCCCACTGGAGGAGTTTATGGCAAGCAAATGCTGTGAGAAGAGAGAGGCTTGAGATTTCCATGACAGAGATCATCGATTGAAAACCCGCGGTGAAGGGCAGTGTGACTAGATAAGTGTCAATGGCAGTCAGTGGTAGGCTCAGAGAATCGAGAAGAAAATTAAGTGAGTTGATCCACGATCCGATCCCCACGGCTCCAAGACTTGTGAGAAAGGTCGTTAAAAACAACTGAATTTGGGAAGGAATGGGGAGAGGGACATTGTAGAATAGCGAAACAAAAAAGACGAAGACGGTAATAAAAAGAGAGCCGAGTGGAAGGTTGAAGATGATCGACACAATCCCTTGGATCTGGTCTTGGAAAAGGGGGTCTTTCCTGTAGAGGCGTTCCGACTCTTGCTTGATGAGCTCAATGATAAAGGGGAGGGTAACAATCACGACGTTGGTGGTGAAAGCCAGCAACAAGATGGGGGCGAGGTTTTTGAGCCATTTAGAGGGGGAAAGAGAGGTTAGCATACCGACAATGCGAGGAAAAATCCAAAAAACAAGCAGGCAGACGGCAAGGATGTAGAGCATCAAATAGGTGCTAATCTGTTTGACTGTGGCGCCTTGAAGCGTGCCGACGCGGTCTGCGATGATCAAAAAAGTTCCCAGGGGGGTGATGCGACTGATCCATCCTGTGATGCGTGTCAACGCTTCAACAAGAGCATCTAAAAATGAGAGGATGACTTGTTTTTCTCTGAGATGCATGAGAGCAATCCCCACGAGAAGCCCAAACATCACAACGGCAGGGACGATATTATTTGACAAAGCATAGAAGATATTATCGGGAATGAGAAGCTCTGCGAAGTTAATCGTGCTAGGGGCCAAAGCGCTATAGGGAGCGTGAGTGCCTCCTTGTGACTTAGGAAACAGATAGACTGTCAGATAGATTATGGCGATATTGAGGACCCAAGTGCCGCCAATGAAAAGAAGTCCCTTTTGCAAGATTTGCTTGGCCATCCCTGAGGCCAGCCTTCCGATACCATGGATGACAGCACAAATCAGATAAGGAATCGTCGTGATCTTCAAGATCATGATATAGGCGGTTTCCCAAGGGGCAAATGCTTTGCAGAGATCGCCTAGGAAAAGTCCAGTGGCCACTCCCAAAAGAGTCGCGATAATCATTTGTACGGTGAGAGAAGTGCGAAAGAGAGCCAGCATATATAGATTTCAATAACGGGAAATAGGCACGAAGTCAACTAGTACTCTGTTATCGAAGAGCTTTCTGATCTTCGAAGGGGTGAGCGATTTCAGGGTTCCCTTTAGCAGGAGGAGAAGTCGTTAAAGAATCCATGGGTTTTTCCGCAGGGGCATTGGCTTTAATGACTTCAATTTCCAAGGTGAGTAAACTGTTGGGAGGAATATTGTGATCATGCATTCCAAAGCCGAGTTCGGGATGGACAAAAACGGTTCTTTTCTCTCCCTCTTTCATATCGAGGAGTGTTTTTTCTAAACCCGGGATCAGATCATATTCTTCGAAGCTGATTCTCTCTTCTTCTGTTGCAGAACCAAAAGCTGTTCCATCGAGAAACTTTCCTAAATAATGGATGAGAGGAGTGCTGTGTTTGTCAATCGAGGGACCTTTGCCTTCTTTTTCAACGCGGTATTGGAGTCGGCCTTTTTCTAGGATTTTTATGCCGGGAGCATCTTTATTCTTAGCTAAAAATTCTTCCGATTTTTTGAGGTTTTCAGCGGCCGTTTCTTTGAAAGCGGTTTCATGAATCGAAGTGACGGCTTCGACAAATTCCATTTCTGTCATTGGGGCGGTTTTGCCAGCTTGGCTATCTTCGAGTCCTTGCTTGACTTTGGCAATGTCAAAATTGATGCCCATGGAGTGAAGATTTTTGCCAATTAAATGACCAAACGCTTCTGAAATCTTGCTGACGTCAGGAGTCTTTTCAGATGCAGGAGCCTCTTCAGCAAAAGCCAAGGAGGTGAAGCATAAAAGGGGAAGCAAAAATTTAACCATAACGGTAACCTCTTGAGTCTCCAAGATAGTGCTTCATTTGATTAAAACCAAGGGATTTCTATGGGGGTCGCCTTGATTTCTAACTCGGACAGTTGTTTGGAAGTTGCAGGTGAGGGGGTTTGCATCATTAAATCGCTTCCTTTCTGTGTCTTAGGAAATGCAATCACATCGCGAATATTATCGGTGTTTGTGAGCAGCATCACGAGTCTGTCAAGACCGAGTGCAAGCCCTAAGTGAGGGGGTGTTCCATACTTGAGCGCCTCGACGAAGAATCCAAATTTCTCTTCGATTTGCTCTGGCGTGAGCTGAAGGATTTTGAAGATTTTTTCTTGAAGATCTCCGTTGTGAATCCGTTGAGATCCTCCTCCGATTTCATAGCCGTTGAGAACCAGGTCGTAAGCTAAGGCACGGACTTTTAAAGGATCGGTGTCTAAGAGATGAAGATCATCGGGGTGGGGAGATGTGAAAGGGTGGTGTTCACTTTCAATGCATCCCTCTTCTGCATTCCAACGGAGCAGAGGAAAATCAACGACCCATAAAAAGTTGAGTTGGCCTTGTGGGATGAGATTTTTTTCTTTGGCGATATGGCGGCGCAAGTGATCGAGTCCTTGATTGACGCGGTCTTCAGATCCTGCTCCTATTAAAAGAGCGTCTCCTGGTTCCATGTCAGTGCGTGAAATAATCTCTTGCATCTGTTCGGGAGTGAAAAACTTGGCAACACTCGAGGAGATCCCTTCATCTTGCCGCTTAATCCAAGCAAGTCCTCCAAGGCCGAATTGCTTGACGAACTCTGTGTAATTGTCGAGTTCTCGGCGAGAAAGTGTAGCTCCCCCTTTGATGAGAAGGGATTTGACTGAGCCGCCAACGGCCAAAGGATCAAGGAAGATTTTCGATGTTGATTTTTGTGCAATATCATCGAGGCGGATGAGCGACATCCCAAAGCGGAGATCTGGGCGGTCGGTGCCGTAATATTCCAAGCAATCTCTGTGGGTCATGTAAGGGAAAGGAGCCTGCACGTCCGTTCCACGGCATTCTTTAAAGAGCAGCACCATGAGCTCTTCCATCATGCGATGGAGATCCTCAGGAATGCCAAAACTCATTTCAAGGTCGATTTGCATGAACTCAGGCTGCCTGTCGGCTCGGAGATTTTCATCGCGAAAGCAAGGAGCGATCTGAAAATACCGATCCATGCAAGCAACCATGAGCAGCTGTTTAAAAATCTGTGGGGATTGAGGAAGGCCGTAGAAATTGCCAGGATAAATCCGTGAGGGAACGAGATAGTCGCGAGCTCCCGTCTCTGGAACTGACTTGACTAAGATTGGAGTGGTAATTTCTAAAAAGCCTTTCTCATGCAGGTAATTGCGCGTGTGATGCATTGTCAGATGCCTTAAGGTGAGATGGCTGGCAATCTCTCCGCGCCGGATGTCTAAGTACCGGTATTTCAGGCGGAGTTCTTCGTTGACATCTGTTTCTTTGTCGCAAATCGAAAAGGGAGGGGTTTTGGAAGACGATAAAATCTCGAGTTCATCAGCTTCGATTTCAATTTCTCCAGTGGCTAATTGAGGGTTGGCAGCATCTCGTGGGCTTACGACCCCTCGCACTGAGATCACCCACTCTGCTCGGAGTTTTGAGGCAATCGCATGGAGATCAAGGTTTTTTGTGGGATCAAAAATGAGCTGTGTCAGACCGAACCTGTCGCGTAGATCAATGAAGATGAGTTTTCCTAAGTCTCTTCTGCGGTGGACCCATCCTGATAAGGTGACGCGGGTTCCAACATGAGAGAGATTTAAGGCCCCGCAGGTGTGAGTTCGGCGATAATCAAATTTCATTGTTTTCCTTTCAAAAAGCTTTCTAAATCAGGGAGAGATAGGGGGGTCGCTGTGCGAGTCGACATTTCTTTGATTTCGATCTCCTTCGATTCGAGTTCACGGTCTCCCAGTACGACCGTATAACGGGCATTTTCAGCATTCGCAAGCTGAAGACCGTGTTGAATTTTTTTGCCGGTCAGATCCATTTCAACGGAAAGGCCTTGATGACGAAGACGGCAAAGTAAATCAAAACAGGCCTCCGAAGCTTTCTCCCCCATGGGGATTAAAAAGAGTAAAGGTCCTGGAGGTGGAGGAAATGGAGCCCCTTGAGCCGTCATAGTTTGAAGCAGCCGTTCGATACCAGCCCCGTAACCGAAGGAAGGAAGCGCTGGTCCTCCTAAGTCTTCAATTAATCCGTCGTAGCGTCCTCCTCCTCCTAAAGTATTGTGAGCCCCCAAGGCTGAGGATGAGATCTCAAACACTGTCTTATTGTAATAATCCAACCCGCGGACTAGCTGGGGTGTCACAACGAATGGAATTTTTTGCTCCGTTAAGAGCTTTTTGACATGTTCAAAATGGTCTTTGGCTTCGACAGATAGGAAGTCTAAAATCGAAGGGGCTTTTTGCAGCAAAGCTTGATCTCCGGCATCTTTAGAATCTAAAATGCGCAAGATGTTTTTGGTGAAACGGATCTGGCTTTCAGCGGAGAGCTCTGCGAAGTGAGGCTGCAGGTAATTTTTGAGGGCGTCCTGATACGGCTTTCTTGTCGCTTCATCTCCTACAGAGTTGAGCATGACTTGAAGGCCTTGCAGACCTAGCCTTCTATAGAGTTCGCATAGCATATCGATCACTTCGACATCTTGTTCGGGTTTTCCGATCCCGATGGCTTCAACCCCAAACTGATGGTGTTGCCGGTATCTTCCCGATTGAGGCCGTTCATAACGGAACATCGGGCCGATATAGAAGTATTTATGGAGGCCAGGGATTTGGTCGAGGTGTTTTTCGACAAAGGCTCGCATGACAGAGGCTGTTCCTTCAGGACGCAGCGTCATCGAACGCTCTCCCTTATCGAGAAAAGTGTACATCTCTTTCGTCACGATATCGGAGCTTTCACCCACTCCGCGGATGAAGAGCTCTGTTCTTTCAAAAAGAGGCGTGCGGATTTCTTTGAACCCGTAATCAAAAGCGCAAGTGCGCATGACGCTCTCAACGAACTGCCAGCGGTCGGAGGAGCGCCAGGCATCTTCTGCTTTCGGCTCTTTTGGTAAAATATCAAAGACGCCCTTAGGGATAGTATAGTCCATAGGGAGGGAGATTCTAAGGGGTTGTAGACCAACTTTACAAGGGAAAAATTTCTTTGCCCCTCGGTGGCATAAAAATAGCCTGAATTCTGTCAGATATTATAAGCCATTAATAGTTAATATGTTGTAACCTTATATTTTATTTAAGAATAATTATTATTTGTGTTATAATTATTGAGTTATTTATAAAATAGGATATTAAACTCATGTCATTGGTAAGTGGTTTTGGAGCTATTAGTCATAATTCTGAGCAAGAGTGGGTGGTCGATAATAAGATGTGGATCCCCTCCGAAATCTTTGAGCAGATTTTGTCTTATTTAAGCGATATGGATCGGCAGTCAACTCTGACCGTCAGTCGCTGCTGGAGTATCATGACGATCCATTCTGCTCAGTTACAAATTAAGCTTTATGTAAAAACCGTTGCAGAGTTTTTTAATGAAAAGCTGAACCCATCCTACGTCAAACAAAGAGAAAAAATTATTAGTCTTGGTGAAATTTATCACTCTGTCAATCTAATGAATGTTAATTCGGAGGTTTCAAAATTAGAGCACCAGACCGCAAAAGTATTGAAAGATGTAAAAGATAATGATGTGAATGAAATGAGTTTTGGTGAAAATAAATTTGTTAATATATTTAATTCAATATGGATTTTTAAGAAAATAGATAAAGTCAATAGCTTAACTGATGAAGAGGCAAAATCTAGCGGGCTTTATACGATTGCTGTAAACTTGCAAGACGAGCAACGCAAGACCGAGTGGGCCTTAGAAGTCTCCCACAGCATACCTCAAGAAGATATGAAAACTTTGGCTCTTGGTCATATCATCGAAAAAATGCGTATAGAAGGCAAGTTAGATGAGGCCCTGAAGGTCGCAGAAACCATCCCTTGTGTAACTTTGAAATCAGCAGCGCGCGAAAATATTCTCAAAGATTATCCTTCAGATGAAGAATGGACCTCTGCCTCTGATGAAGAATGGTTCTCTCATGAAGATTAAATTTTAACTTGATAGGTTTTTCCGAAAAGTTTGACTTTTAGGGTAAACTGGGGTACCATATCCTTTTGAAAAAAAGGTTTGGTAGAAGAGTGAAATTGCTGAAATTTTTTAAATCCGCAGCGGCCGTTCCCGAAATTCAAGATCCTAAAGTGGTCGACTCGTCCTATAAATATTGGCGCTGGCGCATCTTTATCGGGATGTATGTAGGCTACGTCTTTTATTACTTCTCCCGTAAGAGCTATACCTGCATTATGCCCCTTCTCATCCAGGAATTAGGGATGACCAAGAGCGATCTGGGGATCTTGGCAAGCCTTTTTGCCATCGCCTACGGGGGTAGTAAATTTTTGAGCGGTGTCCTTTCCGACCGGGCGAACCCTCGCGTCTTCATGTCCATTGGTCTTATTCTCACAGGCGTACTTAATATTTTATTTGGCATGACCTCTTCACTCATGTGGCTGGCGGTCTTTTGGGGTCTCAACGGTCTGTTTCAAGGGTGGGGATGGCCGCCTTGCGCGAAACTCTTGACCAACTGGTACTCTCAGAAGGAACGGGGGACCTGGTGGGGTCTTTGGAACTCTTCCCATAACGTGGGGGGGGCCGTTATTCCTCTTGTGGTGGGGGTATCTGCTCAGATGATGGGATGGCGCTTTGGGATGTATGTTCCTGGGGTGCTTTGTATTGGTGTGGGTCTCTTTGTATTATTTACTTTACGCGATACTCCGGCGTCACTGGGCCTTCCTCCCGTAGAAAAATTTAAAAATGATTACCCTCCTAATAAACAGCTCCGAGAAGAAGAGATCTCGCTCAAAGATCTTCTTTTCAAATATATCTTAAATAACCGCTATATGTGGCTGCTTGGAATTGCCTACTTTTTCGTTTACCTGATTCGAGGAGCTTTCAACGACTGGTCACCCCTATTTTTGATTGAGACAAGAGGCTACCAATTGGTTGCTGCCAATGCGGCGATTCTCTGGTTTGAGATGGGAGGATTAGTGGGAAGTTTGGTGGCTGGTTGGGCCTCCGATAAGATTTTTAAAGGAAGGCGCGGACCGATTAACACGCTCTTTGCCCTGGCTGTCATCGGAGCCATTGTCGCTCTATGGAAAATCCCTGCAGGAATGCTCTATCTCGATTATTTCTTGATCTTCACTATCGGGTTCTTGATTTTTGGTCCTCAGATGCTGATTGGGGTCGCAGCCGCTGAGCTATCCCATAAAAAAGCAGCTGGTGCTGCCACAGGATTTATTGGGTTCATCGCCTACCTGGGGATTGCAACGTCTGGCTATCCGTTGACCAAAATCATGGAAGTGGCCGGTTGGAACGGTTTTTTCATCACTTTAGGGATTTGCGGTGTCGTGAGTGTACTGCTTTTAATGCCGATGTGGAGCATCAAATCGAATCCCAAGTTCATTCCCGAAGAGGAAAAACCTGCTGAGCCTGTAATTGAAGCGAGCTAAAGCTATTTCCCGCAGGGACAGCCACCGCCGCTACCGCTACCTTTTTTCTTTTTGTGGGTCTCTTTTTTGACGAATTCTTTTTTAGCAGAGGGGGCAAAATCTCCAGCTTCGATGTAAATCGGAGAGAAAAAGACGGCCATGACGGCACCTGTCATCATCACAAATCCCATATTTTTTAGCATAAAAAACCTCCCTTCTAATAAACTCACCTTAGATTAACGATCATATTTGGTTCAACAATGACTTGGATTCCCCTACACGTTCACTCCCAGTATTCGATCTTGAATTCGACAGCTGCCATCGATGATCTTGTCGAAAAGGCTAAAAGTTGCTCCGTCTCAGCGCTTGCGCTGACCGATGAAGGCAATATGTACGGAGCCGTCGAGTTTTTCAAGGCTTGCAAGGGGGCTAAGATTCAGCCGATCATCGGCTGCGAGCTTCACCTTGCACCGGGTTCAAGATTTGATAAAAAAAGAATTCCAGGTACCCCTGCAGGGTTTCCTCTGATTTTGCTGGCGAAGAATCGCGAAGGGTATCAAAACCTCTGTAGATTGAGCTCTCAAGCCCATCTGGAGGGGTTTTATTACACTCCACGGATCGATAAAGAGCTGCTGAAACAACATGCTGCGGGGCTGATCTGCCTAACAGGCCCTTTGCAAGGGCTTCTTCCTTACCTCATCATCCAAGATAGAGAGCCCGAGCTTCTGCGGGAAATTGAGTGGTTCAAGACGCTTTTTGGTGACGATTTTTATTTCGAGCTCCAGCGGCATCCGATGTCAGAAGAGGACATCGTGAAAGATGGACTGGATCAAGAAGGGTGGCTTCTCCAAAACTACCGCGATTATGTTCGTAACCAAGAGATTGTTGTTCAAAAGCTTGTCGAACTCGGCAAAGGGTTTGGGGTTCGGTGTGTGGCCACGCAAGGGACCCATTACCTCGAAAGAAGCGATTGGAAGGCTCATGAGATTTTGATGAACGTCCAATCGGGAGAGCCTTGTGAAATCTGGGAGCGGGACTCTCAAGGCAATCCGAAGACCCGTGTTCTCAATCCGAAAAGACAGGTCTATTTCACTCATGAACTCTATTTTAAAACACCTGAGCAGATGGCAGAGCTGTTTGCCGATATCCCAGGTGCCCTAACAGCGACTGTTGACATTGCTGCAAAGGTGAGTCTCGAGCTGGACTTCAAAACTAGATACTATCCTGTCTTTACACCTCCAGAAGGGATTGCCAAGGAAGATTATCTGAAGACGCTTTGTCAGGAGGGGATTGCGAAGCGTTATACGGCTGAAAGATTAGCAAAGGTCCAGGAAAAATACCCTGGCAGCGATCCCCTGCAGATTGTCACCCAGCGGCTTGATTATGAGTTGAATATTATCATCTCCAAGGGGATGTGCGACTATATCTTGATCGTTTACGACTTTATCGCTTGGGCAAAAAACCGTGGTATTCCTGTGGGGCCTGGAAGGGGCTCGGGAGCCGGCTCGATTATTTTGTTTTTGATCGGTATCACGGATATCGAACCCCTCCGGTTCAATCTCTTCTTCGAGCGGTTTATCAATCCAGAGAGGATTTCCTACCCCGACGTTGACGTTGATA
This sequence comes from Parachlamydiales bacterium, assembly GCA_023265455.1. Lineage (GTDB taxonomy): Bacteria > Chlamydiota > Chlamydiia > Chlamydiales > Rhabdochlamydiaceae > PALSA-1444. The sequence continues at coordinate 98,603 of JAHFTQ010000004.1, forward strand.
TTTGCATGGATAGGCGTGGCGAGGTGATCGATTACACCGTCCAAAAATATGGTAAAGATAAGGTCGCTCAAATCATCACGTTCGGCACCATGAAAGCGAAAATGGCGATCAAAGATGTCGGAAGGGTTTTAAGTGTTCCTCTTCCGAAGGTGAATGCGATCGCTAAGCTAGTGCCGGAAGATATTGGCATCACCCTTGATAAGGCGCTTGAAACAGATCCCGATCTCAAAAGAGCTTATGACACGGACCCTGAAGTGCAAGAGCTCATCGATATCGCGCGCAGACTCGAAGGATCGGTTCGCAATACGGGCATTCATGCCGCGGGGCTGATCATCTCAGGAGAGCCACTAACGGATCGTATTCCTGTCTGCAGTGCCAAAGACAGTGCTATTTTAGTCACCCAGTATTCGATGAAGCCTGTTGAAGCCGTCGGGATGCTCAAAATTGACTTTTTGGGTCTTAAGACGTTGACATCGATTCAAAAAACCGTGGACGCCATTCAGGCTTGTCATGGCACAAGCATCGATTGGGTCAACTTGCCTCTTGAGGATCAAACGACGTTTAAGTTGATGAACCAAGGTAAACTGAGTGGAATTTTCCAGATGGAATCGACGGGGATGCAAGAGTTATCCCGTCAGCTCCATATTGACAAGTTCGAAGAGATCATCGCGGTCGTTGCTCTTTATCGTCCGGGACCTATGGAGATGATCCCCTCGTTTATTCAGCGTAAGCATGGGAAGGAATCGATCGAGATTGACCATGTCTTGATGAAGGGAGTCCTCGCTGAGACTTACGGCATCATGGTTTATCAAGAGCAGGTCATGCAGGCAGCTAGCCTTCTTGCGAATTATACCCTGGGTGAAGGTGATGTCCTGAGACGGGCCATGGGGAAAAAAGATCGGGAAGAAATGGCTAACCAGCGGGAGAAGTTCAAGACAGGAGCCCTGGAGAAGGGCATTGATCCTGACACCGCGATGCGGATTTTTGATAAAATTGAGAAGTTTGCCTCGTATGGATTTAATAAATCGCACGCCGCAGCCTATGGCTATCTCGCTTATGTAACGGCCTATCTCAAAGCGAACTATCCTGGCGAGTGGATGGCGGCTCTCATGACCTGCGACCGTGACGATGTGACCAAAGTCGCCAAGCTTATCGGAGAGGCTCAGGCCATGAATATTCCCATCCTACCCCCCGATGTGAATGAGTCAGGGCATGAATTTGCCTCTACTCCCAAAGGGATCCGTTTTGCCATGGCAGGGATTAAAGGTGTTGGCGAGGGTGTCGTTGAGGCGATCTTGGAAGAAAGGCAGAAGAAGGGAGCTTTCCGAACGCTATTTGACTTTTGCTCACGGATCGACACTAAAAAAGTCGGCAAGAAGGTGATCGAATCTCTCATTGAAGCGGGCTGTTTTGATTTTACAGGCTCTAGCCGCCCCGCCATGATCGCGGCTTTAGAAGGGATGTATGAGGCGGCTGTTCGGAAACAAAGAGAGATTGCGAAAGGATTTATGGATCTCTTTGGAGATATGGAGGGGTCCGCTCCTGTTATCGAAATCTCTAACGAAGTCGCCGTTTCTCGACAGCAGCTTCTCCGCAGAGAAAAAGAGCTTTTAGGTTTTTATGTGACAGGCCACCCGCTCGATGAATTTAAAACGCTTATTCAGCGCCTTTCTTGTATGCCGCTCGGGCAGGTCTCTCAGTTGGACCATGATGCGGTTTTTCGAACGGCTTGTATTATCGATGAGATGCAGATCAAAATTTCTGGGAAAACCCAGAAAAAGTTTGCGATTTTAAAAATCAGTAATGGGCATGAACGGTTTGAAGTACCGATTTGGCCTGAACTTTATGAAGAAAAGGGTCATTTACTTGTAGAAAATGGACTTCTTTATGCCATCTTGCAAGTGGACAAACGAGAAGGAGATGTGAAACTCCAGTGCCGTTGGTTAGATGATTTGACACGCGCAGACGATGCGATGCTACGTCTTTGCGAGACCGCCTACGATCAGCTCAAAGCTCAAGGGCCCCCTCGGCGTGATCGAAAATATCCCCCCAAAAAAGAACAGGAGAAAAAAACGATGTCCGGAAAACTTTTTCTCAAACTCAATGCAGAGGCTCTTCGTCACAGTCATATCCTACATCTGAAGCAACTCTTTCGATCTTTTCCGGGAGGCACGCCTCTGATTCTCGAGTTCTTATCTGAGAACCGGCTCTTAGGAAAAATTGCTGTAGAGGGCCGCTGGGGCGTTGCGCTTGTCAAAGAATTCGAGCAAGAGCTCCGCAAGCTCCCCTATCTGATTACGATCCAGGTTCAATCGTAAATACCCCGAATAGGTGTATAGTCAAACAGTTGTGGAAAGATGAGTGTAGTTAAAAGTTTTAGGAAATGCCTCACCACAGAGGAGGACGAGAAAAGATGAGAAAAATCTCTGTGTAACCTCATCCTTACTCTGTGTCTCTGTGGTGAGGCATTTCCTAAAACTTTTAACTACACTCATCTTTCCACAACTGTTCGAATATGCATCCTCCCGGATAGCCTACTAAAACTCAGGAGATGCCGAAGGCAACCATTTCGGTGACGTCAACAAAATGGTCAAATTCTAGAGATTTTTGCTGCGAGGATAAAATCGTTTTCGGATAGGCCATCGATTTTGTGAGTCCATAGCTCGATTTTGACTTTTCCCCAGGAAAGATGGATGTCGGGATGGTGTTTTTCCACCTCAGCAAGAGCTCCGACTTTGTTGGTGAAATCGAGGGCTTGCTGAAAATTTTTGAACAAAAATTCTCTGGACAAGAGGCGTTCATCGATGATGACCCACCCTGGGGAAAGTTCTTTTTCATAGGCTTTTAAAGCGGCCTCTTTAAGAGGCAGTGTGCCTTTTGTGCAAGGAACGCATTTTTTCTCAGATAAATCCATGGTTCTTATTCTTCCTAAGTATTGAGAGCTTTAAGATAAATTCTAATAACTTCGATCATTCCCTCAGAATCTCCGGCTTTTAAGCACTCCTCTATAGCTCGGTCGATGAGGCCTTTACTAAGAATCTCTTCTGTTGGATTACTCTCTCTAACGCGAGCATTATCTTTTAGCTGCATGATAGGTCTTTTCTTTGAACGTGACACTTGAGTAAAGAACTTTTTTCGGATAAGGGTATGTTAAAAATATTTGTCTGTACAGTTAGAAAACTGATCTGGCTAAATTCCTAAGATCTCTTTCCTCTGTTTCTCTAAAAGATCGTAGAGTTCATAGAGCTGGCTGTTGAGCTGGTCGAGTTGCTTTTTTTGAATGCCAAGGGTTTTTAGGAGTTCAGGAGAAGTGTTTCCCTCCTCAAGAAGAAGGAGGGATTTTTTTTGCTCTTCTTCAAGAGCAATAATGGCTTTTTCACACTCTTGGATGTTTTTTTCGATCGGTTTTAAAATGTTGGTTTTGGTGGGTATGGGTGGCTTTTCCAACGGTTTTTTAGGAGGGGGTTTTTCCTCTCCCCAACCGTGGGATTCTAAAAATTCGTCGTAGTTGCCTAAAAAGAGAGTTTGTTTGGATTCTTCGCAGAGGACGATTTTATCTAGGGCTAGTCTTTTAAGAATGAGTTCGCTGTGGCTCACGATGACAATGGAGCCAGAAAAATCTTCTAAAGCGTCGATGAGGGCTTCGATCGATTCGATGTCAAGATGGTGAGTGGGCTCGTCTAGAAGGAGGAGATTGCAAGGTTTAGCTAGAATTTTCCCCAGAAGAACACGGCTGCGCTCTCCCCCGGAAAGAACGCCGATTTTCTTTTGAGCAAGTGTTGAACTAAACATCATAATTCCGGCAACTCTTTTGATTTCGGTATAGTTGAGAGAGGGGTTGGCCATGGCAATTTCCTCTTCGATCGTGTGCTTAGGATTTAGTCTGTCGATGTGAGTTTGGCCGAAATAGCCGATCCGGAGGTTGTCGGAGAGTTCTACAAAGCCTTGCTGAGGTGTCAGGTCGCACCCGAGGAGGCGTAGAAGTGTCGATTTTCCTCGTCCATTTTTTCCGATGAGGGCAATTCTCTCGTCTTTTTCGATTTCTAATGAAAAATTCTCAATAAGGGGCTCTTCGGTGTAGGAGAACTGTAGATTTTTGGCGGCTAACATTTTTTTGCCGGGGAAGGGAGCTTCGTTAAATGAGAAAGATAGATTGGAGAGGGCGTTGAGTTTTTCTAAGACGGGTTCTCGTTCGATCATTTTCTTTCGAGCGCTAGCTTGACCAGCTTTTGAGGCTTTGGCGCCAAAGCGGTCGACATAGCTTTGCATGTGCGCCCGTTTTTTATCGGCTTTAATGCGAGTTTTTTCTTGGATCTCTTCATCGAGCAAGACTTGTTGGAAAAAATCAAGAGATGAGCCTTTAATTTTTTTTATTTTTTCTCGGTGGATACCCATGGTGTGATTGGTGATCTGGTCCATGAAGTCGCGATCGTGAGAGATGAGGATGAGCTCTCCTTTCCACTGACTTAAAAAATTCATGAGCCAGCGGATGGCAGGGAGGTCGAGATAGTTGGTCGGCTCATCTAAAAGTAGGCAGTTGGGCTCGGAAATGAGCACTTTGGCGAGGTTAAGTCTGAGGTGGTAGCCTCCTGAAAATGTGCTGGGAGGCGCGTCTAAATCTTCTTCGGTAAACCCCAAGCCAAATAGAATTTTTTCAGCGCGGTAAAGCTGATCCCGCTCATTGACGGGGAGACCTAAAGCGGCCTCTTGGAGGAGGGTGGGCTCGGTGAAGCGAATATGTTGTTCCAGATAGCCAATCCGGTAGTGTTTGGGGATGCTGAGGGTTCCCTGATCGGGCTCAATTTCTCTATTGATAAGCTTAAAGAGGGTCGATTTTCCAGAGCCGTTCCGACCTAAAAGGCCGCATTTTTCCCCTTTTTGAAGGGTGAAGGAGACGTCCTGGAAAAGGACGTGATCGCCAAATAAGAGTGAGACTCGGTCAAATTGAAACATAAGACCTCCTTCGAAATTAAGGTTCTGTCGATTTTCTGGTTCTTTTGAGCCTCTTTTCGGTTTTTTTTGCAGGGGTAATATCAATTTCCGATATGACCCCTGCAAAAAAAACCGAAAAGAGGCCAAAATAATCCAGAAAATCGACGAACCCTTAATTTCGAAGGAGGTCTAGGGTAAGAGTATACCTAAAATCGAGGTTTAGTCATAATAGTCTTCTATGGCTTGGTTAAAAAAAATTCCTTACATCTTTGTACTTTGTGCTGCCCCTCTGTCTGCGGCTTATACGGTGGCAAACGGAAAAATGGTGAAATCCGATGAAGTCGCCACCCTCTCCGTTCAAGAGCATTATAGTCTTCTTTTGGAGGCTTCTCAAAAAGAGGATTGGAAGGAGACGATTCATCAAGCAACGATTTTAATAAAAAATTTCCCGGGCTCTCCTTTTCATCAGGAGGCGTTTTATTTTCTGGGGTCGGCGTATTTTCATCTGCAAGAATACGATATTGCCAATCAACATCTGTCCCAGTACTTACGCAAGCAGACAGCTCTGCAGCATTTCAGAGACGCAATCGAGATGAAGTTTCAAATTGCTGAGAGGTTTCGTGAAGGGAGTAAAAAACACATTGGGGGCTACGAATTTTTACCCAAGTGGATTCCTGCTAAAGATGAGGCGATCAAAATTTATGAAGAGGTGATTACAGCGCTTCCGAATGACGATTTGGCCGCTAAAGCGCTTTTTGGAAAATCGATGGTGCTTCGAGAGGACGATGAATTTACAAGCAGTATCGAGAATTTTCAAACGCTTCTACGTCGTTTTCCTCGCCATGTGCTAGCTCCGGATACTTATGTTGAAATTGTTCGCACTTATCTGATTCAATCGCAAAAAACCTATCCTGACTCCGATCATCTCGATCTTGCCAATCTCAATCTTAAAAAGTTTCGTCAAGATTTTCCTACAGATGAGAGAATAGAAACGGCAGAGAATATTGTGGCGGAGATGCAAGAGGTTTTTGCAAAGAGTTTTTATGAAATTGCTCAGTTTTACGAGAGGACGAATAAACCTCATGCGTCTATTCTCTATTATTCAAAGATTGTCAAAAGCTTTCCCAATTCACGATCAGCTGAGCGTTCCAAAGAACGTCTCAAGGTTCTTCGTCCCGAATCTTCGCCAGAACAAGCCCATGTTCAGGCGTCTTAAAGCAACTGCAGTTGCGATTTTTCTCTTTTGTTTTGCGAGTTGCGGCTACCATGCAACGACATCGGAAGATACGAGAACGATCTCTATTCCCTATGTTGAGGGTGATCAGCAAGGACAGCTGACTGCTGAAATCATCAGGCAGCTTGAAGAGACGGGGCTTTATGAATTTGTCCGCAGTGGTGGAGATCTTGTTTTGACTGTTTCAATGGTTGGAGATCAAAAAGAGGTCGTGGGGTTCAGTTACGATCGCACGGAAAAAAAGGGTAAGATCGAACAAAATTTGATGGCGACGGAGAACCGTAGAAGTTTGACGGCTCAGATCACCCTCTCAGAGGGTGAAAAAGCGATTCTAGGGCCGCTGAAAGTGACGGCTTCAGGAGAATACGATTACGTCGATGTGAATTCGTTAAAAACGCTTTCGTTTATCAATGAAAATGGCAAGCGTGAAAAGGTGATCAATTTTTCTTTGGGGCAGCTCGATTCTATCGAAGGAGCTGAAGATAATGTGCTGACACCGGCTTATCGGCAGTTAGCACACAAGATCGTGGGTGTATTAGAGCGAGCACATATTATGTCTTCGGACGATTGATCGAAGATATCAGAGCTTCTGTATCGATCACTTCTGTCAGAAAATGTTCTAGAATTTTCAAAATAAATTTCGGGGTGTTATAGACGCCTGCAGTTGAGAAAACAAGCTCGAGATGCGGTTTGTTGTTTTGTTGGAGCAAAGCGATGAAGGTGAGAGTGAGTGAAATTTCACCAATGACCTGAGGGAGAATCCAGACGGCAAATTGTTCGTTGAAGAGGGTCACTTTATCAGCGGTTTCAAGAACATGGAAGTAATGCATCAAGTCTTCATGGGTTGTGCTCTGATCAAATTCATCATGCTTGAGAAGCCCTAGTTCTTGGAGCATGTGTAAGTCGACAGTGATCACACCATCAGGGATGTGCTTCGGTAAATTCTGAGAGAATTCGACAAATGCTTCTTCCAATTCTGTAGGGGTCATCATTTCTCTATTGTCCTCCATACGCATCACCTCGTAGCCCGGCCGTTGTCTTCTAAATACATTTCCCCGCATGACATATCAACAAATTTTTTTAAATAATTTTAATTCGTTAAAAATCAGTGAATTAAGATTTGGTTTTCATTGACTGTGGATTTTGGTATAAAATGACAGCAGTATGCGTAGATGGTTAGGGCTTATTTTTTCTTGTTTTGTCTCGGTGCTCTTTGGAAAACCTTTAACGGTTGAAGTGTTAGCGCCGTCTGCGATTGTCATGAATGCTGAGACGGGGGCGATTCTTTATACGAAAAATCACCATGAACGGCGTCATCCTGCGAGTATCACTAAAATCGCTACGGCGCTTTATGTTTTAGAAAAAAAAGGGGATTTTCTCGACGGAATAAAAACGACTGCGACGAGAGAGGCGTTGATGATTGTGCCGACAGAGGTCAGGCAGGCTCCTGATACGCGGCATCCTCCTTATCGGCTCGAATATGGGGGCACGAGTATGGGACTCCTTGTCGGAGAAGAGCATACCTTGAGAACGCTTTTATATGGGCTCATGCTTCCTTCGGGTAACGATGCGGCCAATGTGCTGGCTGAACATATGAGCGGCTCTGTGAATCGATTTATGCAAGAGTTGAATGGTTATTTAAAGGGTCATGGGATGAGGGAATCTCATTTTGTGAGTCCTCATGGGCTGCATCATCCTGATCATTGGACGACGGCTTATGATATGGCTGTTCTTACGCAGAAAGCTTTACAACATCCGACTTTTAGAGAAATTGTCAAAGCCGCGCGTTACCCTTGTCCTAAATCTTCTAAACAGCCTGCCCGGGATCTTCTGCAACACAACCGTTTAGTCAAGCCGGGAGCTCATTTTTACTCTAAGGCAATTGGTGTCAAGATCGGTAGCACGCTGAAATCAGGACGCACGTTAGTGGCTGCTGCCACGCATGAGGGAAGAGAGTTGATTGCAGTTTTATTGGGCTGCTCTGAAGGTCGGCGAAATTTTACCGATGCGGTGAAGCTTTTTGAAGCAGCTTTTGCTGAAAAGCTTGTCACGCGTGTTTTATTCGCTAAAGGAAGCGATCGGTTTTCACATGCGGTTTCGGGAGCGAAGGCTTCTGTGAATGCAGTGCTGAAAGAAGATCTGGTTTTACAATATTTTCCAGCGGAAGAGCCGACTTTTCGAGCGGAGATTGAATGGTTGCCGTGCAAGTTACCGATCCGTGCTCAAGAGAGTGTCGGGTTTCTTCGTCTGGTCACAGAAGAGGGTGTAATTTTAAAGCAGTTGCCGCTGGTTGCTGCAGAATCGGTGAGTCCGAAATGGTGGCTCTACCCGATCTTGTTTTTTAAGACGCATAAGACGATTTTCATGGCGCTTTTTCTAGGGGCGCAAGTGACATTACTTCTTTTCTATTTCTTGAAAAAGAATCAAAAAATCCGCCAGAGATAATTCTTCAGGACGGGATTGAAGATTTTTTCCAGCTTTCTGAAGTCCCAAGTCAATGCTGGCAGGAGTATAATCTTCTCTTAGAGATGAACGGATCATTTTCCGTCGTTGTTGAAAAGCTCTTCTGGTCATCTGGAAAAACTCTTCTTGAGAGGAGACTGTAGGGGGCTTTTTAAGGAGGAATTTCACAACAGCGGATTCCACTTTGGGAGCGGGATAAAAACAGCTCTTTGCAACTGTAAATCCATAGTGGAGCTCCGCGTAGAATTGCACAAAAACGGTGAGAGAGCTGTAATCTTTGGTAGCAGGATGAGCCAGCATCCGCTCGGCAACTTCTCTTTGCACCATCACGGTGATCGATTCGAAAACGTCTTGTCGGGGAAGGAGTCTGGCGAGTAGGGGCGTTGTGATTTGATAGGGGAGGTTGGCAACGACTTTAGTATGAGATGGTATTTGGTCAAGGGGCACTGAGAGGGCATCGGCTTCAATGACTCTCAAGTGTTGATCAGGAGTTTGCAAGCGTGAAAGGGTCTGAGCAAATTTGCGGTCTTTTTCAATAGCTAAGACATGGCCCCCTTGCAAGAGGAGCTCTTCGGTGAGGACTCCAGGGCCGGGGCCGATTTCGAGAACGGAATCTCCAGGCTTTACTCCTGCGAGGGCGACGATTTTGCGGACGATGTTGCCATCGATCAAAAAATTTTGGGAGAGGCTTTTCTTCGGGGCAGCGCCGATCTCATCGAGGAAGGCGCGTAGAGCCGAAGGTTTGTACATATTCATCGTGCTATAAATGGCTCGAAATTCGGAGGGATGTCGATCAAGCGATCATCGAAGTTGAAGCGTTGGTAGAGCTTGGCCCGGTAGGTTTTCAGTTCCTGGTCGGCGATGTCATTGAGAAGTTGCATTCTCAAGCTGTTCGCAACGGCTGTAAAAACCGGAGGCCTTTCTTTAGTATGATTTTTCAGGTGAAAGATGCGAACGACGGAGGTGCCGTCGCGGCTGGTTTGCAAGGTGGGCTGACTCCACTTTCCGATTTCAAGCTGGGAGAGGGTTTCGCGGTGGGTCTGTGAGAGTGCTTTTTCTTCAGTGTCAAATTCTTGAGAGACGGTCAATGTGGTTGTTGATTCTGGTGGCAGCTGTTCTTTGAGAAGATCAACTGCAGCAGCTAAACTTGTCTGAGATTTTTCTTTGAGAGCGACTAATTGAGAAGCTAAGTTTTGCATGGTCTCGGAATTGTCTGAGCGGATGGTCACAAATTGATATTTCCAAAGATCTTTCGGAGGATTTTCTTGCAGAAACTGTTTGTAGGCATCTTTGATATTCTGTGTAGAGACTTTTTGTAAGACTTTAGAGGTCACACGAAAGCCTTGAATCCGTTGAACAACCATCTCTTGTTGAACGAGTTTTCGTGCCTCTTCGTACGAAAGTCCGAGTTGATCTAAGGTTCCCATCACATTAGGTCCAAAACGGGATTGAATCTCTTCGCGGACATCGCCATCAGTGACTTTGATATCTTTACTTTCTGCGTCGGCCGTCATAAGTTCATTATCGATGATTTGCTGAAGTGTCGTTTTCCAGTGCATCGTATAAAACTGATAGCGGGCGGTGTTCGAATTTAAATAGTGGGGATAATGGCGATTTAAAAAAACGTCCATCTGCTTCACCACATCGAGAACAGTGATATTTTTATCGCCTACGCGTGTGAGGATACGGTTGTTGATGATAATTTCAGATACCTGCTCTGGAGGTAGAGGAGGCGGCTCTTGAGGAGCAGCGGTCAGTAGGGCAGCTAGGATAAAGGGTAACATAGAAAAAAAGCGTATCATATTTTTTGTTTTTTGTTTTGAAATTTGAATGCTACAGCGTAAAAGCCGTCTCTGCCATCCAGGACGGGTAAGGTTTGAAATTGATCTACGATCTCGAGGTTGTGAGTCGTTTGGAAGTCAGCGGCCTGCTGTTCGTTTTCTTGGGGAAGCACGCTGCAAGTCATATAAACGATCGTTCCCTGAGGGTGGAGGTAGGCTAAAGCCTGTTGAAAAATCTCTTTTTGCTCTTGAACAAGGCGGGTTAAACTTAGGCTTTCAAATTTCCACTTGAGGTCGGGGTTGCGGCGCAGGGTTCCTGTTCCCGTGCAGGGGACGTCGACAACGACCCAGTCCATTTTTCTCTGCGGGAGTTGGAATTGGACATTTTGGATACCGGCTCTTGAGAGTCTTTTGCGGGCTTTTTGAAGAGCAGTGGCTCTGATATCATGGAGATAGATTTGGCCTGTGTTTCCTAATTGATGGGCAAAGGCGAGCGTTTTTCCACCAGAGCCTGCGCAGTAATCGAGAACGTGCTGCTGCGGTTTAGGTTTCACAAGGAGAGAGGCTAGTTGGCTAGACTCATCTTGAATTTCAAAAAGGCCGTCATTAAATTCCGGTAGGGTGAAAAAATTGATTTTTTCGTGAAAATAAATTCCCAAGGGAGCGAGAGGGCAAGGGAAAGCTTTAAAGGAAGAAGCCCATTTTTCTAATAACGCCTCCCGCGTGGTTTTAAGAGGATTGACCCTGAGAGTTAGGGGAGCTCTGGTGTTGCTGATTTGGCAGATCTCTTGGGCTTTTGTCTCGCCATAGACCTCTGTCAAGAGTTCGTAGAGAAAAGCTGGGACGGCGTAGCGCAGGTGGGGGGCAACCGTGGGATCTTGGTGGGGGAGCTCGCTAGCGGGGTCCTTCCCCAAATGGTCGTACAAATTTTGCCAACGGATATAACGGTAAACAGTTTCGCTAATGAATAGCCGATCTTTTGATCCCAGAGCTTTATGTGTCCGGAAATAATGGCTTAAAAACGCATCAAGGGGCATCTTGTGCGAATCAAAGCTTTTCAAAACAGAAGAAAGATGGTACTCTCTGAATTTCATAGTAGCAGTATAGCCTGAATCGGTGTTGAGAGGAATATGAAAAAAATTTTCTTGATGTGTGGAAGAATTTTTATAAGTCTTATTTTCGTCACAGCAGTAGCGAATGAAATTTTGAATTGGAATGCGACTCATCAATATTTTACGGAAACTCTTTGCGATTGGCTCAATCATCCCACGCTTTCCCCCTCGTTGCAAAAATTTTTCAGTATGATGCTGTCCTATAGCTCCTTGCTGCTTTTGCTAGCGGTGATTTTCTCAGGCGTAGGGGGTGTATTAGTTCTGCTGGGAATCAAAATTCGTCTGGGGGTAGGTTTGCTCATCTTGTTCTTGATTCCAACCACAGCGGTTATGCACGCTTTTTGGCTCTATGAGGGGGCGGTCATGGAAGGTCAGATGATTAATTTTCTAAAAAATCTTAGCATTCTTGGAGGGCTATTCATCTTAGCCTCCTCCCCTGGAGGCGAATGAAATTGGTGTGGTTGGCACTTTTGAGTTGGGCAATTGTCGCATTTGGGCAACCTGCGTGGAGTCCTTGGCTAGCTCCCATTGCAGCCTGTGTGGGCTATGCGCTTTTTTGGCAATTTGCAGCTAGGATCCCCTTTTCTAAGGAGCGATTTTGGTGGGGGGCGCTGTGGTTTAGCGCCGTTCAGGCTGTCCAACTTTCGTGGATGACGAGCATTGAGTTTCACGGGATCTATATTCTTCTAGTATATCTGGCGCTGATCGTATGGCTAGGAGCGCAGTTCGGACTTGTGACCCTCTATCTCGATCGTATCCCCATGGTAGCGACAGCCGCTTGCTGGACTCTTTTGGAATGGGCAAGGCTCTATGTTCTCTGCGGGTTTTCATGGAATCCTGTCGGCTTGACGCTGACGGCCTTTTCACCCTCTTTACAAACCGCTTCTTTATTTGGGATTTTGGGACTCTCATTTTTAGTGATTTTGACCAATCTGGCCTTTTGGAAGAAAAAGTGGGCAGTTGCCGTTGCACTTGCGATCTTTCCCTATGCTTTCGGGGTTTTGCAACTCTCTTTACATCAGGCTAAAGTTGATCGGAGTTCTACAATGACGGTGGGATTAATCCAAACAGGGCTTCTTCCATCAGAAAAACTTCTGATTGATCATAGAACTGAAGAATTTATCCATCCGACGCAGCAATGGCGCCGGATTCTCTCCCTTCTTAAAACATGCCAGCAGCCCCTCGATTTAGTCGTCCTTCCGGAATTTGCAGTCCCTTTTCCAGCAGAGAGATGTGTCTATTCTTTTGCTGCTGTCCAGCGCGTCTTTGAAGAGACGATAGGAGCTCAGTCGGTTGTCCAATTGAACAACAAAAGCGAGCTCTCGAATCAAGATTGGCTACAAGCGATAGGAAAGATTTTTCATACCGATGTGATTGCAGGGCTAGAGGCCGAAGAAAATGGACGGCATTACTCTTCTGCGTTCTACTATCCCCATCTCAGTGATAACGTTGAGCGTTATGATAAACAAATTTTAGTTCCTCTGGCTGAATATATCCCTTTTTCATGGGTGAAGATGCTGACAGAGCCTTATGGGATTACTGAATTTTTTACTCACGGGCAAGAGTCGAAAATTTTTTCTTCCAAAACTCCCTTGACCGCCTCGATTTGCTATGAAGAGACGTTTTCCCACCTTATGCGCCAAAACCGTGTTAAAGGGTCGTCAATGTTTGTCAATCTCACCAATGACAACTGGTATCCCAACTCTAAGCTTGCTAAGCAACATTTTGACCATGCTAGGGTCAGGACTGTCGAAAATGGGATTCCTTTGGTGCGAGCCTGTAACACCGGCTTTACAGCTGCGATTGACTGCCTAGGAAAGACGGTTGGAAAAATTACGGAAGAAAGACGCTCCGCTATGCTGATTGCCCGTGTCCCTGTCTACCACTTTGTGACCCTTTATAGCTTTTGGGGAGACTGGGGGATTATCACGCTTTGTTTCCTATTTTTGGGGATCTGTTTTTATCTCACTAGAATTAAAATGAGTTAATGCGATAAATTTCACTCCTGATGGCATTAAAACAAAAAACTTTAAAAAAAGAGGTCGTTTCTCACGGGAAAAGTTTATTTACCGGGAGCGATGCCGTTCTTCGACTAACACCTGCCCCTCCCGATACGGGCGTTGTCTTTCGAAGGTCTGACTTGCCTCAAACTCCCTCTATCCCCGGCGTCACCGAGGGTGTTCAAGCAGCAGCCCGCTGCACAAAGATTGCAAATGGAGACGTATCTGTTCAGACGATCGAGCATTTCATGGCGGCTGTCCGAGCTAGTGAAATCGATAATTTATTCGTTGATATTACGGGGCCTGAGATGCCGATTTTCGATGGGAGCGCCTTACCTTTTCTACAGATGCTAGATGAAGCAGGGACAGCTCAGCAAAATGCCGACAAAGAGATCTATATTCTGGATCGTCCTTTTGCATGGTCGCAAGGCGACATGCATTTGGTGGCACTCCCCGCAGAAGAATTTAAAATTAGCTACACCCTCCATTATCCTCAGTCTCCTTACTTAAAATCGCAGTACTACTCGTACACTTTCAGTCCGGATACTTTTCGAGACGAGATCGCTCCTTGCCGCACATTTGCTCTCTATGAGGAAATTGCTCCTTTGATTGAGAAGGGACTACTAAAAAGCGCAAACCTCGATGCAGGAGTTGTGATCGATGGGATGAATGTACTTAACCCCGAAGGGCTCCGTTTTCCTGACGAGATGGTTCGGCATAAGATCTTGGATATGATCGGAGATTTTGCCCTGCTCGGTTGCACGTTTCATGCTCATTTAATTGCAATCAAGACCGGCCATGCTGCAAACCACCTTGTTGCTAAAGAGTTACGCCAATTGTTGAGGAAGAAATGAACGTTCAAACACCCCCCCCTGTGATTTTAGATGCAAAAAAGATAGCCCAAATTTTACCCCATCGCTATCCTCTTCTACTTGTGGACAGGATCACCTACCTCAATTTAGAGGAAAATGTCATTATTGGTCAGAAAAACGTCACAATGAACGAACATTTTTTTGTGGGACATTTTCCAGAGGCTCCCATTATGCCGGGGGTATTAATTCTTGAAGCGCTGGCGCAAACCGGGGGTATTCTCGTGCATCAGAAGCTTCAAACTGAAAAAATTGCGGTCTTGCTCACGGTTAACAATGCAAAATTTCGTAGGCCTGTGGTTCCAGGGGACGTTTTGATTCTGCATGTCGCAGGTCAACACATCAGTTCCAAGGGTGGTAAAGTGATTGCAAAAGCCCTGGTGCAAGACAACGTTGTCGTCGAAGCAGAAATTGGATTTGCTCTCGTCGATCGGAAACATATATAAAAAGGGGTTCGAGGATTATGACAAAATCAAATATTCATCCGACGGCGATCATCGACCCAGGAGCCAAGATTGGGGATAACGTCACCATCGAAGCTTATGTGATTGTGAAAGAAAGTGTCACGATCGAAGACAACGTCACAGTTAAATCGCATGTCTACTTAGATGGCAACACGACCATTGGAGCGGGGACAACCATCTGGCCCGGCGCTAGCATCGGCACTAAGACACAAGATCTCAAGTTCCGAGGAGAAAAAACTTTCGTGGTCATCGGTCAAAATTGCGAGATCCGTGAGTACGTCACCATCAATTCGTCTTGTCAGGAAAATTCCGTCGTCCGTGTGGGAGATAACTGCCTGATCATGGCCTATTGTCATATTGCTCATAATTGTGAAGTAGGCAATCGCGTCATCATGGCCAATGCCGTTAATTTAGCAGGCCATGTCGTGATCGAAGATTTTGCCGTCATCGGTGGCATGACCGCTGTGCACCAATTCACCCGCATCGGCTGTTATGCCATGGTCGGAGGCTTTAGTCGTGTGACTCATGATGTTCCCCCTTATACCATCGGGGCCGGTGTTCCCTATCGCCTAGGCGGCCTTAACATGGTCGGCCTCAAGCGGCACGGATTTCCGATCACGATCCGCCGCGATCTAGCTCGTGCCTTTAAGCTCACCTACCGCTCAGGCCTTCGTCTCTCTGAATCCCTCGAGCAGATCCTTCGCGATATCGAGCCCAACCTTTACACCAAGCACTGGATCCAATTTTGCCGAGCCTCTCGGCGCGGTCTCATCGGTCTTCATGGTAGCACCCGTCATGCCGAGACTCTCCAAGAGCTCGAAGACTATGAAGAGTTACTTCAGGAAGAGATGACGTGAAGATTGTTTTTTTCGGAACTTCTCCCTTCGCTGCAAAAATTCTAGAATCTCTACTTCAGCAAAATTATAACATCGTTGCCGTCGTCACACGGACTGACAAACCCCAAGGAAGATCCCTTAAAATCGGCCCTCCTCCTGTCAAAGAACGGGCTCTACAGATCGCTCCAGAGCTTCCCATTTTGCAGCCTATTAAAGCCTCTACTCCTGAATTTGCCGCTCATCTCAAATCCTTTGATCCTGATCTTTTCATTGTCGCTGCCTACGGGGAAATCTTGAAACAATTTATCCTCGATATCCCTTCTCGAGGCGCCATCAATGTTCACGCAAGCCTCCTTCCAAAATACCGAGGTGCTGCACCGATGCAACGCTGCCTGATGCATGGGCATGCCGAAACCGGTGTTACGATCATGAAGATGGTGCTAGAAATGGATGCTGGCGACATGTTAGGGACAGCCAAAGTGCCGCTGACCGGCCAGACCACTCTGGGAGAACTCGAGCAGCAATTAGCTGAAGCTTCATGCCCCCTTCTCATGCAAGTTCTCGATCAATTGGTCGTTGAAAGACTCCATCCCATCCCCCAGAACCACTCCCTTGCAACTTATGCTCCCAAGATCACTTCGAATGAAACAGAGATCCAGTGGGATCGTTCAGCGTTTGAAATCCATAACCAGATCCGTGCCCTCTCTCCTCAGCCCGGCGCCTGGTGCTCAGTCCAAATAGGCCCCCAGAAGAAAAAGCTTAAAATCAAACGGTCACAAATAGTTCCCGACAAACAAGGCTATCCGGGAGAGACCCTCTCTTGGACTCCGCACGAATGGGTAGTGGCCTGTCAAACCGGCGCCTTAAGGCTCTTAGAAGTGCAGCTCGAAGGGAAAAAAACACTTTCCATCCAAGAATTTCTTCGGGGCGCTCAAGACCCCTGCACAATCGTAGCTTAATTTTCTTGCGCTCAAGCATCCACTGACGTATATTCTTTTCTACGAAACCGGAGTTATCTCCGTAACCTTAGGGAGTTTTTATGTCATTTTTAGATACAGTTAAGAGTTATTCAGTAGCAGCCTGGTCTACTCCAGGTAATTTCAGAAATCTGATTGCAAAGCCCTTCGATTTAGTTGGAAAATACTGTGAGTATCTGGATAAACAACTTCCCTTCATGGGGCTTATCAGACACATGACCCATTTCAAAGACATGATTGGTGGCTTAGCCCATCTTCAAAATCCCAGAGAATTACTTCCAATATCCTCTGAGGGTAGTTTTAAACTTGAAGTTAACATAGACAATATTTCACTAATGGCCTTTAAGCAGTGGGAACTCCTCACCTATTTAAAGAGAGTAAAAATTTTCGAACTGAGTCCGCAATACGAAAAATATCTTAATTGGTATGGGACTTTTGGTGGGAGTGTCCTTTCTCTCACAAAATTGAAAGAAGAATGGTCACAACCAGCGGATAAGACGAATAGTTGGGTTCCAGATGCCAAACATTTCTCTTGGGTTCGTGTTGCCGTTAATGGCTCAGCACTCGCTCTATCGGTGCTGTATAATCCTATGTGGGATGCGCAAAAAGACTACAAACTGCCGAAGTTGGTTGCCTTCACTGTTATGGTAGTCGCTGGAGCCGTGGATGGCTACTGGAAAGAGTGTGCCAAACGCAAGGTTGCTTAGGCATTTTTTTGTATTCTTCCCCCGCGCTTCATTGCGGGGGTATTTCTATTTGAGGAATTAATCTATGGGTATCGGCGCTCTTTTGTCCTACAGTGGTCTTAGAAATTATGTTTTTGCTCCTATCGATCTAACGGCGCAATGGATGGGTCATGGAGCTAATGACTCCAGTGTTTTATCTAAAATTTTTGGAGTTGCGAAAGACTATAATCAGCTCATTGATGCGTTTGAATTCTTTACAACATTTAAGGCAACGTGGATAAAAAAAACGAATGAAAAACTCTCAGCATCTTTATGGTATAGTGTGAAAGCTACAAAGGTGTTTGGTTGGACGTTCTGCGTTTGTGAAAGCGTTAATTACCTGAAGCTGCGAAATATTATTCCACTCTCTTCAGAGAGAGGAAATCTAGCGCTCAACTGGTGTTCGGCAGTAACGGGGGGCTTAAGTGCCATCCTAAGTTTAACTGTGACAAGCATCTCTTATAAGGAAATCTTTCAAACTAAAAATAAACTTCCAAAAATCGTGGTTGCAATGAATCTTGTCTCTGCCTGGGGTGATATTTCAAATTTAGCCCTAGCGATTTTAAATTCTCCTGTTTGTGATAAATACAATTTGAAAAATGCAAAATTGTACGTGAATACGGGTTTAACCGTTTCAAAGTGGATCGGTTGGGGGATAAATTCTTACCTACAATCCATCGAGAAAAAGGATAGCAAACGTTAGGAAGGTTATTTTTCCTAACATCCTCTCTCTGTGTTCTTTGCGATCTCTGTGGTAGAAATGCATTTTTCGGATTTTTTTGTTAAAAAGCATAACTTGCTTATTTTAAGCATCCTACATATCAATTAATAATATACTTAAAATCTTTAGTGCGATATAATAGTGGTTAACAAAAGCTATTTTATGTCACTAAATGTAATAAATTGTAATATCGGTATAACAGATTCAGCGAAGCCTCAAGAGGGTAAATCTCCTGTGGTTTGGAAAAGAGCTGTCCCTGCCGCCACACACCCACGGATAGATTATTTTACCAAAAAGGTTGTTTTTTATAACCCCCCAGAGGCTGGGGAGCCATTTTTTAAGCGTTTCGTGAATTGGCTAAAACCCCTTCATCCCTTAGAAAAGCCCCTGAATTTTGCTCAGGATGCTTGCGAAATAGCCGAACAGATTCCGGGGTTAAGTCATGGCGCCGAAACATTATCCGAGACTCTCTCCTACGCTTCAGGAGTATTTTCCATCGTGGCCTGCATAGAATCGGCGGCAGCGATAGAAAAAAGGCTCAATAGTCGGCGCCTGGAAGAGCCGCCCAAGCTAGTCAAATTAGTCTTATCTTTGCTGCAGGGGTTAATCAAATCTGTCAAGTGGATGGATCAGGTTGGGATCGTCGATTTAACAAAAGGGTCAGCTGAAAACGTCAAAAATTCAAACGCCTTCGTAGGTGTTACCAGTTCTTTGATGACTCTTTGGGATAAGGTTTTATCTCCTCAGTCTTCTTATAAAACAATATTTCAGGCGAGTTTTAAGAGTTTGGTCGCGGTATTGAGGCTCTGTGGTTATCTTTTTCGTTCGCAGTTAATCAAAATAACTCTTAAGCCCTTTGCAGAGCTGATCAAAGGTGGTTTCGCCTTGAACGATCATTACAACGACTATACGGAAGGCAAGGATTCTTGGAAGAAAACGGGATTGCATCTGGGAGATACCCTTTCCTCAATAGCCCTTTCGCTGCTAGCCTTAGGAGCTTGGTATACAGAAGCGACAGTCATGCTTCCCACTTTGGTGATAGCTCTTTCTCTGACTCAATGGGTTTCTCAAATCTTGATATATTGTGAGCTCTTGAGCTAAACGCTCATTTTTTCTAAAATATTTTCCATGAATCTGCCTCCTCCACCATGTTTGCCGTTTAGGGAATGGCTTTCTGTGTTAATCTTTTTGGGTCTTGGTTTTTCCTTGATCCTCTATGCATTTCTTGCCTGATAAAATCTTTTTTAAAGACCGCCGCCACAATTTTGATTGTGGGAAAATCACGAAATTTGTTAGTCTGTTCGCTTTAACCTACTTAAATCGAGTAATAGGTATGAAGCCAAAATTAATGGGAATCAAACAGGGCATGATGCAGATTTTTGATGCTCAAGGGAATCGCATTTCATGTACGGTGATCTATGCTGAAAAGCATGTGATTTCCCAGATCAAGACAAAAGAAAATGATGGATACACGGCTGTGCAGTTGGCGTCATTTAAGATGAATCCTGCTAAAGCTCGCAAAGTCGCAAAACCGCAACTGGGCCACTTTAAAAAGGCGGGTGTTGAGCCACGTCGTAAGCTGGGCGAAATGCGTGTCGATGCTGCCGACAATTACCAGGTAGGCCAAGAGATGGGCGTGGAAGTTTTTACTGACATCGCTTTTGTCGACGTGATTGGCGTATCCAAAGGTAAAGGGCACCAAGGGGTTATTAAACGACACCACTTTGCGGGAGGTCCTGCAGCCCATGGTTCAGGATTTCACCGTCATGGAGGATCATGCGGGATGAGAACGTCTCCAGGGCGTTGCTTGCCAGGCCAAAAAAAATCAGGCCGTATGGGCGGCGAGCGCGTGACTGTTGAGAACTTACGTGTGGTGAGTATTGATGCTGAAAAGCAAGTGATCCTTGTGGAAGGAGCGATTCCAGGAGCGCGAGGCGGATACGTCTATGTGCTTCCTGCAAAGAAAAAACTGAAGCCGGCCAAAAAGTAAAGGTGAAGCGTGGGAAGTATTAAAAAATTCGACCTCTCAGGAAAAGCGTTGGGCCAGATCGATGTGAAAGACGACTTGCTCAAGCGAGAAGCTAATGGGCAGATGATCAAAGACTATATCATTGCTCTTCGAGCGAATGCAAGACAGTGGAGCGCTCATACAAAATCGCGATCTGAAGTCTCACACTCTGGACAAAAGCCGCATCCTCAAAAAGGAACAGGGCGTGCTCGTCAAGGATATTTGGGAGCGCCTCAATATAAAGGGGGCGGTCGAGTCGGAACCCCGCGCGCTAAATTCGATCAGCATGTCAGTATCAATCGTAAGGAAAAAAAGGCTGCTATCCGCTTTTTATTGGCTGAAAAGATCCAAGGGGAGCAAATGATCATTCTTGACAGCCGGGCTCTGAAGGCTCCTAAGACAAAAATGGTCGCTGATTTTCTAAAAGGACAGCAACTTTTCGGAAAAAAGATTCTATTTGTGGCAGAAAAAGATTCGCTTAAAGAGGGCGGTCATTTCATCAAGAGCATGCGCAATATTCCAGGTGCTGATTTTATCGTTCTCGATAACGTCAGTGGCTATGATATTCTCGCTCACCGCAGCATCATTATCATGGAGCCTGCCGTTGATAAACTCCTTAAGATTTTAGAGAGTTAAACTATGACAAAAAACAATCCCTACAACATCATCAAAAGTCGCTATGTCACTGAGAAGGCGCGTGTATTGGAAGGTCTGCATAGCAATAGCAGTAATCCTTGCATAAAAAAATGTAACACGCCCAAATACACCTTTCTTGTGGATAAAAAAGCGACAAAGCAAGAAATCGCACGAGCTGTCGAAACTATCTATGTTGAGAAAAACATCAAGGTGATTGGCGTTAACACGATCAATATGCGGCCTAAGCCGCGCACTGTACGTGGCAGAAAAGGAATGAGACCAGGCTTTAGAAAAGCGATTGTCACTTTGCAGCCAGGTGACCTCATCGAGGATAAGGTATAACTATGACAAAAAAATTCCGTCCCATTACACCAGGACAACGAGAGCTCGTTTTAGAAAGTCATGCTGATTTGACAAAAGGAGCAAAGCCTGTCAAGGCTCTCTTAAGTAAGAAAAACCGTACGAACGGGCGTAATCATCATGGTCACATCACCTGCAGACATCGCGGCGGTGGCCATAAGCGTTTTTACCGCCAGGTAGATTTTCAGCGAGATAAGTTTGATATTCCCGCTAAAGTTGCCGCTCTAGAATACGATCCTAACCGAACAGCTCATATTGCTCTTCTTCACTATGTTGATGGGGAGAAACGGTATATTTTGGCCCCTGAAGGGTTGAAAGTGGGAGAGACGATCATGACAACCGACAAAGAGATGTATAACGTCGGCTGTTGTATGAAACTTAAACTCATGCCGATGGGGTCTGTGATCCATAATATTGAAATGTCTCCTGGTCAAGGCGGAGTCCTCGTTCGATCTGCAGGGCTATCAGCTCAGCTTCTTGCCCGTAGTGAGGGATATGCAACACTGAAAATGCCCTCGGGAGAAATCCGTTTAGTTAATGAAGATTGTTTTGCTACGTTTGGAGCCGTCTCAAATGCTGAGAGAATTCTGCGCGTTGAAGGCAAAGCTGGACGTAAGCGCTGGAAAGGGTTTCGACCGACTGTTCGCGGAACAGCGATGAATCCCGTTGACCACCCCCACGGAGGCGGTGAAGGTAAACATAACGGTTATCTTCCTCAGACGCCTTGGGCAATGTACACAAAAGGATTCCGTACGCGCTCCAAGAAAAAGACCACGAAGTGGATTGTCAAAGATCGGAGGAAATAACAAGTTATGGGTAGATCGCTAAGAAAAGGACCGTTTGTTGCCCACCATCTACTGGCGAAAGTAGAGAAACAAAATAAAGGTGGATCTAAGAGAAGTATTAAGACGTGGGCAAGAGGCTCCATGCTCCTACCAGAAATGGTGGGTCATACGTTTCAGGTCCACAATGGTCGCAAATTTATTGACGTTTTTGTCTCCGAAAATATGGTAGGACATCGTCTGGGTGAATTTGCTCCAACGAGGATTTTTAAAGGACACGGGTCCAAGAAGATTGCTGAAGCCGCTGCTGCAGGGGCTGCTGCCGCTGCACCCGGAGGTGCTGCAGGTGGTGGCACAGGAGCTGCTGCTCCGGCCGCTACACCTGATGCTTCCCGGGCACCGAAAACTTAAATGAAGGATTGCTATGCAAAACGCTAGAGCGTGTACTAAATATCTGAGAATTCCTCCGCGAAAGGCACGGCTGGCTGCCGACCTCATTCGAGGTCTTAACGTTGAAGAAGCCTCCTTACAGCTCATATATTCCTCGCTCAAAGGTGGAAAGCTGCTTAAAAAGACACTTGACAGTGCTGTCGCTAATGCTGAAACACAACTGAATATCCCCCGTCAGAAACTGAAAGTGCAGGAAGTGCGTGTCGATGCAGGACCCGTTCTCAAACGGTCCAAGCCCAAAGCACGTGGCGGTATGGTTGCTATTATGAAACGGACCAGCCATTTTACTGTTGTTGTCGGGCCCCACGAAGAAGAAAAAGAGAAAGGTGAATAAATGGGTCAAAAAACATCCCCAATTGGGTTTAGACTTGTTCGAACAAAGAAATGGCGCTCTCTGTGGTACGCTAACAAACAAGAATTTGGTGACCAAATCGGTGAAGATAAATTGATTCGTAATTTTCTCTTATCCAAACCGATTTGTGTTGGAACTTCTCAAATCATTATCAAGCGGATGAGTGGAAAAGTCGAAGTGACTATCCATACGGCCCGCCCTGGACTCGTGATCGGAAAGAAAGGCGCAGAGATCGATATTCTCAAGCAAGAATTAAAAAAAGCGACAGGAAAAGATATCTGGATCGAAGTTGAAGAAGTGAAGCGTCCTGACTTAGATGCTAAATTGGTGGCTGATGGGATTGCTAAACAACTTGAGCGTCGGATGCCTTTTCGCCGAGTCATGAAGAAAGCGATCCAATCGAGCATGGACGCGGGAGCTGCTGGGATTAAAGTTATGGTAGCTGGGCGCGTCGGCGGAGCTGAGATTGCCCGTACGGAATGGTACAAAGAAGGCCGCATTCCTCTACATACAATACGTGCTGATATCGATTATGCCATGGGATCAGCAAAAACGACATACGGAGTGATTGGCGTTAAAGTCTGGATTAACCGCGGCGAAGAAGGAGCTTAATATATATGGCACTGATGCCTGTTCGAACAAAATTTCGTAAAATGCAAAAAGGCCAGATGGCCGGCTTCAGTAAAGCTGCTAATTTTCTGGATTTCGGTGAATTCGGCATGCAAGCCCTAGAGCGCGGCTGGATCACTAACCAACAAATTGAGGCAGCTCGCGTAGCTATCAGCCGTTTTTTAAATCGTCGCGGACAAGTTTGGATACGCATTTTTCCAGATAAATCGGTTACAAAAAAACCGGCCGAGACACGGATGGGTAAAGGTAAAGGAAATCCCGACCATTGGGTAGCAGTCGTGCGTCCAGGACGTGTGATGTTCGAAGTGGGAGGCGTAGCAAAGGATCTTGCTCAAAGCGCATTACGAAGAGCTGCTGCAAAAATCGGCATTAAAACACGCTTTGTTGAGCGCATGGAGAGAGTTTAATATGTTGAAAGTCGAAAAGTTAAAAGACCAAACTTCCGATGAATTAAAAACGCTCTATCGAGATCTCTCTAAGGAGATCTATGAGATGAAAACGGAGTTTAGCATCCAGCGAAAATTGGAGAAACCCCATCTTCTACGAGCAAAAAAAAGAGACCGCGCTCGTGTTATGACGGTCCTTAACCAAAAATCGCAGGAAAAGGCTTAAAATGATGAACACTAAAGAACGCAGTTCACGTAAAGAAAGAGAGGGAACAATCGTCTCAACGAAAATGCAGAAGACGGTTACCGTCCGCGTTGATCGTACGTTTGCTCATCCTCAGTTCGGGAAAGTTGTAACGCGTAGTAAAAAATATTATGCCCACTGTGAAGGGATGGATGTGAAAGAAGGTCAGAAGGTTCGCATCGTTGAAACAAGACCCCTTTCTAAACTTAAAAGATGGCGTGTAGTTGAGGTAGTCGCATGATTCAACAAGAAACCGATTTGGAAGTTGCCGACAATACCGGCGCTAAAAGAGTGAGATGTTTTAAAGTTCTCCGTGGATCCAAGCGTCGCTATGCAGGTGTAGGAGATGTGATTGTTTGCAGCGTTAAAGAAGCAGATCCTAAAGGGCTTGTCAAGAAAGGTGACGTTGTTAAAGCCGTTATTGTTCGGACTCGCAGTTATATCCGCCGCTCGGATGGATCCATGCTCCGATTCTACGATAACAGCTGTGTCATTCTTGATGATAAAGACAATCCCCGTGGGACCCGGATTTTTGGACCTGTTGCTCGCGAAGTTCGAGACGTGGGTTTTGTAAAAATTACATCATTAGCACCCGAAGTGATTTAAGAAGGTAAATTAAAATGAGTAAATGGATAAAAAAAGGCGACAAAGTTCTGGTGACTGCGGGCAATGATCGCGGTAGAACAGGTAGTGTGCTCCGGCGAAGTGTTGATCATGTTGTAATTCAAGGAATGAACATTCGAAAAAAACATGCGAAACGTCGTTCGGAAGTCCAGACGCCATCAATTATTGAAATGGAAATGCCGATCCATATTTCGAAAGTTCGCCTCTGTGATGAGGAAGGCAAAGCGGTTTGTGTGCGTACGCGCCGCTCTAAAAAAGAGAAAGTGCTCTTTTATATGAAGGGCGATAAAGAAATTGTGCTGCGCACGCTCAAGAAAGGTTAAGCATATGTCTAGACTAAAAAAGCATTACGAAGAAAAAGTCAAACCAGCTCTCCAAGAGAAGTTTGGCTATTCCAATCCGATGCTCATTCCCGGATTGAAAAAAATCGTTATTAGTATGGGGCTTGCTGAGGCGACAAAGGATAAAAATGCCGTTCAGGACTGTCAAAAAGAGCTCACCATGCTTTCAGGCCAAAAGCCTATTTTGACACATACAAAAAAAGCGATTGCAAATTTTAAATCGCGCAAAGGGCAAGTGATTGGACTCAAGGTCACCTTACGCAAAAAACGGATGTACGATTTTCTCGATCGTTTTTGCAATATCGTCTCTCCTCGCATCAAAGACTTTCGAGGGTTTCCTGTGAAGGGCGATGGAAGAGGCTCTTATTCTCTAGGACTTTTAGACCAACAAGTTTTTCCTGAAATCGACCTCGATGCAGTAAAAAGGACTCAAGGGATGAATATTACATTTGTGACAAGTGCGAGAACTGATGATGAGTGTCAAGTCTTACTCAGCGAACTCGGATTTCCATTTAAGGGAGTAAAATAATGACACACCAAGATCCTATTTCCGACATGCTGACACGCATTAGAACAGCTCTGGGTGCGCGCAAGCGTTTCGTTGACATGCGACTGAGTCGCCAAAAACACGATATTCTTAAAGTCTTGGAAAAACAAGGCTTTATCGAACATATTCTCGTCGATGAAGAACATAAGAAAATGCGTGTTTTTATTAAATACTCTAGCGAAAGAGCTCCTCTTTTACAGGGGTTAAAGCGGATTTCCAAGCCCAGCCTTCGCCGTTATATTAATCGGCATGAAATTCCCAAAGATTCCGGAGGTCTTGGTGTGGCCGTTGTCTCTACCTCGCAAGGAATTGTCGATGGTGAGACTGCGCGTCAGAAAGGGATAGGCGGCGAATTTTTATGCTATGTATGGTGAGGTAACCGATTATGTCACGTTTAGGTAAAATGGCCATTACAATTCCTTCAGGGGTCGAAATTAAGATCGAAGGAAGCAAGATCAATGTGAAAGGCTCTAAAGGAGTCTTAAGCTATCCTTTGACCGAAGGCATCTTGATTAAGATTGAAAATGGTAAAGCTCTCGTTTTGAAAGATGAAAAAGCTGACCTCCCAAGGCCTACTCAAGGACTTTACCGGTCTCTTTTAAGTAATATGATCCAAGGGGTTAGTAAAGGTTTTGAAAAACGTCTTGACATGGTTGGCGTGGGATACCGTGCTGCCGTGCAAGGACAACACCTTGATCTTGCCATTGGTAAATCGCATCCAACTCAAATCCGTATACCCACGGGCGTCCAGGTGGTAGTTGAGAAAAGTATAAAGATCATCATTACAGGCATCGATAAGCAAATTGTTGGTCAATTTGCTGCGACCGTTCGCGCTAAGAAGCCCCCTGAACCCTATAAAGGGAAAGGGATTCGGTATGAAAATGAATACGTCCGCAAAAAAGCAGGAAAAGCTGCTAAAGCCAAAACCGCCGCAGGATAAAAAATATGGAAAGTTCTCTCATTAATAGAAATCGCAAGCGCTTGAAACGCGCCCAACGTGTGCGAAGAAAGCTCCGGGGTAGTGCAGAAAAGCCGCGCTTGACCGTCATGAAATCCCATCGTCATATCGCTGTCCAATTGATCGATGATGAGAAAGGGGTCACGTTAGCTGCCGCCAACACACAGATGAAAAAGTTCCGTACAAAAAAGCTTACAGCTAATAAAGAAGCTGCCCGGCTCATTGGAACGGAAATCGCTGAACTTGCCAAGGGCAAGCAAATTTTAGCCGTTGTTTTTGACCGCGGCTTTTACAGATATCATGGTGTCATCGCCGAACTTGCACAAGCCGCTCGCGAAGCGGGATTACAATTTTAAGGAAATTAACGATGAAGAAAAAAACCAAGCGTTATAAACAAGAAGACTTCAATTCCAAGTTTGAAGAGAAGGTTCTTTATATCAACCGCTGTTCCAAAGTTGTTAAAGGGGGCCGTAAGTTCAGCTTTTCTGCGCTCGTTATCGTGGGTGATGGTGAGGGGCATGTCGGTTTTGGTTTTGGAAAAGCCAACGAAGTCTCTGACGCTATCCGCAAAGGCGGTGAAGCTGCTCGCAAAAATATCATGAGTTTTGAAAGAGCTGGAGTGACCATTCCCCATGAAATTACTGTCAGTTGGGATGGCTGCACTGTTTTTCTGAAACCTGCCAAAGAAGGAACAGGTCTGATTGCCGGATCTAAAGCCCGCGTGCTTCTCGAGCTGGGGGGCGTGCGTGATGTGATTGCAAAACTTTACGGTTCTACTAATCCTCTCAATCAAGTCCATGCAACACTCAAGGCTCTTTCGATGCTTCAAAACCCCCAAAAAGCGTTATCAGCCCGAGGTTTAATATGATGACTTTGTCTGCACTCTCCAATACCCACCGCCCTCGCAAAAAAGTCCAACGTGTAGGACGCGGGTTAGGATCTAAACGTGGAAAAACCTGCTGCCGAGGTGTCAAAGGTGATAAAGCGCGGCGTGGATATAAAGGCCGCTTCGGTTATGAAGGAGGCCAGCTTCCTCTCTACCGCAAATTGCCGACAAAAGGATTTCCTAACGGACGCTTTAAAAATGATGTCTTCTCCGTGAATTTAGGGTTGCTCAATAACCTTTTCAAAGATGGGGATGTTATCAATTTAAGTACACTTCGCCAGCGCGGTTATGCTCCTCGCGATCCCAAAGGCGGTCTCAAAGTGTTAGCTCAAGGTCAGATCAATAAAAAAGTGACGATCGAAGCCCATGCATTTTCTAAAAGCGCTATCGAAAAACTTGAGACAGCCAAAGTTCCCTTCAAGGTCCTTGGCAAAAGCCAGGATTAGTTAAATCATGCTTGAGGGAATCCGACGAATCTTTTCAATCCCAGAGTTAAAGGCTAAAATTGTCTTTACACTCATGGCCCTCATCATTTGTCGGATTGGAGCCCATATTCCCGTACCAGGCATTAACGGTGAATTAGCTGTTCAGTTATTTCGTCACGCAACAGGCGGCAGTCAAAATCTTTTCCAATTGATGGATGTCTTTTCAGGGGGTGCGTTTGCTCACATGACCATCATTGCCTTAGGCGTCATGCCTTATATCTCTGCCTCTATCATCATGCAGCTCCTCATGGCACTCGTTCCATCGCTGCAGCGTGAAATTAAAGAAAGTCCTGATCAAGGCCGCCGCAAGATGGGCAAGTGGATTCGCCTTTTCACCATCGCCTTAGCATTTTTTCAGGCGGGACTCTTTGCAAAATATGCCGTCCAGCTCAATGCGGGAACCCCTGGCATTATTGTGACAGAGCTCATGGATTTTCAACTTTTTGGTCTTCCCTGGCTTTTTTATATGATCGTCATGTTCACAATGACGGCTGGAACCATGTTTCTCATGTGGATGGGTGAGCAGATTTCTGAGAAAGGGATCGGTAACGGCATCAGCCTGATTATTACCACCGGTATTCTTTCCTCTCTTCCTAGCACCTTTGGTTCCATCATTCGTCAACTGAACCTCGATTCTCAAGAGCCAGGCCAGCTCACCTTTTCTTCTTTGGTCGTCTTAGGCGCTGTTTTTGTGATGATTATCGTCGGAACCATCCTTGTCATTCAAGGTCAGCGCCGTATCCCTCTCCAATATGCCCGCCGGGTCGTTGGCCGCCAGGAGACCCAGGGCTCTAGCGCTTATATCCCTTTAAAAATTAATTACGCAGGTGTAATTCCTGTGATTTTTGCATCCTCTCTTCTCATGTTTCCTGCGACGATTGCACAATTTATTGGACGCGGGAACGCTTTTGGACAAATCGCCAACTGGTTTTCTCCGGGCTCTTCCGTC
Organism: Parachlamydiales bacterium; assembly: GCA_023265455.1. Taxonomy (GTDB): domain Bacteria; phylum Chlamydiota; class Chlamydiia; order Chlamydiales; family Rhabdochlamydiaceae; genus PALSA-1444. The sequence goes on from JAHFTQ010000004.1 coordinate 127,355, forward strand.
CATACCGTTCTCTATGTTCTGTTAATTATATTTTTTACTTACTTTTGGACAGCTACTCAGTTCCATCCCGAACAAATTGCCTCTGACATGAAAAAAAATGGAGCCTTCATTCCAGGTGTCCGCCAGGGAAAGCCTACCCAAGATTACCTCGAAGCTGCAATGACCCGGATTACCTTAGCAGGAGCCCTTTTTTTAGCACTGATTGCTATTTTGCCGACCTTAGTCAGCAGACTTTTGGGAGTTGACCCGACCATCAGCCATTTTTTTGGCGGGACTTCTCTCTTGATTTTAGTGGGGGTCGTCTTAGACACGACCAAGCAAATAGAGTCCCACCTCCTCATGAAACGGTATGATGGTTTCATGAGACGAGCCAGAGCTCATTAATTATTTGAGTGAATTTTTTGCAGCCACCTCTTGAGTAAAACTCAAGGGAATGTTAAACTGCTTCGAAATCAACGTATTGGATAAAAAAGGATTTTGCACATGCCGCGTATCATTGGGATAGATGTTCCTGACAAAAAAAGAATTGAAGTTGCACTGACCTACATTTATGGCATCGGTCGTAAACTCTCGAATCAAATTATCGCTAAGTTGGGCTTAGACCCCAACATGCGTGCCCATCAGCTTTCACAAGATGATATTGCCCGCATCAACGCACTTCTCCAATCCTCTTACATGGTTGAAGGGGACTTAAGAAGACAAATTCAAGGTAATATCAAACGCCTCATCAGCATCCATTGCTACCGGGGCATGAGACACCGTTTAGGGCTTCCTGTCCGTGGGCAACGTACACGTACAAATTCTAGGACCCGTAAAGGTAAGAGAAAAACTGTAGCTAACAAGAAGAAATAACATGAAAGAGAAGTCCAAAACTGCCCAGACATCCCAGACTGAAAAAAAGGCCGGGAAAGCAGATACAAAAAAGCCTGCAGCCCGAGTACGTAAAAAAATACAACGCAATGTTCCTGTTGGCGTCGCGCATGTGCTCGCTTCTTTCAACAACACCATTGTTTCCATTACTGATCTTGCCGGTCACGTTGTTGCTTGGTCCTCTGCTGGTCGAGCAGGATTTAAAGGATCGCGCAAGTCGTCTGCGTTTGCAGCTACTGTTGCTGCACAAGAGGCTTCGAAAGTTGCAATGGGCCTTGGGATGAAAGAAGTTGAAATTCATTTAAAAGGTCCTGGAGCTGGCCGCGAATCGGCAGTGAGAGGGATTCAAAGTTCGGGATTGAATATTTCGATCATTCGGGATGTTACCCCTATTCCCCATAACGGATGCCGAGCCCGCAAACGACGCCGCGTCTAAAAATATAATAGGAGAGAGAGGATCATGACAGTTAAGTACGGTAAATTCGTCCCCGCTAAAATCAAAACTGATGAAGGCGCGCGCAAGCAAAACCATTGTCGTTTCATCGCAGAACCCTTCGAGAAAGGATTTGGGCACACTGTTGGAAATGCGCTACGCCGTATTCTCCTCACTTCCATGGAGGCTCCGGGAATCATTTCGATTTGGTTTGAAGGAGTTCCTCATGAGTATACCGCTATTGAAGGTGTTATTGAGGATATGACCCACATTGTCCTTAATTTTAAAACAGCTCTTCTTCGCAAGTTAGCCATAGAAGAGGAAAATGTCTCTCGCGAACCTCAAGTCATCTCTAAAGTTCTTGACGTTACAGGAAGTATGCTTGATAAAAAAGGCGGGCATTACGTTGTGACGCTTAAAGATTTACTCGGCGATTCTAACTTTAGCCTCGTCAATCCTGATCATGCACTCTTTACCGTGACAAAGCCGATGATCAAAAAAATCAATATCAGAGTAGGTTATGGCCGTGGATACGTCCCTTCAGAGCGTCATGTTGTCAAAGACAAAGTGGTCGATGAAATCATCCTCGATACCGCTTATTCACCTGTACGTCTCGTTAATTATTATGTCGAGAATACACGCGTAGGCCAAGATACCGACTTTGACCGCTTGATCCTCGACGTTACAACCGACGGAAGGATATCTCCTGAAGAAGCCCTTTCATTTGCCACGCAGATTGGAATTTTCCACTTTGAAGTGTTCGAGCAACTTAAGAAGCATCCGATTACGTTTGCTTCTGATGAAGTCGAAATTAATACTGACCGTGATACACTCCTTTCGAAATTGGCCCTTAAGATCAATGAGATTGAACTCACCGTCCGTTCGACACACTGCCTAAAAGCTGCAGAAATCGAAACAATCGGTGAACTCGTGATTATGTCTGAATCTGACTTGCTTAAATTCCGCAATTTCGGAAAAAAATCTCTCAATGAGATCAAGCAGAAGCTCACAGATATGGGACTCTCCTTAGGAATGAATCTCGAGCCCCATTACAAGATTAACAGTGACAACATTAAGCAAGTGATCGCTGAATACCTTGCTAAGAAAGAAGGAACGCCAGAAGCATGAGACACGCAAAACATACATTTAAAATTGGCCGCACGTCCGCCCACCGCCGGTGCATGATCGCTAATATGCTCAAATCTCTCATTGAACATGGGAAAATTGAGACAACGATCGTCAAAGCCAAAGAACTCAGACGCCATGCCGACCGCATGATCACGCTAGCTAAGAAAAACACTTTGGCAACGCGCAGACGCGCGATTGCGGATTTGATGGTGTGCTTTAATACCCTCACCACAAAAGAAGTGCGTGACGCCAAGAACGGCAAAACTAAAGAAAGTTTTAACGGCGACCGTCAAGTGATCGGTAAACTCTTCGGGGAACTCTCACAACGCTTCGCTACCAGAAATGGGGGATATACCCGCATTGTCCGACTAGGCCAGCGAACAGGCGATGATGCCCCTACCTGCCTCATTGAGTTTGTTTAATAGACGCTTTACAACTATCGAAAACTCCTGTATGATGGCACACAAAAAGCCGTTCATACAGGAAATTTATCAATGAAAGTTGCAATCAATGGATTTGGCAGAATCGGCCGTCTCGTATCACGTATTATTGCCGAGGAGCACACCCCCCACGTCGATATCGTCGCTATCAATGACCTCGTTCCCCCCGATAACCTAGCCTACCTCTTGAAATACGACTCCGTCCACGGACGCCCTAACCTCGACATCAAAGCCGAGGAAGATGCCATTGTCGTCAATGGAAAGCGGATCCGCGTCTTCTCTGAAAAAGACCCTTCTAAACTCCCTTGGAAAGACCTCGGTGTAGATTACGTCGTTGAGTCCACCGGCCATTTTACCTCTATTGAAGACGCCAGCAAACACATCCAAGCCGGTGCTAAAAGAGTAGTCATCAGTGCGCCTGGTAAGGGCGATGTGCCGACCTTCGTCCTAGGAGTCAACCATGAGAAATACAACCCCAAAACCGATATCGTCGTCTCCAACGCCTCTTGCACCACCAATTGCTTAGCTCCTCTCACGAAAGTCCTCCTGGACAATTTCGGGATAGAAGAAGGACTGATGACAACCGTCCATTCTCTAACCGCCACTCAACCTACCGTCGATGGCCCCTCCAAAAAAGATTGGAGAGGCGGCCGCGCGGCAGGACTTAACATTATCCCATCCTCAACCGGAGCTGCTAAAGCTGTCGGACTCTGTTTGCCCGAAGTGAAAGGCAAACTGACAGGGATGGCATTTCGTATTCCAACGGCAGATGTTTCTGTCGTTGACTTGACAGTACGTCTCACACGAGATACCACCTACGATGAAATCTGCAGCGCCATGAAAAAAGCGGCTGTAGGCCCCTTAAAAGGGATCCTTCAGTACTGCGAAGATGAAGTTGTTTCTTCCGATTTTATTGGATCTACCTTTTCCTGTATCTTTGATAGCAAAGCAGGAATAGAACTTAATCGTCGCTTTCACAAATTAATTGCGTGGTATGACAATGAATGGGCTTACTCCCATCGCGTTGTCGATCTCATGAGATACATGGAATCCAAAGAAAAACAGTAGCCTTCTTTGAAGAGCTACCCACCACAAGAGGTTATATCCCGTGAACTTTACCCGTGAACCCATTATAGAAACGATCATCACTCCTAGAGATGGCTGCAGGCTTATTATCCGCAGCAGTAAGCAAGGCTCTGAGGAATTTGCCGTGGACGCCGTTGAGGTTGTCTCATTCGGCCAAGCCCTTTTTTTCCGTTCCCTAGAAAGACCTCGTCCGTTCCTAGTTCCCGTTTCCGATTACGAAGTCCTAGAAGCTAAAGAAAACCGCGTTGTCTTGAAAAACGCCCAGTTTGAGCGCACCATTAAAATCGGCGGAGGCCGCGAAGGCTCCCTTCGAAAAGAAGACGAAGAAGAAGATCAAGCCCTTCCCATTGCCCTTGAAGACGAAGTCGCCGATGAGTCAGACACAGGACCCTCTTCTGATAATAAAAAGCGCGACCGCCATCGTCGCCGCAATCGCCGTCGTCCCCATGAAGAGCAACACGAGATGAAACACCGCCCTGAAGAGCAAGCCGCTTCTCCCGAAGCCAAGCCCGAGGCTCCTAAAGAGGCCCAGCCTTCCGCACCGTTCCCAAATCTCATTCCTCCTCCCACCACTCTCATCTCCCATAACATCCACCGTTATAAGGAGTATCAAACCAACCCCAACTCAGAGACTCCCAAGCCACCCGAAGAGCCCACCACAGCTCCTCCGGAACCTGAAGGTGACTCCACCCCCATCAGCCGGGTTGCTGTAGAGAATCAGCCGATCACAACCAACTTTACTAGCCTTAACGATTGGTCTAATTTCTTAACTTGATTCAATCCTCTCCCTCAAGTAGACTTTTATCCTCATGGTAAAAGTCTACTCTCTTGCTCGGATGGTGGAACGGTAGACACTGGGGACTTAAAATCCCCTCCGTTAATAGCGGGTGCAGGTTCGATTCCTGTTCCGAGCAATACTTTGCGAAGGAAAGCAAGCCAACAGTTTGGCTTGCGTCAGGACTCGAAGTGAAGTGCGCTTGCGCGCGCACCGGCTCTCAGGGTACCTGAGAGGAGTCCTGTTCCGAGCAGCTTTAAAGTTAAAGGGTTGTAGATATTTTTAGGAGGAATCAAAAATGAGCTTAATCGTACGATCCATTCCTTTAAACCAATTGGTCATGGGGGCCTCAGTTATTTATGCTGCCGAAGCCTTATTCAGAAAATATGGAATTAAACAACTCGACCTAGATGCGAGCAGATTCATCCTCCACGGGTTAGATATCGGACAAGTTTTACTAAGGAATGCAACCTTTATTCATATCTACAGTATCAATTACCCTACTGAACGCGATCTGTTAGGTTCCCTTGGTTTGCTAGTGTTTGGAAAAATTTTAGATTTTTCGTTGCTCTCCGAAATGATGCGTTTAAGCAGTAAAGCGGTGGCTTTATACGCATCTATCATAGCCTTCTCACGTGCAGAATCTGGTCTTTCAAAACTCACTAGTGGCATCTCGGGTGTAGCTATAGGCGCTGCATTTCTCCATGATGCTTGGACAGTTTATAAGTATCACAGGTCCGGGACTAGTGATTTCGCTGAATATCTGTACGCGCTAGCTCATAAGGAATAATACGGTCTATTTAAGAATAAATTTCTTTTGTGGGTCAAAGGCATGAGTAGATATCTCGAAAATCAACCGCTCATAAAAACCTACGAAAATATATGCAAATAGCATTATTCTCATAGAGACGTCAGCCAAGCAGTGCTGCCAACGATTCGCATGTCGGAGTCGCACCGACAAAGCCCGGGAAGGTTTCTGTCACAGGAGCAGCTTTGAGGGTGCTCGAGGATCTTTTGGCCCGGAAATGCGCTGCAAGCGCTGCTGATATTTTCCTACTTAAGTCCCGCCACTGATTCCATACGTGCTTGCCCCGATTCCTTACAGGTAGGGACAAGGCGACATGAGAATCTTTGCCATCTGGGATCTTATCCAGATGGCGCGGTACTTTTTCAGAAAGATTTAAAGATCTGCGGCCTATACATAAGGCCGCTGCGTGATGAATAGAGAGGCCGTACCTTACGGCAAACTTCACCCTGCCGATGACGGAGGTAAAGGCAGGATTGACCTGTTTAACTTCAATCTGTTTGCTAAAGGCGCGAGATTTTAAATGTGTAAGGATGGCTTGATAGGAAAAAGAAGACAGTTTGCGAGATTGTGAAGGTGAGCAGGTTTCTCGAAGAGATTGCTTTTTCTTTTGAAAGTCGAGGTCTTCAAGGATAAGAGGCTTTAGGGCTTGCTCTGCTTGGCCAACCACCTGGGCGCAGGCATCTCCGATGAGCGCCAGAGATTGTTCTTTGGTCTTTCCGTAAAGGTTTAGGGGGATCGTTTTTTTTGCAATAGGATTGCCAAAGCGATCGGTTTCAACAACAGCCAGGTGATCAGTGTTGATGTCTACACCGATGACGCCTTTGTCTTTATGGGTTTTCCACTGGGGAGTGGGAAGTGAAGTACTGACAAAGAGACGCCATCCCTTTTTGTCGTGTTTAAAACGAAAGGTTAAGGCTTGTCCATGGTTGATGTAGTTAGGATCTTTGGCTCCAGCCAAAAGCTGTCTTTGCCTACAATCCTCTAGGCTTGTCAGAATTTCCTGATGTCCATAGGAAAAAAAGAGATGGGATATTGTGAGATGTTTGCCAAATTTGTCTTGAAGGGCATTTGGTAGACGGATGCGTAGGGTTAGGCGATTGTCTTCTTCTAGGCTGGCAGTGCAGGTTTGATTGCCGGAGGTTTCATCTCTAGAGCCCAGAAAAAAAATCTCAGATGTTCTTGCATGCCTCCAGGACTCAAGCCACTCTTCATGGATTTTATAGGCCTCTAAGTCAAATTGAGCGTGGAACAATTTTTTAGAGCCAAAACAAAGGGAAATTTTGTCCTGTTCCTGATCTTTGACAAGTTGTTCTAGTCGCTGCTGTAATTTGTGCAGTCGTCGTTTTTTCTGATGCGCTAATAATGAAAGGAGGGGCTTTTTCTGAACTTTGGAAATTTTTGTCTCCAATGCTGTGATCTGCTCTTTTAGATCAGAGATTTGTATTTTACGCAGTTCTTTGATGGAGGCGATTTTCCCCTCAACTTTCACACGGATGGCGTTAAATTGCCGCGCGGTGATGCCGTATTTGACGAGGTAAGAGGATTTGAGTTCGCTGACGGTTTTTCCCTTACTAATATCGGCAAGGAGGCCATGTTCAATATGCGCAAAGAGTTCGGCACATGCCTGGAAGGCCTCTTGAGCTAGGGGGTCGAGAGAAAGGCGTGTTTGGTAGGTTCTCTTGTTTGAGTCTTGCATCATAGGGTTGCAGCCGCCTCTTTTAGCGCTTCGAGAACTTTTTGGTTTTTACGGCTTCTCGCTCCGTATAATCTTGCGGAAAAGACTGTAATTATTTCAAGTACGTCTTGAACAAGATCATCTTCAAAGCTGGCGCTTTCGGTCTTATTAATGATGACAACTTCGATCCCAAATTGCTCGCAGAGGGAAAATATCAATTCTGCTCCGAAACGGAGGAGACGATCTTTATGTGTCAGGACAAGTCGGTGGGTCCTGCCGGAGCAAATGCTTTGTATGAGCTTGCGAAGTCCTCGCTTTTGGTAGTTGAGACCTGAGCCCAGATCCTGGATGATTTCATAAGTCCAGCCGTTCGTTGCACAAAAAGACTGCAGAACATCTGATTGCCGTGTTAGATCGTTTTTTTGATCATGACTTGAAACTCGGGCATACGCAACTGTGTTTTTTTGGAGAGTTTGTGCTCTGGGAAGAAGACCGAGGATCTTTGCCAAATCATAACGGCGGTGTCCCCTTGGTGTTCGCTCTGCAATAATTTTGCCTTTGGCTTCCCACCGACGCAGTGTATCCCTGCACACGCCTAATTCCTTCGCGATTTTTCCAATGCTGGCTTTCATGGGAATAAAATATATGAATTTTACATATATTAGTAAATATTTTCTTAGATTTTATGTTGCAGCTGACAACCCCTCCTCAACCATTTTTCTCAAACGCACTCTTGCTGCACGATCCGATTTTCCTATGTAGACTCGAATACCGTCGCAGCGATCTGTAAATCCTGAACCGCCACTCCCGTCAGATCGGCTAGGGTGATTTCAGATTCTCCAGTTCTTCGTAGTTTGCTGTCTCGAATCGCATCTCCGAGCTCAATCAATTGTTCCTCTCGGATCAAGCTTGCTTTCACGGCATGGGAAGAATCGCCAAAAAGCGCACACTGACTTCGGCTATCCACGATCACCTTGTGGGCTTTGGCAAAGATTTTCGGATCGAGCTCCTGCTTGCCAACATCATCGGCTCCCATGGCTGTAATGTGCGTTCCAGGCCGAATTTGATGGGCCCAGAGAAGTGGGTGGCTAGAAGCCGTCGTTGTCACGATCAAATTACACTCTGCCGCGAGTTGATCGATGCTGGTGGCTATCTCACAACTCCACTCGCTCAAGTCGGAATGAGAGATCAGCGTTTTTGCTTTTGATGCGTCGCGGCCCCAGACCAAAGCTTTTCGGCAGCTTGTTGCAAACGAAAGCAGCTTCAGCTGATACAGTGCTTGTGCACCTGTCCCAATGATCCCAACGCAAGAGACGTTTTTAGGCGCTAAATACTTGGCTGCGATGCACCCGGCTGCCGCTGTGCGCATGTCTGTCAAATATCCCTCGTCTTGAAGCAAACAGAGAGGGATTCCATTCTCTTTGTCAAAGAGGAGCATAAGGCCGTTCCCTGAGGGAAATCCCTGCTTGGGATTGTCATAGAATCCCGAAGCAATTTTCACGACGTAGTATTTGCCTTTTTTCGCATAACCGTATTTGATGTGGCAGTCTCCAGGCGGGTGCTCGAAATGTAAAGAAGCTACAGGAGGAATCACTGTTTCTCCTCGGCTGTACGCAATGAAGCCCTCTTCGATTGCCTTTAACATGCCAGGGACAGAAAGGAGCCTTTCAATTTGCTGTCTGGAAAGGATTTTCATCTTGCGCTCCCTACGAGTTCTCGCACAGTTGCGTAGCTGACATTTCTTCCTGTGAGCACGATGACAGTAGGGCCAGTAGGGTGCAGATGTCCGTACAGACAACTGGCTAACGCGACAGCTGCAGAAGGCTCGATCAAGTATTGGTGGTGTTCCAAGAGCCAGCAAACGGCTTGTCTGAGTTCTTGTTCGGAGATGAGGGCGATTTTGTCGACCCGAGTCTTTAAAATCTCAAAACAGTTTGCTCCCAGTCCACCTTCAAGCCCTCCTGCAAGTGTATCAATGGAAGGCATGTACGTCATCGGTTTATTCTTCTCGAGAGAAAGCTTGAGAGCTGGACACTCCGCAAGCTGACAGATGAGCGTTTGTGCTCGAGGATTGTGTGTCTTTGCGTACCAGGAAAAACCGGCTGATAATCCTCCTCCTCCAATAGGTAAAACAAAGTGTGTTGCATCGGGCACCTGAGCTATTACTTCGACTGCCAACGTACCTCCATTGGCTGCCATAATTTTTTCATCGTCAAAGGCGGAGATCAATGGGATCTGGAGCTTTTTGGCTTCTTGTTCTGCCCATGCCAGGGTATCATCGTAGCCGACAAATTCTGATTTCTTCACGTGAGCTCCGAGAGCGACGAGCTTGTCGTATTTGGCTTGATCCACGCTCTTCGGTACAAAGACTGTGCAAGGCACCTGCAATTCTTTCCCTGCATAGGCGACTCCCAGGCCGTGGTTTCCTGCAGAGCAAGCAGCTACGCCTCGCTTTTTTTCTGTCGCATTGAGAGTAGACAAGTAGAAAAAGCCTCCACGGACTTTGAAAGAGCCTGTGAGCTGTAGGCATTCCAGCTTCAAGTAGACTGGCTGCCCTACGAGCTTTGAAAGCTTGGGCGAGAACTCAACTGGAGTCTTTCGAATTTTTCCTTCGAGGAATTTCGTGGCTTGTTCAATGAGGTGTTGCATAGCGGCGTCCTTGGGCTTGGAGATAGGTTTCAAAACGTTTCAAAATTTCTGGCATGTTTTTCTTGCCAAATCCAATCCGGAAAAAGTTGTCTGAGAGATCAAACACAGAGCCAGGCATGATCAAAACTCCTTCGGAGCGAACCAAGTCTTCAGCAAAATCCTCCACGGATACAGGCAATAAAAGCTTCAATACAGCCATGGTTCCACCCTGAGGACGAACCCAAGACACGTACTGTTTGTTCCGTTTCATGAATGCCTCTAGGATGTGTAGATTTTGCAGAAGAATTTCTCGATTGCGCTGGAGAATTTTCTCCTTTGCCCGAAGAGCCATGATGGCTAAAATCTCGCTGGGAGCGCTGTTGCAGATGGAGGTGTACAACTTATAAGCGCCCACCTCAGACAAGAATGCGGTATCCAAAGTGGCAAGCCACCCGATGCGAAGCCCTGCGAGTCCAAACGATTTTGTCATCACATTGAGGGAAATCCCTTTCTCATAGGCATCGGCAATCGAGGGCATTCGCAGGGATTCATCCACTTCCAAATACCGATACACCTCGTCGCAGAAAATATAGGCTCCACTCTTTCGAGCCAAGGCAACCAATCCTTCCACGACTTTTTTCTCTAAGATAGTTCCTGTGGGGTTGTGAGGGTAGTTGAGGACAAGAAGCTTTGTATTGGGCTGAAACGCCTTGCGTACTTCGTCGAGATCCAAATTCCATTGATCCTCAGACTTCAATTGGATTGCCGTTATTTTGGCTCCAAATGTCTCAGCAAGTGTCGAGAGTGACTGATAGCAAGGATCGATCACGATCACATGATCACCAGGTTCAATTAGAACTCGCATTGTACAGTAAATTCCCTCTTCCGCTCCCGCAAAGGTGAGCACCTGCTCTGCATTGAGCGAGGTATACAAACGGGCGATCTCCTTGCGAAGGAGGGGATGCCCTGGTGACTCGGTGTAGCCGAGATTGAGAGATTCCCAGAGCTTCAGGGAATCTGGATCAGCAAGGGTTAACAATTGCTGTAACTCCCAAGTTTCAGCATCTGAGCAGCAAAGCAGGTAGGGAGCAGTGAATTCGTATTTTTTCCAAAACTCTTCCAGTTTAAAAGGGGGAATCCTCATGTTTTTTCCTTTAGGTAGTTGTATACAGTCGCTCGAGAAATCTGCAGCACATCGGCGACATAAGAGGCTGCATTTTTCGTCTCAAAGGCGCCTTCTTTCTTCAGCTCGAGCAAAAGCCTTTGCTTTTCCGCTCGATCGAGAGACTCTAGGCATAAGCCAAGGTTTTTGAGGTACGTGGTTACATAAACATTGATTCTCTCTCTCCAATCATTTTTGAAGAGAAAATCAGGCTGCTGTACTTTTGACTCGATTAAGCCAAGAAGAAGCTCGTGCATTTGTTCCCATTTTGAGATGTCGAGATTGATGCACAAGAGTCCGATCGGTTTCCCAGATCGATTTCTCAATACAGCGGAAACGGACTTCATTTTTCTCCCATCCCAGTTGATCTTGAAATAGGGAGGGAACACCTCTTGGGAGTCTGACAGCTTTTCCATTTCATCGAGAAGTGACTCGTCCCCGATTTTTCGCTTTGAGAGATTGTTGAAAATAGCTCCCACGCACTTTGTCTTGAAATCATGGATCACCACCTCCGCATGAGGAAAAAGGAGCAGACTGACGGCTTCAGCAATGGGCTTATATGGCTCTAGCTCAGACGGCATGAGTAACTCGCTTTTTATATAATAGACAGCATAGTCTATTTAAGACTATTTAGTCTATATTTTTTAAGGAGGTCCGTGGTTTTCTGGCACATTTTTGGCACACTTCGGCACAAATCTCGGCAGCGCTTGAAAGCGGTCGGCAACAAATCAAAAAGTTCTAAACATTTAAACTGGTTGCTGTTAGAGTTTGTGGAGTGTTGTAGAGTGTGGTGATGGGCAGGACTTAAAATCCCCTCCGTTAATAGCGGGTGCAGGTTCGAGTCCTGTTCCGAGCAAATTTTGAAAAAATTTGAGACGAAAACGAGCCAACAATTTGGCTCGTGTCAGGTCTCGAAGTGAAGTGCGCTTGCGCACGAACCGGCTCCCGTGGGCATCCGGGAGGAGTCCTGTTCCGAGCAATTTTAAAACCAGTGGCGCTAACCCCCAGGGGGTCAAGGTTTACCTGTGCATTTCCTAGCATGATATATTTAGGACTGCCTCAAAAGATTCTATTATACTATAATCTTCGCCATGGTCAATCGCGTCGGTCCAGTCATCGTTAAGAGAGTCCTTGATGCTATATTCCTCCCCATCAGGGATCTTGGCATTCATGTACTCGGTCCTTTGACGAAATCTCCACACAAGTTTGTGCGCATTGCATCAAGCATTGCTCTCCTCGCCTGGCTTATATTTGTACTTTTAGCAACCCTCTTCTTTGCAGCTTTTACTTTTGCGGCAATAGGAGTATTTGTTTTAGTGGCCGTGAGTCCGTGGATGTACAAGGGTTCGATAAAACTGTCCAGCATGATATGCCGTATTCTCAATGTGGGTCCCCCAAAAATCTCTTCCGACGACATTGCAAAAATTCCTCCTAAAACTACTCTCCTTTGCAAACCTGAACAGTTTGACAAAAAAAATATCCGTGCATCCGATGTAAAAGACACCGTCGCATTCGGAACATGCCTAGAGCTCCCTTCCAATCCCGCGCATCTATGTTTGGATACGGAGGAGCTTTTCGTTCAAATTTGCACTTATTTACGCCCAACCCATGCCATCAAATTTGCCATGACATCCAAAAGATGTTACGTCCTTCTTCAACACAAATTGGACGACATTCACCCACACCGATATTTTGAGACCCGGTTTAACTGTAACATTCAAGAACAACTTTTCAAAACCACAACAGCTTTCGATCAATACCTTCTCTACGCCTCTCTATGCAACAGATTCTGCGCCGCCCCCTTAGGCTACTCTAAAGAGCTCCTCTATGCTAAACCTCACCTCGGTGACAATTTCATCCGCCACCTCATTGAGCAATTAGGACCCTTCACGTTTTTGTCGATTCCCTATGTTGATAACTTTAATCTCGAGATGAACCCCAAGCATCCCATCGAACGGACTGCCGTTAAACGATACGATATGGAAAAAGGGTACGTTACAGAAATGCACCTTCGCCTCAGAGTGAAATTGAAAGATGGGGCTAGTACCGTTCAAGAAATCGCTCAAAGAGATCGTGTTTGGACTTTTTCCAATGAAAATGGTTTGTGGCCCAAAGGAAGAGGCATGGAAGAAAAGCATGTCACAGCTCTCATTGCACTCTTTCAAGATCCGACAGGTGTAACCGTTGCCTTTCCCACTCATTTCGGCATGCAAAACCGACTCGTTCACGCCACACTCGAGCCTCCACTGAGTTCACTGCGCGAGACGGAGCTCTAGGGAGGGTAGTCCTAAACATGTCATGCTGAGTCATAAGAGCCATGGGTAGGAAATGATTTTAACAGTGTCAGGACGCATTTTGGCATCAAATTTTCTTTCTTAAAAATTTATGAAAATTGATAATTAATCAAACGCTTAGGATTATAATAGGTCGAAATGCCAACACCATACTTAACAACCACTGAGGAACGGGCCCTTAAAGAATACAAGAAGAAGCTTGAGGAAACAGAGCTTAATGTTGTTTTTAAGAGGATCGAACCCCCTGGCCCAGATGCACTTTTTCAGATAGGACTTAATCGCAATATTTGGGTTGAAGTAACTTCTGTATTTGGTAGTCAAGAAGAAGCCGAATTTCTCAACAAGAAAGGATTAAGTGACCCTGCCACGAAATTGACTGAAGTTCATTCAGTAGCATTAGGAACTTCTTCCGAATATATTCAGCGCATACTAAACAGCATCGAAAAAAGCATTAATAAAAATGATGGCAAAGGAAGTTATAATAATTACTTAAAAAGATTTGGCAAGGGTGTTTTAATTTTATATATAGATCAACCATTGTTTTCTGATACTGAATTGAAACAAATCCTTGAAGCGAACCCCTTTTCTGGTAAGGTTTTGAAAAATTTTCATGCAATTTATTTATATATTCCCAATACAGAATGCGTGAGTGGTAATACACCGACTAAAATCGGGGGTTTTTATAGCCTCCTTGAGCGGAACAGTCTATTACCATCAAAAGGTGAAATTCTATTATTTCAGACTGAGGACGGAGCAGCCCGAGTCGAAGTGTTAATGCAGGGGGAAACCGTTTGGCTGACTCTCAACGAGATGGCAAAACTTTTCCAGGTTCATAAGTCTGGTATTAGCAGGCACCTTAAAAATATATTCGAAACATCTGAGTTGCAGAAAGATGCAACTGTTGCAAATTTTGCAACAGTTCAAGAAGAGGGGGAAAGGCAGATTGTCCGGGATATAGAATATTTCAATCTAGAGGTGGTTATTGCCGTAGGTTACCGCGTCAATTCTCATCGAGGTACCCAATTTAGAATGTGGGCAACAAATCAACTCAAAGAGTTCATTGTCAAAGGGTTTGTTTTGGATGATGCTCGCCTCAAGCAAGCGGGCAATAGCACCTATTTTGAACAATTGCTAGCCCGGATCAGAGATATCCGGTCTTCAGAAAAGGTGTTTTGGCGAAAAGTGCTCGACATCTACGCCACAAGCATCGATTACGATCCTAAAAATGAACTCACTTTGCAATTTTTCAAAGTTGTCCAGAATAAAATGCATTGGGCTGCGCATGGGCATACAGCTCCTGAAGTTATTTATCAACGCGCCGATGGTCATAAACCACATATGGGCATGACATCCTGGATTGGCAACATCCCTCGAAAGACAGATGCTATTGTTGCCAAAAACTACCTCAATGAAGAGGAGATGACTACACTTAATCGTATTGTGACAGCCTACTTGGAATTTGCGGAACTGCAGGCTCTTAATCGCCAACCCATGTACATGGCAGATTGGATTTCAAAATTAGACGATTTTCTTAAATTATCCGGTCGGGATGTCTTAGCCGATGCTGGCAAAGTTAGTCATGAAGCGGCACTCGAAAGGGCGCACAGGGAGTACGAAAAATACAAAAAAGAGATAGACAGCCAGCTTTCTCCAGTAGAGGAGCATTTTCTGAAGGTAGTACAAGAAATCGAAAAGAAGCATGACCACTGAGGACAAAATGATCAAGACGGATCGCTTGCTACTACGCTCTTGGCGAGAAGAAAACCTAGAGCCTTTGGCTCAACTTAATACAGATCCGATGGTGATGGATTTTTACCTGCTCTTTTGACTCGAGAGGAAAGCCGTGCCCGCTTGGAGCTTTATAACCAGCACATCAAAGGTCTTGGCATGCACCACGATCCCAAAGACAATTTCATGCATCCTAAGTTTCCCGAGGGCCACCCAATGAGAATCTTTCCTCCTGCAGTATTTGCAAAAGCGATGATCGCATGGATGATTCTGTTTTAGCTGTTATTCTCCTAAATATGCAAGAGCAATGTTTTCATGCTCCAAAAATGCTCTACTAAACAACTAAAAACAGCCAATTTCAAATATTTTAAGCTACTCAAGGTCTGGTGGTAAGTCATTAATGGAAAGATGGTTGGTTGTAGCAGTTTGTAGTTGCGATTTAATTTCAGCTAATAGCGGGTGCAGGTTCGAGTCCTGTTCCGAGCAGATTTCGTAGAAATTTGAGAGGAAAACGAGCCAACAGCTTGGCTCGTGTCAGGTCTCGAAGTGAAGTGTGTTTGCGCACGGACCGGCTCCCGTGGGCACCCCGGGAGGAGTCCTGTTGCGAGCAATTTTTTCATACAACTCTCCTTTTTCTAGACAGAAGTTGACTTAAAGCCATTGCGAAACCGCCATTTCCCATCACGTTGGCAGTTGTAATGATGGGATCAAAAAGAATGTATAATGCTGTTATCAAAGAGAGCATGGTGGGGTTGAATCCCAAATAGGCCTCCAGGATTGGCAACATGACCAAAATCCCTCCTCCAGGAACTGCTGCAACCGAAAACTTCGCTAAAACAAAATAAGTTGCAAAGATCAGGTAACTTGCAAATGCAGGCTCTGATAGTCCAAAACTTTTCATCACGGCAAACGCAAAAATAGGAATGGCAAAACAATCGCCAATGAGGTGAACATTGACCGTTGCAGGAATAATAGAGCGTGAAAGTTCTGGGCTTTGGGAATTTTTCTCAGTGCCCAAAATGGTCAACGGCATTGCAGCAGCACTCGACATGCTCCCAAACCCCGCGATGGCCGCAGGGAGCATATTTTTAATGCTCTGAACAAAAGAGAGGCCGATTCTTCGACTTGCCAGGAAGTAAATGAGAGCAATGTATCCAAACACAAAACAGGCAGTAATCCCAAAAATCAACCCATAATTTTGTACGATCGATCCCACCACACGATCCTGGTACATTTTGATGAAGAACCCCGAGAGAAAAAGCGGGATCACATAAAGTAGTCCTTTCAAGATACGGCTAATTGCCCCATCCACCCAACCGGAAATTTTAGAAGCCCAAGTTGGCTTCCAACGGCCTAATACAACTCCCAAGATCAGAGCGGCGAACATGGCAGTGTCATTTCCGATCCATTTGGGTAATAAAAGCGAGAAGGCTGCCTGTAATCCAGACCCATCTTCAGGAAACGGCATGGCAAGATCGAATTGATAGGCGATCCGACCTATTCCATAACTGATCAGGGTCGATAAAAAATTTGATGCTAAAATGGCGACCAAAATTGTCAAAATTGTTTTTGAAGCGTTACGGGCAAATCCAATAGCGGCCTTAAATAAAAGCCCAAAAATGATGAAAGGCAAAGCAAATACGATGACCGATTTAATAGACAAACTGAACCCATAAAGAATCGATTGGACATTGAGAGGAATCCAAGAATGTACACCTCCCAGCAATAAAATCAGGGCGAGCAAAATCAATGGCATTTTACGAAACATAACTTCTCCAGTTTTAGTTTTTTAAGGAACAATAATGAGTGAAAAACAGGAAATTACTACCGGCGAGAGCCGGTCGTCGTGGAGAAGAGGGTGCTCACAGAGGATCTGATAGCTATGATGAACATAGAAACTTGAAAACACCTATTTTGTTTAGAGGCCCTCAATTCTAGCAGAGCAGAACAAAATCATCAATAGCTGAAAGGTGGCATTACAACTTTGCCCTTACATCGCGTGGTTATTCTATCCAAGTTTTTAGCGTTTTCTTTAAACTCTAAGGTTTTTCCCTCTTCTTGCTGGAGCAACTCTTCTATCATAGCCTTTTCTCAAAAATAAGTACCCGGAAGTCAAGAACTTCCGGGTTCGGTTAAGGATTTTTGAAAAGAAATCCTTTCACGAATAGGCATTGACAAGCTAAAATGGCCGTCTAAATGGAGACTAATTACCGGTGATATCACTATCTCTAGAGCAAATATCTCAATTCTATAACCAACCATGGGGGCAAGTGATTTTGGATCAGACCCCATTTGGCCTTTTTGCATGCGTGAATAAAGATTTGAATGCAATCTATCGCACATCATCTCGATGGAAAGAATTGCTATTGAAAGATTTTGCCTATTGTGAGGAGAAAAGCACCTGTACTATAGAACAAGAAAGAATCAAGTGCATCGTATTAAATTTCATGGTTAACTGTTCTGATGCCACAGAACAGCTAGACTCAGTTTTGCATAACAAGAGCATGACGATCCCTGAGAAAATTCCCGATGAAATAATGACAAGCACGGAGTCTGATCGGTTTTACAGTTTTTATCTAAAAACTCGTATGCAGCTTCTCACCCTCCCTGAGATTAACAATTTTTCAAGTAAAGAAAACCCTCCGCTGATTGATTTTCAACAACTTCCTTTTTACTCTGATTGCTACATGCGTACCATTTCTGTTTTTCGCTTAAGCTTTATCGATAAGTTCAACAAAAATCAGTTAACAACTTTATATAGATTGCTGGGTGTTTTCAAAAAATTTATACATTCTCCTGATCAAGATGAACGATTGCTCATGAATTCTCTGATAATAGATTGAGAATACATGCCATTGTTGAATCCCTCAACAACGGCTTGGCTTGCGTCAGGTCTCGAACCATACAAAAAAATATGAAAGTTCACGGTTTTCACTACCACGGAATTGGAATTTATTGGTACGATTTCTCTTTTCACCCGGGGTAAAATATGACAGAGCTGATTAAACATGGAATCCGATGGGGAGCCGCAGCAGCTGTGGCTTATACCTGCAGCACTTTTGCAAAAGCGCCCGATCGTCGAGCTGCAACCGCCTGGGTTAGTGCAGCTTTAGTAATTGCAGTTTTGGGGAGGAAATATGTGGTATCTCACTTCTTCCCTGCCGAGCAGAACCGCTCGTATGCCCAGGAGCAAATCTATCTGATGAGCTCCCATGTATGGGATGTATTGAGTGCTGTAGGCCTATATCAATTAGGCTCCCAAGCGAAATTACCCCCGTTATTCACGGCTTTTGGTATCTACGCATGCAGTTTTTTGAGTGTAGATATTATAAATCACGGATTTAAAGCTTTGAATTCTTGGCAAAAAAAGGGTTATCTCAACAAAAATACAAGCCCCTTAGCTTACCATTTTTTCCAATCCCAAGGACGTAAAGAGGCTCATTGTAAGACTGTGATGGAGCGAGCTTCAACTCCAAAGGAAACCACCCTTTTTATTCAAGAGACTGACACTATGGAAGAAAAATACAACTTTCATACTGCACTTGCCATTTCCTGGAAGGATCAAGGTCGGGCAGAGTTTTTAGGTATAGCCCAGCAAACCATGCAGGCCTCATCCGAAAAAGAAAAAAATTACAAAGATGGATTGGGACCCTTGCAGGAGATCGGCGCTCCTCCGAGTGACTGTCAATGGATCTATATTGGCGCTCAATGCCGTAATCTTTATGCCTATTTTTCGAATGTGAAACAACAAAAATGGAAGAGTGTTGTAAGTGCTGATCCTGCTGAAAGTGTCGTCATAGAAGGAAACCAGCAAAAATTGCAAGCTTGGCTTGGTAGTTTACAGAATGAAAAATGTGAAGTAGATCTTAAACTAGGTCAGGAAAAGTCCACCCCAATCAAGGTAACTCTATCCTGGGGAGAAGCAGATCCTTTCTCCTCCGAGGAAGCTGTGGAAAAGATGACTCTTACCTACATTAGGGCCTCTTCTTCAGAGATGGATTGGACATTAGTCACAGACCTGGAAGTCAATAACAGACAGGATGTGGAGAACATTTTAAAGATCTATGACCAGCAGCCGATGATCAAAAAATACCACCATTATTTAAAAATGGGGCATCAAGTCATAGGACAGCAATTGCCAATAGATCTTGCTCTCAGTGGGGTCTTGGGAATAGTGACAGCCGAACTAATGAGATGTATGGAAGAAATCAAGCACTCCCCAAACTCTCCCCCAGAAAAAGTATTCTCAGAAAAAGCTGTACAAATCATTCAAGAAAGGTTCAAGTTGGACAACAGAGAGATCACCTCAGGGAATATATTGGATCATATCGGGCTCATAGGAGGTGAGTCTACGATAGGAGGTTTTTGGCGAGGATGGTTAAGACTTCAAGATATGATAGAAGGCGCGACTCTTCTGAAAACAGAGGATAAAAAATCTTCCTAAAGCAACCTTTGGAATATATGGATATGCTAAGACAGTTGTTTAGACCAATTTGCGCATCGTTAGTTTTGCTTGCAGGTATGCTGGCTCCCTCCTGTCTTAAGGCAGAAACCCCTTCCATTTCTTTGTTCGCGACGAAGACTTGCTCACCAGAAGAACTGACGCAGCTATTAAAGGAAAAAGGGCTGGATATGTGTTGGCATTTCGGTCCAGATAGTTATCTCCGCTTTGGAAGCAGTCATGAGAAGGTCTATTTCGAAATCGTTGCTGGAACCCTACCCCAAGCCTATGATGATTTTCTCACCAGGTTCCAAGATAAATTCGTCAAAACTGAAAAACAACTCACGTTCTCTTATGAACTGAAAAAAGACGGAAGCGAAGCATTTCACTTGCCTGTGAATACTCCTAATGTAAGACCAGAAGAATACTCTTACATTGTGACCGAAAGGCGAATCTTTGAAAACACTCACCCTCAACACTTAAATCAAGCTGAACTGATCGAGCTCATCAAAAATAAGAACGTGCTTTTTTATACAGGTGCTGGCGTCTCCTTGGACTCCGGTGTCCCAGCTATGGCTGAGCTCCAGGAATTGTTAGGGTTAGAGGCCAATGAGAAATTCCTTTTCTCATTAGAAAAAGCTTTGATCCATCCGCGAGAATTTGCATCAAAAATTCTCACCTTCCATAATGCCTGCCTCTTGAGTCCTCCAACTCCCGCCCATCTTGCGCTCAAAGGGCTCTCAATTTTCAAAAACACCCGCATCCTCACCGAAAATCTAGACGCTCTTCATGAAGCTAGTGGAATTGCCCCCTACAGAGTCGATCCCCATCAATTGCGCCAAGAGACAGATGAAACGACATTTCATCCTTTCGATTATATCATCTGTGTGGGCCTCAGTTACGATGACCGTGGTTTCTTAGGCTGGTATAAAGAAAAGAATCCTCAAGGGAAAATCATTGCTATTGATCTCAAGCAGCCTTCTTATTTGGGAGACGAAGACTTTTTATTGACAGGCGATATCCAAAAAATTCTCCCTGCTGTTCAGCAGGCTCTTATTCCCAATTGAGATATATGAACCTATCTCACTATTCTAAACATGTGCTTTTCGAGTCTTTTTCCGTCCTTTCCAAAGCCGCTTCTTGGCCTACTTGTTCAAGTATGTCCTGCGAAGCGGCTTTGAAAAAAACGAAAAAATCCTTCAAAAATCCCATATTTAGAATAGTGAGATAGGTTCATGCAACGACGCAAGTTTAAACAAGATAAGCTCTGGCGAGATAAAGCGGTAGACTGGTTAGAGCAAATGGGATCTAAAATTCACTGGACGAAATTAGAGACAGATGAATTTGCAGAGCAGCTTAAAATCAAACTCCTGGAAGAAGCTGAGGAAGTGTGCAAGGCGAAAACAAAAGAAGCATTGCTAGAGGAACTGGCAGACATTTTAGAGGTCGTGACTTCCTTTTGCGAGCTTCATGAAACCACATTGCAAAACGTCATTGAAGTGCAAAATAAAAAGCATCAGGAGCGAGGGGGATTCCAAGGTAGGAAATTTGTCACAGTAGCCGAGCATCTTATTGGAAGTCATGGCGAAAAATACTGTCTGAACGACCCCGAGAAATACCCTGAAATTCTGGATCCTATCTAAAATCGTGCCAAGAGAGCGTCGTTGAGCATGTTACAAAACTGTTAGCACTGCTGACAGAAATTCAAAAGTTTCGGTGAGAAAATTTTTATTGGAGGCGGGGGTGTTGCCATGAAATACAAAGGATACGAAGGAGTTGTTAACTACGATGAAGAGGCTAAACTTTTCCATGGAGAAGTCATTGGTCTCAGAGATGTGATTACATTTCAGGGAACGACTGTTGATGAACTTGAACAGGCTTTTAAAGATTCTGTCGATGATTATTTAGAGTTTTGCAAAAAGAAGAAGCGTCCTCCAGAAAAACCTTTTTCTGGGAACTTAATGCTTCGCATTTCTCCTGAAATCCACAAAGAGATGACAGTTGAAGCCAAGCAGAGAGGACTTAGCCTGAATGCTTTTTTGAACGAGCTCATCGTTCGAGAAGTGCATAAGCCTAAAAATCGTCGCTCTAGATAGGGCCTGTCATTTTTCTTGACCGAAAATTTTTAAAGAACTTTAGGGAATGAGAAAATAGGATAAATTAAGGTCCAATCTTCGGGTTTTTGAGTCTATACAAAACATGAGGGCGCAGTGGGTGATTGGTAGGCAGTTTTGCATGTTGAAAATCGTCCCGAGGGTTATAGATCATGCCTAATTTTTCCATCAGTTTTCTCGAACGTTGATTTGTCATAGTGGTGAACGAAACAATTTCAGGCAGCTTCAAGACATCGAAAGCATACTCGATGACTTTTTGTGCTGCTTCAAGCGCATAGCCATTTCCCCAATACTCAAACCCAAGTCTCCATCCTACCTCAATACAAGGAGTAAACGGCGCTGGAAAATCTTGATAATGGAGACCAACAAAACCCACGAAGGGGGCAACACCTACCACTTCAACAGCCCAAAGCCCGTACTCTTTTTCCTTGAGTTCTTTTTGTATCCTGTCTGCAAGGTCTTTGCTTTTTTCTACCGAGAGTGTTGAGGGGAAGTAGTGCATCACACGCTCATCTCCGTTCATCTGAGCAAAAAAAGGCAGGTCTTCTTCCTTCCACTGGCGTAATAAAAGGCGTTTTGTTGTTAATGAGGGTGCGGGCATATTCTGTTCTATCCATCTGATCGGTTTAGGGCTGCCATTTTTCTGCTATTCCAAAATCCCAGACTGGCAAGTAGAAAACACAAGGCCCCACCCCATGCTATCAGACTAGGATATGCGCCTACGGCAGAGCCGACAAATAATGGACTCAACCCCATTGCAGCAGCGCCTACCGATTGATAGACACCTAATATTCCCCCCTGAGATTCGCTGCAAGTGCCGTTGGATATAATAGTTGTGGCCGTAGGATAAGCAAAGGCCAAAGAACACAGCATCAATGGGGTAATCCACCAAATATATACGGATTGAGTGGGAATCAGAAAAGTCAACATACAAATTGCCACTAAAAAAGTCGAGATGACCGCAATTTTTTCAGGCGAGAAGCGATGCACGAACTGGGTAGCTATTAAGGCTCCAATAGCAAACCAAGCCCCAGTATACGCATAGAACTCCCCAATATGGCTTAAAGAAAAGCCAAAACGCTCCCGCAATAATAGAGGAACGAATTCATTGAAAACCGACCAGCCGAAATAAAGTGCAAAACCCGCAAAAAACAGCCACCTTAAGTTTTTCAGTAAAAATACCTTGCGAATGTTATGCAAACTCTTGGTGAAATCAAAATTTCTTTTCTCTAAAACTTGCCGGGTTTCCGGGAATTTCCAGACAACTAAAATTAAATTCATTAAAGACATCAAGCCTGCAGCAACCAGAGGAGTAGAATAATTAAACCAACTGACGACAGCAGGGTCAGCAATGATTCCGCCTATAAATGGCCCAACAGTAAAGCCTAAGCCAAGGCAGGTGCTTAAATAAGCGAATCTTTTAGCTTTGTTTTGCTCCGTACTGATATCTGCAAGTGTTGCCTGAGCAACCGCTGCGGTCGCATCTGAGGCGCCGACAAGTATACGATACAAGAAAAGCAGCCAAAGCGAACTCATATAGATACCCAGGACAGCAACCATGTAGCCTAAAACACCTAAACCGATACCTCCTAAAAGGGCCGGTCTTCGTCCTTTAATATCAGAGAATGTCCCTAAAACAGGCGAGAAGAAAAACTGGGAAATGGGCGTGAGTGAAATGAGAATGCCGAGCATGGCCCCTCGATATTCCGGTGAGGAGTTTACTGGGACAATCAAATTGCTTGGGTCGAATAACAGGACTGCAAATATCGGGTAGATCAGTCCGATACCGACATAATCCACAAAAGCAATCAGAAGGATAATGATTAGATTCAGTCTGGAATTGAGTTTTAAACCACTAGGACTGTCCATGACTAAACCTGGTTTAATTTTGATCTTTTAAGACAAACGGCCGTACTTATACACTAGGCGGCTTCAATTATCAACAGGGAAATCGCCAGATAAAAAAATATTTACAAGCAGCGATCATTTTGTGGGCGCCCGCAAAGTGATGGGCTGGATCATTGCCCTGTTAACGAATCTTTATTTATTAATCGCTTTGGTTAATTTAGAAGTTTTTTTAATTAGATAAAAAATAAATCAAACTAAAATGGAAAAATTTTGGCATTGAAGAGTTTTGGTCTTGTAAGTTAGAATCCTACCACAAAAAGGAGCTATCTATGTCAAACCTCGTTAACTTTGATGCAAAATTTAAGTTTGTCAATCTAAAGCGTGAGTTTTGCTTGTATTCCGAATTAGTTAACATTCCTACACAACAGTGGAAAAATGCAAATTATGATGGTCACTACTATTGGGCAAGTAAAGCTTTTGGAGGAGATTCTGAATTCATCCAGATGGTTGTGAGCACAGTTAAACAAACGCACTTTACAATAGGCCAGGTCACTTGCTGTATTTCACTACAATCTCTCTTACCTCCTCCTTTAGAGTCCTGTCCGTCGCCACTGATGAAGCATCTGATTGTCATCGCTCAACTTCTTTACCGCTCTTACGGAATCGAAATTCAACAAGTGGATGACATGAAATCTCCTCAAACCATGGCGGTGACATGGCATCGTGATCATCCATGGCTCAATCCATCGTCTCCCTATCTGATACAATTGAGAAAAGAGAGATTTCGCACCGACTGCACATTGCAATTCGGTAAAAGACTTTTCCCAGTTCATGGGACCGTCCTGGCAGCTAAATCTCTCTATTTTGAGAAAATGTTTAAAAGTCCATGCAAAGAAGCAGAGTTGGGTGCGATCATTCCTATCATCATGGAAGCAGTTGAGGAAAAAAGTGTTGAGATGCTGCTCGATTATTTCTACATAGGAATATTGGACCTAAAAGAGGCTTCGATAACTCAAATTGACAATTTGGTAAACTTTTCCTCCTATTTTACGCTGCCCCACCTGGAGCAAATCTGTTTTGAACATCTGTGTAAAAGCGTCAATGCCGACAATTTGAAAGAGTTTATTGCACTTGCCAGACATTACAAACACAAAGAACTAGAATCGGCGCTCGTTCAGCATATCGAAAAGGAAGTCACACCAGATAATTTTGAACAATTGATCCAGTTAGGGAAGAGTGAAAATATTGAGGATCTGGTGGTCTCTTGCACAGCAGGAATCACGGAACTGATTAAAAAAATCGACTACGAGCCGATGGGATTTGGAAAAAGCGCTCGATTGAAATATTTTGTGAAGTTTCTTGATGCAATCATTGCAACGCACTCATCTCTCATGCTAGCCCCTCTTATAGCCCGAATGAGGGAAGTCCTTTCTCATCCCGGATATGGGACGCATTTGGAAAAACTGATCGAGTATCTTACTTTGACTTGTGAGTATCAAACTCATTTCGATTGGTTGCCTAGTTCTATTCCAAACGGTCTCATGACAATGAAGGATGAGCTGTGCCAAGACATTTTAAGGTCTATTAAGTTAAGAGGAACAAGTCAATACGAAGACCATTTTAGTTGGTCTCTCATCGAAGAATGTCTTGAGGTTGCTAAAAAATACCAGCTTGAAGAGATAAAAAAGATCTCGATCAGTGTGTTAATTAAGAAAATCCAGGAAAAGATCGAGAACGATCAAATTCTAAATCTGATAGAGACTTGTCTTCAAATCTCTCAAAAATACAACATCCCTGAGCTAAGTAAAACTTGTGAGACTCTTTTAATGATGAAGATGCCTGCTCTATGCAGTCAACCTGTCCACTTGACAGACAGCTTCAAGAAAATTCTCTCCCTTGCCAACCAATTCAACTTGACTCAAGTAAAAGAAAAATGTGAAAAGCTCAAGCCAAAAGAGGGTTAATACCATTTCCAGAAAATAAAGTCATATTTTAGCTACGTGAAAGCTGCCGGAATTCCACGGTCGTAAGTGGGTTCTCTAATTGCGCACAAAGGAAATATAAATTCTCTTCTTTTCTTTCAACAGCTTCCTCGCCGGTATTTCGCCTGCGAAATAAAAGGCGCAAGTAATTTTCAAGGCTTTGAACGTTAAAAACCAAAAGTAAGAGAAGTTCCAGGGTTCTCTTCGGGGTCTTTTTGGAGAATTATATTTGGATTCTCCGCCCCATTATGCCTTCCGAAATGAAACAGGCAAGACAATGTTAGTAACGGCTTCTAAGAGCCAACCCACTCGCGTCTTTGCCTATCCCTTCGGTTTTTCTCCTACAAAACTTTTAAGTTCTTTTTCTGTATTACTTGTCTGTTTTAAGCCGCTTTTGGCTCACCGTAAATAAATTCTTTTTTTTCAATCATCATCCGATGCATGATCACTGCCAATTTTCTACCTACCGCTAGTGCTGCCTTCTTTAGCCCTTTTTTTCTCAGAATCTTTAGCCCCCAAGCTTTTAGCTTACTCCATTTCTTGCTTCTTGTAAGGAGGACTATACTAGCTTCGACCAATAGTGACCTGAGTTCATTGGATCCACATTTCGAAGCTTTTCCCTGCCTCTGAACTTCTCCTGAGGCATACTGCGTTGGGGTCATCCCAAGATAGGCTCCTACAGCTTTGGAATCTTTAAAACGTGTAAGCAGCTGCTCTTAAAGCATGTTCAAATGCACACCCAAGAGGGAAGTAGGTTTAAGGAATTAGCCCAGGTTTTACCAGCCCTTACGAACAACCAGGTAAAGAAGTTGCTACAAGAATTAAAATCAGCGCAATTAATTCGCAGCTCGGGAATGACTCGAGGTGCCTTATGGTATGCTAATGGAATTGGGCCAAAGTTGAATGTTTGACAAAAAAACGACCTAATTCGTTGGATTAATTGGTTTATAATTAATGACTTATTCTTTTTGTAAAAGTGTTTTTTGGCACAATTGAGCAATGCAAAAAAGGTTGTTGTTTGTCAAGAATCACCTTAGTGTGTCTGTATTGATTTATACCGTGA
This sequence comes from Parachlamydiales bacterium, assembly GCA_023265455.1. Taxonomy (GTDB): domain Bacteria; phylum Chlamydiota; class Chlamydiia; order Chlamydiales; family Rhabdochlamydiaceae; genus PALSA-1444. Next base: position 153,830 of record JAHFTQ010000004.1, read on the forward strand.
TTGGGTGAAAAGGCGACTTTTTACCCGATCACGGTATAGCAGGCATCTTTGGTTGAGTGGGGCGATTATTTATTAACTACCTAACAATCAGTAATATAAATTAACCCACCGGTTTTGCAAGTGGGTTAAATGGGTTAATTAACGAAAATTAATTGACCCAATTAACCCATTTACCATTGAGGGGCCTCGCCGTAAAGAGGTTCTCGTAAAAGTAGGTCAGCAAAAAATGAAGAATTAGAGCCTATTTTAGCTTTGTTTGATGTGGCCACAGAGATTACAATGGCAGACGTGATAAAACATCTTGGAGTTGCAAGAACAACGGCAGGAAGAAGACTCGAGGCTCTCACTAAACTTGGCAAAATCAAGAAGAGAGGTAAAGGTCGCGGCACGATTTATTTTAGGAAGTAGAACGTTATGAGTAAGTCAGGCGCCCTGATCGGTAACATTCTCAACCACTATGATTCGTCTCTCTTTGGGTGGGTGGCGCCTTTCTTAGCGCCCATTCTTTTTCCGGGGAAAGGAGGGATGGAAGCCTTGCTTCTCACCTTTGCCTTCCTTCCCCTCAACTACATGACAAAGCCGCTGGGCGCTTGCTTTTGGGGATGGATTGGAGATCGGTGGGGAAGAAAACCGGCGCTGACCGCTAGCCTCATTGGAATGGCTCTTTCGACGTCTGCGATTGGATGTTTGCCGCTGAGGGAGCACGCCTGGATTTTGCTGGCTTTCTGTCGTGCCTTCCAAGGATTTTTCGCAGCTGGAGAAGAAAAAGGGGCTGCCCTCTATCTTTTAGAACATACCGCTCCTGAAAAACGGTCTTGGATGAGCGCTCTATATGACGCCTCGGGAATCATCGGGATCTTTTTGGCCTCTTTTCTGGCCAGCCAGTTCGGGGAAAACCACTGGCGCCTCCTATTCTGGCTCGGTGCAGCAGCAGGCCTCTTCGGTGTATTTCTCCGGCACCACGCCCAAGAATCACCCGAGTTCAAACCGGCCCCCTTTTCATGGAAAACACTCTGGCAGTACAGAAATCTCATCTCCCGCATCTCGATTGTTTCAGGATTTTCGTACGCGAACTATTTTCTCGTGACTGTCTTTCTCAACGGCTTCCTCCCTAAAATCACGGCTCTTTCCAAAGCTGATGTTCTTCTCTTCAATACTCATTTACTCTGGATCGATTTTTTTCTCTTGCTCGGCTTCGGCGCTCTTTGTCGCTGGATCCCGAAAGAAAAACTGATGGCCACCGCCAGTCTCTTAACCGCCCTTCTGGCCATTCCTCTTTTTGCATCCCTTGACAACGCCTCCTGGGGGCATGCTGCCATTGTCCGCCTCCTCTTTGTCACCTTTGGCGTCGCTCTTGCCGCTCCCTATCACGCCTGGAAACTCGAACACCTCCCTACCCATCACCGCTTTCTCATCGGCAGCTTTGCCTCTACCCTCGGCTCTAAATTCTTCGGCGCCCCCATGCCTGCCATCGCCACCTATCTCGTGACTCAAACGGGCTTGACCTGGACTGCCGCCCTCCCACTTGTGATTTTAGGCAGCGCAGCTTCAGGAGTGCTCTTATTAAAACCGTTGGCGAGCAGGAAAGTCGTTTCATGAAAGTTGCAGTCTTACGCTTTTCTTCGGATTTACCGATCGAGAAAAAACTTTTGGATGCCACAGTAGCTGTGTTATTGCTCACGTCCTACGAGCGCACGGTGTCACTCAAAGCAGCTCCTGCAAAAACAGACTGCGTGACAGCAGTTCATTATCTCGTGCGAAGCGTCTTTCAAATCGAACTTCCTCGTGCATGGGTAGGAGATATGCCCCGTCTGCTTAGCCAGTCAAATTGGACCTTGCACATCATCGATTCCACCGAACTCAAAACAGGAGATCTTCTATTTTTAAAACAACAAGAGCAGCCCAAACTCATCTCTCATGTCGCCATTGCCCTGGCTCCTGATCAGATCTTTCATTGTACAGGCCTTTTAGGCCCTGTGATTCAATCGGTAGACCAAGTGTTTGAGCGGTATGAGCAGCAACTCAAAGATGACCAAATCATTTATATCGATCCTAGGAACATATCCCTCCGAGAACAACACGGCGGGATGTACATTAAGACCCAGGGAGACAAAATATGAAAAGAATCATCTTCATGGTATTTGTCCTGGCTTTTGGGATATTTTCGATACCGCTGCAATCCTTCGCTGCAACAGTCGAAGAAAGCCGCTCTGTTTCTATCACTGTCATCGATCAACATAGCCTCTTCAAAAGTCAGGTCATTGACGAGCTTCTTACACTGCAGCGGTCGTTAATCATTCCTCCGCAAATTCCCATCCCAGAAGAAAATGCCAAGAATGGGTATCTTTTAGTCCAAATGGCCCCAGAGTATGTTCATCATTTGCTGGACAAAAAGCAGGGGATAATTGTTGGTGCGTACCAAGATCACAATTTGGTTGGGTACGTGCTACTGACCGACATTTCGGAATTTAAAGAGCTGTACGAAGGCGGAAAGCTAGGATCTATCGAAACCTCTATAGATTTGTCGATTTTGAGAGAGCAAGTTGGGTATATCGAACAGATTGCTGTGAAGCCAGGCTATTCTCGAAGAGGCATCGGCAGAGAACTAATGAGAGTGTGCCAACAGATTAAGCCAGAGGGACTCGTCGCAGATGTGTTTCTCTCTCCTTTGAAAAATACAGCCTCCCTTCAATTTTTTTCACGTCTTGGTTTCGAGCAAGCTGGAATCCTTCATCAGCATGCAAGGGACAACTTCCCTTACTCCCATCGCACACAGATTTTTTTTTGGAACTTGTCTTGTTATCATGGAGAGGTGGACTAGCCTTCCTACGCTATCTAAAGCGAGGAAATAGGCTTATCGCATAGAGAGGATAATTGATAATCAACGCTTCGTGCGCAAAATTGCGCAAGGTGGTTCGGGATAAGATAGGAGGTGGATTTTCTTCTTGAGAAAATTTTTGTTCATAGACAAGTAAGCTTTTCTTTTGTTTTGAAACACCGGCTTTGACTTCTAGGGGGAAAATAAGCTGCTCAGTTGAAATAACAAAATCGACCTCTGCAATTCCTTCACTTGACCAATAGTAGAGATGATCGAAATATTGGTCGTGCAATTCTGTTGCAACATAATTTTCTGTGAGAGATCCTTTAAATTCCTGAAATAACTGATGCCCCTCTAAAAGCACTCGGGGATCCAGTTTGCTCATCGCTCCCAGAAGACCCACATCCAACATAAAAATTTTAAAGGCTCGCTTGTCTGCATAGGCATCGAGTGGAAGTTTCGGTGTTGATATGAGGTTCGCTTTAAGAAGCAAACCAGCATCTTTTAACCATTGGATTGCAGTCTCATAATTTTTAGCTCTTGCGCTTTCTCGAACAGCTGAAAAAATAAATTTCTTATTTTCTTTGGCAAGCTGTCTTGGAATCGACTCCCAAACGGCCATGATTTTCATCACTTCTTCTTCCGGAGCGTGTTTAGCAAAATCCAATGTATAGGCATCCAAAATTTCTTTCTGAACGACTCTAACATCTTGCAAGTTCTCATTTTTGAGATAGGTTGCCACCGCCTCTGGCATCCCCCCAATAATAAAATAGTATTTTAAGAGTTTAATGAGCTTCTCATGGAAAATTTCAGAAATGGCCTTCGGTTCTTTAAGCTCTTCAATCAGCTTTCTTAGAGAACTCTCTCCAAGAGCATCTAGAAATTCAAAAAAAGTGAGGGGCGCCAAATCCAGAAAGTTCACTTTTCCTACAGGGAAGCCCTGGCTTAGTTTAACTCCTAATAATGAACCTGCAGTAGCGACGTGATATTCATTCTTTTTTTCACAAAAATATTTTAGGCTATTGAGAGCTTCAGGACACTCTTGGATCTCGTCGAAGATAATTAAGGTTTTTTCAGGTAATATCGGCCGTTTAAAGTAGATCCCTAGCTCCTTGATGATTCTCTCAGGATTTAGATTTTCAGCGAAAAGACTGGCAAAATGGGGCTCTTCATCAAAGTTCAGATAGATGTGATCGTCGTATTCTTTGGCAAAGGTGGTTAAAAGATAGGTTTTTCCCACCTGCCGGGCACCTTTTAAAACCAAGGGCTTACGTAAATCTGAGGCTTTCCACTTCAGTAGCTTTTTATAAAAATCTCTTTCCATAACTTCAGTTTAGCTCCCCTTCCAGAAAAAGTCATTCATAAAAGTGTAATTTTTTACAAAAAATCAACGTCTTTTTGGGATATTGGACAAAAAAGGCGACCAAGGGGTTTTTAATCTAGATATTTAATTTTTTCGTAGTTAGACTCTGACCAAATATTGCTAGAGTAGAGATGTTTTGGGTTTTCTGTTCAATTTTTCTCACAGGTTTTACAGGACACGAATGGATTGATCAGGCGAATTTCCCTGACTATGAATCATGCAAGAAAGAAATCTTTTTCAAGACAACGATCCCTGTCCAAGTAGAGTGTTCTTATCCCATCTTCCGTGGACGGGGAACTCTGACAGATGTTGTCAATCTTCAAATTAAAACTGAAGCTGAGGGTCGTTTTGCCTCTTTTTGCAAGGAGGGAATTTCTGAAGATGACTTAGGGGAAGACGCGTGTCTGCTTAGCTATGACCTTGTTCCTGTCTATCAAACGCCCCATCTCATCAGTATTTTCGGGTGCATCTTTCAAGGTAGAGGATCTCATGGCTGTAGCTATTATGAAGGTTTAACTTTTTGGCAGATTGGAGAATCTGTTGTTAAGCTTGGTTTAGACGAGCTTTTTGTCAAAGGAAGTGGGTATCGCCAATTTTTGCTGCACTATTGCGAAAATGAGTTTAAAGCCTCCGGTTATGGATACTATTCATCTCGACCTGAATTGCCGCCAGAACTTGGCCCCAGCGATCTTGATATTTTTGTGCTTACAGATAAGGGGCTTAGGATAATTTTTCGAGCTTATACCGTGGGTGGATGGGCAGACGGTCCGGATAGTGTTCTTATTCCTTATGCTAAACTAAAAGAATTTATTGATATTTTTGGGCCATTAAAAGAGCTGGCTAATTAATTTTATTAAATCTATTTTTCTACACTTTTGATGTGCTCAGCAGGAGGAATATGTTCGGGTAAGGTGCCTCCTATTTTTGATATGACAGCCCGAACTTCTTTCCCCACAGCTTCATAGATCGCAATGGCATCTTTTGGATTATTAATGCCTTCTCTTTTAAGTTTTTCCCGTGTTTGGGATATTCGAAATTGATTGGCGGCTAATTCTGTTCTATCCATCCAATCGGTGAGCTGTTCTTGGGGATTAATCCCCTTACGGGCTTTAATGGCATCTACGCTGAGGCCACCATAAAGACCCTGATATCCAGCCTCTCCAGCTGCTCCCGCTAAAGCTTTAAGCTCTTGTCGTCTGGTTTGAATAGCGAAATATTTTTGAGCCTCTGCAATTTCAGGTTTTCTAGGATCTCCGTTTTGAACAATGAGGTAACAGGCAAAGCGAGAAAGATGCCAATCGGGAACTTTTCTCTCTGTTTGGCTACCGATTTGGACCATTTTGTCAGCGCCGACAAAATGGTTCTTAGGGTTATTCTTAGAGCCTTCGCAGGATTTTATAGCTTTTTTGATGGTATTTTCAAATTTCCTCCATTCAGAATACCCTAAACACGGCTGAAGGTCTTTTGCACTCCAATATTCAATGCCATGCTTATTGAGCTTTTTAAGAGACTCAAAGGATAGGTTAGAGGGGACGAGCTCTGTATTTTTATGTTCTTGCATAGTTTGCCTCATGAGAAGAAAAGGATTTTTGGGAAACACCAGCATAGGCGACAAGTGAATATTTATCAATGATGCCTTTGAGCCTGCAACCAATCCAATTGAAATATATTGCTAGATATTTGGATACTGATCACTTAGGCCTTGCTCAATCATTTGCCAGGAGGGCTCCAATGAGAACATACTTTAAAATGGTCCTAGTTTTCTTTGTTTGTGTGAGCGTGCATGTTTTTGCAAATCAGGTTGTGCTTGTCACTGGGGCCTCACGTGGAATTGGCTATGCCATTGCAGAGCTTTTGGCTCACGAAAAATATACCGTCTATGCAGGTGTTCGAGAAAATTCATCTTTAAAACTGGTGACACTCGCGCAAAATCAAAACCCCGATTACTTTCACGTTATTCCCCTCGATATCACAGATCAACAGAGCGTAGATGAAGCTGTTAAAACGATTTACGAAAAAGAAGGCCGAATTGATATTTTGGTCAACAATGCGGGTGTGCTGATCATGGGGAGTGTCGAAAATGTGACAATTGAGGAGGCGCAAAAAGTTTTCGATGTGAATTTTTTTGGGATGATGCGAATGACCCAGGCAGTTCTTCCTTTAATGCGGGCTCAGCAAAAAGGGCATATTATTCAGATCAGTTCACGCAGTGGTTTTCGTCCACTGCCCTCTATTGGTATCTATGCTGCAAGTAAATTTGCCATGGAGGGATTATCCGAAACGATAGCTGCTCTTTTAAAACCCACCATCAAGGTTTCTTTGATTGAACCAGGGCCTGTTAACACTGATCTTGATATTTTGGCCCCCTATGGATCGAGACTTTCACGAGATCAAGATCCCTACTATTCGGTTTTTGAGACGGCGGGATTGTTAGATCCCTATAGTCCGCTTATGCAGCAGCCTGTAGAGATTGCTTTAATTGTTAAAGAGGCCATTGAATCTGAAAATCCCCATTTTCGCTACCAAACCACGGAACTTATCAAGAGACAAGCGGCTCGTAGGTTTGTTGATGTGACGGGGACATCCCATATCAATGAATGGGATGCTGTTTTGAATCGATAGACAATTACAAAATGAACCGTTACACTTTTAACTAAGATGAAAAAAATTCGAGTGGGAGTGCTTTTTGGAGGGAAATCGGCAGAGCATGAGGTTTCTCTTTTGTCTGCAGATCATGTCGTCGCTGCTTTGGATAAAGATAAATATGAAGTGGTGTTGATTGGAATTGATAAGAGTGGCAAGTGGCGTCTTTGTGACTCCGAACAGTTTTTAATCGATCGTAATAATCCCAGAAAAGTGCAACTGCAATCCACTTCTCAAGAAATGGTGCTGGTCCCTGAGGACAATGCTTCGTTGGTCTCTTTGAATGAAAAAACATCGATCCCCTTTGATGTGATTTTTCCTGTTCTACATGGAACCAATGGTGAAGATGGGACAATGCAAGGTCTTCTTAAGCTCGCAAATATCCCCTTTGTGGGAGCAGGTGTTCTAGGGTCTGCAGTTGGGATGGACAAAGAAGTGATGAAACGGCTTCTCAAGGAGGCTGGAGTGGCGATCGCACGGTTTATCTGTTTGCGTAAGGGAGATACGTGCTCTTTCGAGGAAATTTCTCAGCAGCTGGGCCTTCCTTTTTTTATTAAACCAGCCAATGCAGGCTCTTCCGTAGGAGTTCATAAGGTAAAAAATGCCTCCGAGTTTGATGGTGCGATTAGGGATGCATTTAAGTATGACCGTAAAATCCTGTGTGAAGAATTTATCAGAGGAATGGAAGTGGAGTGTGCTGTGATCGGTAATGAAAACCCGATCGCTTCCATACCCGGTGAGGTGATTCTCGGAGATCATGAGTTTCATACCTATGCAGCCAAATATTATGAAGATGGTGTGCACTTTCGAATCCCTCCTAATCTGTCTCAAGAACTCATTCGAGAAGTTCAAGAGATTTCTATCAAAGCCTATAAGGCTCTTTATTGTGAAGGGGGAGCGCGGGTTGATCTTTTCCTTAAAGACAACTTAGTGCCTGTTGTCAATGAGATCAATACGATTCCTGGATTTACACGGACCAGCGCTTTTCCTAAATTGTGGGAACAAAGCGGGATCCCTTTTGCGGAAGTGGTCGATCGCTTAATTGAGTATGCGATGGAGCGCTTTAAAAAAGATCAGGATCTTCAGTTTTCTTAGTGCCCGACCACGAAAATCTTTCACATTTCGGCTGCGTCAAAGCCTCGGGGTTCAACGATTGTAAAGCTAGCTGTATTGATTAATACTGCGCGCTTTACGATCGTTGAACCGCGAGAGCTTTCACGTCAGCCCAAATGCGAAAGATTTTCGTGGTCGGGCACTAAGAGTCGTCTTCGGAGTCAGAGGCTTCGTTCTTCAAGCTCAAAACAAACGCTTTTATTTCTTCGATTTGCGATGCTTTATTGCAGGAATCAATAGAGGGGCGGGGTTTGCAAAGCTCTTGCAGTCGATCGTAATCTTCTTGGGTTTGGAGGTTGTCAAAAAGATCTTCCGGCTTGAAACCGAGCCTTTTGCGGTAGTCTTTTCCAAGATGTTCCAGAAATGGGTACTTGATCTGCAACTCTGGAATAGAGTAATCACAGATCTGAAGACCGAGCGCCCACTTTACTATTAACTTGCCGTCAGGTGTCACCGAGAGAACATCGGAGATCACACGGTTTAAATAGTGCGTTTCTTGTGTTTTTGGATTCCATATGACCGTTAGCATTTCGCTCTTCTCGTCTACTGGAGCTCCCTGAACAAAAACTCTTTCTCCTAATGGGGTACAACGTACGCAGTCATGGAAATTGAAATGCGTGGAAAAATTAACGGTTTTTTTTAGGTTAAGTGCATTAAGATCCCAAATCTTAATCACAGCCTCTCTAAAAGCGCATGAGAAAAGCTGATTATCTTTAATGGCAAGATCAGCAACTGGATGTTGATGGATTTTTTTGATTTTATAACGCCATGTTTTTGTTGTGAGGTCAAACAATAAAATGTTGTTGTTTCCATCCAACACAAGGAGGCTTTCTTGGTCTAAAACAAGAGAGGCGATCCCATTAGGTAGTGCCAGAATCAAATCAGGAAAGGGGCTGGTTTCTACATCCCATACAATAATTCTCCCCTGTATATCTCCCGCGATGATTCTGTGATGATCAGGATCAGAGACTAGACATGTAATCGCATCTGCATTTTTGTACGTGCGAAACGGTTTTTTTGTCTTCGGATCCCAAATATTAATCAATCCATCCTTGAATCCTAATACGATCATTTCCTTGTAAATATCAAGACAGTTGAGACTATGAGTCTGCAAGGGAAAAATGGTTGTGTGTTCTAAAGTTGTTAAATCCAAAATTTTGAGCAAAGAGAATTCTAGAGATTTCACACCGTTGCGGTCAGGTGGCGTATTGTGCCAAAGATATCTCCAAGACATATCAAGATTTGCATAGTCAATGGGGTCTGGTTTATCAAGGAATAAATTCAAAAAATCTGCAGGGGAAGTACAATCTTTTCTGACAACTGCAACAACTTTGTTTTGCCGTGTCACACAAGTGTCAGGGGAGCCAGAAAGCGGAATAAAGGTGGATTGGCAATCATCATGGCTCAGATTCGAATAGAGGATAAATTTTTTCTCGAAATTCTCTGTTTTTAGGGAACTATTCTCGGGGGAAGCTTGGCTCTGATATAAATATAATTGGCGCCAAAAAACATTGGTAGAAACGATGTGACAGATTTGTTTGCAAGACAAACTAAAGTTTTTAATATCCGTATAACGGGGGAGATAGTTGGAAATGTTTAAAACAATGTCCTGAAATGCCCAATTTAGCTGTGGTTGCTGCGTCTGTACAAACGGTGAGGGAAGTGTTGGTTGCATAAATGTACGAATATTCTATTAGATGGCTTATTAAAAGTCTATTTAATGGATATTTCAAAATATTGAATTATATCACAAATTTTTTAAATTATCGGATAACGTTTAGAATCAGCATAAAATAAAATTTTATTTGAGAAAGCATCTTGGGTCTGCTCAAAGCTACGGCTCATTTGCACTGCGGCAGGAGCAAAGGAGACTCCACCAGATCCGAGATGGGTCGTACAACGACCGTTAGCAACCTTGCGTCCCTGACAATAAAGCGCACCAAGAGTAGGAAAGCCATCATAGGCGACTGCGCGTCTACCCACCCACCGTTTCAAAAGGCCCTTATTTTCTAACTGAGAGAGATCCTCAGGCGTGAATTGCATTCCTTTGGTGCTATAGCCGCACGCTAGAGAGATGATTTCCGGTAAGACTTCATTCACCATATTGAGGTGAAGTAGGTTTCTATTTTTTGCAAAAACCTGATCGATGGTGGGTTGTTGATCGCCATAGAAAGCTTTTGTGCCTGCAACTCCAATAATCAGCCTGCCCTCTTTGAATCTGGCTTGCCACGCTAGACAGATTCCGACTTTATGAACTTCCATGCAGTGGCTGAAATTCTTAAATCTATTTGCCTGTTCAGGTGAGAGAGAGATGTTAAGAACTAGGGAGGGGCCTGCAAATCCTGCATAAGCCGGTTCATCAAAGCCTAGCCCGCTCAATGTTCCAATCGATTCCCCTGGACAAAAGACGTAACGAATATCCTCATAAGTGTGAGGGTCGAGTTCTACGGAATCATCACCAAATTTTAAGCCCCTAATACTCGAGCTAGAGTCAAGCTCTACCGCTTTGACTTCTTTATTGTATTCCAAGCTAAAGCAATCTTGAACCTCTCCAGAGGCATCGGTATAGGTGCCCATGATTTTCTTAAGATAAGCATAAAATTTGGGCAGAAAAACCTGTGTGCTTATGCAACCTCCTGGGCGCCATAAAGCCGAGCAGTCATTTTTCCAATGCAATTTTCCAGTAGCGTCAATGACACCATGTTCCTTACAAAAATCTGCGAGAAAGGAATCGATGGCGATCACTTCATCAGGGGACAAAATTTTGCATTGATTGTAACCCAACGGCTCATAAGTAGCTCGCATGGTCTCTGCGTAATTGTGAGCCTCGGGGACATCGTAGATTAAATCAATGCGGTATCCGTCATGTAATATTTTGGGATCTGGATTTTTCGGATTACGACAAGGATTGTAATTGGATTCTTCGAAAATAGCTTTCAGCTCATCATCGGCATCCTCATATAAATTTTGCCATAAATCCATGCTCATTTTGCCAAGCAGGAGCAGATGCTTTGTCCGGTCGTCGTGATTTTCATCTTTGCCATAAAGATCTACGGCTTCTTTAAACCGAAGAGCAGCTGGGGAATCATTCACTCCAGGCACATCATCAATGCGTATTCCTCCTGGCTGGCTGAATAAAATGGCGAGTTTTTCAACTAATTCTGGGCCGCGCGGCACAACGGAGAGAATTTCATCCGGAGTCAGGCTTGGAAAAATATGACACACCGTAGATTGTGCAAATGAGGGGTCTTTTTCATAGACAACCACCCGTATCTTTGTCCCGGTTTTGACTGCATCTAAATGAGCGTAATAAGACTCTAACGCTCCAATGATCCCTCCTCCCACAACGACCACTTTATGGCGGGGATATGATGTTAGTGCCACAGTGCTCCTTCTGCAACTTCTCTAAACCTAACTCATCAATATTGAATCTATCAAACTAAATTTCTTGTTGAAAAACCTTGGAAAGATCAAAATTGGCTTTTCATTTTAATTTTGAGGTTCTTATGACAGAACAGTCACAGGGCAAGCTTGTCGTTTTTGAAGACAAGGAGATTCGGCGCATTTTTCACAAAGGTGAATGGTATTTTTCGATATTAGATATTGTTAGAATATTAGCAAGCACATCCAATCCTCGGCGTTATTGGCCTGAGCTAAAGAAGCAACTTACTGATAATGAGGGCTTTGTTCAGTTGCTCGGAAAAATCGAGCAACTGAAATTAGAGTCGGTCGATGGTAAGAAGTACCTTACCGATACGGCCAACACAGAAACCATTTTTCGTATCATTCAATCCATCCCCTCGCCCAAAGCTGAACCGTTTAAAAGGTGGCTGGCTCAGGTGGGTTATGAGCGTATCCAAGAAATCGAAGATCCGGAGCTAGCTACTAAGCGCACCCGTGCAATTTACAAGGCCAAAGGCTATAGCGAGGCCTGGATTGAAAAGCGGATGCGCGGTATTGCCATTCGGGAGGAGTTGACCGATGAATGGGATAAAAGAGGCATCAAGCTTCAACGAGAATACGCTATTTTAACCGCTGAAATTTCCAAGGCGAGCTTTGGGATGACTCCCTCAGAGTATAAGCAACATAAGGGATTGGAACGAGAAAATCTGAGGGACCACATGACAGGCATTGAGTTGATTTTTTCCATGCTGGGAGAAGCTGCCACCAAAGAAATTGCCGTGAACCGAGATGCTCAAGGTTTTGATGAAAATAAAGAAGTAGCCAAAATGGGTGGTGAGATTGCTCGAAATGCCAGACATGAGTTAGAGCAAAAAAGTGGCAAATCTGTTATTTCTAAAGAAAACCATCGGGATCGTTTGGGGTCCATTTCGGCAGAGGAGCTAGAATGAAATATTGGCCTTTATTTGCTTTGATTTTGATTGCTGCTCTTGCAGCTGTTGCGCTTTCACCTCTTTTAGGGATGAAGAACTGGATGCACTATTTTATGGGATTTTTTCTCTGTCAATTTGCGATGCTCAAGATTTTTCGTCCTAGTGGTTTTGTGGAGGGGTTTCAAAAGTACGACCTCATCGCGTCGAAATTTCCCTTCTATGGCTATATTTATCCCTGGATTGAATTGGGATTGGGGCTGGGGTACTTGGCTTTTTTCGCACCTGTTTTGATCTACTTCATTACGATGATTGTTCTAGGAATTGGAGCAGTTGGCGTCATTAGAGCTCTGAGGAGAGGACTGGATGTTCGCTGTGCCTGCATGGGCACTGTCTTAGATGTGCCATTGTCGACGGTGACTCTCACAGAAGATCTTGTGATGGTCGCCATGGCTCTCTTTCTTCTGCTTAAAATGGCCTAATTTTAATTGCAGTATTTGTACGTCTTCTTTAAGATCTTCCGTTATTGGAGTGTTTATGAAGACAATTTTTTCTTTTCTAATGTTAATGATTATTTTGACAGGTTGTGCGGTTACAAGAGATCAAGTCTCGATCCAGTATGAACCCATGACAGATGTTGCTAAAATTGAGAAAGCAGAAACCATTCCCTTCAATGTCCAAGTCACGGATAGTCGGACTTCTAAAGATAGAGTGGGACGTAAGAAAAATGGATATGGGATGGATTGTTCAAGCATTGTTTGTGAAAATGACATGAATCAGCTGATCAAAGAGGCGATTTCTCAAGAACTTCATAATCGAGGTTTTGTTTTATCTTTGGAAGATTGTTCTTCAACCTTAGTTAAAGTAAACCTCCATAAATTTTACAACGATTTCAAACTTGGATATTTTACCGGAAAGGGGATGTCAGAAATTATTTTACAAGTCGACATTTTAAAACCTGATCATCAACTGAGTTTTTCTAAAACTGTCGTGGGGACCGGGGTCAACCGGAATGTCATGATGTTTTCAGGCAAGAATGCCAAGATAGCGTTGGAAGAGGCTCTGAAGAACGCAATTTCTGAACTCATGGAGGATAGCTCCTTCATTCAAGCATTATTGAACCTATCTCAGTAAACTTTATGGAAAATTTACTTTCATTTTCAGCATCTATGGCATGGCTTCGCTCGGCTATATCCCGGTTCCGATATTAATCCTCGCGCAGCCATACCATATCTATCTGAAAATGAACTGTGTAAATTTTTCATAAATTTTACTGAGATAGGTTCTTGCAAGATATTAGAGGTTCCTGATAGTATCATGCGTATGAATACGAAGGTGTCATTTAAACATTTGCCTGTCGCAAGATGCAAGGTTACACCTTCTTTCCTTTCTCTTTTCCTTCTGCGCCCAGCGGCGCAATAACCTATTTAATTTCTTACATTTGTAGTTTTCAACGAGGTCCCGAAAGGGATAAAAATTAAATTTGTTCAAGGATATTGTATGAAATTTTTGAATTTACGTTTGATGATGTGGATGGTTTGGATCATCGCATCGGTATTCTATGCTTATCAATATGTGTTAAGGGTGATGCCCAACATCATGTTAGGCGATATTATGCAGCAGTTTCAAATTGATGCTGCAACATTTGGTCAATTTTCTGGTGTCTACTACATCGGATACGCGCTGATGCATTTGCCGATCGGCATTATGCTGGACCGTTTTGGACCTAGGAAGGTGATGACAAGTTGCATCCTTCTCACCGTGGTGGGGTTATCACCTTTGATGTTTGCCAGCCACTGGATCTATCCCATTATAGGGAGATTTTTGATCGGGATGGGCTCATCAGCTGCGATTTTAGGGGTTTTTAAGATCATCCGCATGGCGTTTGGAGAGAAGAGGTTCCCGCGTATGCTGAGCTTTTCTGTCACCATAGGGTTGGTAGGAGCGATCTACGGAGGAGGGCCCGTGAGCTACCTGTGTGAGACTTTTGGCTACCAAACCGTTATCCAATTGTTTGCTGGGGCAGGGATTGTCTTAGCACTGATGACCTATGTGATTGTGCCAAATGCGAAAAGTGCACCGCAAGGAACGGTCATGTCGGACATCAAAGAGGTTTTAAGCAACAAACGCGTCATCTGGTCTTGTATTTTTGCAGGGCTGATGGTGGGTCCTTTGGAAGGATTTGCAGATGTTTGGGGGACGGCTTTTTTAAAACAGGTCTATGGGTTTGATGGAACGAGAGCTGCTGGAGTATCTTCAATGATTTTTATGGGGATGTGTTTTGGAGCGCCGGTACTCAGCTTCATTGCTGAGAAAGTCGGAAATTATCTTTTAACCATCGTGGGTGCAGGCGTTGCGATGGCAATTGTCTTTTTTCTCATCCTGCCCATGAATATCACACCCGGTGTTTTGAGCTTGCTGTTTGTTCTGGTAGGAATCTGCTGTGCTTATCAGATTTTAGCCATCTATAAAGCGGCCACTTATGTGCGTGAACAGGTTGCCGGGTTAACAACGGCGGTTGCCAATATGATCATTATGACGTTTGGCTACGCATTTCATGCGATTATCCAGCGCGGAATGTGCTTTTTAGCCGTTTTGCGCTGAGTATAGGTTTATCGACTGTTCCTAAAAACGCGATTAAACGTGTTCATTTTGTTTCGCTCTCTGATTGACCGTCCGGTTTTTACGAGATTTCTCTCTCCCGGCTGTGACATTTTCAGTCTCGATAGGAACGGTGGATACATTCCTAGTTCGGTGTCTAGAGTCCTGCCCGGAACAGTCAGGGGGTTCTCCCCTTTCCAATCGGCGATGGAACCTACCTTGAAGAATGATTTTCACTTGACTGTAAGGCGTATACAGCCCGATCTCGGGATCGTTCATTCTTCTGGCATAGTTCAGTGCGGCAATCCGATCTGCTGTGTCCTCATGTCTACAATGTAGACATTGAAAGCGGTCTCCCATGCGATTTCCTTGATCCACAAATTCACAAAGGGGACAGCTTTGAGAGCCATAGGCCGGATTGACCTGCTCATGGCGGAAACCTTCCGCCAGCGCTTTAAAGGCTATTCGATCTTGTATTTTTCCTCTGATCCACGAAGATAGCCGTCTGTTCACTTTTTTGGGCTTATCATAGATAAAGGCATGTCTTAGATTTTCTGTGACCAAGATAGAGGGGTTTTTTGTGTGGATGAGTTGGTTGATGGAGGTATTGATTTGTTTTTCTAAAGTGGCTTTAACGCTTTGGGAGTTGGACTGCTGTTTTTTCTTGCCAAGGTTGAATTTACGAAGGCGCTTAGCTTGCTGAGGATTGTTAAGTCTTCGTTTTTTCTCAAGGGAGTGGAGTTTATGCCGTTTTTGCATTTTATGAGACAAGGTATCTGAGGCTTGGGTCAGTGTCGTACCAAATTCTGTACCGTAGCGGATGCCTTGAGTGTCTGTCATCACTTCGGTATAAC
>JAHFTQ010000029.1 GCA_023265455.1 Parachlamydiales bacterium
ATGGTGCTCCTCGTTCGGAGCGCGAACAAAGTTCGCTTCGATTTGGCTTTGTTTCGTCTGTTCAAAAAGGGACAAATTCAACCGATCCGAGTATAATGTCATCTTGTCTCCATTTCGGCTCTGATGAATGCGAGCCACTGGTTAAATTGATAGGTTAATTCTTCTCTGTTTAGCCGGGCAATCTCAGCCTGCATCCGTGGGTTGTCTTTAGCAAGACGGGTCATCGAATGAAAACCTGGCCCTGCAATTTTTGGCCTTGCTCATAAGTTCGGCCACTTAGGCCGCTATAAACGCTCGGAGAGCTTGACTATTCCTCGGTTTTCCTAACATTGGCACTCGACGCATTACAGTCTCAAATAACTTACCATGTTTCTTCTGAAAAAAACGCTCACCAGGAGTTGTCCCATCTGGCCTCTGAACATGAAAGTTATGTACCACAGTTAGCGCACCTAAACGATTTGAACTAAGCCTATGCGCTCCATGATGCTTCATGTCCAGCACTCCATTCCTGCCCTCAACACAGGAGCTAGATCGTTGAAACCACCGAGCGACCTCAGCCGCCTTCTTTTGCAAATTCTCCCTCTCCATGCTTTGTAAAGGTCCTTCTCGTGCTTTTGCCCTCAGCTTTTCAAGGATTGGCACCAAAGCTTTACGTTCTTTTGTAGGCGTTTTTGTGAATACCCATTCAAGATACTCAAGAGGAATCAGGACCTCTCGAAAAAATCTCTCACTCTCAGGAGTAAGATTTTGCTCTTCAATAAATTGTTTAAGAAGGAGAAAAAAATAGGTCAGATAAGAAATCATTGGAGCAATTTGCTCTTTTGCTTTGGCAATTTTTTTTAAGCAATTGTCAGCAAGTTCAGTTTCTCGAGCAGCAACTTCTACTTTTTCTGTCCGCGCTTCTAGTTTACCCTTAACCATCTCGGGGGACTGCCATTCTCCCGTTGCCAAGTCTATCGGATGATAATCTTGACCCATCCCTTTAATTGATGCTTTAACCTCTTCTCGTCGGGTCATCCTTACCTTTAACCCGTACGCTCTCAAATCTCGAGTCCTTTTTGCTTCTTGAGCAATCTCTGAGCTCCCTCCATGTTTCTCTATAACGCGCGCCAGTTTCTTCTGTTCTTTCTCAAGCTCCTTTTCCATTTCTCTTTCCTGGGCCTTCAAAGGCCCAGCTGTCGCTCGGCTCAGGTCTTGTTGAACATGAAAGAGATCGGGAGAGTGCTCTACTTTTAGTTCTTTCTTAACATGCGCCATTAACGCTGTTCCACCATCAATGGTCGAACTGAGTATTTCAACGTTTAATCCATCTAACGCTTCGTTCGTAGCCAGATTCCAATCTTTCGCTCTTCTCTGCTCCGCATACTGCTCTACTAAGATGAAGTTTGATATTAACTCAATAGCTACCAAGCAGGGACGACCCATGTGAAAGGTTTCATCCTCACTGAGAGCAATTTTTCTTTTGGGCATCCCTTTTGCAAGAGCATGTCGCTGCTCTTTGCCAAAAGCGACTATTTCTTTTTCAAAACGAGCAGCAAAATTATGAACTGCACCTGTCGAATGGGCGACCCAATTCTCCAACTGAGAAAGTTTTAAGAATTCTTGTAAGCTGCGGCTTCCGCAATTCCGATACTGAATTACAAAATGCACTGCCGATATGATCCTGTGAAGTGCTTCCGCTCCAACTGGACTGTTAAAAAATCTATCAAGTTCGTCATTCTGCGCCTGAGATTCGTTCCAGCCCTGGAATGTTGATCTGGGGATCTTCAAGATCCTGGCAGCTACTCTTTGGCTGCAGTTTGCTTCAGAGTTGGTTAACTCTTGGTATGCCACCCACTTTCTCGATATAACTTCTCTAGAACGGTGAATTTTTGTTGTGACATTTTTTGGTGAATTTGTAGATAATTCATGCATGGGGCGAAAGCCTGCGCTAACAGGTGTTGATTTTTCAGACGCCCCATTTTATGCAGCATAAATTTTTTACTTCAACAATTTAGTGGCCGAAAATTTATGCCTGTTCTGAGCAAGGCCTAAACTGGACTTTAGCCAGTGGGTATAATATTTTTTTGGTTTTATTTAAATATAGAGGGAGTTTTGCAACTCCCTCTACAACTAAATCAGCTATCGGAGTACAATTAGCGCCCTATGAGAACTCCGTTCCGGCAACATCACCTTATTCAAATTCTTTCTTTATTCGAGGAGAAATCCATTCCCCTCGATGCATCCTTACGCCATTATTTCCGCGAACATACCGCTGTTGGATCCAAAGACAGAAAGGAGATCTGCGATACGATTTATGGGATGATCCGTTGGCTGGGACTCCTTGATTTTATTGCTCAAAAGCCGCTGACGTGGGATACCCGCTATCGCGCCTTCACCAAATTCTCTCCGGAGAATACCCTGAAGGACACCTCGATCCCACCCCATATCCGCGTTAGCTTCCCAAAAACATTCTATGATCTTCTCGTGGGCAGCCTGGGAGAAGAAAAGGCGTTTGAGTTTTGCCTCTCTTGCAATCAGCCTGCTCCGACAACCGTGCGTGTTAATCTTTTAAAAATCGAGCGCTCTACCCTTCTAGAAAGCTGGAAAGGTCGTTACAAGGTCGCTCCCTGCCAACATGCTTTGACAGGAATCCGCTTTGAGGAAAAAATCAATTTCTTCGGCCAAGAAGAGTTTAAGGCTGGGTACTTTGAAATTCAGGATGAGGCCAGTCAGTTGATTGCTGAACTGGTAACCATCAAACCGGGCGAGCGTTTTTTAGATTATTGCTCCGGCTCGGGAGGAAAATCCCTTGCCATCGCGCCTAAGATGAAGGGAAGCGGTCAGCTATTTTTACATGACATCCGCTCCCCTGTTCTTCTAGAAGCTAGAAAAAGGCTCAAGCGCGCCGGCATCCAGAACGCCCAACCCCTTCCCGTTGACTCCCCCAACAAGCCTCTTCTCAAAGGCAAGATGGACTGGGTCCTCGTCGATGCGCCTTGCACAGGCACGGGGACTCTCCGCCGCAACCCTGATATGAAATGGAAATTTGACGAGGGAATGCTCCAACGCCTCATCGAAGAGCAAAGACAGATTTTTAAAGACGCGCTCACCTTTCTTAAGCCGGGGGGACACATCGTCTACGCCACCTGC
>JAHFTQ010000016.1 GCA_023265455.1 Parachlamydiales bacterium
TTATACCGAAGTGATGACAGACACTCAAGGCATCCGCTACGGTACAGAATTTGGTACGACACTGACCCAAGCCTCAGATACCTTGTCTCATAAAATGCAAAAACGGCATAAACTCCACTCTCTTGAGAAAAAACGAAGACTTAGCAATCCTCAGCAAGCTAAGCGCCTTCGTAAATTCAACCTTGGCAAGAAAAAACAGCAGTCCAACTCCCAAAGCGTTAAAGCCACTTTAGAAAAACAGATCAATACCTCCATCAACCAACTCATCCACACAAAAAACCCCTCTATCTTGGTCACAGAAAATCTAAGACATGCCTTTATCTATGATAAACCCAAAAAAGTGAACAGACGGCTATCTTCGTGGATCAGAGGAAAAATACAAGATCGAATAGCCTTTAAAGCGCTGGCGGAAGGTTTCCGCCATGAGCAGGTCAATCCGGCCTATGGCTCTCAAAGCTGTCCCCTTTGTGAATTTGTGGATCAAGGAAATCGCATGGGAGACCGCTTTCAATGTCTACATTGTAGACATGAGGACACAGCAGATCGGATTGCCGCACTGAACTATGCCAGAAGAATGAACGATCCCGAGATCGGGCTGTATACGCCTTACAGTCAAGTGAAAATCATTCTTCAAGGCAGGTTCCATCGCCGATTGGAAAGGGGAGAACCCCCTGACTGTTCCGGGCAGGACTCTAGACACCGAACTAGGGACGTATCCACCGTTCCTATCGAGACAGAAAATGTCACAGCCGGGAGAGAGAAATCTCGTAAAAACCGGACGGTCAATCAGAGAGCGAAACAAAATGAACACGCTTAAACACGTTTTTTAGGAACAGTCACAGATGGAACCCGTGAGTAATCAGTTTGATACAAATTTAGCACGTTTAGCATGGAGCCTCTGGACAGAACTCGGTGTAGCAGGTCTTGAGCGCAAACATCAGACTTTTTCCGTTGCACCCGAGGAATTGATCATTTTGACCTCGGTCCTTTCTGAATTCGATCCACGTTTACGTGATGAGGCTCTAGACTGGTGTGTCCGGTATCACCATTTAATCTCACCTATCCGTCTTCAAATTCTTGCAGCTAAATATGAAGACTTCATTAGAGAACCGTTTTCAGTTTTTTCAGCAACGCTAAATTCGATTGCAAATATCCGTACCAAATGGCCTGTTTTGACAAAAGTCTCCCCTCTAAAATTTCGCCCTAGCGGTAAATCGATGCTTCGAAATTTCAAAAACCCTTCAATGATTCTTTTTCGCCTTAGAACATTTTTAGGAGTTGGTATTCGTGCCGATGTTCTTGCTTTTCTGCTAAGGGAAAAATCTGGAAATTTTACCGCCTCTGATCTCCTGGAAACAGGGTATTCTAAACGCCGCCTGGCCCAAATTCTAAATGATCTTGCTGCTGCTGAAATTCTTTCTCAGACACGGGTGCGTAATCAACTCCGTTACACTCTGATTAAAAGAAATCCATTGATTAAGTTACTTGGAAGCGTTCCCAAAAACCTTCCTCACTGGGACAGAATTTTAGCCGTTCTTTTACCGATGCGAGCCTGCCTTCACAACGTAGAAGGGACTTCTATTGGCGTGCGAGTCATCGACATGCGAAATCTCCTCTCTAAGCTTTCCCATGAGCTTGCACAGGTTAAACTCATCCCGCCCCCTCTACAAAATGATTTTGAAGCCTATTGGAAAACCGTAACAGCATGGATACTTAACTTTTCAAAATCCCTCTCTCAAGGCAAATTCAAAAATTAGATGGAGTTTGAGAGAGCGTTTCAAATCTTTTGCAAATCTTTGATCCAAAAGACCATCTTTTTCAAGGATTGTTCTTTTTCTCCAATTTCTTGATAAGAAATTTCTCCTATGAGTTCTGGATGTTCCACGTAGCCCATTGATTGCCAAAAAGGAGCAAGAGATCTGTAGTCTGCGGGGCGTTTTGGATCGTTCACAGGCCTCATAGAGGTATAAAAACAGATATATTTATAGCGATTGAGCTTAGCGACATGAGCTTCTCTTTCTTCAAAAAATCTCTTTCCGATCCCAAGACCCCGATATGATTTACGTAGGACCGATTCTCCAAAACAGAAGTACTCTGCGGGGTTGCGACCGTGCGAGGAAAGCATTTGCTTTAAGTTTTCCGCATCATAGATAAACGGGTAGCCAGTAGAAATACCGATCAAAGTGTTGTGGTCAAAGCTGGCCACAGCGATCGCATCTTTCATTGCCGTAAATTTTTTTAAGTAGCGTTTTTCATATTCGTAATCTCCGATATAGAGGAATGGATACTCGGCAAAGACTTCAATACGTAGCGCAGCTATTTGGGGGATAAGATCTACAACTTTTTTTCCTACGTAGGAAATTACCTTTATGTTATTTATCGCCATATGGACAACCTTACTATTCAAGTCATTAAAAAATATTACGATAGCTTCAACGCTAACAAAATGGAAGAATTCTTTGCTCTCTTAACAGAAGATGTCGTTCACGGCATTAACCAAGGAAAAGAAGAGGTGGGTAAAGAGGTCTTTCGCGTCTTTATGCAAAGGATGAGCCGCCATTATAAAGAAAAAGCGGCAGATCTTGTGATTTTTTCTAATGAAACGGGAACTAGGGCCGCTGCAGAATTCTTCATCGAGGGGGCTTATCTGACAACGGATCATGGCTTACCTGCAGCCCGCGGTCAAAAATACCGTTTGCGGTGCGGTGCGTTTTTCGAGCTCAAAAATGGGAAAATCAGCCGAATTACCAATTACTACAATCTGAACGAGTGGTTATCTCAGGTCAACTGATTCAAAAGCAAGATGCCGTTTTTCTAAAGTTTTTGCGTCGATAAAATTTTTTGTTTGACCAGAGTGTCTGACTAGGTCCAGCTTGTGGAAATCGAGCACTGCATGGATTGATCCCATTACATCTCTAGTGCCCAGAGCAATAAGCCCATCCTCAGGAAATCCATTATCTACCGGTCCACAAATAGACGCAGCGCCATACGTCATCTCCACGTCCGTTTGACCTATAATGGGCGATTGAACAACATAGCACTGATTTTCCAAAGCTCTTGCTCTACAACTCAAGAAGACACGATAAAAACCGTGCAGTGAAGAGGTATATGAGGGGACAAGGATCAACTTAGCACCTCCATCCACTAATGGCTTTACCAACAAAGGGAACTCCGAATCATAGCAAATAGCAATTGCCATTTTACCAAACTCAGTATCAAAGAGTCTCAAACTGGCTCCTTTCGTAAGAATGCCTTCTTCCACTTCATACGGAGTGAGAAAACACTTGTCTTGGTGGGCTATTTTCCGATTGGGTGCAAATAAATGGCATCGATTAAAAATTCCATGACTCGTCTTGGTCACTTGCGTGCCAGCGCAGATCCACATCTGATACTGATGACTCAAATTTTGAAATAATTCCAGGTAGCGGGGCAGATAATCTGATAGGTTTTCCATCGGCACAAAGGAAAGCATCTCCACCCCTGCATATTCGGGGAAAAGAAGCAATTTGACTCCTTGCTTTGCCTCATGGGCTACTAAATGAGAGATTTTCGCTTGATATTCAGCAAAGTCTTTAGGAAAGTCGTACTGATATTGCAAAGAGGCGATTTTCATAAACCTGATAGTTTAAAAAAATACTTTTAACGTCAACTTAAAAATTATCAGCTTTCGACACTTAAGTACTACATCATTCCATCCATGAAATATAATTACTGAATGGAGGGCAACGAACTAGGATCTTCTATTAGTCTTTCCCCCTCTTTTTTGATCTGTTTCTCTAATTTCTTAATATCTTCATCTGCTGGCAATTTTTCTGGATAAATATTACTTTCCAACAGTACTCGGCGCACACCCTGATTGTTTTTTACATGCTCTTCCGTAATCCTGTCTTCTCCTCGCAAATTTTCCTTTTTGACGTTGAAGTGCGTGATTTCTCCTACAAAATCCTTAGCCTTAATTGTAATGGTCGGTAAAAAATCAGCTAAGGCTCGGGATTCAGGCACTCCTAATTTACGCTTCATTTCAATAGTTGTATTTCCCCCGAATAAAGCTTGATCTCCTCTGCTCCGAATTCTGGCAAAGCCTTGGTCATCCACCCCGTGTTGATAGAGAACAGTAGAAAGTTCCTTTTCCGTTTGGGTAAGTTTATGCCTCGCCTCTAGACGTTCTACTATTGCGATGTGTTGTTCAAGCAATTCCTGTTTTCTTGTTTGTAAAGCAAAATAACTTTGTGCAAAAGCAATAGCCGCCTTGCGGGAATCTCCATTTTGAGCAATCAGATAGCAGGCATAACGGGATAGCATGATATCTGGGATTTCTCGCTTTGTGCCAGAACCTAGGTTGACCATTTTCATGACCTCACGAAAATGGCTGTTTATAAGCAACTTAGAGTTGGCGCATGCGATTTTTGCCTTCTCAATAACATTCAGGAAATTGTCCCAACTACTATATTCAAAAAGTCCTTGAAGATCTCTTGCCATCCAGTATTCAACATCCTGTTCAATATGAATGGTTTCTTCAAAGCTTTTGGATAATCTGATAACGATTTCTTTTTCCACGCTTACCTACCTATGGTGGTTGTGAAGAGTTTAGAAGGTTTTTCAATTTATTAGTAGAACTAATTTCTCTGACTCATGTGACTGTAAGACTCAGCATGAACTGTTGCAATTTTTGAAACAGCTGCCTTCGAATTACATCATGCCATCCATGCCCATACCACCCATTCCGCCCATGCCATCCATAGGAGGAAGGGCTTTAGATTTGGGTTCAGGTTTGTCGGCAATCAGGACATCGATGGTGAGCATCGTGCCTGCAATGGAAGCAGCATTCTTGAGAGCGCTTTTTGTCACACGGACGGGGTCGAAGACACCGTCTTTTTTGAGGTCAGCAAACTCGTCGGTGAGGCCGTTATAGCCCCAAGCACCTTGCCGTTCAAAGATCTTCTCGGCAATGAGGTTGCCTTGCTTGCCGCAGTTGTTAGCAATGGCCGTCGCTGGAGCAAAGGCAGCTTTACGAAGAATTTCAACCCCGATCTGCTCATCTTCTGGAAGTATGAGGGAGTCGAGGGCGGGGGCGGCACGCAGAAGTGCAACACCACCACCAGGAACGATCCCTTCAGCAACGGCCGCACGTGTGGCATGAAGAGCGTCATCAACACGAGCTTTTTTCTCTTTCAATTCGGCTTCTGTGGCTGCGCCAACATTGATCACGGCAACGCCACCCGCAAGTTTGGAGAGTCTCTCTTCGAGTTTTTCGATGTCGTAAGTGGAAGTAGATGCGGCAATCTCAGAGCGCAGCTCGGAAATCCGCTGCTGAATAGCTTTAGGATCACCTGCGCCATCGATGATCGTCGTGGTTTCCTTGGCAACTTTGATACGTTTGGCTTGGCCGAGCATCTCAAGGGTGGCTTTTTCTAAAGAGAGTCCGAGATCTTCTGTGATCACGGTGGCACCTGTCAAAGTCGCAATATCTTGAAGCATCGCTTTGCGACGGTCGCCAAAGGCGGGAGCTTTCACAGCGCAAAGAGATAATCCCCCTTTGATCTTATTGACAACTAACGTCGCTAAGGCTTCTCCCTCGATATCATCTGCAATGATGAGCAAAGATTTTTTCCCACGTTCCATGATTTTCTCAAGGAAGGGGACGAGTTCTTTGATTGTAGAGATTTTTTTGTCTGTCACTAAAATCAAAGCGTTATCAAACTCTGTCGTCATTTTCTCGGCATGGGTAATGAAATAGGGGGAGACATATCCCTTATCAAATTGGAGTCCTTCAACCACATCTAAGGTTGTTTCGATCCCTTTGGCTTCTGCAATTGTAATGGTGCCGTCTTTGCCGACTTTTTCCATGGCTTCGGCGATGATGCTTCCAATGCCCTGGTCGTTGTTGGAAGAGATTGTTGCGATCTGCATGATCTCTTCATGTTTGGTGATTTTAGTGGAGAGTTCATCCAGTGCGGTACAGAGCGCTGCCGTCGCTTTGTCAATCCCTCGTTTAACGCTCACAGGGTTTGCACCTGCAATCACACTCTTAACACCTTCGGTGAAAATCGCCTCTGTTAGCACAATCGCTGTTGTGGTTCCATCTCCGGCAATATCCGATGTTTTAGCTGAGGCTTCTTTAACGAGCTGAGCTCCCAAATTTTCAAATTTATCTTTAAGGGCAATCTCTTTGGCAACCGTGATGCCATCTTTTGTGGAAAGAGGCCCCCCAAATCCTTTGTTGATGACGACATTACGTCCTTTAGGACCTAACGTGACAATGACGGCTCTTGCCAGTGTTTTAACACCTTTCAAAATGGATTTAAGAGCTTCTTGGTGAAATTGCAACATCTTTGCCATGGCTGTCCCCTTATCTAGTTTTCAACCCACTATCCTAGCGCCCTCTAAAAAAAGAGTCAATGCTGACTTTTTAAAAAAAATATTTGTCATAAGAGTTGGTTTTGTTATGAAAAGAATTATGACGCACAAATTCTCGACACCCTCCTCCCATTTGCAAGAAGCGATCGATCTCTTAGAGTCTGCCAAAGGAAAAATTCTGACGATTGGGCAAAGGCAAAAACGGGCTGTTGAGCTAGCAGCTTATATGCTCGAAGAGGCTAACCGCATTCAGACCCGTTCGGAGCGTAAAAGACAAGCTGAACTCGCACGCATGATGCAAGATGTCCGCGGGAAAGCTTTTACAACTGCGATGACTGACGAATGCTTCAGAAGTAAGAGAGCGCCGCGTGTTGCCCACCAAATGGTTTATCTTCTCAATCAGTTCGGGATTCCTCGGTATCTGGATTGGACGAAAAGGCTTTCTCTGATGACGTTTCAAACTGTCGGCAAAAGTCTAGCCTACTTACTTGTCCCCTTAGCAAAATGGATCCTCCGGCGTCAAACGCGTACAGTCATTTTACCCGGAGAAAAAAAAGCGCTTTCTAAACATATGCGAAAGCGAAGAGCAGAAGGCGTCCGCCTCAATTTGAATCACCTGGGTGAGGCGATCTTAGGAGAAGATGAAGCACGCCACCGTCTGCAAGTGTATCTCCATGACTTAGCTCAAGACGACATTGAATACGTATCAGTCAAAATCTCGACGATTTATTCTCAAATTAATTTACTGGCTTGGGACAATACTCTGGAGGCCCTCGCAGATCGTTTACGTCAACTGTTCAACGTTGCCAAATCTCACACCTTTATCCATGCGGACGGCACGAAAACTCCAAAGTTTGTCAATCTGGATATGGAGGAGTATCGCGACCTTAGATTAACCGTGGATCTCTTCAAAAAAATTCTCAGTGAGCCACAGTTTCATGATTTTTCAGCAGGGATTGTCTTGCAAGCCTACTTGCCCGATGCTCATGAATATCAAAAAGAACTTACGATCTGGGCGATGGAGCGCGTGAAAAATAAAGGAGCTCCGATCAAAATTCGGATCGTGAAAGGCGCTAATCTTGCGATGGAGCAATTTGAGGCCTCGCTGCGGAGCTGGCCTCAAGCTCCTTACAGAGATAAACTCTCAGTCGATGCCAACTACAAACGGATGGCAGCCTACGGCTGCTACCCGGAGCATGCGAAAGCTGTTCATCTAGGGATTGCAAGTCACAATCTCTTCGATATCGCCTACGCTTTACTCCTACGTGCTGAGTACAGCGTTGAAAAAGAAGTCTCTTTCGAAATGCTCGAAGGAATGGCCGATCACATTCGGAGAGTCGTTCAAAAGCTGTCTAAAGATATTTTGCTCTACTGCCCCGTTGCAACAAAAGAGGATTTCCAAAGCGCTGTCGCTTATTTAATCCGCCGTCTCGATGAAAATACAGGCCCTGACAACTTCTTACGCCACACATTTGGACTAAAACCCCATACGCCCGAGTGGGAAGCTCAAGTGAAGCGGTTTATTCAAGCCTGCGAAGAGATTACAACGGCGCCTGTCGGCCCTCGCCGAACTCAAAATCGTTTAGAAAAGCCCGTTCGAAGCTCTGAGCTTTTTGAAAATGAAGCCGACACCGATTTTGCTTTACCTCACAACCAGGCTTGGATTGATCAGATTGTCTCTGCCTGGAAAAACAAAAAAATCGAATCGATTCCCTGTGTGATCCAGGGTAAAGAATACAGAGAATCTCAGTCTCAGGGAAGAGGCGAAGACCCCTCCCGCCCTCGAGAGTTTCTCTATACTTATTCACTTGCGGATTGGAATACCGTGGACGCTGCACTTAAATGCGCAAAAAACCACGAAGAAAAATGGGCTTCAACTTCTGCTCTCCTCCGCTGCGATCTCCTGGCTGCAGCAGCCAAAAAACTGAGAGAAAGACGCGGTGACCTGATAGGAGTGATGCTGGCAGACGGTGGTAAGACACCGGCAGAATCCGACCCAGAAATTTCCGAAGCCATCGACTTTGCTGAATACTACCGCCGCAGCGTGATTAAGATGGATGCTTGCAAAGATATCGAGTGGAAACCCAAAGGAACCTATCTGGTGGCTCCCCCTTGGAATTTCCCTGTCTCTATTCCCGCAGGTGGAATTTTAGGAGCGCTGGCTCTTGGCAATTGCGTGATCTTCAAACCAGCTCCTGAAGCCGTCCTTTCAGGATGGATACTTGTCAACGCACTTTGGGATGCGGGGATTCCGAAAGAGGTGCTTCAGTTCATCAACTGCGAAGACGATCCTGTCGGCAGCAAGCTCATCCAAGACCCTCGCTTGAATGGAGTCATCTTGACAGGAGCGACATCAACTGCTCGGCTCTTTATAAACATGAGACCCTCTTTAGATCTTTCTGCTGAAACCGGCGGAAAAAACGGAATGATCATCACCGCCCTTTCAGACCGCGACCTTGCTATCAAAGATCTTATTCAATCAGCCTTTGGCCACTCAGGCCAAAAATGCAGTGCAACCAGTTTGGCTATTTTAGAAGCCGAGGTGTATGACGATCCCCATTTCCGCAAGCAGCTCCAAGATGCCGTCATGAGTTTAAAAGTCGGCGCTCCTTGGGATCTTTCATCGAAAGTGATTCCTCTCATCCATGCGCCGAACCCTACACTTCTTCGCGGCCTGACAACCCTTGAAGAAGGGGAGGAGTGGCTCGTTCAGCCCCGCCCCGATTCTCACAATCCTAATCTATGGTCTCCCGGTGTTAAGTGGGGAGTCAAAGAAGGCAGCTTCATGCACCAGACTGAATTGTTTGGACCTGTCCTTGGCGTCATGCGAGCAAAAAATCTAGAACACGCCCTCCAGCTTGTCAACGGAACCCCTTACGGTCTGACCTCGGGAATTCAAAGTTTAGATCCTCGCGAACAAAAATATTGGGTCTCGAAAATTGAAGCTGGTAATCTTTACATCAACCGTAGCACCACAGGAGCCATTGTTAGGCGCCAACCGTTTGGCGGCTGCAAAGCCAGCAGCTTTGGCCATGGCGCCAAAGCCGGAGGTCCCAACTATGTCGCTCAATTCGCCCATCCTATCCAAATGGCCCTTCCTAAAGAGAAAGCTCCCGTCTCCGCAACGGTGGAAAATATGTCTCACCTTCTTGAAAAACTCTCTCTTTCCGCTCAGCAACTGGGCATTTGGTATGCGAGCATCTCTCACTACGCTTTCTGGGGCCACCGGTTTAAACACGACCACGACCCCAGCCGCATCATCGGACAAGACAACTTGTTCAAATACAAAGTCTACCACGGCATTTGCCTCAGGATCCAATCCGGCGATGCACCTCTTGATATTCTCCGTGTCTGTGCTGCAGCCCTCACGTGTGAAACCCCCATCCAAATTAGCTATACGCGGCAGCAAACACCTGTTCAGATCAATGACCAATGGAAACATCTCATGCCACTCCTCCGTATCGTTGAAGAGTCGGAAGATCACTTTTTGCAGCGGGTCAAAAATGGCGCCTTCAAGCGGATCCGCCTCTTGTCTGCTCCCAGCTCCGAGCTTCAACAATCCGCTGCGGCCTCCATGTGCCATCTCGACCGCGCCCCCGTCCTAGCCAACGGCCGCTTCGAGCTCCTTCACTACCTCCAAGAAGTTGCCATCAGCTTCGACTACCACCGCTACGGCAACCTCGGCGTCCGCGAAGGCGAAGTCCGCAAACCGCTTTCATGATATAACAGTCTTGTAAAAAGACATCTAAAACTGTTAATCTGCTGGCTATATGGTATTTTCAAAATTCTTAGACCCCAAGAATGACTTCTGTTTTAAGAAAATCTTTGGTTCAGAAAAAAACAAAGATATTCTGATCCATTTTCTCAATGACATGATTGTCTTTCCCGGCAAAGGGCAGATTCAAGATGTCACCTTTTTAAAGACGGCGCAAGACCCGGAAACCGCCGCTCAAAAGACCAGTCTCGTCGACATCCTTTGCAAAGATGAAAAAGGGTGTAACTACATTGTAGAAATGCAGGTCGCCAAAGATAAAGGATTTGCTAAAAGAGCCCAATATTATGCCTCCAAAGTTTACTCCTCTCAAGTCAAAATAGGGCAAGAGTTTTTCGAGCTTAAAGAAGTGATTTTCTTGGCCATCGTTGATTTTGTGATGTTTCCGAAAAAAGATGCCTATAAATCCGACCACATCATTTTAGACAAAGATAGCTACGAGCATGACCTCAAAGACTTTTCTTTCTCCTTCTTAGAGCTGCCAAAATTTTCAAAGGATATTGCACATCTTTCCAATGTCACAGAAAAATGGGCCTATTTCTTTAAACATGCTCAAGAGACCTCAGAGGACGACCTCAAAAAACTCACTGGAAATGATCTCATTATTGAAAGGGCTTATGAAGAGCTCAACCGTTTCAATTGGAATGAAGTTGAACTTGCAACGTATGATCAAGCCGATCTGCAAGATAGGGTTCATCGTGGCACTCTTGCACAAAAATTCGATGAAGGGTTCGATGAAGGGAAATTAGAGGGAAAAGTAGAAGGAATTACTGAAGGCTTTAGCATGGGGAGGCTAGAAGGAAGGCTAGAAGGGATCGAACAAGAAAGAGAAAATACGATCCGCAAGATGTTAAAACAAGGCTTCGAAGAGAGTGTGATTTGTGCCGTGACCAACCTTCCTTTAGAAAAACTCCGCCTCCTCAGAGCGCGTATTATGGCTCCATAACCATGACTCGGTTCTTAAGAATCTTGTAAAAGACATCTAAAACTGTTAATCTGCTGGCTATATGGTATTTTCAAAATTCTTAGACCCCAAGAATGACTTCTGTTTTAAGAAAATCTTTGGCACTGAGAAGAACAAAGATATTCTGATCCATTTTCTCAATGATATGATTGTCTTTCCGAGCAAAGGGCAGATTCAAGATGTCACCTTTTTAAAGACGACGCAAGATCCAGAAACCGCCGCTCAAAAGACCAGTCTCGTCGACATCCTTTGCAAAGATGAAAAAGGATGCAACTACATTGTAGAAATGCAGGTCGCCAAAGATAAAGAATTTGCTAAAAGAGCCCAATATTATGCCTCCAAAGTTTACTCCTCTCAAATAAAAATAGGGCAAGAGTTTTTCGAGCTTAAAGAAGTGATTTTCTTGGCCATTCTCGATTTTGTGATGTTTCCGGAAAATGAAGCCTATAAATCCGACCACATCATTTTAGATAAAGATAGCCATGAGCATGATCTCAAAAATTTTTCTTTCTCCTTCTTAGAGCTACCAAAATTTACGAAGGATATTGCACAGCTTTCCAATGTCACAGAAAAATGGGCTTATTTCTTTAAACGTGCTCACGAGACCTCAGAAGGCGACCTTAAAAAACTCACCGGAAACGATCTCATTATTGAAAGAGCTTATGAAGAGCTCAACCGTTTCAATTGGAATGAAGTTGAACTTGCAACGTATGATCAAGCCGATCTGCAAGAGAGAGTTTATCGCGGCACGCTTGCACAAAAATTCGATGAAGGATTCGAGATAGGAAAAGCAGAAGGGAGAATGCTGGCGGGAATCGAACAAGAAAAAGAAAACACGATCCGCGAGATGTTAAAACTAGGCTTAGAAGAGAGTGTGATTTGTGCTGTGACCAAACTCCCCTTAGAAAAGCTCCGCCTTCTCAGAGCACGTATTACGGCTCTATGAAAGACGACCTCAATTCTTCTCAAAAGATGGCTGTGCACCATGTCGAAGGACCTGCCTTGGTCATTGCCGGAGCGGGATCTGGCAAAACGCGGGTGGTGACCCATCGGATCGCTCACCTTCTTAGTTTGGGAATTCCTTCAACTGAGATCTTAGCTGTGACCTTTACCAACAAAGCCGCTGAAGAGATGAGAAAGCGTGTCGAAAACCAGACGCGCTGTTTTGTGCTGACATGCACATTCCACAGCCTGGGAGCGCGCATCCTGCGCGAGTCGATCCATCATCTGGGATATCAGGTAAGTTTCACCATCTATGATGAGGAAGACAGCGAAAAGCTCCTCCGAGAATGTCTTACAGCGCTCGGCCTGAAAGAAGATAAGGCGCTCCTCAAAACGACAAGGCTGCAGATTTCAGCAGCCAAAAATGGGCTCCTTTCCCCTGAAAAGATGGCGAAAGAAGATCCGCTGTTCAGCTCCATTTATCAACTCTATCAATCTAAGCTCAAAGCGTACCAAGCCGTCGATTTTGATGATCTCCTCTACCTTCCGATCATCCTTTTCCAGCAGCATCCTGCTGTTTTGGAGATGTACCAAAATCGGTGGAACTTTATTCTGATTGATGAATACCAGGACACCAATGCAGCGCAGCACACTCTTGCCAAGCTACTCGCAGCGCGGCATCACAATGTTTTTGCTGTCGGCGACCCCGATCAATCGATCTATTCGTGGCGCGGGGCTAACTTAGATAACATCTTAAATTTTGAACAAGACTTTCCCGGCGCGCTGATCATCACGTTGGATCAAAATTACCGGAGCCGTTCGACGATTTTAAATGCTGCCAATAGTTTGATCTGTCACAACGCTTCTCGTTATGAAAAAAACCTCTGGAGTGCAAGAGGCCCCGGGGAAAAAATTGGCCTTTATACAGCGGAAAGTGACCGTGCAGAAGCCGAATTTGTCGCAAAAAGACTCCTCAAGCATCACGAAGATATCCCCCTCAACGACTGTGCCATTTTTTATCGGACGAACTTCCAGTCGCGGGTTTTCGAAGATATGCTACTTAAACTCCGTGTTCCCTACCTCATTATTGGGGGAATCTCGTTCTACCAAAGGCGTGAGATCAAAGATATCCTCTGTTTGCTGAGGATGGCGCTGGGAGGTGCTGATTTCATCGCGCTTTCAAGGACCATTAATGTTCCCAAACGGGGCCTGGGAGAGGCTTTTTTGGAAAAACTCCAAAGCGGCGCTGCTGCAATGTCTTTGCCCATCTTTGATTTTTGCCAGGCCGTCCTTGAGGACCAAACCGAAATCAAGCTCTCAAAACGTCAGTTTGATGGACTTACACAATATGTCAACATCATCTTAGCGTTGCGTGAGATGATCCGAGAAAAAGTCTCCTTGCAAACTTTAGTCTCTGAGGCCATCGACAGGTCTCATTATATCAATTATCTCAAAGAAGACCCTGAATCGTACGAAGAGCGTCGGCAAAACTTGGCAGAACTCGTCTCAAAAGCTGCCGAATGGGAGCAGGAAAATCCTCAAGGGGCTTTAGCGGAATTTTTAGAGGAACTCTCTTTAAAAAGCGTGACCGAAGAGAGCGCCGCCGACGCCGTTCGGCTGATGACATTTCATAATGGGAAGGGACTAGAGTTCTCAGTGGTCTTCCTTGTGGGGATGGAAGAGGATCTTTTTCCCCATGTGAATGCGAGAGAAGAAGAGGCCACTCTCCAAGAAGAGAGAAGACTCTGCTACGTCGGCATGACACGCGCAAAAGAGCACCTTTACTTGACAAACGCTAAATTCCGATTTTTATGGGGAACTTCTCGTGTGATGCAACCGAGTCGTTTCTTAAATGAGATTGCCCCCGACTATCTCACTCACCTCAATCCCCAGCCACACTCTTTCGGCGGTGAGGAAGAATTCCAACTCGGCGACACCGTCCATCACCGAGACTTTGGACTCGGTATGATTCAAAAACGTTATGAAACGTCTTTAGGACTCACGTATGATGTCTTCTTTCCCCAAAGCTCCCAAGTTCGCAGCTTGGTCGCCAAGTATGCGAAACTCATCAAAAGTTCTGAGGACATGACCTACAGTTAGATTCCAATGCCAATATTTATCCCTCCAGCGAAGTCCCTTGATGTTGGGAAGCCACCCCTTGGGCAGACAAATCGCTCCGGGAGCAAACGCGGGTCTCCAAAAATGAGCCGTCCGCTCGTTTTTAAATAAAGAGACTGTTGGCACTCCTAGCACAGAAGCTAAATGCCCAATTCCAGAGTCATTACCGATCATGTAACCCGATTCGGCAACGAACCTGGCCATCTCATCCAAACTCGAAAAGTGCGGCGCCTCAGGCCACTGAGCCCTTTCCTGAGGAGAGACGATAAAAACAGGCTCAAAGCCCCTCTTTTGTAACTTTTTTGCCAATTTCAAAAACTTTGACCGGGGCCAGTTTTTGCCCGGCCTAGAACTCGTCGGATGAAGAATAACCCTTTGAAGATAGCGCCTGGGGACAACTCCAGGAGGGATGACCATCCCGTTATTTTTGACAGCTGCTTTAATCCCCAAAATATTTCGGCAAAAAGTGACGAGATTGTCCGCAAAGGAAAAGTTCCCATCAAATTTGCCCTCCTCCCAGTAAGGATAGTCGGTGTTAGGAGTTGCAATCGGATTGAGCACTGTTGTTCGATCCCGGTGATGCTTCAAGCAAGGCTCTAACACCTCGAACATCCACTTTGATTTTTCATAAAAGATGAAAAACCGATCAAACTCTTCCAAAACAGGCGGATAAGGCCTGAAGGGTAAATGAGGGAACCACGCCTGTAACTGGGACATAAAGGGGTGGAACGTCACAACTTCATGCCCTTGAAGGGCAAGCTGATGAGAAAGAATGGTCGTTAATAGACCATCACCTAATCCTGCACAACTAAACACTGCTATTTTCATAAAAGTTTACTAATAAAAAATAATACTATATTAAACAGAAATACAAATAAATGAAAACTAAAATCGTTTTACAGCAAAAAATTAAACAACAACAAACCTTAACCCTGGCGCTGCAACAGGCTCTTCATGTCCTGCAATTGCCCCTCATGGAGCTAGCCACCTGGGTCCAGCTGCAAATCGAGGAAAACCCCCTCCTTCAGTTCGACGACTCCTCTGAAAGCGACCTCGCCTCCGAGCTCGATTTCACTCTCCAGGGGTTCGAAGTCCTTCAGCATCTGGATGATACCTTTATTCAGGGGGCCTTTCCCGATCTACCTGAAGATCCCCCCTCTTCTGAAAACCTCGTTCCAGCCTCTCTTTCTTTGCATCACCATCTCATGGGGCAAGCCCAAGCTGTCTTCTCTTCTTCTTCCGACCTCGCTCATGCCGAGCAGATCATTGGCCATCTCGACCGCCAAGGCTTTTTAGGCGATTTTAAAGCCGACCCCTCCATCTTGTCAAAAATCCAAGAGTTCGACCCACCTGGAATTGCCGCTAGGGACCTGCAAGAGTGCCTTCTCATTCAACTACGATCTCAAGAAAGCTCGTTGGCTTATCGTTTAGTCGCCCACTATTTTGATGATCTGCTCCAGTGCCGCTGGACATCTCTTGCTAAAAACCTCTCCACAACCATCCCAGACATTCAACAGGCACTTCGTCGAGAGCTCTCGTCTCTTGATTTCCATCCTGCCTCGAAATTTCATTCCAGCCCCTCTATCCCCATCATCCCCGATATTATTCTCGATCAGACCGATTCGGGGTATCAGATCAAGATCAACGACGACCCTCTTCCCCGATTTACGTTAACTCCTCCTTCCGCTCCTGATTTAAACCCTTACTATACCTCAGGAAAATGGATGGAGCAAGTCCTCTTACGCCGCCATGATATT
The DNA here is from genome assembly GCA_023265455.1 of Parachlamydiales bacterium. GTDB lineage: Bacteria > Chlamydiota > Chlamydiia > Chlamydiales > Rhabdochlamydiaceae > PALSA-1444. Next base: position 15,911 of record JAHFTQ010000016.1, read on the forward strand.
CTCACTCAGATTATGAACTCTCTCTTACAAAAACACCCTGAATTTTTCTTTGAAGCCGCTAGCCTTAGGCCTCTTTCCCTGCATCAAATCGCCCAGGAGCTAGGACTTCACACCTCGACCATTGCCCGCGCTGTCAAAGATAAATACATCGCGTGTCCCCGCGGAATTTTTCCTCTGAAGCATTTTTTTCCCCACGCCTCCAACATCAAAGAGGATGGCAAAACCATCTCTCACCTGGCTGCAAGACAGCTCCTACAAGACTTGATTGCTGCTGAAGATAAAAAGAAACCCTTCTCAGACAATGCCCTAGTACGTTTAATGGCCGAAGCCGGAATCCCTTGCGCCCGGCGCACCATCGCCAAATACCGCCGTGCTCTACACATTCCCACTGCCTCTCAACGAAAATATTATTGAACTCGTTTCATCCTCCCTGTATGATCTCTCCATTATGGCTATCACACTGCAAACAGTCGTTTCAAGTTACGTGGTTGCAAAGCAACAATTCCGTGCGAAGGAAGATGGACTGAAGCTTAATGTTTTTTATTTAGGCACTTTGAATGATCAACAACTCACCCATACGGGATTTTTCTTTGCTAAACAAACTATCGACAACGTGTTTAACAAAAACAAACCCATTGAAAAGGTGAAAAATGTGCAGGTGATCTATACCGTGTTGCTATCAACACCCGATTTGGTGAAGAAGCTATTTCCCGGTATTGTCCTTCCAAATTTTACAACCAAGGAAGGACTAAAAAATCTTCAAGAGCAACTAGAAAAGACGCCCGATTATCAGTCCTTTATCAACACCCAGTGGCGTGATTATACACAGCTAAAAACAGAAAAAAAATCGGCTAAAGAGACGTTTTCAAATTTCGTCAAAGAGCAAAAGAAGGCTGGCACGTTCAGTGAAGAGGAACTTGCCAGACATACAACTGACAAGAGAATCATTAAATTAGCTAAAAAACTTAAAACCAACTAAACATGGAAAAGAAAATCAAAATCCTAGGCATTGCTGGAAGTCTGCGTAAACAATCCTACAACCGCGGCCTCCTACAAGCCGCCTTAGAAGTGGTCCCTCCCAATTGTCAGCTAGACATTTTCGATTTAGAAGAGATCCCTCTCTACAATCAGGATAAAGAAACAAATCTTCCCCCCTCAGTTGTGCGTTTGAAAACCGCAGTGCGCGCAGCAGACGCCATTTTGATTGCAACTCCGGAGTATAATTATTCGATACCAGGCGTATTAAAGAACGCCATAGATTGGGCGTCTAGACCCTACGGAGACAGCGCTTGGGATAATAAACCTGTTGCCCTCATGGGCGCTTCCCCAGCTCTTCAGGGCACTTCGCGTTCGCAGTACCACCTCAGACAAGTGTTCGTTTATCTCAACATGCATCCCCTCAATCGACCAGAGCTCATGATCGGATCTGCTGAAAATAAATTCGATAGTCAGGGCAAACTAACCGATCCTAAAGCCCATCAAAAAATAGGAGAACTCCTGGTCGCTCTCGCGACTTGGGCAAGGAAATGGTAAAGTTTTTTATATTTTTGTTTGCTTTCTCTTCGCTGCACGCTGCAGTGATTCAGTTTAAACCCTCTCAAATTCCTGTCCAGTCCGACATCGCTTCTGGGAACTCTGCATTCAACGGCGCTAGAGAGATGGCCCCTTTTTTTGAAATGCTCAAGAAGGTTTACCAAATTACCACTGTCATTGAAACGGGAACCTATCAAGGAGGCACCACAGCTTTCTTCGCACGGACATTCGATGAAGTCCATACCATTGACATCTCTCCCACTTTCTTAACCCAATCTAAAGAGAATTTGTCCTCTCTTTCTAATATTCAATTTCATCTGGGCAGCTCTGAGAAAATTTTGACTCAAATCCTCCCCGCTCTCAAGGATCGGTTCGTCCTTTTCTATTTAGATGCTCACTGGAAAAAATATTGGCCTCTCCTCGATGAAATCGAAGAAATCAATAAAACTCACCACCAACGGTGCATTATTGTCATTGACGATATCAAAGTCCCCGGAAGAGCTGATATTCCTTACGATGCCTACAAAAAGCACGAATGCTCATTTGAGTACGTCAAAGCAAAAATTGAAAAGACATTCGATAACTATACCACACTCTACTTACTCCCCGCCCATGTGAACTCAAGAGCTAAGCTCGTGATTATTCCTAATTGATTTTAATAACCTCGATCGCAAACCGTCTTCTTTCTTCCAAGTACATGAGATAATTTCCGCATCGGTCATACAAAGGACCATGGGTAATGGAAATTGACGAAGGCACCGACGCAGCTGAAAGTGGCGGCAGCAGAGAACACTCAGCCCCAGGCTGATGAGAAGAAGAGAAATCCACGGTTGATAGACGCCTGCCAATAAAGTGAGCAATAAGAGATAGAGTGTCCACTTGTGCTGGAAAGCCGGTCCTAAAAACCGCTTCCACCGCTGTGGAGAGGTTCGATACGCGAGCATCTCTTCAAAGCGAGGTTCTTCAAAACGCATGCGAGCTGCGTGCACAGCTTCGTGGGCTAGCACATCGGAGCGGCGGTACCCCAAAAAAGATCCCTTTGCAAAAGCAGGACGCAGTTGAATCGAAGGAAGAGAGCCCTCCCCAATCCAGGTTGCAGCACCTTCCCAAGGGGAAAGCTCTTGAGACGAATAACTTAAGGGAACCCAGTCGATTGCAAACCCAAAGAGAGAAAGCGTCGCCTGGGCCACAGCTTGCCACTCAGGATTTGACAGAGCAGCCGCCTGCTGCACACGCTGCACAAAAGCTTCTTCAGTCTCTTGAGGGCCTGGTATCAGGCCCCTTCCAAAGCAAACAAGAAGCTCTTCATCGTTCATGAGGGATTAAGAGATTTTTGCCGGTATTTAATAAATAAGATTGCAAAACCCATGACATTCAAAAGTCCAAAGATTCCAAAGAAAAGAAGTAAACGGTTTGTTTTTTTCGTGATCTTCACTAATCTTTCTCTGACAAGCTTTTCAAACTCTGACTCATTTTCGAACCAGGTCCCTTTGTAGAGATGACGGGAAAAAATCGACAGCCGCTCTTCGGGTGCGTTAAAATAAAATGTCGGAAGCGCAATATCGCGATTCCCTTCTTTATTTGCCAGCTGCTTAAACGTCTCTCCCAGCACGAGAAAAGTCCGATGGGCGACACGGTTGATGACAGAGTCTTTATCTCTACCAGGATATTCCTTATCGATCCGGTCCCATTGATCCACAAGCCAATCCATCGACTGTCTTAAAATCGGGTGGCCTTGGCGAGAGCCGACGATATTATTGGTGGGCAGAACAGAAGAGCTGAGCGAAGTGGGATAAGGAAGCTCCATGCCGCAATAGAAATCGTACGCTTTATTCAAAGACTCAAAGGATTGGAAGCATTTGACGTCATGATCAGCGTAAACCCCCCCCTCTTGGTAGAGGATCTCATAGCGGAGGAGATCCGCTTTTTCAGCGTAGTTATCCGATTTTTTGTAGCACTCATACAGTTTAATGAAGTGGAGATCTTGCACTCTAGCCATCTGCATCTGTTTGTGAGGTAAAGGACGCTCACGATCCGTCCAAAATTTGATCGTCCAATCGGGATGTTTGGCGATCCAAGTTCGGATGTTTTCTATCGATTCCCGTGGAAACGGCTTAGGACCTATCCAAACAAAATGAACGACTTTCGGAATACGCAGCATCGTCGATTTAGCCTGAAGAAAAGGAATATTTTTCTCATAGACTGTTTTGAAAAACTTCAAGTTTTCAAAATCTTCCGGCGTTTGAACATGCTTCCATGCAGGAAAGGCACAACCCATTAGGGTTTCAAAGTCAGACTTGTCACTAGATTCTTTCTTTTTCGAACATCCGACTAATAGCGGCAGTAAAACCAGACAAAAGATCCAGTTTTTTAGGATATGCATGTTGACCTCGCCTTTCTGGTAAAGAGTATTACAAAACCCAATAGAAGCAAATTAAAAGATAAAGAGCCCAACGCAAAAAATACGGCCCTGGTATATTTTTTCTCCAGTTTCAAAAGAGTTTTTTGCACACCCCGTTCGAAGAGTAGATCTTTACCCCCAAAGTCGGCCCAAGTATTTGCGTAAAAGTGTTCTGAATAAAGGGGAGTAATGCCTTTTTTCGCAAAAAAATAGGCCGCTGGCATAATAACGTCATTCCATCCTGGCTGATCGATCTTCTCCATTACAGCATGGGTAAAGGCGATATAGGTTCGCTCCATGACAATCTGCGTTCTTGAAAAACCGTCACTTCCTGGATATTTTTGAGCAAGCTCATCCCACCTCCGCTCAATAAGGTCCATCACACGCCTCAAAACTGGATGGCCTGGCTTAGAGCCAATGAGACCATTTCCGACGGTAACATTCCATCCTACAAACGCAGGGTGCGGCGGCTCTAGCCCACAGTAAAAATCGTAAGTCTTATGAAAATCTTCAAACGACCGGAGGCATTTCATATCGTGATCGGCATAGACACCCCCTTGATGAAAGAGGATTTCATAGCGCAAGAGATCTGACTTTTCTCCCCAATTTTCCGAAGCTTCATAACAACGCCCCAGTCTTGGAAAGGGATATTTTTTGATAACAATGGTCTCCATTCCCTTACAAGGAGGATCACGTTCCCGATCGGTCCAAAATTTAAAGGTCCAATGGGGATGCTCAGCAATCCACCTCCGAACATTTTCTACCGATGCTCTGGGAAAAGAGCGGGGGCCCAACCAAATGAAATGAACCGTCTGAGGGATTTTAATCCCTCCTGCCTCTCTCTTCCTTTCGAATAAAAACTTGGATCTTTGGAGCAGCTCTAGATCTTGAGGCTGCTGAACGTGTTGCCAATGCTTGGTCCCTTTTCCCATCAAGGCATCAAATCGATTGCTTCCCTCGTGTGCGGCGCCTATTAATATGAGGACCGAAAAAAATAATAGCAAAGTTTTTATTTTAGCCATGACGACTGAATATATCATAGACGACTTTTGTCTGGTTGCAGAAAATTACTGCTTGATCCATCAGGACACGCGCAAACCGCGTCCTTCAGGAGGAGAGGGTTAGCATGCCTCTTTCTTTTAAATCGTTATTGTGTGAGAATGCATTTCATGTCGATGCGCGAGGATATCGCGATTTCGTAAAGCAAGTTCCCATAGGCAATACTCCCGACATGAGTGCCTAGCGAAAGATCTGAATAACCTTCAGACGGGTCGAAAGCACCTACCGAAGTGAGTCAGTTAGTATTTTTAACTGGACGCCATAGGAATCCCCTCCATTTATGGAGGGAAGGATGTCAAGATATTAACGGTTCAACTTATTGTTCTTAAAGTCAACTACCCCTCCCTAAAGGGAGAGGCTTGTCGTGAGATACGCCTGGGTTGACCAGACTAAGACTCTGAGCTTGACAAGCATTGAAGAGTCTACGTTGTATATAGGCCAAAGACTAACGGCAGGATGCTTCCTCAGTCCTGCCCTCTTAAAGGTCTTGTTGCAGACAAGCGATAGGGTAAGCACGAAACGGATTAGACCACGTGCCGGTATACAACATTGTCGAGGGGAGAGAATGGAGAGAGTCGACTCTATTCCGTTACAAGCCCCGTAAGGGGATTTTGGGAGCCGTAAGGCTCCCATTTTTAAAATTTTAAAGGAGCTGCATTTCATCCCAGTCCTAAAGAACTGGGTTTCCATGCAAAAAAAGGATGAAAAAAGCGCTCATCATCGTCGAATCCCCCGCTAAAATCAAGACCCTAAAAAAGTTTTTGGGGTCCAACTATTCTTTTGAGTCGTCTCTTGGCCACATTAGAGATCTTCCCCGTAAAGGATTCGGCATCGACATTAAAAATGACTTCGAGCCTGAGTACGCTGTCCTCGAAGAAAAAAAAGACGTCATTCAAAGACTCAAAAAAGCTGCTAAAGAAGCCGAAATTGTTTACCTCTCTCCTGACCCCGACCGCGAAGGTGAGGCAATCGCCTGGCATATCCTCGCGATTCTTCCTCCTAAAACCAAGGCCCAGCGCGTCACCTTCAATTCTATCACAAAAGAGGCCGTCTTAGAAGCCCTTAAACATCCTCGTGATATTGATCAAGCTCTCGTCGATGCTCAGCAGGCCCGCCGCATGCTCGATAGGATCGTGGGTTATAAAATTTCTCCGATCCTCACAAGAAGGGTCCAAGGAGCGCGCGATGGCGGACTCTCCGCTGGTAGAGTCCAGTCAGTCGCCTTAAAGCTCGTCGTCGATCGTGAAGTTGAAATCGAAGCTTTCCTTCCCGTTGAATACTGGAACATCTTCGTCGATTTTCTATCTAAAAAAGGAGATAAACCCTTTACAGCGACCCTCTTCTCCGTCGATGGGAAAAAAATTGAGAAAGAACAAATCGCTGGCAAAGATGTCTTTTTGATTCCAAATGGACAAGTTGCAGAGGAGTTAGTCAAAAAAATGAAATCGGCCACTTTCAAAGTAGCCGATATCGATAAAAAAGAAAAACGGCGCAACCCTGTCGCACCCTTCATCACTTCGACACTGCAACAAGAAGCCAGCCGTCACTTTGGTTTTTCAGCCACCCGCACGATGGGCATTGCTCAAACCCTTTACGAAGGGGTTGAGCTTGGCAGCGAAGGATCCGAGGGTTTGATCACCTACATGCGTACCGACTCGGTCCGCCTAGCGCCTGAAGCTTTGGATGCCGCTCGTAAGTTCATCCATAAAACCTACGGACCTGAATACCTTCCAGATAGCCCTCGCAATTATTCAACCAAGAAAAGTGCGCAAGATGCCCACGAAGCCATCCGCCCGACCAATCTACAATACCGGCCCGAAAGCATTCAAAAATATCTCACTCCTGATCAATTCAAGCTCTACACATTGATTTGGCGCCGTTTCATTGCTTGCCAAATGAACCCCGCTGTCTACGACACCATCTCGTGTGACATTGCAACTAACAACGGTCTTATCCTACGAGCAACAGGCTCTGCCATTAAGTTCCCCGGCTTTCTTGCTGTCTACGAAGAAAAGCAAGACCGCTCTCACGACGCCGAGAAAAAAGATGAAGATCGCCTTCTCCCTCCTCTTGAAGTGGGTCAAACACTCCAGTCTCTTGGCATCAAACCCGAACAATCGTTTACAAAGCCTCCTCCTCGCTACACAGAGGCATCCCTCGTTAAAGAACTCGAAAGACTCGGCATTGGCCGCCCTTCTACCTACGCGACAATCATGCAGAAGATCCAAAGCCGTGATTACTCAGTCAAAGAAAAAGGAGCGCTCAAGCCAACAGAACTGGGCCGTGTGATTGCCAAGATGCTCGAAGATAATTTTAAACTGATCATGGATGTGACCTTTACAGCCACCATGGAAGATGCCCTTGAGCAAGTTGCAGAAAATAAAATCGCTTGGAAAGAGCTGATCGCGGAATTTTGGAAAGAATTTATTCCCACCGTTGAAACTGCTGAAAAAGAGGCCTTCGTTCCCAAACTCCTCACCGAGCTCAACTGCCCTAAATGCTCTCACAAACTTCAAAAAATCTGGTCCCGCAGTAAATATTTCTACGGCTGCTCTAACTATCCCGACTGCGATTATACAGCGCCTGTTGAAGCGCTCAATTTTAATAAAGAAGAATATGCTGACGATTTCGATTGGGATCAAGCTTGCCCCAAATGCAAAAATGCCATGAAGCTTCGCTTCGGAAAATTTGGTGCTTTCCTGGGCTGCAGCGACTATCCGAAATGCCGCGGCATTGTGAACATCCCGAAAAAAGGCGATCCACTTCCCGCTGAAATGCCGTCATGCCCAGCTGTCGGCTGCGATGGGAAGATCTCTCCGCGCCGCTCTCGCTTCGGCAAAACTTTTTTCTCCTGCTCCAACTATCCCGACTGCGATGTCATCGTCAATGCTCTCGATGATCTGGAAACCAAGTACGTCAATCACCCCAAAACTCCCTACGTCAAAAAAGAAAAGAAGGGCGGGCCGAGAAAAAAAGGACAGAAAGGATCATCTTCAATGAAAATCTCAGATGAATTGAAAGACGTGATTGGAGAAGAAGCCTCTTCTCGCGGCGATATCACGAAAAAGCTGTGGGACTACATCAAGAAAAACAGCCTTCAAGATCCCAAAAATAAACGAAAAATCGTCCCCGATGCCAAACTCGCTAAGGTCTTCGGTTCGAAAAAGCCCATCGACATGATGGAGCTGGCTAAAATCATTGGCCAGCATCTGAAGTAACCCATGCTTTCCGTCATTTTATATGGTCGAAATGATGACCATGGTTACAACTACCATAAACGACTAGCCATCAGCCTGAATTGCCTCGCTGAAATCCTCACGGACTCCTCAGATGAGATTATTTTTGTCGATTATAATACTTCAAATGAGCTTCCAACTATCATCGAAGCGATTCAAGATACTTTAACAGTCAAAGCCAAATCACTCCTTCGCATCTTGAGAGTTCGCCCATTTCAGCATCAACGATTTGCAAAACAAACAGCACTACCACTTTTAGAGCCTGTCGCAAGAAATGTTGCCATCCGCCGGATGCGTCCTGACAACGATTGGGTGTTATCGACCAATATCGACATGATTTTTGTCTCGGAGAAAGGGGAGAGTCTCAGTCAGATTGTGTCCGACCTGAAGGAAGGCTTTTATTTGCTCCCGCGGTTTGAGCTCCCGGAAAATCTGTGGGAGCTCTCCTTAGAAAGGTTAAATCCCGCAGCAAACATCTCATTACTCCGAAAGTACAGCCAAAATCTGCATCTCAATACGGTGATTCGTAAAGAGGGGTGCATCCAGTTCGACAACCCCGGTGATTTTCAGTTGATGCTGAGAAAAGACATCCTAGAGATGGGAGGATTTGATGAGCAGATGCTTAAGGGGTGGCATGTCGATTCTAATCTCTGCAAGAGAATGTCTCTTGCAGGCAAAGCCGGATGCTCTCTTGAAAAGCACTTAAAGGGGTATCATTGTAACCACACCTATAAGGAGTCTTTTTTACACAGTCAAAATCGAACGCAAAATGATTGGTATCAGTTTGTTGAAAGCTCTTCGATCACCCCTGTTCTCACACAGCCGAATTGGGGACTTGTCGATGAAGAGATCGAAGAAATCTCCCTTCCTTCTCAAGCACATTTAAATGCAACCCTTTCCAGCTTAGAGAGATCTTTGGCTCGGAATGAAGAGTTTTTAGTGACTCCCTCCTTATATAACCGGCTTGTGTACTCTCCTTCTCGGATTTTTGTCTATTTGGCCGATCACTTATGTAACTTACCTGCAAATACTAACATCGTCTACGTAGGGTATAATTTAGACTTGGCTTGCAAAATGAGAGCCTACCTTACACATAGGAACTTTAAAGGTCAGCTACTTTGTCAGGAAGAATTTGCTGCTGCAGATCTTTATATTTTCGATTTTGGCATCGATGAGCACTCCACTCTAGGACAAGAGGGCTATGAGGCGGGAAGAAAAAAAATAAAGAAAATCTTAAGTGCTTTCTTTGCTACTTTAAGAGGCCTGAGAGGGAAAAATCAGGAAGCTAAGTTTATTGGAATCAATGTCAATTACACCGATTTCGGGATAATTTTTAATCGCCACCTTTCGGTTCGTCTCAATTCTTATATCACAGGCATTTCTTACGGATATTTTTTTCCGAAAAAAAGGTCTCGGAAATTTTCAATTTCATCCCCCAGAATGAAAAAACGAGCTGTTTTACTCCTGCGCTATTTAATCGCTCGTCACCTGTACGGCTACTCCGATACCATTCGGCGCTTTGCTTTAAAGATCTTTCCCTAAAACTCCTTTTGGGATATCGTGCTTTTGTAAGTTTTAGGAGTTCTATGGTTTGTCTATTAGCTCGAGTTTTTTTATTGTTTTTAGTAAGTTCTTTGCTGATTGCAGAAGACCCCATCCCAAAAGTCATTGATTATGGTCAAATAAGTCCCTCGTGCCACGCTGTAAGCTCCACTTGGAAAACAGGGCAACTCGCATTCAATGGAGCTCCTGAGATCGGGACTTTTTTGACCTATCTTAAAAAGACTTATAATATTACGACAGCCGTTGAAACGGGAACATTTTTAGGAAATACGACTGTTTTTCTTGCCTTACTTTTTGATGAAGTTCTTACAATTGAAGTCGTCGAAAAAACCTATCAAAAAACAGCTAGCCAACTGAAAGCTTTCCCTAATGTTCAATGTCTTTTGGGCAGTTCTGAGACTGTGCTCGCCCAATTGCTTCCCAAACTTAAAGGAAACCGGGTTTTATTCTATCTCGATGCTCATTGGGACGAACATTGGCCGCTCCGAGATGAGTTAAAAGAGATTGCCAAAACACATTATAACAATTGTGTGATCATGATCGACGATTTTAAAGTTCCTGGTCACAAAGAAATTCCGTTTGATAAATACAAAGAAAATGAGTGTTCCCTTGAATATATCAAGGATCAATTGAAACTCGTTTTTTCTGAATTTGAAATTCACTATATTATTCCTATTAATAAAGAAAGTAGAGCCAAGTTTGTGGCTGTTCCAAAAAATATTTGATTGGAGGCGAAAATGTTGAAAGTCATCGCAGTTGTTGTTTTAGGTTGGATGACCCTTTACGGGGATCAGCAGTGCAATTACAACCCCCGCATGACCCGTTATCTAGTTCAAAAACAATTTTTTAAGGAAGCCAATTTTAATTTGCTCGATGTAGGTGCCAGTGGAGGTATCGAATCCTATTGGAAAGCTTTTGGAAATGATTTAGCAGGGTTTGGGTTTGATCCGTTGGTTAAAGAGTGTGAGAAATTAAACGCGAGCAATACCTATCCTAATTTTCGGTACGTTCCTTGTTTTGTGATTGCGGAGGATGAAAAGCTTGATAACTATCGCTCATCGCCAACAGCGGGCTTTTATGCAATGACAGGGGCGTTTCCTCGGTCAAGCGCTAGCAAAATGATGCAAAATTTGAAGATCGACTACATCAAAGAAGTCTTCAATAGTGGTGAGACTGTAGTTTTATCACAAGATCGTATCTCTTTGGATTCTTTTTGCTTAAAAAAAGGAATGAAAACAGTCGACTTTATTAAGGTTGATACAGATGGAGCTGATTATGCTGTATTAAGAGGAGCTGATAAACTTCTGAGGGAAGATAATGTCCTAGGAATCTTGATCGAAATGAATTTTAACGAAGAATTGCATCCTCATGCAAACTCCTGGAGAAATATTGATCATTATCTTGCAGAAAAAGGATTTTCGTTATTTGATTTATCGATTCGAAAATATACAAAAGGAGATTTGCCAGGAAAATTTGTTTACCGCATCCCCGCTCAAACAACCCATGGTCAAATTACACAGGGAGATGCTTTTTATTTGAAGGACTTTGTTCAGATGAAGAAAATGGGAAAGCAAATTCCTACAGTTCAACTAGTTAAAATGGCTTGCCTTCAAGAGATTTTTGGGCTTCCTGATTGTGCAGCGGAGCTTCTTTTAGCTTTTCGTGATCAGCTCAGCTCTGTGATTGATGTAGATCATTGTTTAGATTTGCTGACAGAGGATGTAGGACTTTATAAATCATATGAGACACACCTGCAGGAGTTTAAAAAAGATCCAACGCAATTTTATCCTTCGATCACTAGCCGTACCCAGTCGCGTATCATTAACTATTTGAAAAGGTTTTTTTAAATGAAAGCCTTTTTATTTGTTGTTTTAGTTTGGATAAATGTTTACAGCGACAATGAAATTAACTACAACCCTCGTCTGACGCAATATGTAATGCAAAAGCATCTTTTGAAAGACTCCAACTTTTACTTAGTCGATGTAGGTGCCAGCGGAGGCATCGCACAGCATTGGAAAGCTTTTGGAAAGGATTTATCCGGGTTTGGGTTTGATCCCTTAGTCAACGAATGTGCACGGCTAAATGCCCTCAACACATGTCCTAAATTCCGGTATCTTTCTTGTTATATTGTTTCGGGAAATGAGAGTGTCGACCAATATGCGCGCTTAGAATCGGCGAATTTTTACGAAACTACAGGGAAATTTGCAAGATCTAGTGCTTGGAAAATGATGCAACTTTTGCAGATGAATTATGGCAAAGAGGCGTTCAATCAGGGAGAGGAACTTATTTTATCCCACGATCAAATTTCTTTAGATGCTTTTTTTTTAAAAAATGGAGTTAAATCGGTAGATTTTATCAAGATTGACACAGATGGTTTTGATTACTCCGTATTAAAAGGGTCGGAGAAATTGCTAAATGATGAGAATATGATTGGGATTTTAGTAGAATGCCATTTTAATGCAGCGCATCATCCTTATGCAAATTCTTTTAGAAATATCGATAGTTTTCTTGCTGAAAAAGGATTCTCCTTATTTGATTTGTCTGTTTGGAGGTATACAAAGGGAGAGCTTCCAGGGAAATTTGTCTATAAAATCCCTGCACAAACTATCTCGGGACAAGTTACCTGGGGTGATGCCTTTTATTTGAGAGATTTTATCCAGATGCAGAAAATGGGGAAACAGATCCCTACGGCTCAAATTCTTAAAATGGCCTGTGTCCAAGAGATTTTCGGATTGCCCGATTGCGCAGCGGAGCTTCTATTAACTTTTAGGGATCAACTCAAGCTGACAATCGATGTTGATCATTGTTTAGATTTGCTTGCAGCCGATATGGGACTTTATTCTTCTTATCGGAAACATTTAAATCGGTTTCAAAAGAATCCAACACAATTTTATCCCACCAAATGAAACCCACAGTCATCTTACCCCGATTACCTTGGAGCCGACAAGACCTGAAAGAAATGATCGAATTTCGGTGTGTTTTGTGGATGCTCGTTCTCCGAGACATCAAACTCCGCTATAAGCAGACATTTCTCGGCGTTGTGTGGGTCATCTTGCAGCCCTTACTGATCTCTGTTCTATTCACTTGTGTTTTTGGGAAATGGTTGCACATTTCTGGCGAGGGGGGCCCCTACCTGTTGTTTGCCTTTTGCGGATTGATTCCATGGCTGGTATTTTCTCAATCGATTCAGAGGGCGAGCCTCAGTCTTGTCAATGAAACGCAACTCGTTCAGAAAATCTATTTTCCCCGCCTTTTTCTTCCGATGGCGGGAACGTTGGGTGTTATTTTAGATTTTATCATTGCCCTTTTGACACTGGGTATTTTGCTGGCAATTTACCAACATCCCCTCTCTTGGCAGTTCGTCTTTTTGCCTTTTGGAGCTTTACTAATCTTTTTATTTTCTAGCGCATGTAATATTTTACTCTCTTGTTTGAGTGCCCATTATCGTGATTTTAAGCATATTATTCCCTTTATGATGCAATTATGGATGTATGCTTCTCCTCTGGCCTATTCTATGTCGGTCATTCCAATGAAGTGGCAGTGGGTTTTTTTAATGAATCCTTTAACGGGCACTATTGAATTTTTTAGATGGACCCTGCTTGGACAGGGGAACTTTCCTATAGTCTCCTTTTCGATTGCCTGTGGCATAACTTTCGCCCTTCTGGTCTTGAGTGTGGTTGTATTTCGAAAGTTAGAATGGACGTTAACAGATGTCATCTAAGCCGATTATCACCGTTCAAAATCTTGGGAAAAAATATTTTTTGAACGAAACTCAGGAAGGGCTTTATCGAAGCCTCTTAGAAAAACTCAGATTTTTGGGGCGCTCTCAACTGGAAACTAAAAAAGAATTTTGGGCCCTTCGGGATTTGAATTTCTCAATCCAGCGTGGACAAACTGTGGGGATTATCGGGGGCAATGGCTCAGGGAAAAGCACTCTTTTAAAAATCTTAGCCCGAGTGACATGGCCCACGACAGGGCGCATTGAAATCTTCGGACGTGTGAGTGCTTTACTCGAAGTTGGAACCGGTTTTCACATGGAACTTTCAGGCCGAGAAAATATTTTTTTGAGTGGGGCTATTCATGGCATGAAAAAATCAGAGGTCACAAAGTATTTCGATGAAATTGTCGAATTTTCAGGAGTAGAAAAATTCCTGGATACCCCGGTCAAGCGTTATTCGAGTGGGATGTTTTTACGGCTTGCCTTTTCTGTCATGACGCACCTCAAAAGCGATATTTTGATCGTTGACGAAATTTTAGCGGTGGGTGATGCCCAATTTCAGGAAAAATGTCTCAATAAAATGCAAGCGATTGTCAAAGAAGGTCGGACCATCCTATTTGTGAGTCATCAATTGGATAATGTCCGTTTTTTGTGCGAGCAAACTCTTTGGATCAAAGAGGGAGAACTTTTTCATCAAGGTCCTACGGCTGAAGTGTTGAGTCGGTATGAAGAATTTTTCAACATCGATACCATTCCCAAAGCAATGGTGAAATCGCTTTAATCAAGGGTGTAGTAGTACTATGCTGATTTTTATAGGAACGATTCCAAACTGGATTGGAAGACTTCTCATCCACCCTACAGAAATCACAGCGGTCTGTGTGAAGGAATGATTTCGTAATTGTGTGACATGAGGTCGTCTACTGAATTGTTTAGCGAGGGAGAGATCTCTCGACTAAACCGAGTATGTTGCTACTCGTACCCTACTAGACTACATACGGCAGCAATGCTCTATGTAAAGCGTCTAGAACAATGCGTCCCCTCTAAAAGAAGAGTTCGATCCGCGAGGAGAGAACAATGCTGCAAGTGTCAAGACGGCGCGGGAGTTAGGGTGCGTGGCAAGGATAGCATAAGCAAACGGACGTAAGCATCGTTAAGTCGAACAAGCCAAAGACACTGATAGGCTTGAACCAAAAGGTAACGAGGTTGGTTATCAGGCTGAATGCTCCTGATACGCAAACAAAAAGAACCTCCGGTGTATAGTCCGATCCTAACCCACGCATATATTCAATAGACGGAACATGGAAATCCCTTATGCCTTCCTTGAGAATGCAAGGAAAGCTGATCGTGAGAGAAGCCCATGGGCATGAGGGAGTAGGAACAGTAGAAAAAGCGAAAGCTCTTCAGTAATAGAAGAGATACAGGTTTTAACGTCACCTGACTCGAAAGAGAGCCCACGTCTACAATGGATATCTTGAACAAGAGAGCTTGAGAAACCTTTGAAGAAAGAAAAGCAGATGACTACACAAACTGTAGGTGCGTCTTTCAGAAGATTTCATACATGGAACCAAATCAACTGGCTCCAGTGTAAGAAGAATACGAAAAGGCTGCAAGCGCGTATTGTTCAGGCAGTCAAGGAAGGAAGATGGAACAAAGTCAAAGCTTTGCAACGTCTCCTAACACGCAGTTTCAGTGCCAAAACCATGGCAGTAAAACGCGTAACAACGAATAAGGGTAAGCACACACCAGGTGTAGATGGCCTGGTGTGGCTAACCTCCTCAGAAAGAGCTCAGGGAATCTCAAGCCTAAGACAAAGAGGATATCGACCCCTTCCACTCAGGCGGGTCTATATCCCAAAGTCGGATGGCAGTAAGCGACCCCTGGGCATCCCAACGATCAAAGACAGAGCCATGCAAGCCCTATACCTCATGGGATTAGAACCTGTTGCAGAAACAACAGGAGACCACCACTCCTATGGATTTAGGGCATATCGGTCAGCAGCTGATGCAGTGGGTCAGATTTTTCTAACCCTATCAACTCGCAGAGCACCGCAATGGATACTAGAAGGAGATATTACAAAATGCTTTGATGAAATCAACCACGATTGGTTAATGGACTCAATTTCTATGGAAAAGAGCCTACTCCAAAAATGGTTGAAATCTGGATACATGGAAAAGAAAAAACTCTTCCCCACTAACGCAGGAACTCCGCAAGGAGGGATTATATCACCGGCACTAGCGAATATGACTCTGGACGGTCTCGAAGACGCAATCACAAAACGCTTCGGATCAAAGGACAGCAAAAAGCGCAGGAAAAGTGGGGTGCACATTATCCGCTATGCAGACGACTTCATCGTGACTGGAAAGACAAAAGAAGTTCTGGAAACGGAAGTGAAACCGCTCATAGAAGAATTTCTCAGCCAGAGAGGATTAACCCTCTCAGCAAAGAAAACGATAATTACGCACATAGAGAGAGGATTTGATTTCCTCGGCCAGACGATACGCAAGTATAAAAACAAGCTTATCATCACCCCATCAAAGAAAAGCATGTGTAGACTCCTCACCAGAATCCGAGATATGGTTCGCAAGAACCGAGCAGAAACTCAAGAAAAGGTCATCAGGACTCTCTCACCCCAAATCCGAGGGTGGGCCTATTATCATCGATGGATATGCGCAAGGAAAACCTTCGAGAAAATAGACAATGAGATCTTTCAAATCTTATGGAAATGGGCAACCAGAAGACATCCTAACAAGGGTCTCGGATGGATCAAAGCAAAATACTTCAAAGTCATTGGAATGCGACAATGGAGTTTTGCAACTCAAATAAAGAAAAAGGGTAAAATTGCATGGGAAAAGCTTTTTCTAGCAACGGATATCCCTATTCGACGCCATAAGAAAATTAGAGGAGCAGCCAACCCGTTTGACAAGGAGTGGTACAGTTACTTTGCCAATCGGCAAAGGAGGTCGACCTTTGTATAAAATCAAGGATCGATTAGAATACAGGCACTCTAAGATTAAGCAGGACGGAATGGGCTATCTGAAACAACTTGACGTCGGCTCTCGCGATGAGGGCTTAAGGTGTCTCGAGCCGTATGAAGGGAAACTTTCACGTACGGTTCCTCGGAGAGGGATTTAAGGGTGTGTTACTGTAACGGGAGAAAATTCCTGGACCCTCTAAATCCCTTATCCTTCATACTATTCCCACAAATGCACTAATAATTTGTGGGAATAGTATAAAAAGATCAAGTTTTTGCAATCAAGAAAACAGGGCCGGTAGAAGCTGGCCCAAACGGTTTGACTGTTTCCGGTATTTGATCCCAAATGGCTGATGCTACAATTTTGAAACCGGCATGTTCAATTATCTTCTCAAGCATTTTAGCGGTTGGGACAAGAGCGAATTCCCAAGAGGCGCAAAAAGGGAACATTTTTGGATCTGATAATTCAAAAAGCGCTTCCTCTTTGGGGCTTACAGAAGATGAAATCATAATTCCCTTTGAGCAAAATGTTCTCATTTTCTGTGCTGCGCCTATTGGATCTGGTAAGTGATAAAATAATCCTGAGCAGTAGACATAATCAAAGTAGTTTGTGGGGCATTCGAAATCGAAAAGGCTCACATGTTCGAATTTGATAGGATGTTTGATTTCTTTTTTTAGACATTCTTGGACGAACTTCGCTTGTTTAATAGCTCCGCTATCCCAGTCAATGCCAGTAACGATGGCGCCACGTCTGGCTAACTCAAAAGCATGTAACCCGGCTGAACAGGCAAGATCAAGAATTTTTAGACCAGAAATGTCACCGACATGTTTATCTATCATGTATAAGAGGTTTGATCGGTTTTTTATCAATAAGGGCATAGTGACTTCTTCATTGTTAATAGTTGCTTTCCGAGATATCCCATCCCCAAGATCAGTTGTATAATACCAATGAGGAAATAGAGCAGCTGTATCCTTTTTCCACTCGGCAATGTTGATGTATTTTTTTGAAATTGAATTGTATTTCTTAGTTCCTAGCTTTATTTTATTACTGAATTTCTTAGCTTCTAGCCTTATTTTATTTATGGCTTTTTCAATGGTAAATCTTTGAGCTAGTGATTTTAACTTTTTGGACTTTAATTTGATTGTTTCAAACATTTGTATGGTTCTCCTTATTTTCAGATATCGGTCAAAACCAATGTCGGGAATTACCTTATCAAACAAGCACTTTTGTCTGAAGCTCTTTGGCTGGGACGCCGACAACGGTTATGCCGGGGGGAACGTCTTTAACAACGACGGCTCCTGCTCCAATGGTTGCTCCTTTTCCAATGCGACAGCGGGGGCGGATGATCGCTCCGGCTCCCACGAATACTTCATCTTCAATGGTAACTCGCCCTAAAATCGAGGAGCCAGGGGCAAGGGTGCAAAAATTCCCTATTACCGCTTCATGATGTAGGGTTGCGTTGACATTGATTTTACACGATTTCCCAAGTTTTACATGCGGCATGATCGTTACTCCTCGTTGAATAATCGATCCGGCTCCCACAGAAGCTCGAGAAGAGATGTAGGCAGAAGGGGCGATGAGGGTGAAAAGGGATGCTTCCCCATAATAATCAAATAAACGGGCTCTCAGATATGGAGCATCAAAAGTTAATATAATCTTTAAAAAAGGCTCTTTCTTTTGAACCCCTTCCCACGCTTCATCTGTACCCAGATAAACCAATCCTGGCGGATCTTGAGGAAAAATATCAAAAAAACCGAACATTTTGAGTGCGGAAATCGACTCGATGAGGTCGATCACATCCCATTCTAGGCCAACTAATGCAACTTTACAAAGATCGGGGCAATTCGATAATGGATAGTTCATAAATTTCAAAAATCACTCCTGGCAAATAGCTGTTACGAAAGATAACCGAGAAATTTTCGAGGTTAGAAATAGGGTAGTAAGTCATGAATTCATTGGAAGAAAAGGGGAACAGTTTCATTTTTTGAATCGTCTCTTTATTCGTAAATAGCACTTGAAGTACGCCGGAGAAAACCTTCATCCGAATCTTGACCCAATACGATATCTGATTAGGCGTATGTGTTTGATTAATCATTGCTTGAACAAGATACGACCAAGGAATCCTATTTCCTTGAATATGGATCGGGAGTGTTTTTTTGTATAACCATCGCTTAATTCTTTGTGCCCATCGCGCAAGTTTGCCGTTGTAATATAGAGAGAAAGTGAGAGGGGAAATCGAAAATGTGGATGGAGGGGTCTCTATGGTTAGGTTCAACCTCTCAGCCTCCTTACATAGCTCCATTGCGTAAGGTGAGAGTCCTTCAAGACAAATGAGTGCATTAGCCGCCCAATAAAGAATGCCTGCTTGCGCTTTTACATGTTCAGTGTTTAACTCATTTGCTTGATCAGAAAGAAATCGATCGAGAATAAAAAATTTATCTTTGCAAAATTGTTTAAGGGATTCAGCTCTATAACTCATTGAAGTTCGGTCACCAAGAGCTGTCATGAGTAATTCAGGTCGATGGATGATTGCACTGGAGGGAAAGCGGTAGCCCATCCTAAGCCAAAAATCATAATCGGGACATGTTTTAAGTGACTCATCATAGAATAGAGTATCACCAAGGATTTTTCTATTCAAAAGCCCTGCAGTAGAGGGAAATAGCTCGCATTTCATAAATTTGATCAGGTCAAAAGGTTCAGGAATAAACCGTGCAACCTCTTTTCCTTGTTTGTCCACTAAGAGCATCCCCCCATAGATAACAGCTGCGGAAGGATGGTCTTTAAACCATTCGAGAAGCTTTTCAAGAGTATCATCAAATAGACACTCATCAGAGGCCGCTAAAAAAAGATAATCACCACAGCATCTAGAAATTCCTCGGTTATAGGCTTGCCCGATGCCGGAATCAGATTGAGATTGAATGTCAATTTTTGGAAGATCTTGAATGGTCGATAGGTATTCCAAAGTTCCATCTGTTGATACCCCGTCTTGAATGATCAGCTCAAAATGTCTATATGTTTGACGTCGGAGGCCTTCTATTGCATTTTTTAGGTGGGGGAGAGAATTTTTTGTTGGAATAACAACCGAGATCAGAGGTTTATTCATCGTTAATTTGTTAAAAGTTTAAGGTGATTTCTCAGACGAGGAGTTTTCCACAAAGGCGATGGTACAGCACTCCCTTGACCTAGCGGGATATAGCGACCAATCTGCTCTCTTTGAGAAGGGGTTAAACATCTCCAGCAATCAATCACAGTTTTGTCTTTGGCTATCGACCAGTTGATTGTACTGAGTTCTTTGAGAGGGGCTGTGATGACAATGACAGATGCCTTGTCAAGGCAGTCGTTACCACTTGTTGCATAGTTGACCTGGAGACCGAACTTATCCTTGGTATTTTGAAGAGCCATAGGATCCCATGCTGTAATCTGCCTTCTTTCATTGATGCACGCTTGGATGAGATCAATGCTATACGATCGTTCAATGAGCGAAGTTTCCGGTTTATAAGAGAGGCCGAGCACCCCAATGGTATCTTTGGGCTCACAAAGTTCTAAGATTTTAAATAAGATATAAGATCCGTGTTCTTCATTAAAGATATCGATATGGCGAGGCATACTGCTTGAAACATCGATCATATCTAAAAAAGCTGCTAAGGCTTTATTGTCCCTGGGCCAGCAAGGGCCACCAAAGGGAGTCGCACCTTTAAAAAACCGTTTGCCCATTCGATGGGAAAGAGCCTCTGTGATACGATCGACATTCGCAAGAGGGGTTTCAGAACAGGCTGCCATCAACATATTTGCAAATGAGACTCTCATGGTTTCATGCGTATTGGAAGCCAGCTTTGTAATCTCTGCTTCAATAGGATGCATCCGCGCAATGGGTGTATGATCGGGAACCATTGATCGATGGGCTGCCAAGACAAGATCTCCGGATGTTGGGTCGGTCTCACCAATGAGAACGTAATCTGGAGTCTCTATTCCTTTGACGATTTCGCCGAGTGCGATAAAGGATGGATTATAGCAATATCCAAGGTCTCGACCTATTTTGCGGCCGGAAGACTTCTCAAGTTCAGGGATGATGAACTGATCACTTGAGCCGGGAAGTACTGTGCTCACAAGGGAGACGACATGACGACCGTCTTTATTTCTGAGGGCCTTCCCAATAGCTTGACAAGCTTCTAGAACAAAGCGCAATGAAAACCCGTTAAAGGAATTGCTTGGAGTAGGGACAATAATAAAAGTAAGCGATGTTTTTTGAATGGCTTCTTCAGCATTTGCCGTTGCTAATAAACGAGTTAAGGAGGATAAGATTCGATCTTGGACACCGGGCTCATCAGAGCTGATTGTTTTGTTATTGAGAGAGGAGACGAGATAATCATTGATATCAACTCCAATCACATTATGTCCAGCCGAAGCGAGGCAAGATGATAAGGTAAGGCCTACTTTTCCAAGACCAAAGACTGAGACATCTAGTTGTTTTTTACGAATAATAGTCTCTTCAAGAAGTGTAACCTGGGACATAAATACTTTTTGCTTAAGTTTGGGCAGTTCTCAATATTTCTGGCACTCCTGAAAATCCTTGCCAGAGAGGATCTAGAAAAACTTTTTGTTGGATCGCCTGTGCGACCTCTAGGAAAGCGTGTTCAACAGTAAAACTAGGGGTAAATCCGAGCTGATCTCGAATTCGCCTATCGCTCACTTGATAGTCACGAAGATCTGCTGCTTTATCGATGATGTCAATATAGCTCTTGGGAAAATGTTTTTCAGCAAGATCAGCGAGATCTTTTTTTTGATAATTTTCAGTAATGACATTGAAAACCTGGCGATTCAGTTGCTCATGAGGAGCTCTTAGGCAATGTGTAATGGCTCTTGCAGCATCTTTGATGTGAAGAAAAGGTCGCCATGCTTGAGGGGCAAAAATTTTTATAGGAACTCCCAAAACTGCTGAGCGAGAAAGATCATTGACTAGAAGATCAAAGCGCATTTTAGGAGAAAGGCCACAAATCGTGCCAAATCGAAGAATCGTTGTAATGAGAGATGTCTCACTTGCCAAAATGGCTTGCTCAGCTAAAGTTTTCGAAATGGCATAGTCCGTGAGAGGGTTGAGGGGAGATTCCTCAGTTGTTAAGGTGTTGGGGGTTGATATGCCGTAGTTACTGCAGGTGCTGATAAAAATAAATCGTTCCACATCACATTGCTGAGAAGCAGCAAGTGTAATCTTAGCTCCTTCAAGATTGATGGATCTTGCGGCTGTAGGATCGACCAAACAGGCGGCTTCTCCTACAACCGCTGCCAGATGAACGACAGCGTCGATGCCTTTCATTGCTGCAAACACTGCATGGGGGTCTCGAATATCGCCTTGAATAAAACGAAAGGGAAAATCAGAAAATGCGATCAGATGGTGTGCGCCAAAGAGGCAATTATCAAAAACAGAGACTTCAAACCCTTGTTGGAGCAAATAAGCGGCAGCCATAGTGCCAACATACCCGGCTCCGCCCGTCACTAATACTCTCATATTAACATGATTCCAGAGTTTTTGATGACTTGTGCAATATAATGCGCATCTTCTGGAGTCAGTGTCATGCCAAAGGGAAGATAGACGGCATGCTTAGTCCAGAAATCGGCATTAGAATACGTTTGCTGTGCAAGTTGGTGGTAAGCGGGATGTTCACAAAGGGTGCGATATTGGCGAATAGCAGAAATCCCTTGTTGTTTTAATGTTTCAACCAGCAGATCGGGTTGTTTTGTAAAGACGATATTGTGAAGAGGAGCTTGCTGCCCCGGTACGGAAAAGATAAATTGTCCAAGCTGCTCTTTGAGGATATCGTAGATTTCCCTGCGCTTTTCCAAACGGTGATTTAAATCGGTTAATTGGCAATGACCCAGTGAAGAAAGAATATCGTTAAAGCGGAGATTAGATCCGATACCTCTATTGAGATTTGTTTTGCGCCACTCCAAATCTCCTTGGTCAATGAAAGCAGCAGCTTCATCAAAAAATTTTGGATTAGACGAGACCAAAGCCCCCCCTTGCCCTGTTGTTAAAACCTTCGGTGTACTAAAAGAGTAGATACCTATAGTTCCAAACATGCCCGCATGAATTCCTTGATAGGAGTGACCTAGAGCGCAAGCAGCATCTTCGATGAGTGGAAGGCCTGCGGCATCACAGATTTGCTTGATCGTTACTAAATTAGGCCCTGTATACCCGGAAAAATTGACAAAGCAGACGGCTCTGGTTTTTTTCGAAATATTTTGAGAGAGCTGATCAGGAGACATGCAGCCTGTCCGATCAATATCCACAAGTTTTGGAGAGAGTCCAATAGAGGCGAAGGCGTTGATTGTTGAAATAACTCCATACGCAGGAACGAGAATTTCATCACCTGCCTCAAGCCCGAGAGCGCTTGCAGCAACACTAAGAGCAACTGTTCCGCTCACTGTTAAAAGACAAGAAGGAGCTCCGACATAATTGGCTAGAGCTCTTGCAAATTCTTGTGATCGCTTGCCAGGGCCAATAAGTCCCGACAGAATTTGGTCTCTAACCACATCGGCATAGGCTGGTGGAAGCCAAGGCTCCACCAGAGGAATTGTTTTTGATTGCTGCATTGGTAATCCAATTTTTTAATCGAATGGCGGGATGCTAACAAAAAATAAAAAGGAAAGTCAACGCTATTTTCCGTATCTGTAAGGGCAAAGTTGTAATGTCACCTTTCAGCAAAGTTAAAATGTCCCCTTTTGAACCAAGAAAGGTAGAGGGATATGAAAACGGAGCTGACCATGACTTTGAAAGAAGCAGACCGCTTG
>JAHFTQ010000005.1 GCA_023265455.1 Parachlamydiales bacterium
CGTCCCCGTACCCCTGGCCGTTGGTATCTAAGTTCCCCTGAAGGTGACATTTTAACTTTGCTCGAAAAGGGACATTTTAACTTTGCTCAGGAGGGTGACATTTTATCTTTGCCTTGACACGCTATTTTCCGTATCTGGAGAGTTTTTCCGATGACCCGAAACTTGTACTGATATTATTAGGCAAATCGCGCCTTGTCCTAAATGTTTAGCATTGCTAGGATGATTCTCCTAAATAATAAATTATGAAAGCAGTTATCCTTGCAGGCGGTTTGGGCACCCGAATTAGTGAAGAGACCAACTTAAAACCCAAGCCCATGATCGAAATCGGGGGAAAACCTCTTCTTTGGCATATCATGAAGATCTATTCTGCTCATGGGATTCACGATTTTATTATTTGTGTTGGATACCGGGGTTATGTAGTTAAGGAATATTTTGCTAATTTCTTTCTCCACTCCTCTGACATCACTTTCGATATTCCAAAAAATTCAATCGATTTTCATACCACTTCTGTTGAACCCTGGCGCGTCACTATTGTTGATACAGGAGAACACACCATGACAGGAGGGCGCTTGAAGCGCATTGCGCCCTACTTAGGTCACGAAGACTTCTGTTTGACCTATGGAGACGGCCTAGCCGATATCGATATCAAATCGTTAATCCAGTTTCATCAGGAACATTCTCTTTTAGCGACAATGACAGCCGTCCAACCGCCGGGCCGTTTTGGAGCCCTTACCTTGGAAGAAAAGAAAGTCATCTCTTTCCAAGAAAAACCCTCTGGAGATGGAGGATGGATCAATGGAGGATTCTTTGTTCTTTCTCCAAAAGTCCTCGATTTCATAGAGGACGATTCGACAGTGTGGGAAAAAGATCCTTTAGAACAGCTCGCCGCGCAAGGACAACTTGCTGCCTATCCTCACCGAGGTTTTTGGCAACCTATGGACACCCTGCGCGATAAAAACTATTTAGAACAATTATGGACCACAAAGTCTGGGGCATGGAAAGTTTGGTAGAATTCTGGAAAGATAAAAAAGTTCTCATCACAGGCCATACCGGCTTTAAGGGCGCCTGGCTTTCTCTTTTCCTCCAATATCTGGGAGCGGAAACCATTGGAGTTGCCCTAGACCCGATTTCTCCGCTGGCTCTTTTTGAGCAAGCCGTTGTAGGTCAAGGCATGGTTGATATCCGAGGCGACCTTGGACATCCCCAGCTTTTACTTCAAGTGATGCAGGAGCACCAGCCTGAAATCGTTTTCCATCTGGCAGCGCAATCACTTGTGCGGCCCTCTTATCTCGACCCTAAGCTAACTTATATGACTAACGTCATGGGAACCGTTCAATTATTTGAAGCTGTGCGTCTTGCTTCTTCAGTCAAAGCCGTTCTGAATATCACCTCTGATAAATGTTATAAAAACCAAGAGTGGCATTGGGGATATCGAGAACACGATTCTCTAGGAGGCTTTGACCCCTATAGTACGAGTAAAGCGTGTGCAGAGCTCGTGACAGCCTCCTATCGACAAGCTTTTTTTCAAGATAAACTGGGCATTGCCACTGCAAGAGCTGGCAACGTCATTGGCGGAGGGGATTGGGCAGAAGATCGTTTAGTTCCAGATTTTGTTCGCTCATGCATCAGCAAGACTCCCTTGACGATCCGCAGCCCCGAGTCCATTCGTCCCTGGCAACATGTTTTAGATCCTCTTTTTGGTTATCTTCAACTTGCTGAACACCTTTACAATGATCCTGCCAGGTACGGAGAGGCGTGGAATTTTGGGCCATCAGATAGTAACTGCCTCCCTGTTCAAGCCATTGCAAAAAAGCTCGTTCAATTTTGGGGGCCTTCCGCTTCCTACGAGTGCATACCTAACGATCAGTATCATGAAGCGACATTTCTTAAACTCGATAGCTCTAAGGCAAGGGCCCAACTGAACTGGCGTCCTCAACTCGCGATTGATAATGCGCTACAAATGACGATAGATTGGTATCAAAAGTGCCTTGCACAAAGAGAAGACATGCGCCTTTTTTCTCTACATCAAATTCAGGAATATATTAAATTACAAAATACAAAAAATCAGAATCAAATTTTTCAGAAAACTAACATTAGACAAACACAAGAGGTTCTTGCATGAAAAATCCACACGTTCCCTACGGAAAAAGTGTCCATGGAGAAGATGAGATCGCTGCCGTTCTTCATGTCCTCCGAACATCTACTCAAATGGGGCCCCATGTCCGAAAAATGGAAGCTCAGATTGCCGAGCTCTTTGATAAAAAATTTGGGATCATGGTCAATTCAGGCTCTTCAGCTAACTACCTCTCCATCGAGCTCCTTTCTCTTCCAGAAGGAGGAGAAGTCATTACACCTGCACTCACATTTTCAACAACTGTCGCTCCTCTCATTAAAAATCGACTAATTCCCGCTTTTGTCGATGTTGAGCCCAACACGTTCAATATTGATGCTGATGCTATTGAAGCTATGGTTTCATCCAAAACAGTTGCTATGATGATCCCTAACCTTCTAGGTAACCTTCCCCATTGGCAACAGCTGAGAGAGATCGCCGATCGGCATCGTCTTATTGTGATTGAAGACTCCGCCGATACCGTCGGAGCTACATTCGGAGGATATTCAACCGGTCATTATAGCGATTTGAGCACCACCAGTTTTTATGGCTCCCATATCATCAACTGTGCTGGAAATGGAGGTTTGCTGGCAGTCAATGAGGAAAGATTCGCCTCCAGGGCTAAGCTTTTGCGAAGCTGGGGACGTAGCTCTTCCCTGTTTGTAGAATCGGAAGCCATCGAAAACCGCTTTAATGTGCAGGTCGATGCGATCGACTATGACGCAAAATTTATCTTTGAAGCCATTGGTTACAATTTAGAGCCTTCTGAAATGGGAGCAGCTTTTGGCCTGGTTCAACTTGCAAAGCTCCAGGAAAACATTGATATTCGCCGAAGAAACTTTCAAAAACACATCAATTTTTTTAAGGCCTATGAAGAGTGGTTTCATTTACCCGAAGAGAAACCCCTCATTCGAACGGGGTGGCTTGCTTTCCCTTTACGCCTCAAAGAAGGAGTTCCTTTCTCAAGAAAAGAGCTCCAAATTTTCCTCGAAAAGAGAAATATCCAAACAAGAACCATCTTTACTGGAAACATCCTGCGACAACCCGGTTTTAAAACAATCCCACGAAGAGAAACACGCCAGGGCTATCCTAACACTGATGCCGTTATGAAAAATGGAATGTTGATTGCCTGTCATCAAGGGGTAACCGAAGAAATGATGACCCATCTACATGCCTCATTTACGGAATTCATGTCACAGAAGGTATCGACAGCGCTTGTGTGAACCCAGATTTTTCAGAACACCGTATTTTTTTAACAGGAGCAACAGGTTTTGTCGGATCCCATGTTGCGAGTAAGCTTCTCCTTGCGGGGATGCAAGTTCATGCTCTTTGTAGAAACCCTCCTGCTGATCCTTCACCGATTCACTGGCACATCGGCGATCTCAAAAACCCCGCCTCTCTTAAAGAGGCTCTTATTGCCGCTCGTCCGCACACTGTCATCCATTGTGCCGCCTATGGCATTCGTCATCACGAGCGCTCTCATCAGGAGCTCATTGATATCAACATTCAAGGAACCTTGTCTTTGATGGAATTGGCAGCACACTATGGTGTTCAGCGATGGATTCAGACCGGTTCTTGCTTTGAATACCCTTCTCAAAGAGAACCGCTGACAGAAGAAGCTATCCCCGCGCCGCCGAGTCTCTACGGAGTCACCAAAGTTGCCAGCACACTCCTGGCCCTTCAACAAGGCCTCTTGCTCCATATTCCGACGACGGCCTTACGTTTATTTAGTGTTTATGGCCCTTTTGAATCAAAGCAGCGACTCATCCCGACTTTACTAGCATCTTGCCTGACTGAGCAACCCGCTTCTTTGAGTTCAGGCCATAAAATTCGAGATTTTGTCTACGTTGAAGATGTTGCTGCCCTTTATGTTGCTCTCGCAACAACTTCTCATTTTCCAGCTGGAGAAATTTTCAATATTGGATCAGGTATTTCCACCACCCTCCAAGAGGTAGGAAGTCTCGTTGAAACCCTCACTGAGAAATCAGGATACTTCCATTGGGGAGAAAAACCCGATCGCCCCATGGAGCATCTTTCTCTTGTTGCTGACATCACAAAAAGTCAAAAAATCCTCCAATGGAAAGCTAAAACCTCGCTAGAACAAGGGCTGACCCAAATCATAAGGAGTCAATATGGCACTGAATGTCTTAACAGAGCGTAATTTAGAGCCCCTCCTCACAGGAAGGCATATCCACAACCTGGATATCGTTATTCCTTGCCATAATGAGCAAGAAGTTGTTGCAGTAACGCACCAACGTCTCACTCAGATTCTATCGGACCTGGTTGCAAGGGGAAAAATCTCTTCCTACACCCTTGTATTCGTTGATAATGGATCCACCGATGAGACACTCCCTTTGCTGTTAAAGCTCTTTAACCAAGATCCGCATACGACTGTCGTTACCCTTCGCAATAATTTCGAGTATCAAGGCTCAATTTCTGCAGGGTTGTATCATTCAAAAGGAGACGCAGCGATTACAATCGACGCCGATCTTCAGGATCCACCTGAAAAAATTGAAGCGATGATTGAAAAATACGAAGAAGGATTTGACCTAGTGCTTGGAGTTCGAGGAGACCGTCGAACAGATACTCTCTTTAAGAGGACAACTGCCCAGTGGTATTATACACTGCTGCGTTTTATGGGCGTTCCCGTCGTTCCTCACCACGGAGATTTTCGATTAATGTCTAAAGAGCTTGTGGCTCTCTTTAATCAGCTACCAGAAAGAAACCGCTTGATTCGAGCCATGGTCATTCAGTTGGATGCAAAATATGCCATCGTTCAATACCAAAGGGAGCCCAGAAGGGGAGGTTATTCTAAATTTTCCCTGTCTTCCCTCATCTCTTTAGGACTAGATGGCATCACTTCCTATAGCTATTCTCTCCTACGTATAGCCGGTGTCATGGGATTTTTTTTCTTTCTCTCGTCTTTCATCTGCATGGGATTTGTTCTTTATACAAAGTGGACACACGATAGAGTCCCCGGATGGGCGTCCATTCTTTGCTTTCTCCTTTTTTTCAGTGGGATCCAGCTTTTATTTTTAGGAATGATCGGTGAATACATTGGAAAAATCTACAAAGAGATTAAACAACGCCCCCTCTTTATTGTCCGAAAGAAATATAGCCACCATAAATCTTAGTGGTTATCCTTTTAGCACATAGAGTGGTATTCGTACGCTATTTACATGAATTTCACGAAACTGCACAAGGTCTAGAAAGAAACCCATCTGCTCCAATCGACTTTGTAGCTCTTTGACTTGGCTTTCATTTTCAGTGACAAGGACAACAACTTTTGTTTTTTGGTGGGATAGTTTTCCTTTGATCTCTTCTAACTTAAGATCTTGAATCGATGGCATCGGAAATGCCGGATGCAAATAGTCAAATGTCGTATTTGTCAGCGAATAGCCGATATCGGAAAGTGGACAGCTAGGATTCTTAGGAGCTTTCTCATCAAACCAGATAAATATATTTCTTGCCCTATTAGGGATCCCCTGCTTCCCGTATGTATTGTAAAGCCACTCCGCAGCCTCCGTAATAGCTAAATGCCCATCTCGAACAGAGAACGGTGCGGTTTGGTAATAGACAGGAAATATACTAGCAGCTGCTAAAAAAGCTACCGCAAAGATATTCTGCGTAGGCCCCCGTTTGTAAAAGAAAAGAAGACAGAGTGCCACACTAAAAAGCAGAAAC
Source organism: Parachlamydiales bacterium (assembly GCA_023265455.1). Lineage (GTDB taxonomy): Bacteria > Chlamydiota > Chlamydiia > Chlamydiales > Rhabdochlamydiaceae > PALSA-1444. The sequence continues at coordinate 5,795 of JAHFTQ010000005.1, forward strand.
ATAAGGATAAACGGCGGAATTTGAAAAAGAAATTGGAATGAAAATTGAGTCCTAAGGCTGAGTGCAATCACCGCAACCCCTCCTAAAATCATTGGTAGATAATGATTGCGAACTTGATCAGATAAACACAAACTGAAGCTAGCAGCCATTGATAGGACAAAAGGGATAATCAATGGATAAGCAAAATATGACGTATTTAAAGTGTCTTTTTTAAGTAGCTGCCAAAATAACCACACAGCTCCAATGAATACAAATTGCAGTTGGAGGTGCTGCGCAAGCAGTACTATCGGACGATTCTGACTTTTGCGCCAGAAAAGCAGCGACCCCAAAGCAAAAAACATCATCGCTGTCAAGGGGCCAAGCCAATATGCGTTTAAAACCCACTCACTCCACGGCTTCCACCAAGGAGATATCGCCCAGCTGCCGTAAAGAAAAGTCTTCGTCAGGGCAAATTGAGGAAGGAAAAACAGAAATGGATATCCATACGCCCGGCTAAGGAGTCCGCAGATCACCGTCGCTAAGATAAGGCCTAACAGAGTTGCAGAAAGAAATTTTATAAGAGAGATATTCTCCTTGCAAAACACCTTCCTGACAACGTAAAAATGCATCAACAAAATGGGAACAAAATTCACATAAAGGATCAGGGTGTGTGCAGTCATCCCATAGACACACCCAAACAAAACCAACCACCATAAAGCTTGTTTTTCTTTTTGAGCAGCAATCGTAAGAATCAAAAAGCTAAGCGCGTATAAAGGCCCCACTAAAGTGTTGTGATAATCTGCTCCACCAGAGCCGAGAAATGGTTGATAAATACATAAAAAAACTGCCGCAAGAAGAGCAGGAACATATCCAAGAAGCCTCCGGATCGTAAAATAGACTGAAAATGTCCCAAGCCAGAGACAGAAATACTGCAAAATATAAGAAGCGCTTAAGGAAGAGAAAAATTTTCTAACGGAATATTGTAAAAAAATCCATAAAATTCGGCTGAGTTTATAGTAGCCAACTTTCATATACCCCCCAAATCTTCGATCATCAAACGTGGTCCCATACCCGAAATAAAGCCAAGGGTCGAGATATCCCGCAGGGGTAAACATCCAAGCGTCGTTCAGCAATGCTAGGGTAATGGAGAGTAAAATGACAAAACATAGAGCAAACCAGGGAGATCTAATTAAGTTTAATTTCGACGAAATTCCGCTTTCTGTACTGCTATAGCGACTAAAAGATTCTTCATACCATCTTTGGTAAGCGCGAAAATATTTCATGCTGCGAATTTTAATTTGGCCAGGGGGTTAATGTCAATTTATCTTTGCACAGGGTTTTATCAAACCTTGACTTCTTCGAAGTCCCAATTTGACATTCCCCAATTGTCATCGTTATAAGTGGCTTTGGATTTCTTGAGCTCTAAAGTGTATTTTTTTAAATCGGCGTTGCTCAAGTAGGGAATGCCTTTAGATTTTAGCCTCTCAAATAACAAGTGAGCTCCCTCAGGTGAATAGCCCGATCCTAAATCATGTTCAATATGAAAAATAGGCATTTTTTGGGGCAAACACCTATGTTTGATGCCCTGCTGCCGCGCTTGATAAAGCAAGATAGAATCGAGATGCCAGGAGTACATATGCCATTCGGGATATCCATTCAGTTGATTCCAGCCTTCTTGAGAAAGAATGGTAAAGTCTCCACAGGCGTTAGTGTGGAGAACCAGCGAGTTACGCGGATGAAGGAAACAGATCAGGCGCTTAATGAACGAACGAATGGTTCTGTAAATAAAGATGGGGCTCTTAATGAGCCGAAGGACAATTTTGCTAATGACGAAACAAAGAAATTTGATAAGATTGGTTTTTTTGCCGACTTCTTTAATTTTTTTTAGAACCTTGGAAATTTTTTCCTTGAACGCATTTTTTTTGATAAGGGTTGTACCAATTCTCCCATTAATGCGGAAATAATTTTGAAAGCAGAATTTTAAGATCTCATCAAAAGAATCGGTTTGAGGGAGGATTTCGGGAACGTCGAGTCGATCAACCCTGTAAAGAGAATCAGGGGATAACTGGTGTTTCATGAATTGCATGAGCTGGTCCGAAAATAAAATGTCAATATTCGTAGCTAAGACAAATTTCCCCAAAGCCCGTCGGATGCCGACGTTTTTCCCAATCATCTGGAAAAGGGGGAGACTTTCGGCATGATCGAGCGTACGGTGAGCTTCAGGGGGAACCCGGATGATCCGGATGGAACAAGGGCCTTTATCTTGAGGATAACGGAGAGCCTTGGCTAAAGGGAGAGTGTCGTTTGGTGGGTTCCATTCAACCAAAATAAGCTCTGCATGCAGATCGTGCTTTTTGCATTGCGCTACAAAGCCATCCACGAACATCTGCATTCGATAGAGCAGATTTTTACCATGATTATCATTGCGCGAAGTTGCGACGACGCTGAGGAAAGGTTCGTGGGTCATACCTGAGCTCCAACTGCCATTTGATCGTAAATCCATCGGTAAGTTTTTTCAAGGCCATCTCGAAGGGAAATGGAGGGCTGCCAGCCGAGTTTTTGCTGAATGAGCGTGTTGTCGCTATTGCGGCCTCGCACACCGAGAGGTGCATCGAGTTGATAGTGCCGTTTGACTTTGATACCAGCGATCTCTTCGATCAGGGTGGCAAGTTGGTTGATGGTCACAAGCTCATGACTGCCTAAGTTAATCGGCTCCTGAATCTCGCTGTTCATAATCTCTTTAGTTCCAAAGATACAATCATCGACGTACATAAAGCTGCGGGTTTGCTCTCCATCCCCCCAAATCTCGATCTGGTGATCTCCTGAAAGCTTGGCTTGGATGATCTTGCGGCACAGAGCAGCAGGAGCTTTTTCTCTTCCTCCTTGATAGGTGCCATAAGGACCGTAGACGTTGTGGTAACGGGCAGCGCGGGTGATCAGTCCGTAATCTTCTTGAAAATGGCGACACATCCGTTCACTAAAAAGCTTCTCCCAACCGTACCCATCTTCTGGCATCGCAGGATAGGCATCAGCTTCCTTAAGAGCAATTACCTGAGGAGTCACTTGTTTTTCAGCAGCGTAGACACAGGCTGAAGAGGCAAAAAAGAACCGCTCAACCCCAAATTGTTTTGCGGCAAGGAGGAGATGGGTGTTGATGAGGACAGAGAGCATACAGTCGGCTTTATGAGCTTCAATAAACCCCATCCCCCCCATGTCAGCAGCTAGATTGAAAACATACCGAGCTCCTTTGGTAACTTGCTCACAAGGGGCTTGTTCTTTCAAATCAGCTTGGATGTTTTCAACTTCGGGAAAGAGTTGGTACCAGTCTGCCTGTGGCTTGACATCGACAGCCCTGAGATGCGTAAATCCCCGTCTTACAAAATCCCCGACGAGATGGCCGCCGATAAAACCACCAGCTCCTGCAATCACGATTAAATCTTCTTTTTTCACTCGATTCTCCTATAGTTAACGCAGCGCAAGTGTATCAGAGGCGCCTTGGTTTTGGCCGTAGCCTAAATAAACGAGTTGGCAGAGCTGTGAAAACTCTGATTGAGCCAGAATGCGCCAACAATCGACGATGACTTTATTGCTACCGGTTTGCCCTAAAGCGTGGGGGGTGATCTCTAACGAGAACTCTGGCCAAGGAATGAGAATGACCACCAGATCAGATTGACAAAGGCAATCGTGGACAGAAGTGGCGATCTGAACCTTTTGGCTTAAGAATTTTCTTGCTTCATCGAGCGCCATCGGATCATAAACAGAAAGCTCATAGCCCTTTTCGACGAGCTGGTGGGCTAGATGAATCCCTTGACTCTCTTCTACGACGTATGTTCCTGGTTTATAGGAAAGACCTAAGATACCGATCTTTTTTGTCGGAGCCTGCTGCTGAATTAAATTCAGCAGTCGCTCGTTTTGATAAGCGTTGATCTCTTGAGTTGCTTTTGCTATGTCGGCGCGAGCTCCCACCTTTTCAGCAAAAGCTACCAGAGCAACGTTATCTCGTGGAAAGCAAGGTCCTCCAAATGCGACGGCTGCCTTTAAATATTTGGTTCCAATACGACTGTCGAGCCCAATGGCTTCTGTCACAACATTGACATCTCCCCCCGGAAGGCGATCGCAAAGGTCGGAGAGCATATTGGCGTAAGAGATTTTGGTGGTGACAAAGGTGTTGATCGAGATTTTGGCGAGCTCTGCGTTGACAAGACTCATCCGTTTGACAGGAGGATTATTTTCACAACTCGTGCGGTAAATTTCTTCTAGAATAGCCCCCGCTTTTTGATCCGATTCTCCAATGAGAATCATATCGGGGTATAGCATATTGCGAATGACGCTCCCAAGAGCGATAAATTCGGGATTATAACAAAGGCCTAGTTGAGAGCCGACTTTCCTGGTTGATGTGGTCTCAAGAGTTTGCCTGATTTCTCCATCAGTCGAGCCAGGGATCACGGTACTGGTGATCACGACGAGATGATAGGCGCTCTTTTTTGCGATCGCTTTCCCGATTTGCTCCACAGCTTTTAAGAGATATTGATTGGTGAAAAGGCCCTCTTCATCCGAGGGAGTCGGAACAATGACAAAAGTCACATCTGAATGAAGAATGGCCTCTTCGTAGTCGAGGGTAGCTTTTAATCGCGATTGATGGGTTGAGATCAGTTCTTGAAGACAGGGCTCTGGGACGGGTGCAATTCCCTGGTTAATCTTATTCACAAAATCGGGGTTGAGATCAACGCCTATGACCTGATGCCCTTTGCTTGCCAATACAGCAGCTAAAGGAGCCCCTAATTTTCCAAGTCCGATGACCGATATTTCCATAAAATATTTTCCTTATCAGATGGGGAGTTCATTCTAAGTTTTGTCTAATAATTTTGGCAAGTTTTAACACTAAAGCCTTGATTTTTGCAAGGAATTCAACGATGATGGGCGCTTTTTCACCCAAAAGATACTACGATGAAAGAAATGTGTATTGATGTGAGGATGGCACTTCATTCGGGCATTGGGACCTACATTCGCAATATTATCCCAGCACTTTCCAATGTTTTTAAACTGAAACTCATCTGTCATCCGGATTTGATCGACGGATGGCCTTTTTTGCGTCAATCTGACTTGATCACCACCTCATGCCCGATCTATTCAGTACAGGAACAAGTGATTCTTCCTTTTCTTGTTCCTTCGTGCGATATTTTTTGGAGCCCTCATTATAATTTCCCTTGGGCTCCCTTAAGAGCCAAAAAGAAAATTGTGACGATTCATGATGTCTATCATCTGACGGGTCCTTTGAATATCTTGAAGAGATGGTATGCTCGCCAGATGGTGAGAAAGGCTGTCCAGCAGGCGGATCAAATTGTGACGGTTTCTCGCTTTACTCAAGGGGAACTTGTTAAATTTAACAGGGGTTCTGAGAAAAAAATTTCTATTATCCCTCTGGGAGTCGATTCTGCTAGGTTCTCTCCCTCGAATTCGCACGATGAAGTTAAATTAAAATACCAATTGCCGGATCGTTATTTTCTTTATGTGGGCAATCTTGCTTCTCATAAAAATATCGGGCGGCTTCTAATAGCGTGGGACTTAATCAGAGAAAAGTTGCCTGGTACGAAATTGGTTTTAGTGACCAAAAACAAGATCGAATTGCCTGAGGGGATTTTGCTTCTAAACCATGTCTTAGATGAGGAGCTTCCCACGCTTTATGCCCATGCCCGTGCTCTGATTCATCCTTCTCTTTATGAAGGGTTTGGGCTCACGCCGCTCGAGGCGATGAGCTGCGGCTGCCCGGTCATCGTTTCAAAGGTCGCGAGCCTTCCTGAAGTGTGTACGGATAGCGTGCTGTATATCGACCCTTACAAGATCGAAGAGATGGCCGCGGCTATGGAAAAGCTAAGTCAAGATGACCACCTTCGAGCTGAGTTGATCAAGAAAGGACTACAAAGAAGTGAGATGTTCTCCTGGGAAAAAACCGTTGAAGCTCATATCAAGATATTTATGGAGGAAAAAAGATGAAAATTGTGATTCTTGCAGGCGGTAAAGGAACCCGTCTTTGGCCGATTTCGAGAGAGTCGTTTCCTAAACAATTTCTTAAGCTGGGCGATGAAAAAACCTTGCTTCAGCAAACTGTCGAGCGATTTTTGTCATTTGCTAAACCAGAAGATATCTTTTTGGTCACTAATCGAGATTACTATTTTCTGGTTAAAGCCCAAGTCAAGACGTTGCATCCTTTGCTTGCAGAGCAGATTTTAATCGAGCCGATGCAGAAAAATACAGGACCTGCGATTGCCTATGCCATTAAATATTTGGAGGAGAAAAAACAGATCAGTGATGATGAGATCATCTTAGTTTCTTCTTCAGATTACTGGGTCTCTTCAACGGAAAAATTTTCGGCAGCAGTTAAACTCGCTGAGAAAGCGGCATCTCAAGGTAGCATTGTGACCTTTGGCGTGCCTCCTCATAAGCCCGAAACAGGATATGGTTATATCCATATTGACGCCTCTTCTGAACAAGAGGTTTATTCAGCCAAAGCCTTTGTAGAAAAGCCTACCCATGAAGTTGCCCTGCAGTACATCGCATCAGGCGATTATCTATGGAATAGCGGAATTTTTGTCTTCTCGATCAAAACCTTCTGGCAAGAATTAGCGCTTCATGCCCAAGAGATGGAACAGCTCTGCCAGGGCAGCTTAGAAGAGCTGGAGAAAGATTTTGCTCGGATACCTAGTAACTCGATTGATTACGCCGTGATGGAAAAATCAAAAAATATTTCCGTGGTCCCTTTTGACTTTCTTTGGTCCGATATCGGCTCATGGGACACCCTTTTTGAGATGATGAACAAAGATCATAATCAAAATGTCACCGTCGGCAATGTGCATACGATCGACACAAAAAATAGCTTAGTCATTGGTGACAAACGCTTAATTTCGATGATTGGTTTAGAAGATATGGTGGTTGTAGAAACCGAAGACGCCCTCTTTTTAGGAAAAAAGGGAGAGTCACAGCGGGTGAAAGAGCTGGTAGCAGAATTGAAAAAAACCGGAAAAAAAGAGACTCAAGAGCATCTGATTACTCATCGTCCTTGGGGGTATTATAAAACCTTGGAGTCGGGGCCGCGCTATAAGGTCAAGCGAATTTTAGTCGATCCTCTCCAAATCTTGAGTTTGCAGATGCACTACCACCGCAGTGAGCATTGGGTCGTGGTTCAGGGGACTGCCAAAGTTACCATCGGAGAGACGACGCAAATTCTTCATGAGAACCAAAGCACCTATGTTCCCAAGGGAGTCGTCCATCGATTAGAAAACCCCGGCAAAGTTCCCCTTGAAATCATTGAGATTCAAGTCGGTGAGTATCTGGGCGAGGATGATATTATCCGCATGGAAGACATCTACGGAAGGCAATGAAAATAGCTCTTATTCATGATTGGCTAGTTACCCTGGGAGGAGCTGAGAAAGTTCTAGAAGAGATTTGGAATCTCTACCCTTCTCCCATTTTTACATTGTTCGATGGACAAATCATGCCAGGGAAAGAAGTTTTTTCTTCCTTTTTACAAATGATGCCCGGAGCTTTTCGTCATCACCGCTACTATCTCCCTTTTTTTCCTTGGGCAATTGAGAAGTTTAAATTGCAGGATTTTGATGTTCTTTTGTCAAGTTCGCATGCCGTTGCAAAAGGAATCCGTACGCGTAAAGGCCAATTGCATATTTGTTACTGCCATACTCCTATGCGTTATGCATGGGATCTTGAGGAGCAATATACTGAAGATCTGGATCCTATTCGAAGGTGGGGAGCTAAAGCCATCTTGCGCTACCTCCGTGGATGGGACTTATCAGCCACATCTCGTGTCGATCATTTCATCGCTAATTCTAACTTTGTTGCCCAGCGCATTGAAAGGATTTATAAACGCAAAGCCACTGTCATCTATCCTCCTGTCTCAACTGAAAAGTTCTACCTCTCGGAAAACAAAGAAGATTACTATATAACAGTATCGCGCTTAGTCCCTTATAAGAGAATCGACCTCATGATAGAAGCCTTTAAGGCTCTACCCCATCGCAAGCTCATTGTCGTTGGCGATGGCCCTGAAATGAACCGCTTAAAAAAAATGGCCCCTTCTAATGTTGAAATGAAAGGACGCCAAAGTGATGCTGCTGTAGCTTCGCTTCTCAGTCGGGCTAAAGGGTTTATATTTGCAGCTGAAGAAGATTTTGGGATTGCGCCTGTCGAAGCAGAGGCCAGCGGCACCCCTGTCATAGCCTATGGCAAGGGGGGAGTTTTGGAGAGTGTGATTTCAGGGAAGACGGGGGTGTTTTTTCAGGACCCCACTGCTAATAGTCTAGTTGAAGCCATTTTGAGATTTGAAACGTTAAGCTTTGATTCCAAACAAATTAAAGATCATGCGCAGCAGTTTGGAGTGGACCGTTTTAAAAGGGAATTCCAAGCCTTCGTAGAGCAAAAATGGGAGGAATTTCTAACGTAAATGAACTGGCAACAGAGCTCCCTACAACGCGGGTTGTTCAAGTGCTTTGTTGTGCTGGGACCCTTAGGAAACCTTTTGACGCCTCAGCTTTTTTCACATGCTTTTCGAACCTATTATTTCATTTTACTCGGATTTCCCCTGTTTTTTATACCCCTCCGAAAAAAACAAACTAAAGCGGTGATCTTTGCATTACCCTTCCTTTTGTATTGTTTGTTTTCTACAGTCCTGAATCTTCCGAACACAGAAGCCGATTTGCCTTTTTTTCGTTTCGGCCTTCTTTTTTTTCAGTTCTTATTTGTTGCAGGAGTCTCTGGAATTATAAGGAATGAAATATCCTTTGTTTTTCTATATCTTAAGGCCTATTTCGTCTCTCTGATCGCAGGATATATTTTGTATACAGGGTTCTATCTCAAGGTTTTTCCTATGGAGTTTCTAGAAAAATTTTCTGTTCTGTCGCAAATGGGATACGGATTTCTAAGATTTTCTCCCGGATCCTACCCGAATGAATATGGAATTGTGTCCAGTTTTGTTCTTTCCATTCTGACTTTGTTGTTAATCGAAAACAAAAAGGTTTTTTCCAAACCTTTTTTAATTATTTTTTATAGTTTGACTCTAGGCGCCCTTTTGCTTTCGACAACTCGGGCTGCTTGTCTAGCTTATGGTTTTTCTCTCATTTACCTAGGATTCAGCAAGGGGTGCTTGAAAAAAATAGTCATGCTGGTCACAGCGGGATTATTATCGGTTGCTGGAATTTTAATGGGCTGTGGAATCGATCTTTCTAAGTTTTTTTATATAGGATTTAGCCTGGACACTCTTTCAACAGGATCTCTCTATGATCGATTTTTTACCTGGAGCAATTCATTGGAAGCTTATCTCGAAACACCTCTAATAGGGACGGGATTTTCTACGCAAACCTCTCTACACAATCTCTATTTGCAATTGATTTTTGAATTGGGTGTCTTAGGGGTTATATTATTTCTTGTAAGGGCTTTTTTCCATTTTTTCGATCGGAAATATTTTACTCTGCAACGCACGGAGCTTTCTTTAGAACAGAAATTCCTACGTACAGTGGCAATCTTGGGGGCGATCCATGTCTTATGGTTTGCCGGAAGCAATCACAATCTAAATCACCATCTGACATGGCTTGTCATTTTTTTTCTTTCTTCCGAAAGAGCACTAAAATCTAAAAATCAATTGAAGATATCCGGTGTTGTCACTGATGCCGTCGCCGAACTTACCTTCGTAGCGAAGAGCGGCAGAGAGTAGGTCTTTGACAAAGACTCCGGTGAGGCCGGTTGCAACGTTGAGGAAGTCGCGGTTGGGCTCCATGCCGGTGACAGTAAATTGACAGCTGACGCTGCGAAAGCTTGCGGTGAGGTGCTCGCCATTGAAGGGGTGTTGGTGGATCCAGCTCAGTTTGAGATCGTGGGTCCATTTGGAGTGCTTAAGGGTGGCGCATTTGGCGATTTTTAGGCCCAGTTCTCCTCGGAGGAGATCGGCATGGGATGAAGCGATGTTAAGACTGAGGCTGCGGGCTCCTTTTTCTGAGTAGCCCTTCTCATGGAGATAGATGTAGTCGACGCCAAGGAAGGGAGAAAATGTCATATCAACGGCAGGATAGAGGATGACTCCAAAATCGAGGTGGGCAATCGCGCTGTAGCCCCGGTGCTCACTGGTGGAGTGGCGATTGATGTTGGTGAAGCGGATATGGCGGGAGGCGTGGTAGTCGTTGAACGAGGCAAGACCCGAGAGGCTGAGGAAGAGTCTATGGTTAAACCAGCTCATGTAGGGACCGACATAATAGCTACTGATACTTCCACTGCCGCGAGAGTCATTCCATTTCATCGAAGAGTGATTATAAGCGCCTGCAAGACCTAAAAAAAGTTGGCTGAAAAGACGGCGGTCGAAACCGAAAACGCCCGAGACGGTCCGAGCGTTAAAGCCCCGATTGACTCCTTGACGCTCTTGTCGCAAAAAATCTCCGCTGGTATTGGTCCAGAAACTCCAAGGATGAGTGTCGGCCATGCAGGGATTGCAAGGTGTTCTATAGAGGTCATCGACACGTTGAGAAATTGCTGTTCGAGCTAAGACGAGATTATTTTCTTCGGTGATCTTCAATGCCGTGAGTTGGGAGGGCTGGATTTCATCGAGAGCGTCTCTGACTTCAGAAACAGGTCTGAAAACAAGGGTCTGCACAATGGAAAGAAGATCGGACCCCGCGGGAAGTTGGCTAGGAGTTATGCATTTAGCAACCTTACCCGCATTACCCCCTTGAATCACATTAGAAAAGGGGACCATTTGCAATAGGAGTCTGACGGTTCCTGTGGGATCGTTATAAACTAAAGAGCCGCCAAAAAAAGGGTTTCCAAAACTGATCGCCGAAAAAGTTCCTGTGACAGGGCCGCCTGCGGCGGTGATCAATGTATAAAATGTTGTGGGGTTATAGACCCCGGGCTGAAGGCCGATATTGACCTGCGCTGGGCTTCCAATCGTCACAGCTGCGCTCACCGTCAAAAGACCGGTCGCTGTCGGTGTGAGGGATGTACTAAATGTTGAACCGGCAGCTTGGTTATAGTTTCCCGTAATAGTCAGGTTGCCAAGGCCCAGTTGCAAGGTTCCGTTATTCGTGACATTACCTGTGATCGTTCCCGTTCCTCCCAGAAGAGCTCCAGAGGCCACCGTGACAGGGGATGTTAAGTTAGCGCCCGTCCCGATGAGAAGGCCTCCTGCGGAGACGGTTGTCGTGCCTTGAGTCTGCGCTCCTAAAAGAGTCAAATTCGCAGAGCCGTTCTTGACAAGAGCTCCAGCGCCGATGAGTGTGCCAGAAAAAGTCCCATCCGTTGTTTGGTTAAAAATAAGGGTAGCTGTGTTGTTGATCGTGCCTTGCAAGCTGGTGGTGTTGCCTTGGAGTGTTCCGCCGGAGACGACGGTCCCGCCGGTATAAGAGTTCGCTCCGGTGAGGGTCAACATTCCAGGGCCTAGGAAAGTGAGAGCCCCGCCCACTCCACTGATCACGCCACTATACGTGGTGGTCTGAGGTGTGCTGATGGTTAGTGTAGCGGTTCCTAAAGTCGTATTGCCAGAGCCTGAGAGGGCTCCGATCGTTTGGTTAAAGTTGTTTAAATTAAAAACTCCCGGAGAATTGATGGTGAGATCTCCGCCTGCAGGAAGGCCATTTGCAATACCTAGTTGAAGAGTGCCTCCATTAATGGTGGTGCCGCCTGTGTAGAGATTGACGCCGCTTAAAATGAGAGTCGCAGGGCCTTGATAAACAAAAGAGCCCGCCGAAAGCGCCATCACACCCGAATAGGTGGCGTTGCTAGCGCCGTTAACGGTGAGTCTTGCCGTTCCCAAAGAGATCCCGCCAGAGCCCGAAAGCGTTCCAATGGTTTGAAGGGTCGACGGACTGATGTCCAAATTTCCACCTGTCAAAGCCACCGCTCCGTTAGCTGAAAGAGCGTTGTTAGCGCTGAGCTGCAGGGTTCCAGCATTGACCGTTGTCCCTCCCGTAAATGTGTTAGCTCCACTGAGAGTCCATATGAAGCCACCATTTTTTACAACAGATCCCAGACCCGAGATACGTCCTGCAAAAACCTGGTTGGCATTAGGGGCCACCGTTAGGACGGTGGGAGCGGTGTCTAATGTCACAGAGCCCGTGCCGGTCAGATTACGCACTGACTGACTGAAACCGTTGAGATTGAGTACGCCGGGGGTGTTAACAACGACATCACCTGCTGGCAAAAGTGCATCCGCCACTTGAATTCTCAGGGTGCCGCTTGTGATCGTTGTGCCTCCTGAATAGGTGTTATTGTTTGTTAAGTTAAGAGCTCCGCCTCCTGTCACCGTCAGACCTCCGGTACCAAAGATAACGCCACTGTAAGTGGAAGTCGTTGTCGTTGTTGTCGTCAATACACCGCTGCCTAAAGAGACGTTACTTGTTCCGGAGAGAGTCCCGATGGCTTGGTTGTTTCCAAACAGACTGAAAACTCCTCCGCTCATCGCTACCGCTCCCGTAGGGGGCATCACGTTCGCTGCGCTACATTGAAGAGTTCCGCTTGTGATCGTTGTGCCTCCACTGTAGGTGTTGGCGCCGCCATAAACCGTGAGCGCCGGACCTATCACATTCACAGATCCCGTCCCACTGATAACGCCCGATAAGGTGATGGAAACGCTTGTATTAGTGATGACAAGATTAGAAGCCAGCGTCACTGGCGCTGAGATCGTATGAGCCCCACCCGTATTATTAAGAGCGGCAGCTCCTACGCTAACATTAAACGTCAGGAAATTAGCTCCCATGGGAGCTATGGAATAACTATTGACGAGGTTAGAGAATTCAAGAGTGCCGACAGTAGGACTAATATCTAAAGTGACTGTCGAAGGAGCGCCAATAGAGCCACCGAATATCGCAGTCGCCCCCACACCATTAGGAACGGTGGCAGGAGCCCAATTGGCTGGCGTTCCCCAGTTCCCCCCGCCTACGGCAGCCCAAGTCTCTGGATATAAGGAGGCGGTATATAGAATAGCCGCTGTTAATAAAATTTTATTTTTCATCATTACAAAGTAGCGCACCAGCTAGATGTCTGTCAATCGAGCAATAAGAGTTCTTGATAGTGCTTGAGGAGATCGCGGAAGTGGGCTGCCTCTTCGAAGTGGAGCTCTTTGGCAGCGCGCTTCATCTCTTTCTCGTACAGATCGATTTTGGAGGTGATCTCTTCCCTTGTGAGAAGAGAGGGGATTTTTTCTCCCTCTTCTTTGAGAGTTTGAACCACTTCGCCAAAGGTCTGGGCAAGATCTTCAATCACTTGCCGTTTGACAGTATGAGGAATAATGCCGTGCTGTTGATTGTAGGCTTCTTGGACAGCTCTGCGATCACGAGTGATCGTTAGAGTCTTCTCGATAGATTTTGTAATCTTATCAGCATACATGATGACACGTCCTTCGACATTACGCGCCGCACGGCCGCAGGTTTGAATGAGAGACGTTTCACTCCGGAGAAATCCCTCTTTGTCGGCATCGAGGATGGTGACAAGAGAGACTTCGGGAATATCGAGTCCTTCTCTGAGAAGGTTAATGCCAACTAACACATCGATGACGCCGCGTCTGAGTTCATTGATGATCTGAACGCGCTCTAAAGTTTCGATGTCGGAATGGAGGTAGCGCGCCTTGACACCGATTTCGGTGAGATATTTTGTGAGGTCTTCGGCAAGTTTTTTGGTCAGTGTTGTGACAAGAACACGCCCTCCTTTTTCAGTGGCCTGACGGATCTCTTCGAGAGCGTTGTCTACTTGGTGGGTTGCAGGACGAATCTCAATCACAGGATCGAGAAGTCCTGTGGGCCGAATGATCTGTTGGACAATTTCCCCGCCAGACTCTTGCACCTCCCAAGGTCCTGGAGTCGCAGAGACAAAAACCACCTGATGAATCCGGTGATAGAACTCTTCAAACTTTAAAGGGCGGTTATCGTAGGCAGAGGGAAGACGAAACCCAAACTCAACAAGGGAGGATTTACGAGCGCGGTCGCCATTGTACATCGCGTGGACTTGGGGGATGGTTTGATGCGATTCATCGATGAAGAGAAGAAAATCGGGGGGAAAATAATCGAGAAGGCAAGGGGGAGGATCACCGGCTACTCGGCCGCTGAAATGCCGGGAGTAGTTTTCGACACCTTTACACGTCCCCATCTCACGGAGCATTTCGAGATCATGGCGCGTGCGCTCGACAATCCGCTGATGCTCGAGATATTTTTTTTCTGTTTCGAAAAAAGCCGAGCGTTCCTTGAGCTCGGCTTGAATCGTTTCGATGGCACGCCACCTAACTTCTTCGGGAGTGACGTGGTGCGATCCTGGGAAAATAGTCACTTTGTCTTGACGATTTTTAACGCCTCCGGTCAAGGGATCAATTGCGCTAATTCTTTCGATCTCATCACCAAAAAACTCAATACGGTAAGCCAGAGCCTCTTCATAAGCTGGTGCAATTTCCAGAACATCGCCGCGTGCCCGAAAAGTTGCGCGGACTAATTCGTAATCACTGCGCTTATACTGCATCTGAACGAGATGGATGAGAACATCGTCACGGCGCCTTGTCTGGCCAACTTGAAGCGAAAGCTGCATCTGCCGGTAATATTCAGGAGTACCCAGACCGTAAATACAAGAGACGGAAGCCACGATGAGCACATCTCTTCGCTCGATAAGGGAGCGGGTTGCCGAAAGCCGCATCCTATCGATTTGATCATTGATGGCCATGTCCTTTTCAATGTAGGTATCGGTACGAGCGATATAAGCCTCTGGCTGATAGTAATCGTAGTAGGAGACAAAATACTCGACAGCGTTTTCAGGGAAAAATGATTTGAACTCTTGGTAAAGCTGAGCTGCCAGCGTTTTATTATGGGCAAGGACAAGCGTAGGGCGCTGAACCTTGGCAACAATGTTGGCCATCGTGAAGGTTTTTCCAGAACCGGTGATCCCTAGAAGAACCTGGAATTTTTTAGGCGCGAGCACACCCTCGACCAACTTTTCAATGGCAGCGGGTTGATCTCCCTTGGGTTCATAAGAGGTATGTAATTTAAACATGTATCATGTGGGTAACTTGGAAGATCACGATTCCTAAGGCGATGATTAGAATCGCGATCAATAATTTTTTGCCACCTGCGACCCGGTAAGACGAGGCAACGTTTTGATGATAACGGTTTTTCCAGGCCATGAGCGCGGGGAGGACACCAAAAAGAATGACGGCGCAAATGCCTCCAGCAAAGTTAAGAGCGCTTAAGAAAAGGTTGGGATAGATGAAAGCAAAAAAGAGGGGCGGAGCTAGCGCCAGCACACAAAGCCACACGTTTTCATTTTTTTCTCCCTTCACCTTGAGTGCGTCAGCTAGAAAATGAATGAGCGCAAGCGTCTGTGCAAGAAAAGAGCTGAGAAGAGCAAAGAGCGCGAGTGCCTCGGCAAAGTTACTCACCCATGAGCTCCCTAAAATGCCTGCAACCGCATCGGAGGCTTGTCTGCCTTGCTGTAGACTGTTGATAATTCCCCAGTCTCCCTCCGCTGGAACAATGCCTAAAACGACCACTTCCCAAATCAGATAAACAATCAGCGCAAATAGGCTACCTGCCAAAATTGTCTTCCGCACTAGCCTGACGTCATTGTTCATGTAAGTCATGATTGTCGGTACCATATTGTGATAGCCAAAGGCAATCACCAGCACGGGAAGAGAGAAAATCGCATACGACGGCTCAGTCCTGAGTAAAAGCTTGGGCTCGATATAATGAACTCCGAGAAATACCATCCCTAGGTAGGTCAAGATTTTCCCGAACATAAAGACACGATTCCAATGATCGACCGTACGGGTGCCTTGATAAGCAAGCCCTCCAAAAATGGCTGTAAAAAAAAGAGCTCCGACCCATTTGGGTAGATGCCAGGAAAAAACCGTTTGAAAATAGGTCGAGCTTAAGCTGCCGCTCCCTGAAATGTAGGCCACTAGCAAAGAGTAAAAAAGAAAAAGATAGAGAACCCAACTGAGAATGCGCCCTGCAGGACCAAAGGCACGCCCCACCATCGAGACGATGTTGACCCTCTCTTGAAAAGAGCCATTGACCTCCACCATGAGAAGTCCTGTCACCGTCATGAATCCCCAGGCAATCAAGAACATGACGAGCGAAGGAAAAAAACCTGCGAGCCCCGTCATAATAGGAAGGGCGAGCATGCCAGCTCCGATGCAGCTTCCTGCAATCAGCAGCACGCCTCCAATCAAAGTGCCTGTCGTTTTAGGTGCGTTCATACTGTTGCTTTTTTTGATCGGTGCGAATCTCTTGGCCGAGCCTTCCAAGGACATAGCCATCGAAATCGACAAATTTAAAAAATCTTTCAAACTGTGGAAGATGCTCTGACACCTGTTTGGCAATTTCTTGCGCAACATACCTGTAGCCAGGATGGCCTGCAGGAGACGAGCGGAGCTCGCACAGCCACTGCAAGGTTCTCAGATTCCCATGAAGGTACCAGTGGATATTGCACCCCATCGGGACGACATACTGAGCCTCTTCTGGCAGTTCTTTCACGATCACATCGAACGCGTTTTTAGCCTGTTCCATGGCGCTGACGTACTCAGATTCCATTGAGGTACCGCGAATCTCTTCGGGAACATAGTATCCGAAATTACAGGTCAGGAGTTGTTTTTCCTGGGTCATCATCCGGTGCCGCTGAAGATCTCGGTAGATTCCGAAATCGGTTAACATTTCAAAGGTAAACGTAGCGTGTTCGAGAGCGCGGGGAGATTTATGTCTGCGATTTTCACGGAACTGTGACGCCGCTTCGAGAATACGACTTAATTCTTCTTCTGAAAGGTTACGGCAATATTCTTGAAGCTCTAAAAGCCCTACATCGGTGTGACGAAAAAGAAGAGCCGCAGCAACCAGATAGGGACTATCAGGGTTATAAGAGATGAGTTTGACACCCGCTGTTTCCATTTTGTCGAGAAACACATCGTGCTGACTCGCCATCGTTTTGAGCTCCGCCTCCACCCTCTCACTAAAGAGGGCAAAAGTTTTTTGATGCTTATGAGATACTTCAGCCCGGCGAATGAAAGAGGGAAGTACTTTGCTCAGCTCTTGGTACGATTTTTTTCCAATATCTGTCAGTTCGGCCAGGTTGCTACAGTTGAGTTTTTGAATTAAACTTTCGAAAAACCTGCCGTTACCATAGACCCCCATATTAGTGAGCGCGCTTGCAGGAAGAAGGCCTCGGAGACAATCGAGTACTTTAGCGCGTAAAGCCGCTGCATAGGCAGCATTCGCAATCGCAGGATCGCGAGGAAAATTTTTTTCGATCACTTCTGTTAAGGGAGAAATGAGCTTAGAGTAAGTTTCAAAAAGAGAATTACATGTCGTTAAATAAAGATCTCGGTAGGCCGAGGTCATGAGAACGGGTTCTCGGTAAAACAGATATTCTCCTTGGAACTTTTGATCAAAGTAAATGTAGCGCGTCGATTTTTCCAGAGGAGAGCCTCCAATGCGACAATCTTCGATCGCCTTGGCCGCTAACATAGAGATGTTTTCAAGCGCTAGATGAGCGCCTCCCAATTCTCCAATAGAGTCATCCCCATACCCATCGAGAATGCGATCGTAAAAATTTTGAGCCTTGCGAATCGCAACATTTTGATCTTCAATATCGTGGCTTTCCTCTGTCTCCTCGATAGAATGACCGGCGATATTGGCAAATGCCGTCTCCTCATTCATGATAAATTCTTTCAATAGAAGCGCTCTAAGCCCCAAAATCGAACGAGAATATCTTGAAAACAAGGCCCCCTTGATGACCTCAGGGAGATTTCTCAGCGCAAAAACATTGCTCGTCGTATGCGTGACATACCGGTTTAAAATTTTAAGCTGGCTTTCTGTAAACTCCTCATAGTTCTCAATCATACGTCGTCCCTGTTGTAAACTACCAAGAGTGGCATAACACCTAGTCCCCCTTCAAGCAAAAAAGCTTCTCCCACTATTTTTGTGCGGAGCTGCCACACATAGGATCGCTATATTTGGCAGCTCCGGATACACTGCCTCTGTAGGAGAAAATATGCCACAAGCCATGCAAAGCGATTCCCAGAGAAAAAACATACCTTGGCGAGAAGCTGCGAAGAGGGACCTTAAAAAACATTCTGAAGGAGGCCAAATGCTCAGAGGTTCTCGCTTTAAAGCAGAGGTTTCTCAAAGGGAACTCGCCGAAGCGCTCGGCATTAGCCAACATCATATCAGTGAAATGGAGAATGGCAAAAGACCCATTGGCAAAGAAATGGCCAAACGGTTTGCGGGGTTTTTCAAGACAGACTACAGATTATTTCTTTAGATTCTGAAAAAAACAAAAAAGGACTGTAAAATGGATTTACATCCCCTAGAATTGCTGTGGCTAATCCGTAGCACCGTAGCTTAATGAAATTGACTTCTATCCTTAAGACCAGCCCACCTAAATATAGCCAAAAATACAGTAAATACTGCGCCTGTCGTTAATCTCCCAGCTGCAGTTCCATAACGGTTGGCTACGGTTTCAATCTGCGCTGGCTCAACATAAGATGGACCACCGCATGCATTTCGCCCTCTAAAATAGTTTTCCGCTATGTGGGTAACAAGTTTGCGTGCCGCATACCCAGCCATAGGGGATATGATAAATGGTAAACCAATGGTTGCCACTGCAAGCACACGGACAACTGTCATTTTAGCCTCCATTTTTATAATTTCTAGAATCAAACCACATTATAAATACATTGAATATTAAAGCGAAAGAGAAACATCCTCACCTAAAAAAAACAACTCTTAAGTCATTTATAAACAATGATTTAACGCTATTTTTTACATCAACTTCAACATAACAATTAAAACTATTTTTACAAATTGTATTATTATTAAAATTTGTATATAATAGTTGTTAAATTTAGGAGGAATTATGACAATAGATTCTACAAGTTTAACAAAAGAAATTACAAGGGACGCACCCGAGTCTGCTGAGCGTCGCGCTCAAGAGAGCCGAAGCAAAGTCCCCTCATTCACAGATTTAGTCAGTATCAACAAACCCAAAGATCTTCAACTTCATAGCGCCATTCTGCAAGAACGGATAGAAGTTATCCGGGATTTATTAAAAAAGGGTGCCAATGTTAATGGCGTATTTACTCCCACAAAAACTCATAAAATCCCTGAAAATCTTCCTAAAGACGGTTGGGCAAGTCGCAGCTCTTATGACATTTTGAATCGCAATGATATGAGATGGACTCCTCTTCACTTAGCTGCCCATATAGGAAATGCGGAAATCATTAAATTGCTCATCGAAAATGGAGCTGCTGTGAATCAGAACTTGCAAAGCCCTGACTCACCCGCTGCACAAAAATCAACTAGCTTCAGACCTTGTGTAGCTATCTCGCCTCTACATCTCGCAGTCCGTGTTGGCAGCTTAGAAGCTGTTAAAACTTTAATTGCCCATGGAGCCAATGTTAATCAACAAAGCCAAATTCCTAGTGTCAGTCATTCCGGAGAAACTATGGTGGCTCATTGGGCCTCCTTTCGTCCTCTAGACTGGGCTGTTAACGGTTTAACCTGTGAAAATCCTCAAAGTCTAGCCATCATTCAGTCTTTAATCGATCACGGTGCCACAAGGTATGCCACTAGATATTATGAGCATGCACGTAATTGGTTTGGGTATACCTATCACATTTCTTGCCAAGAGGTGAAAGAATATATATGGAAACAAGACGTCAAAAAAGATTCCTATAGCCCTTATCCTATCGGTGTTTGGTACTACCAATGTTACTGTGGCGGATGCAGGACGAAAAGGGGCGCACCCCAAACTGATCTTGAGTTTCAGATGGGAATCGATCCTGTCACGAAGAAAAAATACCAAGAATGCCCCTGCACAAGTTGCGGTGACCGCAGAGACTTAGAGAAAAAATACAGAGCTCGCTTGACTCCGATCCCTACCCCAGCCAAACTTTAACGAGGAAATTATCTTTACTATACAAAGAGAGGTTATAAATCATGCCAAGTTCAATTAATATAAATTGTGACGAAGATCCCCAGTTGCAAGAAATTGCAAAATCCATTCCGGCTCATCATTATAAAATCAATCCTCTGTCGGCTGATCAGAGTGCGTTTAATTTAGGAATTGAGGTAGGTACTATTCTTAAAAAAGAAGCCAACCTCGCATCTCATAAAATCGTGAGGCATCCTCAGATCTCTCCCGACATCCAAATCGATTACTCTCTGATTGCAATTGCTGCCACCTATCTGAAGGAAAAAAAAGGGTTGAAGAACCTATATGTTTGCACCACGGAAAAAGCCCTTGCTGAATCCTTAACAAAAATTAAAAATACACCAGGGGATGTCCGGGCTGCTTTTGTTCTCAGTGCGGATTTCGACAACGAAGAAGATGATGAGATTTCACATGTTTTGACAATTTGTGTTGAAAAAATTGGCTCTACCCTCAAAATTTTCTGGTTAGATTCGTTAGGGGGAGGGTATGATGACGATCACGAAGACCATTTCAACCGCTACACAGATTTTCGTGAAGTTGAGCTCTATTTTTTGGATGTTAAGCGGCTAACTTCAGACAGGGAGTGTATGACCTTTGCCCTGCGCGATGCCGCCCTTTTTTTAGAAAATCCCCAATTCTTTAATCAAATCAAATTCCATAGAGCTGATTTCCCAGGAAAAACACACAACCTCTACCACATGACTCATCTCCCTCCCTCAATGATGAAAGGAACACAATCGCTAACTACCCTCAAAACCTACCTGGAGACTTACACGGGAGATACTCAAAACCTACAACAATCTCTTGCTAAACATACTTTTCCTGCCGATCAAAATGGAAGTAAAAAACGGAATTACTACATAGTGGAAAGATCGATGAAATACCATCACATTGCCCTCCTCGCCATAAAAAACCTTTCCGCTGATCAACTTCAACGCATCATTGCAAAAAGTCTCTTGATTGAAGAACAGAAAGCATCATCTGTTCAGGCTTGATTAAAAAGGTTATACCAGACTCGGCTGAAAAAGTCATATTTGGGCTGCGTCAAAGCCCTTTTACATCGGTTTAATATTTAGAAAAACGGTTGCTTTATCCTTATCTTTATGCTAGTATTCTGCCCATGAAAAGAGCGTTAGCAGGAATTGCATTATTAATTATGATAACGGGGGCCATTTATTTTTTCCGCTCCTCTTCCAAGTATCAGTATGAGATGACCATTTGCTCGATGTTCAAAAACGAAGCTCCTTGGCTTAAGGAATGGGTTGTATATCATCATGACGTTTTGGGATTTGAGCATTTTTACCTCTACAACAACGACTCAACAGATAACTACATGGAAGTGCTCAGGCCCTTTATTGATAAAGGAATCGTGGAAATCATCGATTGGAGTTCCAAAGACCCCTCTCATCTAAATAAAGAGTTCCCATCTGTTTCTGTCGCTGGTCAGGTTGCCTATCAATTAGGGGCTTTCAATGATTGCTTGCACTTTCGTGCGTTGGGAAAAGCAAAGTGGGTTGCTATCATCGATATAGATGAATTTTTTGTTCCTTCAGAGGGAGCATCTTCCTTGCGATCGTTTTTGCGGGATTGTGATAAGAAAAACATCGGAAGTATTCGATTTGTTTGGAAAATTTTTGGAACTTCCCACGTCAAGGATCTTCAAGCTGGAGAATTACTGACAGAAAAAATGGTGCTGAGGGCGCCTGACGATCCTACCTCGTGGTGGTATACATTGTGGAAATCGATGCATCGCCCTGAAGCTGTCGTCTACTGCCATAATCACGAGGCTGCCAAACTGCATTCCGATTTTTTGATGAAGGTCGCAAGCCAAAAAAAATTCCGTATCAACCACTATTGGGCACGAACAGAAGAACATTGTTTTAATAAAAGAGGAAATCGGGATCCTAAAGAGTATGGACTTACAGGAACACTTGATGCTTTGAACAGCGTAGAAGATAAAACAATCGAACAGTACCTACCCAAATTGAAACGGTCTCTGACCTTATTGAATAATTCTCTTGTCAAGGATAAGTATGACATTGCTCATCAGGCCGCGCCGGAATAGGCGCACTTCTGCGATCCGCCGTCTCGTTGAAGAGACCGTGCTTCATCCTGCAGATTTTGTGATGCCGTTTTTCTTGATCGAAGGAGAAAACCAGCGCCAATCCATTGGAAGCATGCCCGGTGTTTTTCGCCTCTCTTTGGATCTGCTGTTAAAAGAGGCAGAAAAGTTTCACCGGCAGGGCATCCCCGCCATCGCATTATTTCCCGTCATTGACCAGGGCCTGAAAGATCCCATGGGGAGCCTCGCCTTGCAAGAAGAGGGTCTTATCCCACACGCCCTCCAAGTTTTGAAAAAAGAGATCCCGTCTCTTTGTCTCGTGACAGATGTCGCCCTCGACCCTTTTACCACACATGGACACGACGGTATTATCGACTCCCATGGCGACGTGATTAACGATGCGACCGTGAAGATCTTATGCCAAATGGCTTGTCTTTTGGGGGCAGCTGGCGCCGACATTGTCGCTCCGAGCGACATGATGGATGGAAGGATCGGCGCGATTCGCGGGCAACTCGATTTAGCCGGACTCGACCAGGTGGGGATCTGCTCTTATACAGCCAAGTACGCATCGTCTCTTTATTCTCCTTTCCGCGAAGCTGTCGGATCAGGTCTTAAATCCGGCGATAAAAAAACCTACCAGATGAACCCTGCAAACAGCCGTGAAGCGGTACGTCAAGCGCTTTTAGATGCAGAAGAAGGGGCCGATATGCTCATGGTTAAGCCCGCGCTGTTTTATCTCGACATTTTGACAAAAATCAAAGAAGAGGTGAACCTTCCGCTCTGTGCTTATCATGTCAGCGGTGAATATGCGATGGTTATGAGCGCTCATCAACAGGGGTGGCTCAATGCTCCGCAAGTTTTTTACGAAGCGCTTATGAGTATTAAAAGAGCGGGCGCCGATTTTATTTTCTCGTATGCGGTGCCTCAAATTCTACCTTTTCTCGAGGTGAAGTCTTTCTAGTCGAACGGTGGGATAAAGCGGTCTACCAGAATCGGCAAAAGCTCCCACATCTCTCAGCCAGGCCGACATCGCATAGCCCAGATAAGTCCGACTACTTTGCCGTAAGAAAAAATCGAGCGGAAGCGCGAGGGCAAACCCTTTGTCATAGTAGGTGGTGCGATTCACATGGTCGTGGCCATTCGTGATGGTATACCACAACGACACGTTCAGTCCACTGGGGAACCATCGACTAACCTCAAAGCGCACTCCGCGGTCTTTGGCAAGAAATTGTCCGACTTTGATTTTGAGATCCACATCCCACGGCTTGAAAGTATAGTAAAAATCTAGGAAATACTGAACCCCCATAAACTTTTCATAGACGGCTCTCGTTCCTTTGAGGCGCCGGATCTTAGAGGTGAATTGCAGGCCTTGATAGTGTCTTTTCCAAACGGTGGCTTCTTCAACCCCAAGGGCCCAGTTCGATCCTGCGGGATAGTAGAGAAGTTCAGTGGCTCCGCCTCCATACGCAGGCTCGAAATATCCTCCTGATAGGCGATAAAATAACCCCTTATGTTGGATGTTCCAGCTCTTTTGCAAGTAGGCCATTTCTAAAGAGACGGAATTCGTCTGATAATACCGAATCGTATCGGTGCGAACATTGGGAAGATGTGAAGGATTTAAACGATCTCTATCACCGATTTTTTGAAAACTCGATTTGATGGCATAGCCGACTTGCGCTTCATAATAAATATCGTCGAAAAGATACCCTTCGGGCCTCCCAATTAAACTCACATTGTATTTAACTTTCCCAGTCGAACTTCCAAAAAATGTCTGTAATCTAGGAAGCAGTGTGAACATCCACACCTCTTTTTTTCGGCGGTATAAAGTGGAGGCCAGATCAGGGCGCGGTGGCGGGTTGGTCATGGGTGAGAGTGTTGCCATTTCGAAATTTGTGATCTTCCCTTGACGATAGCGATAAAGATCTTCCGTGCGAAAAGTATACCCTTGGCACAAAACGCCATCTGATTCGACAACTACGATGATTTTTTTAATGTTGGAGGGAGTTATCGCTGCTAAAAGGCGCTGAAGACGCTCTCTCAAGATATTTTCTTCTCGGTAGGCGTTATTGATAATCCTGATCCAAAGATCTCCTTCCGGGTTAAGACAGACCCGGTAGAGATCAAGTCCTTGCTGCCCCAAAGCATATCCCAGCTCATGGACAAACTCGCGATCGGGACGAACGACTCCCAGAGGTTCAGTATCTATAGGAGAGCCATATAAAGGGGGTTCATGAGTTTTAGGGATGAATCCTTGACTCGTTCCTAGGGGATATCGAAGTGATCCCATCGCAGCAAACGTTCTGCCTCTTAAGGAGTTGATACTCAGCTGCAGCGTATCCTTCCAAACATAAGCCACCCCCGCGTTGATCCGGGTGTCAAACTTACGACCTTGGGGGTGTTCGCCGCTATGATGCTTATAATCAACGGCATCGTACTCAGCAAGAAGAGAGAGGTCCTTTAAGACCAGAAGAGAGCTTTGGCGCCACGGCGTCCATGCGATGCCTCCGAAAAATCCTTTAAGTCTTTTCCTCCCCCAGCCAAGCGTTGCCTCGATATTGTGATTAACCCAACTTTTAGTGGCGACGATATATTCAGAATTAAACCTCTTTGTCCCAATAAAATCGTCGGCTCCCACAGCAAACGTTGGGAAATCCTCATACCCATCCTTTGGGAGATTAAAGACAAACTTGAAATTTCCAATCCGCTCCGCTTCATCTCCAAATCCCATATGCTTGAAATTTTGATCCTCCATTCCCGTATAAATCCGGTAATTGAGAGACAATTCCACGCGATCAAAATACTGGAAGCTGAGCCCATAGATGTTGTAAGGAGAGACCCGTGCTGCACCGACTCCCACCACTCCTGATGAAAGAGTGCGAGCCGAAGGCATATTGAAATATCCCCCCATCATTGAAGAATTATGAAAGAAGGGGAGAGCATCGTTATTTTTCTTATCGATTTCTTGAACGATTGCCAAATCGTGAAAAAGAGAAGAGCTATCTTCCGCTTGCAACAGGGCGGTAACGAGAAAAACATAAAATATTTTTTGCAAATGACTCTCTTTCAACCATCAGTTCGGAACATCTTAGGGATTGCTAACTATTTTTTGCAATTGTCACCTGTTGAATAGAATTGGAGAGAGTCCTATACTCCACTCTCTTACGGAAGGAGTTCTAATGGGTTATCTAAAATATTTTCAGAACTTGATTTCCAATCACGACTATCTCGCTTTTCTTCGCCTCTGGGAAGAGTATTGTGTTAGTGACGAAGTGGATCCTTTAGAATTAAAATACATCCTTACCAATATTACAGCCTCTGAGTTTGCCGATCCTTTTGGCAAACACGTTGAGAAAATCTTACCTCTCTGGGAAATGCTCCCCGACAGCCCTCAAAAGCACGAAATCCTTAAATTCATCATTGATCTCGAAACCATCAATACTGAACCCCTCAGGCAGTTTGTTTTCACATACCTGCATAATCGGTACGGCGATCAAAGTCTCTTCAATGAAAAAATCCGACTCATTGGCCTCCGTGGAAAAGAATCTTTTCAAGGAGCCGTTGCCAATTTCGAGCTCCTTAATCACATGGTCAAAGGAAAATTCGTCTTTCATGAGGGCGGGTGGGGAGTCGGAGAAATCCTCGATGTCTCCTTAGTCCGAGAACAGCTCAGCGTCGAATTCGAATACGTGGCAGGAAAAAAAGAGATCTCTTTTTCTAATGCTTTCAACACCTTGATTCCGATTGCAGATGATCATTTCTTAGCGCTCCGCTTTGGAAACCCCGACCTCCTCGAGAAAAAGGCCAAGGAAAATCCCGCTGAGGTGATCCGCCTACTTCTGCGCGACTTAGGACCTAAAACCGCATCCGAGATCAAAGATGAGCTTTCCGAACTCGTCATCCCAGAAGCCGAGTGGGTCAAATGGTGGCAATCAGCCCGTGCTAAAGTCAAAAAAGACACCATGATCGAAGCCCCTGAAGATTTTCGCGAGCCCTTCGTTTTACGAGACACTGAAGTCTCCCATGAAGAGCGGCTCCGCAAAGTTCTCGAAGAAAAACCCGAAATCAATCATCTCATTCAGCTGATTTACACATTCACCCGTGACTTCCTTGAAACACTTAAAAATGCCGATTTCAAAATTTTTCTCCAAGCCAAGCTACAAGAAGCGCTGACCTCTCCCGATCTCACCGATGCCCAACTTTTACAGCTCCACTTCTTTCTCGAAGATCTCTCAGGACAAAAAAGTTATACCCCCGTCATCGATCTCGTTAAAAATGCAAAAAATATCGAAGCGCTGATTCAATCGATCGAAATTGTTGCCTTCAAAAAACGGACCCTCATCGCCGCGCGCAAAGTCCGTCCTGATTGGAAAGATCTATTCCTCTCCTTGCTTCTCACCGTCGATCAAAATCCCTTACGAGATTACATCTTCACTGAACTTTTCACTCCTGAAACAGAAAAAGACCTCAAGCGCAAGCTCGAAGACCTCTGGGTCCACCCTTCCCGTTATCCCGAAGTGTTTATTTGGTACTTCCAAAAAATCATGTCAGAGCCAGGAATCCCCTTTGGTGACAAAGAAGGGAAACTTCGGTTTTTCGAAGCCTTTTTCGTGCTACTCAACTACCTTGAGCAATCAGCCACCCATCGTGACCTGCTGAAAAAAATACAGACCCTCCTCACACAGTCAAGATACGCCGTCGTTCGCGATATCTTTCAAGACGCCCCCTTGCATACTGTGAAAGAACTTCTGCTTTTAGCCTCGAAATGCCATACCCTTTCTGATCATGATCAGAAAATCTTACATTCTCTAGCCGAAGTCGTTCATCCCTCACTTTCACAAATCCGTAAAAAACAAGACAGCACCTCTGATAGCGACATCCTTTGGACAACAGATATCGGCTTTAAAAAAGTCAAAGATCGCATGCAGCAGATCGCGACTGTTGAGACCGTTGCCAACGCCAAAGAAATCGAAGTCGCCAGATCGCATGGAGATCTCCGCGAAAATGCCGAATTTAAAGCCGCTCTTGAAAAACGAGACCGTCTCCAATCTGAACTCAAAATGCTCTCTGAACAAGTGAGCCGCGCACGGGTTATCACAAAAGCGGATATCATCACAGATGAAGTGGGAATCGGCTGTACTGTCGATTGCAAAAATAAATCAGGGAAAACACTCTCCTACACCCTGTTAGGCCTTTGGGACGCCGACCCTAACCAAGGGATTTTGTCATTCCAATCCAAGCTCGCTCAAGAAATGAAAGGCCTCACTGTCGGAGAAACTTTTAATTTTCAAGGAGAGACGTTTACAATAACCGACATCCGCAGCTATGCTGACAAGTAAAGACCTCCTTCGAAATTAAGGGTTCGTCGATTTTCTGGATTATTTTGGCCTCTTTTCGATTTTTTTTGCAGGGGTCATATCGGAAGTTGATATTACCCCTGCAAAAAAAACCGAAAAGAGGCTCAAAAGAACCAGAAAATCGACAGAACCTTAGTTTCGAAAGAGGTCTAATGCCTATGCAATTAGTAATCGCCAGCCGCAACGTTCATAAAATCCGAGAGATTAGGGCTCTCCTCAAGGCCTATCCATTTCTCGATGTTCTCTCTCTTTTAGATTTCCCCCAATACATCCCCCTTCCCGAATCGGAAAAGTCTTTCGAAGACAATGCTGTTCAAAAAGCTGTCCACGCTGCAAAAACCCTCCACCGGTGGACCATTGCAGATGACACAGGCCTTGTGGTTCCTGCTCTGCAAGGAGCGCCTGGAGTCCTTTCTGCCCGTTACGCAGGAGAGTCTGCGACCGATGCCGATAATCGCAAAAAACTTCTCCTCGACATGCAACACCTCCAAGATCCCCACCGCCAGGGCTACTTTGAATGTTGGATTGCCCTCGCCTCACCCCAAGGCCTTAAAAAATGTGTTCGGGGAGTCTGTGAAGGCAATATCCTCTCTCAAGAAAAAGGCGGCAAAGGATTTGGATACGACAGCCTCTTCGTTAAACATGAATATAGCAAAAGCTTTGCCGAACTCACCGACGATCTCAAAAACCGCATCTCCCACCGCAGTAAAGCCCTCGACAAACTCCGCCTGCTCTTAGAATCGCTAGCTCAGTAAATGCACTACTGGATCGATGGATATAATCTGCTTTTCCGGCTCACGAAGGACTACAAGACCATGCGCCAAAACGAGCGCAAAATTCTCCTCGCTCTCAACGCTAGCATCACAGCGCTGAACTACTCCGTCACCGTCGTTTTAGACGGACGAGAAAAAGATCCTGCCGAAGCGCTCCGCCGCAATCTCGATTCTCTGGCCCTCATCTATACACCCCACAACCAAACTGCTGACGACTACATCTTAGAGGCCATCTCCCACTCCTCCCACCCCGAAAAAGAGATCGTCATCTCCTCAGACCTTGAACTTCTCCGCAAAGCTCAGCAAAAAGGCGCCCGCGGCCTCACCATCGAAAAGTTCCTCTCCCAACTGATCCGTAAAAAAAAGAAAAAAGCTGACAAAGCCGATCCCGAGTTCCACGAGACCAGCGCTAACATCGACCGCTACCTAAAAATCTTTGAAGACCGCTTGCGCGAAGATTAACGCAAATAACACCAGATCGAGTGCGTCTTCCAATTAAAAGGTGGAACTGTGGAAAACTTATCGAGATAGCTCCCAAGATTTTTCACGTTTTCCCCTATGGAAAAAAAATGGGCAAAAACTGCCACCGACATGATGGCTCCCCCTAGACTGATAATTATCCGCCTTAAACTGGCTTGAGAGCCCGGGACGGATTGGGCAGCAACCCACGCCGCAATACCAAGATCCGTCGCCTGGGGCCCTACCGTATTTATGAGACCTTTATATAGGAGTGCTCCCGTAGCAATAGTAGTTAAAGGGGAACTGTTCTGGGGCATCAGCTTGGAAAAAGTAAAATAAACACCCGTCGCAACGCATGTTTTAACAAGCGTCCCCAAAATCTCGGCATGGGGATTGTAGGTGCACTGAAAATCATTTCGATAGCTCTGATCAAACTGTGCGCGTTTATTCGCGTTCAAGAACAAATAATTCAGAGCTCTTCCTAAACCATAAACTAAAGATGCCATAGTAATACCTCACTTTTTAAGGTGGCATTGTACTCGAAATCTCTGATAAATTCAATAGCTCGGAATATCCCTAAAGCTCTACTCTAATAAAAAACGAGGAAGTTATGCCACTACCGACCCCTTACGAACATCCCCCTGGAGAAGAGCCCCACCGCGCCTTTCGCAACACCTGCATCGCTTTCAAAAAAAGTTTAAAAAGCTCCAAAAACGCCGATGAGCTCGAGCAGCTGATGCAGCGGTTCATCGAAGAGAGTAAACACATGGACTGGCATCACAAAAATACCGCCGTCTATCACAAAGACGAGGGGGACAAGCTAGCCAATAAAATTTTTACTGAATTTGAAAGATACATCTCAGCTTTACGAATGGGACCAGATCAGGCCGAGCCTGCGGATGTCTTGACCGCTCTTGACCTCATGGAGCAATACATCAAGAGCTTTAAAGTAACGTAGACGCCTCAACCTCAGGGGTTGAAAAGTCAGTTTCATGCCATGCGTAATTTCGAATCAGTTCCCGAATTTCTTCTAGCGTTCTCGACTTGTTTAAGAGCTCTCGTAGCTGGCGCGTCCCTTGCCCTTTTTTCAGATACCAACACCCAATGCGTCTTAAGTCCATCGCAGCTTTCCGCGGAGGGTGGTAAAGACTGACAAATTCGAGATGTTGGAGAAGCGCATCGCGATAGTCGTACGGTGTGCGAGAAACAGAAAGCTCGCCAGATAAATGGCGATAGATGTCTTCGATAATCCACGGCGTTCCAAAGGTGCCCCGTGAAAGGAGCACAGCATCACATCCGGTGTGAGAAAACATCCTCTCGACGCTTGCAGCATCAAAAAGATCGCCGTTCCCAATGACCAAGATATTTTTAGCTGCCTGTTTACAATCTCTAATCCAGTCCCAATTGGCGGAACCCTTATAACCTTGTTCCCGGGTTCTTCCATGGACAGCGATCGCTTGAGCTCCTGCTTTTTCTGCGATTTGAACAATCTCAGGGCCCACGATCGACTCTTCATCCCATCCTGCCCGAATTTTAACTGTGACGGGGATTTTCACAGCAGCAATGAGATTGACTAAGATTTCTCCAATGAGAGGAAGATTTCTAAGAAGCCCGGAGCCGCTACCGTCTTTTGTGACTTTATCGACAGGACAGCCGCAATTGAGTTCGATGACATCAACCCCTTGCTCCTCGAGAATTTTTGCCGATTTCCCAGCAAGCCCCGGCTTGCTCCCACAGAGCTGAGCCCCGATCGGATGCATGTCTGCTTCAAAATCGAGCAAACGGTACGTGTGAGGATCATGCCGGACAAGCGCATCCATCTTGATCATTTCGCAATAGATCAACCCCGGCTGGTAAGCCGATGTCATTCTCCGAAATGGCAAATCCGAACACCCCGCAAGAGGCGCACAAAAAATGTTAGAGGGAAGCTTGAGAGATCCTAAATGAAACGGTCTTTTAAGCATGAAATAGCCTAAAGAGGCCCATTTCAAGCAATTGGAGAGTAAAAAAAGCGAGCAGGGGACTCAAATCCAGAACTCCACCAATGGGCGGAATGAGACGCCGAAAAAGATTCAGATAAGGATCGGTGCAGCGAGACAGCCAATAGAGCCACTCCTGCCTTTGAAGGTTGGGAAACCATCCTGCGATCAATCGAACCGCTAACATGATCGTGTAAAGAAAAAAAATATAATGAATATACAGCAGCATGAAGACATTATACCAGATCTCAGATAAAATCAGTCAATAATGCAATATGTAGGACTCAACTGGGAAGGGACTACCCTAAAAGTCGCTATCCTCTCCTCTAAAGGAATCATTGAACGACTGGAGAGTTTTTCTGAAATTCCCCCCGAGCTGCGTCAAAATAAAAATTTATATATTACCACGGGACTCCCCTCAGATCAGGTTCTAAGACGCGAGGTTCACCTCAAACTCCGCAACTCTTCAGCGATTTTGAAAGCTTTGCCTTTTCAAATCGAGGCCCTCCTTCCCTTCGAAAGCAGCGAGACCCTTGTCTACCCGAGCTTCCATCCCTCCGCAGAGGGAACCGACGTCACTCTTTTTGCGACTTCGCGCCCCAAAGTTCAGCATCACATCCAAACTGTCGGACTCGATCCCGATCAAGTCTCTTGCACTCCTGTCGCTTTAGCGCGGTTTGCACGGCTTCTTTTTCCCGAAGAGCCGCAAATCCGCTGGATTCATAGAGAAACAGGGATCGCACTCGAGGGAGACAAGATCGTCTTTTCTCAATTTTTCGATGACCCCGCCCGTCTAGAGGCTTACCTCGATTTGAAATTTTCTTCTTATTTCCGCGTTAGGGAGCGGTCTCTTCAAGGACATTCTTATCAGACATTAGTAGAGTTTGCAGTTCCCATCGGACTTGCATTGGAAGGGCTACGAAGCGACTCATGTCAATTCCGACAAAAAGAGAAGCGCCAACATCAGCTGTTGAAAAGAAGTTCGATGGCACTCTGCCTGGGCCTTGCGGGATTAACCGCGGTCATCGGCCTTATCTTCCTGCAGAGCAAAGAACAAAAGCTGAAAGAGACCGTTGAAAAATATTTCACAGCGCCACAGCTTCCCCTCGAAGATAAAATTTCCCTCTGGCAGAAACATCTTGTTCAGGAGACCAAGGCAACTCCCTTACTTGCCGACATCCCCTCTGTGAGTGAAGTCCTCGCTTGGCTAGGAGAGCTCAAAGAACCCATTGAAATTATGCAATTTCACTATACTGTGAGTGGAAAAGTTGAGCTCGAATTTAAAGCAGCGGGCCCTGCTGCTGCGCAGCACCTGCAAGAAACCCTCCAAAAAAATCCGACGCTTGTCGATACAAAACAAAAAATCGCATGGACAGCCTACCAAAATTTTTACAAAATCTCATTTTCTCTGCGAAAAAGCTGAAAAACTTAGAGTTTTTCTTCTTTCCGCTGCTGCTGCTTCCTCTTTGTGGGGTCGTCGGATACCTGCATATTAAAAATCTTCGATTGAAAGAGCTCTCCCAGACGGTAGAACTTCTCGAGAAAAAAGCTACCTTGCTCCAGCAGCGCAAAGACAAACAAGAGGAGCGGTGGGCCCTTGTCAAAAAAAGCTCTCCTAACGAACTGCAGCAAACCCTCGAGGCGATTCCTTTACTCACAGCAGAACAACAAAGAGTTCAAGCGCTTGCTAAACAATACCCCGGAAATCCTGCCATTCAAGACAGGCTCTCATTTCTAAAGGGAGACAAAAACCGTATTCGACTGATAAAGGGAGAAGAGCGCTTGCAAGAGAGGGAATACTCACTGCAAAATCCTGTTCAGATGAATACAGAAGACTTGAAAAACTTCCTCTCCGCCTTAGAAGCCAAGACCCAACTGATCATCATCAAAACCTTTGATCTAAAAAAACATCAAGATAAAACCGATGAAATCGTCTATACTGTCCAAGCGGAGTTAATCCAAAAATCGCC
Source organism: Parachlamydiales bacterium (assembly GCA_023265455.1). GTDB lineage: Bacteria > Chlamydiota > Chlamydiia > Chlamydiales > Rhabdochlamydiaceae > PALSA-1444. The sequence goes on from JAHFTQ010000005.1 coordinate 38,324, forward strand.
ATGAAAAAAATCGCTATTTTATTACTTATTTTGTCTGCCTGCTCTTCCAGGGCTCCCTCAACTACCGAAGATCTTGTCTCCATCCAGCTGCTTGATCGGAACGGGTTTTCCGAGACTATCAGCGCTAACGACCGGCTCACCACCTATCATAAAATGAATTTCTTAGCTCCCCAGCCGTATCAAAAAGTCGTACGTGTTTACGGAAAAGCAAGCCAAGGGAAAACCGCCTCTAAAATCTCCACCTATCATAAGAATGGACAGCCTTGGCAATACCTTGAAATCGAAAACGGCCGTGCGCATGGAAAATTCCTCGAGTGGCATGAAAATGGTCAGCTCAAAATCGAAGCTTTCGTCATTGAAGGAACGCCCGATATCAGCGAGATGGCTCAGATGACCTGGTTTTTTAATGATATCTGTTTAGTCTACGATGAAAAAGGACACCTCATCGCTAAGATTCCCTATGATAAAGGACTTTTAGAAGGAGTCGCCCATTATTTTTATCCCAACGGCTCTCTCTCACGCGAAGTCCCCCATCTTAAAGATCAGATTCATGGCTCGGTTCAAGTCTTCAACGCAGAAGGAACCTGCGTTGAAAAAATCACCTACAACCATGGAGATAAAGAGGGCTCCGCTTTTGCTAATTGGACCCCCTCTCAAATCAAATATACCGAGATCTACCAACAAGGAAAACTGGGTGAGGCTAAATATTTTTCCCCTGATGGCTCCCCCGTCGCCTCCATTGAAAACGGAAATGGCCAGCAAGCTCTTTTCAATGAAACTACACTCGAATCGCTCATCGAGTATCGACAAGGCATTGTTGAAGGCACGATCAAAACCTTTGATCCCAAGGGGCAGCTTCTATCTCTCTACCATATCAAAGACGACATGAAAAATGGCGAAGAGTGCGAATACTACCCTTCTCAAAAACCCAAACTCTCCCTTCAATGGATCAATGACCAGATCCAAGGAACCTGTAAAACGTGGTATGAAAACGGCGTTTTAGAGAGCCAGCGCGAAATGCATGATAACAAAAAACATGGACTCTCCTTTGCCTGGTTCAAAGATGGAGACCTCATGTTGATGGAAGAGTACGAAAATGATCTCCTCACCAAAGGCTCTTATTACAAAAAATGGGAGAAAAAACCGACCTCCAAAATCGAAAATGGAACAGGCATTGCCACTCTATTCGATCAAGAGGGTAAGTTCCTCAAAAAAATCACCTACGAAAAAGGCCTACCACAAAAAGAATCTTAACCCCGGAAAACTTTATGGATTGCAATGAAAGCTGCTCTATCCCCACGAGCCCTGTCTCAAAAGAATATGGACATCTCGATACAAATGGACTTGTTGTTTTGATCTCGTCAGAAATCCCACTGACAATTCTAGACGCCCGTGTCGGCAAATGGGATGATGGAAAACGCATTGGCGCAGCCCAACACCTTTCCTATGAAGCGACAGCTGAGGAAGCCGCAAAAATGATCCCTAATAAAAAAGCTTTAATCGTCGTCTATTGCAGTAATTTGCAGTGTCCCGCAAGCACGGGCCTTGCAAAACGGCTGACAGAACTCGGATACCCCAATATCTTGCAATACGAAGCAGGAATCCAAGAATGGATCAAATCTGGCCATCCCGTTCGCGAAACCAAATAAATAACCATTGAGTACCAATTGTAAAATTTTACTCCGTAAAGACTGGAAAGAGCGCAGGCTTTCAATCTCTCAAACCAGACGTGCTACAGCAGCTGCTATGCTCACTGCTGTGGCACTTCCCGCAGGAAACATCATCTCATTTGCAAGTCGTAGAGATGAGATCAATACAATCTCGCTGAATCAAAAACTCGCTCTTGAGGGGCGCCTGCATCTACCAAAAATCGTCGGAGACTCGCTGCAGATTTTTCGTGTTCTTAATCTAAGCGCCGATCTAGCCCTTTCTTCTCTAGGGATTTGGGAACCCATTCCAGAAAAATGCTCTCCCGCAGAAAACATCGCCGCTATCCTCGTTCCAGGACTTGCCTTCGATCAAGATCATTTCCGTCTAGGATACGGTAAAGGACACCACGACCGACTCTTGGCCCATTTGTCTTGTCCCTCTTTTGGAATCGGATTTCTCGAGCAGCTGACAGATAGATTACCGCGTGAGATTCACGATCGTCCCGTCACCAAGCTCTTATTATTTTGAATTCTATTCCAACTGCCCTTGGGGAGGGCCGACTTGTTGCTGAGGTTGCTGAGGCTGGGGTGTCTCGGGAATTTCAGGGGGGTAGGTCCTGCCCGATTTCTTTTGACGCTCCTTGCACGATTTTGTTCCATCGCAGCTTGAGGCTGTGACTGTCGAGCCTGTCGAAACGCCGGTGCAAGCCGAGAACGGGTCTCCTTCAGGACAAAACCATAAGACTGTATAGGGAGTCTGAGAGACATCGTTGTACTGAATGTTTCCGACACCACCCCAGTAGCTGTTCCATGACATGGTCTGTTGAGCTGGAACATCGAGCTTTCCTAACTCGGTTCCATCAGCAGCGCGGATCACGGCTCTTAAGGGATAGGCAGTATCATTGACTAGCCGAACAGTCCCTGCCCATGCTGCTGAGCAAAGGAGCATGAAAAGCACAACTTGCGTAACAATTCTCATCACTTCCTTTCATCCACTTGCGCCCATTTGAAGTCAATACCCCCCAGGCTAGAAAGGACGACATCGTTGATGTGATTGGAGAGGTAAAGCAGCGTGTAGTGAAAGAGCGGAATAATGGGCATCTCTTGGGCTAAAATCTCTTCACACTCACGAAAAAGCTTCTGCCGCTCCGCAACATCTTTGACTTCCAGCGCTCGGTCAAGCAGTTCTCGATAATGGGGATTTTCCCAAGCCGTATTATTCGATCCACCGGCTTTAAATTTGAAGATTTCAAGAAAGTTCATCCCATCTTTAAAATCGGCCGTCCACGATCCGGCAGCGAGTTGAAAGTTTTTCTTGGAAATTCTGTCGAAGTAGACTTTTCGCTCGACGGCATGGAGCTGCACTTCGACTCCTAACGCTTGGCGCCATTGCTCTTGCACAGCTTGTGCAATTAAATGGTTCCGCTCTCCTGCGACATACATTAAAGAAAGGGGAGGCAATGAGTCGCGTTGCAATCCCAGCGCTTTTAAACCCTCTTCAAAAGCTAATCTGGCTTTGTCAATATCTCCATCGGTAAAATAAGGCTTTTCTTGAACTCCAAGCGAAGGGGGAAGAAGTCCTGTGGCAGGAATTTGTTTTCCTTGTGTCACATGTTCGACAATCTCGGAGCGTTTAATTGCGAAGGCAAAAGCTTGCCTCATCAGTGGATGACAGAAAATCTCCGATTCGACATTCGTCCGGAAAAAATAAGTCGCTAAAAATGGTTTGGCCTGGAGCGTTCCTGTGGCTTTTAAATGAGCTAAAGCACCCACAGGTAATGTTCCAAGGGGAGACCCCGCCCAATCGAGCTCTCCCTTCTCGTACATTTTTAATTCTGTATCTTCGCTGACCATCAGTAAATGGATCTCTTTTAATTTGACGTGATCCAAATCCCAATAGGTAGGATTTTTTGAAATACACATGACGTCGTTATGCTTCCACTCTTTCAAAACAAAGGGACCATTGCCAGTGAGATGCTCTCCATCATGCGCCCAGTGGTGGTGGGCATCGTCGATTTGCTTAGAGATCGGAAAAAATACCGGCAGCGACAGCAAATCTAAAAAGTAAGGAACAGGATATTGCAATTCGACTTGAAGAGTCTTGTCATTCAGGGCTTTGATACCCACCTCATCCAAACTGATTTTTCCTTCTTTGGCAGCCTTAGCATTTTTAATCACATAGAGTTGAAAAGCTTGATCAGCTGGAAAGTTAGGCTCTAAGACTTTTGTCCAAGCGTAACTAAAATCGTGCGCAGTGACGGGAGCCCCATTACTCCATTTCGCCTCGCGGAGAGTGAACGTATAAATTTTTCCATCATCTGAGATATCGACATACTCTGCCATCGCAAGCTCGGCCAGCTCTTGTTGATTGACACGGGTCAGCCCCTCGAAAAGCATTTTAGCAAGTGTCATCGACTGCAAATCCCTTGCCCTTCTCGGATCTAACGTATGAGGCTCTCCTCCCATATTGATCCTGACAACATTCTCTTGCTTTGCAGCGCATCCAACCAATAAAATAAGAACTACAAAAAAACTGATGATTTTTTTCATACATGTGCCTTCTTTCAAAAAGACTGTAGAGGAGTTCTAACGATAATGTCAACTGCAAGGATTCCCACTCCTATCTTCAATACCCCTCAGATTCCCTTCCTATCCCTGCCTTTAAAAAAAGATTCACAAAATTTAATTCGCGAAATTGAAATGATTGCTCTACCCGGCACTCCCTTCAAATGCCTACGTGAGGTGTCTGAGCATATGATTGAAGTTGAGACTCCTGACTATCCTTCATCTACCCCCCTTTATGTCGACCGTAGATTTTTGCAGCCAGGAACAACGGACCAAGAAAAAACTCTTCCCTCGAAGGCTACGCTCCTAGACTGGCTTGAAAGCTGCGTGGGCATTCGTTATTTCTGGGGAGGTAATTGGAGAAAGGGCATACCCGAGATGCTCGATTTTTATCCTCATTTGCAAACGGCTTCTCCCGAAGATCAAGACGACGCCCTCTGCCGAGGTGTAGACTGCTCCGGCCTTCTTTATGAGGCGACCGGTGGTCTCACCCCTCGCAACACCAGTCAGTTGATTCACTATGGAGAGGCTGTCTCTTTTCATGAACTTCAACCTCTAGATCTGATCGTCTGGAAAGGGCACATGCTGATTGTTTTTTCGAAAGATCTCGTGATTGAGAGTCGAAGAGGTGACGGCGTTGTCATGTCTCCTTTTGAAAAACGGTATGCAGAGGTTGTGAAGCTGACCGAGGCGGAAAATAAAACCCTTCACTTTCGTCGGTGGTATATTTAAGTGAAAAAAATAATATGCCTTATTTCTTTTTGTTCTATTTTAATAGCTTCAATTTATTTCTATCAGAGAAGCCCTGGGCCAAAGCCCAACGACTGGAATTCTTTAAATAGCAAAGTTGGAGGTCGATTAATTAAGAGTCCGTCTTATGATGAAGCCACCCTCACAAAATTACAAAGCCCCTTTGCCATTCAGGACTATCCTTGGGCTACACAATCCACCGGTTGGCTGAAGGCGTGGTCTGTTGCAGTGAGCCCCTACACAGTTGCTGTGCAAAACACGGATGATATAGTGGCTGCTGTAAAATTTGCAAAAAAACACCATTTAAAGCTTGTGATCAAGGGGACCGGTCATGATTATTTAGGACGCTCTAATGCACCAGATTCACTGCTTGTTTGGACACACAACATGCGTGATGTCCATGTGCATGATCGATTTATTCCTCAAGGAGCTCCAGACGAAGCAACGGGTGTAAATGCGGTTACCATACAAGCAGGGGCTCGCTGGATTGAAGTCTACGAAGAAGTCACAACCAAGAACAGTCGTTATGTCCAAGGTGGGGGCTGTACATCTGTAGGAGCTGTTGGGGGATTTTTGCAAGGTGGCGGCTTTGGAAGTTTTTCCAAAAAATATGGAATGGCTGCGGGAAGTTTACTTGAAGCAGAAGTCGTGGTTGCCAGTGGTGAAATCTTAATTGCCAATCAATACCAGAATACAGATCTTTTTTGGGCACTTAAAGGAGGGGGCGGTGGAACGTTTGGGATCGTCTCCAAAGCCACCTTGCAAACGCATGATTTGCCTAATTATTTTGGAAGTCTTCAAGGGAAGATCACCGCAAATACAGATGAAGATTTTGAAACCCTATTGGGATACTTTATTACATTTTATCATGAAAACTTAAACAACGAGCATTGGGGAGAACAAATTAAACTAAAGCCTAACAACTCGCTTGATCTCTCTTTATTATTCCAAGGGTTGAGTGAAAAAGAAGTTGAGGACATCTGGAAGCCGTTCAATCAGTGGATGGAAGAGCGCAACAAATCTTATACCATCGACTTAAGTTACTTCACCTTCCCTCCAAATAAATTATGGGACTATGATTATTTGACAGCCCATTACCCCAATTCTATAGAAGGAAAAAATAAATTGTTCTATTGGTCAGGCGATCAAGCAGAGGTGTTGGCCTATTGGTATACGTACCAGTCTTGCTGGATACCTAGTGCTCTCTTTGATAAAAATGCCTCCAAAACATTTGCCCATACCCTATTTAATGCTTCGCGGCACTGGGAATTTTCACTCCATTTTAACAAAGGGTTGGCAGGTGCTTCCGCCGAAGCCCTCAAAAGTGCACAAGATACCTCTATCAATCCCGCCGTTATCGATGCAGCAGCTTTGGCAATCTTTGGTGCTTTCACGCATGAAGCTAACATTGAAAAAGGATTAGAACAGATTCACAAAGTCAACACGGCCGTAAAAATCATAACTGATTTCATACCAGGCTCTGGTTCTTATTCAAATGAGACCAATTATTTTCAAAAGGACTGGCAGCAAGCTTTCTGGGGAAAGAACTACCCTAGATTGCTTGAGATCAAGAAAAAATACGATCCTGAGGGCTTCTTTCAGTGTCATCACTCAGTCGGAAGCCTGTAGCCCATACTCCCAAGCACCTAGCAGTGGTAGGCTTTCATTCAGAACGACATGCACAGGAATCTGCTTAAGAAGAGATTCAAAGCGCCCCTTATCCACAAAGGCTTTCATAAAGCCTCCGTTTTGGAGCTCTTTGACAATCTTCGGTGCGATCCCTCCCGCAAGATAAAGACCGCCCCTCGTCAAAAATTGTAATGCCACGTTGCCCGCAGCCGCCCCATACAAGGTCGCAAACCACTCCAGAACTTCTGGTGATTGATTTCCCCTAAAGTTGTAAAGCTGCTTGACTCCCATCCCTGAAACGACATGCTCGACCGACACATGACCGAATTTTTCATGAAGGTATTGCCACAACTCTCTTTCCTGAGCATCTCGGGGAGCAAAATCGGCATGCCCGCCTTCCGAAGCAAAAGGATGGTGACGCTTTCCATCCCAATAAAGACCTGCCATGCCAAGACCTGTTCCCGCAGCTAAAATTGCCTGATTGCCGGACTGTTTTCGACCCACATTTAAAGTCTCAAGATCTTGCGGTCCCAACCTTCTGAGGCCCCACCCCGCAGCTTCTAAATCATTCAACAGATCGACTCTGGGGATCTTGTGTCTTTTTTCTAACGCAGCCGCATCAATTTTCCAGCTTAAGTTGGTCATTTGACACATCCGATCCTCTACAGGCCCCGCAAGTGCCAAACAAGCCCTTTGAACCGGACGGTCGATAAATTTTTCCAAAATTTCACTGAAATCTTGAAAATGCTCGCATAAAAACTTGTCCTCTTTGACAATGCGCCCATCTTCTATCAACGCCAGATTTGCTTTCGTTCCGCCAATGTCTCCCACAATCAACATATAATTCCTACTTGACGATAAGCCTTTTCCAAGTCAAGCTATTTAGAAAAGGAGTCTCTATATGGCACAGCAGGATCTTGGAAAAAAGAAAGCTTTAGAAGCTGCGATCGCACTCATTGAAAAGCAGTTCGGGGAAAATTCGATTATGACGTTGGGGAAACACTCCGTCTCGCATGAAATTAGTGTGATCAAAACAGGATCCGTCGCTCTTGATATCGCCCTCGGTATCGGCGGAGTCCCCCGAGGAAGAATTGTTGAAATCTACGGCCCTGAATCTTCTGGTAAATCGACCCTTGCAACCCACATCGTTGCTAATGCACAAAAAAATGGCGGTCTTGCCGCTTACATCGATGCTGAGCACGCCCTCGACCCCGGCTATGCCGCAAAAATTGGTGTCAACATCGATGAGCTCTTGATCTCACAACCGAGCTCTGGAGAAGAGGCTCTTAACATCGCTGAGATGCTCGCACGCTCCAACGCTGTTGACGTCATCGTTATCGACTCCGTTGCAGCTCTTGTTCCCAAAAGCGAACTCGAAGGCGAAATCGGCGATCAATTCATGGGTCTGCAAGCCCGGATGATGTCACAAGCTCTTCGCAAACTGACTTCATCTCTTTCCAAAAGCAACACCTGCGCAGTCTTCATCAACCAGATCCGAGAAAAAATCGGCGTCATGTTCGGCAATCCCGAAACAACCACCGGTGGAAAAGCCCTCAAGTTTTATTCTTCCATCCGGATGGACATCCGCCGCACCGGCAGCATTAAAGGAGCTGATAACCTCGACATTGGTAACCGCGTCAAAGTGAAAGTCGTTAAAAATAAAATGGCGCCCCCTTTCCAAGTCGCAGAGTTCGACATCATGTTCAACGAGGGGATTTCAAGGCTCGGCTCAATCATCGATCTTGGCGTTGAATATGGCATCATTGGGAAGAAGGGATCTTGGCTCAACTACGGAGAGCACCGCCTCGGACAAGGGAAAGAAGCCGTCCGCGAAGAGCTCCGCAAACACCCCAAGATGGCCGACGAGATCGAAAAAGCCCTCCTCACAGCCGCTGCTGAAAAAAAACCTCTCAATAAGGCGGAAGAGCCCGCCACTGCCGAGGAGCTCGCTGCACAACTTCAATAAGATTTAATGAAACATTTTCTAATGAGTTCTGGGGTGCTAGTAGTCGCGTTAATGGCTATTTTTTGGTATTTCATAGCTCATAAGGTATCTTGTCAGGGAGATTTGGCTAAAATCAAAGCTCCCTTGATTATCTTTGACTTTGATGGAACCATTTGTCCTTCGTATCGTCTTTTGATCGCTCAAGTCAATCTCTTAGCCGGTGAGTATCATCTAAGAAAAATAGGGAATGAAGAAATTGAAGATTTTAGGGATATGAGCCCTAAAAAGATGATGCAAACCCTTGGATTATCAACGGTCAAGCTACCATTCTTTTTGAGAAAAATTCGCCGCAATGCACAAAAACAACTTTTAGAATTAAAGCCCGTTGAGGGCATAACAGAGGTGCTCCTAGAATTAAAGTCTCAAGGGTATTCCCTGGGAATTTTGAGTTCGAATTCGGAAGAAAACGTTCTTCTATACCTTCAAAGATATAAAATCGATATTTTTGATTTTGTTTTTACAGGAAATAATATTTTTGGAAAAGACAAACATCTCAAATCTATTCTAAAAAAAATTAAATTAGATCCTCAAGGAAAAAAAGTGGTCTATGTTGGAGATGAGATCCGAGATATGGAAGCAGCGCGAAAAGCAGGATTAATTAATGTTGGCGTAAGCTGGGGATATAATTCTCTAAACTTACTCCGCCAGAGTCAACCCCAGTTTTTATTTGAAAATCCCCCTCAACTCCTATTCCTTGCAAATACCGCTGAGGGCCTCGCCAAATGAAAGAGTTGAAAGGTAGAATTTGGAAAGATCCCGATAGTTCATGGTGGCTCATCGAAATTTCTTTTTTAGATGTCATGACTCAGGGAAAAACCAGAAAAAATGCTTTAGAAATGATTGAAGATGCCGTGATGGAACTCTTAAAAGATTCTTATGAGGATCGGTTGGTTAAACAATTTCAGCTGACTGTCAATCTATATAAAGATGGTGTTATCGGCATGGGAGCTTCCGATGAAAACCTTCTCTTTGCTCTTGGTCTTAAAAGACAGAGGTTAAGAAGTGGGTCAACGATCCGAGATGTTTCAAAAAGATTAAAGTCAAAATCTCCCAACGCTTACGCGCGTTATGAAAATGCACAGGCAAGACCCAGTTTCGAAAAATATGCTCAGCTTCTGCACGCAGCAAACCCTAACAGAAGATCTTTATTGGTCAGTTAAAGTGAAGAAAAATTCCTAACAGCTAACTGATGGAGCATTTTGAACTTTTCAAAAAATACTACTGAAGAGTACAATAGTTTTATCACCCGCATGGAGACCCCATGCGAAAGCCACGGGCTCCGGCTCGTGGTTTCTTTTTTTAAATGGATCTAGCATGCAACGAAAGCGCGTCATCTCCTTTATTGATGGGTTCAATCTCTATCACGCTATAGATAAACTTCGACGTCCCGAACTGAAATGGCTTAACTTAATAACTCTTTCCCAAACATTTATCAAACCTCTTTCTGAAAAGCTTGTAACCGCATATTATTTTTCTGCTTATGCAGATCATATGTCCGAGCCAGTTCAAAAACGGCAAAAGACTTATGTCCAGGCTTTAGCACTGCAAGGAATTCAACCTATTCTCGGGCTATTCAAAATGAAAAATAAAAAGTGCCCTGAATGTCGTCATCGATGGATTGGTCATGAAGAAAAAGAAACCGACTCCAATATCTCCTTGTTTCTTCTTGATCTAGCTTACCAGAATGCTTTTGATCGTGCGTTGATCATATCTAATGACTCTGATCTTGCTCCAGCTATAAGAATGGTACGAAGCCGTTTTCCAGAAAAAGACCTTACGACGGTAGCTCCCCCTCATTGCTACCATAGTAACGAATTGATTAGAGCCTCTTCTAGTAAGACAAAGATCCGAATCGAACATCTTGAACGTTGTCTTTTACCAGCAGCTGTAACCGATGCTTCACGTTTGGTTTCAATATCTCGTCCGAAAGAATACACCCCTGCCGTTATCGTACACTAAGGTTGTAGCCATTGGTGATGCCAAAGGCCCTCCATTAGATCGTATCTCACTCTTTTATGAAAACGATCCTTGCATCCCTGCCAAAATTCAATTGTTTCAAGAATAAGGTGGTAAGCACGCCAACTGCCCGGTCGTTCGATTTTATTTTTTTCATTAGCTAACTTGATGATTTTTTCCTTTAGTTCTCTTTCATCAGTTAGTGGAGAACTTTGTTTTGAAATTGCAGAAACAGATTGGGCATCTCGAGTTCGTTCTTGAAAAAATTGATCCGCTACTTCTGATGAAAGTAGGTTGACCCGGCCAGCAAAATTAATTTGCTGAATAGTCTCTCTCCACCAGAGAGTTCCCGCAGCCCAAGGATTAGACGCTAAATTTTTTCCTTTTACACTTTCTTGATTTGTAGTGAAAGTAACGCCCTTCTCATCGCTAGTTTTAAGTAAAACAACCCGACTCGAAGGCCGACCAGAAATATTTACTGTAGATAATACAAAACCTCGAGGTTCACTTACCTTCAGGCTATCAGCTGTTTCAAGCCATTTTTGTAATAACACAAGGGGATTGTCAGGAAGGTTATCAAATCCTGATCTAGCAAGCGTAGGATCGCCGGTAAGAGTCATGTGGTCCTGTCAAAGTGAGGAAAAGTTCCTAACAGCTAACTGATGGAGCATGTCGCACATCTTCTTAAACGAAGGCGTGTCAAGACCCAGCTCCATTAGAGTTATCTTAAGAAGCTTGAGTTCTTCTTCAAAGACCCCTAGAGCGCGATCTTTGCCGATATGCTGGGCAAGGTTAATCTCGCGCCGATTCTTCTCGTCTTGGACCATATCTCCTAGGTCGTCAGCGATCTGAAAAGCCATTCCAAAGTGGTAGGCGCTTTTCTTGACCTGTTCGAGCCGGTAGGTATCACCACCTCCGAAGAGCCAGCCAAAAACAAAGGAGACCTCAAAGAGTGTTACGGTCTTTTTATAAATCACTTGGCGTAGCATCTCAAGAGTTAGATTGGGTGGGAAAAGATCAAAGAATTGCCCCCCTGTTGCGCCTGAAATTCCCGCGCAGCGTGTCGCTTGCTCAAGAGCCAAAATTCCTGCTTGATCGGCCATCTCCCGAAAAGGAGGCTCGGCCTCTCTCATCCGAAGAGTGTTCGTATGAATCTTCTCAAATGCTGAGCAAATGAGCGCATAACTTGATAACAGCGCAATCGATTCCCCGTAGATCTTGTGGATCGTCGGCTGACTGCGCCTTTCGTCTTCATTGTCCATGCAAGGAAGGTCATCAACAATCAAAGAGGCAGTGTGGAAAAATTCAACGGATAAGGCTGCATCCAAAACGTTGAGGCCATTTCCTAAAGCCTCTGCCACTAATAGCACGAGCAAAGGACGAAACCTTTTGCCTCCGCTTTTAAGAGCGTATTCACACGCATCACGGAGCTTTGTTTTTTCTCCCAAGCTCAGAATACTCTTGGCGATCTCTTGTTCGATTTTATCACGGTGGGAATAGAAATGAGAGACTCTTTGCAATTCAACAGTTGTCATTTTTTTTCTCTATAAATAGCTTTGGATGGAATAATTCCTTTGATGTTGAGACAGGGATAACATAATGCTTTGGGGCCAATGAACGTCCCGGGGCTTGTCACCGCATTGCAGCCGATTTGAGCTCCGTCCCCAATGATCGCCCCGAATTTTCTCAAACGAGTCGTTATTTTTTTTCCTTGGAATAAGATTGTCACCTCTTTGTGATCGAGGCGGTAATTGGCAAGCTTGACCCCCGCTCCTAAGTTCACATCGTTTCCAATGATGGAATCACCCACATAATTGAAATGAGCCGCTTGAGCGCGGTTCAAAAGTATAGAGTGCTTAACCTCGGTTGCATGCCCAATCACACACCCCTCTCCTGTGATCACGCCCCCACGGATATAAGCGCCATGCCGGATCGTATTTTTAGCGCCGATGATGGCAGGACCTTGAATGTACGCTCCTGCTTCAATGACGGTCTCTGGGCCAATCGAGATCAGCTCGGGATGAATGAGGTGGACTGTTGAAGGAACTTTAACTGCAATTTTTCCCAGCAGCTGCTTCTCTAGATAGCTATCGAGGTGTTGCAATGCCTCCCAGACAAAGGAGCCCTCGAACAGCTCTTGATGAGCAAAGCCTTCAAGAGAAAAGTAGTGATCTGAAGAAAATTCTAATGCCATGAAACACATACTACTCAACTTGATCTTTTTCCACATTACCTCCTTTATAATATAGTTTTTAGATACTGTTTTCTTCTTCCTCTAGTCGTGTGGATTTGTTCATAACTGCCATTTTTCACAGGGAAAAGAGAGTGTTCACAACTTGATCACAGTCCGTTGATGCAAGTTCATAACGACGCTGTGATGTTCACATGAACAGACTTATGCAGAGTTATGAACAGGTTATCGAACGGTCCAATCGATGGGGTCTTTCCCATTTTTTTGCAGAAAAGCGTTCGTTTTGGAGAAATGGCGGCATCCGAAGAAGTTCTCTGCTGAGTAAGGAGAGGGATGAGCTGCTTGGAAAACAGCGTGATGGGTTCCTAAGACTTTATGGCATTTTTCTTGAGCCGATTTCCCCCAGAGCAAAAAAACGATAGGGTCTGAACGTTTGACAAGCGCGTCAATAAGGGCATCTGTAAACCGCTCCCACCCTTTGCCCCAGTGAGATTTAGGCTCACCCGCTCTGACTGTCAAGATGGCATTGAGGAGTAACACCCCTTGCTCTGCCCAGCTGATCAAACATCCATGGGATGGCGTGGGAATTCCCACATCGGCTTGCAACTCTTTGAAAATATTTTTCAAAGAAGGAGGCGGGGTGACACCCCTGGGAACACTAAAAGAAAGGCCGTGGGCTTGCCCGGGTCCGTGATAGGGATCTTGTCCCACCACGACAGCTTTAACCTTGTCGTAAGGAGTTTGCAGCAAGGCATTAAAGATTAGCGGATCAGGAGGGTAGATGATTTTTCCTTCCCCCTTTTCTTTTTCAAGGAAACCCTTTAGTTCTTTGATATAAGGCTGTTCAATTTCATTTTTTAACTTTTCGTACCAGCTCTTTTCGATTTTCATGAGGCCATCCTTGACAGAAACAGGTTAAGATCCTACGATTTTCATCTTTTAGGGAGTTTTATGAAAGACCTAGCTGAAAATAATCTCATCCGATTTAAAAATATTTCTAAGAAAAAAGATACCATGACCGCAAATTTCAAGGTCAATGGGATTGGAGGCGGGGTGAACTTTACAGCCTCGATTTCAGTGGATCTTTCTGTCGCAGAACTCCATCCTGGCGATGTTCTCGAAAAGATCATCGAAGAGTGTGCCCGCGTGGGTGTAAAAGAATTTAAGAAAGCGAACTTTCAGTTCGAAGGACTTTCCAGCATTTAATCTCGATCTGGGTGTAGCGCAGCTTGGCTAGCGCACTTGCATGGGGTGCAAGGGGTCGGTGGTTCAAATCCACTCATCCAGATTTTTTATCTAAGAATAAATTTTTTCTGAGGATCAAAGGCATGGGTGGATATTTCAACGATAAGGCCCTCTTGGGCCATTTTTTTCAATCGAACTCTTGCTGCGCGGTCTGAAATCTCCCAAAAAATTGCAGCCTCTTTTGTGGTGATTTCCTTTTGCTTTAAAATCAAATCCATTAGGCTTTTTTTCCACCCACGGACAACAAGCGCTGCTTCTCTATGATTAAAAAGGGTGACGCGAAAAAAGTGGCCTAATTCTTCGAATCGCGGCAGGGCTATCCCCATTTTTTGACATTGTGAAATCATTCGTTTCAAGCCCGACCCCCACAACTCGATTAAATCTAATTCTCGAAAGCAGCGACCGATAACCCTGTTTCTCAATTGAGAGACTCCTTGTAGGGCATCTTGCAAATTAAGACCGAAAGGCAGGGCTCCTGGGTTGGTGATCTCGATTCGATCATCGAAAATGGCGACTTGAGCCTGGCTTCCAGAGGCACTATAATCCGTATGGATCAAAGCATTTGTGACAGCTTCTTTCACTACAACGGGGGGATATTCTGCGGTGTTCTTCCGAATAGATGGCCCAATCTCCGCGCTCAATCTGGTGTTCCGGTGGATAAAAGATGTGATTTTTTCTAGAGCCAGTGGGAGGTAGTCATCGATATCTTGGTGATCTAAAACCTCGTCTCTAGTTGTCCCCGAAAAGCGCACGCAACGAACTATCGCATTGGGAAAAATTTCTTTTCGATTTTTTCCAAATAATAGGATAGCTCCTTTGCTTGGAACTGATTTAGATTGTTTTTTTAGATATAAATGGAGAGAAAGGGCTGTAGATTCTTCAAATTTCTTGCCTGTTTTTTTAAAGCATGCCTTGATCGCTTCAAGGTCAAGGTCTTGGATTGAGCAGTTTGTGATTGGCATCTCATCGAAACATTCATTTTCGCCTAACCTTTGTAACTCGGCTAATATTGCTGCATCAGCCAATCGATTTGTAGATCCTAAGCGAATATAGGTGCCTTTTTTTAATCCTTTGGCTTTAGCGTAATAGGGACCGACGCTATGTGGAACCTGAACGAGCAAAAATTCTTTGTTTCTCCAGGAAACTACATGAATATCTGGATTGAAAAGAGGCGTTATAGAATCTGCAATGGCATTTGCTAACCTCATCTCTTCTTTAACAGGATCTTGCAATCCAATAACCTCTTTTGTTTTATCCCTAACTCCAATGAGAATTTTTCCGCCTGCAGTATTCGCAAAAGCGATGATTGTATGGATAATCCTGTCTAAATTCTTGCTGTTTTCTTTAAACTCTAAGGTTTTCCCTTCTTCTTGCTGGAGCAGTTCTTCTATCATGGCATTCTCTCAAAATAAGTACCCGGAAGATAACCCGGAAGAGACTAGGAAGTCAAGAACTTCCGGGTTTCCTTGTTGGTTCCCGAGCTAACCGCTCATCTATAAAGATAAAATTAACTCAACTCTATAAATTAGAGATAGTTACATATAATTTTAGCATGGGTCCAAGCTGGCATGGGGTGCAAGGGGTCGGTGGTTCAAATCCACTCATCCAGATTTTTTTCTCAATCTACCGCAATATAGACTTTGACCTCGGGATTTGTCTGAGGATTAAAGTCAGCTCTATAGACCTCAAAATCGCTTGTGTATGAGCGAGAGAGACCAGATTTCCAAATCGCTTGCCAGGCTGCAATTAATCCTTGAGGAAACGCGCCTTCTGTTGTAAAAACTGCATATTTTGACTCAGGAATGATTTTCCCGACCAAGCCTGCAGGCACATTGTCTAAACTGGAAACCTCGCATCCCAGAATCCATGAATAAGGCCCTGTGAAATCTCCTTCATAATCGGTATACAGAGCATAAATGGTGCCATTTATCTTATTGGGGATCTTTGCAAGAATGTTTTCGTTAAAAAATCTTTCTTTGTGAGCTGGCATTGCCATAGAACACTCCTGATTGTTTGTCCTCAGCTCAAGTCCAATAAAGAATTTTTTATCTTGTTTTTCGATTGTATAAGTCATTCCTGATCCTTTTTGTTGTTCCATGACAGAGGGAGTTATATCTGTTTTTCCAATTTCCGCCTGGAGGGCTACTGTGGTTAAAGCGGCTGGCAGCAAAAATAGAGCTCGGATCATTGATTTCATGGTAACACCCTGGGGTTTTGTTAATTAAGGCATTTTATAAGAGTAATTTTTTGGTGGCAATCAAAAACATGGGCAGCGAGTCGCTTACATTTTGTAAGCGACTGAAGTTGGGGGCTTCTGAGGACAAAAAATGGCTTTCGAGCACAATCAAAATGTAGGTTGTCTGCCTATGCATTTTACTGTGCAGGACTATGCACAAAAAAACTGCACAGCTTGTACAAGCTACTTATGCTCATCCTCTTCTGCTTATTATTGGGTTGCCACCGTCGGCAAAGCAATGGCTTGGATCGTTTTCACGGCTGTTTGCAAAAATTTATGGCTTTTTGTCGATATTTCTTTGATTTGGGAGATTTTTTCTCCTAATTTTGATAAATCTACCCATTTTTGGGTAAAATTTAGTCAGGGTTATCGCAATCTATTTGCTCCCTAAAACTTGGAGAATGAAGGTCTGATAGTGGATAACTCCGCCATTGGTCATACCTGCAATAGAGAAGATCCTATCTACAACTTCTTCGACAAATTCTTGTTGGAGATCTTGTGGGAGATGACGAATAAAATTAAGGAGTGGTTTTGCAAAATCGATTAAAGCTTGCCGATTGGAGAAAACAGTATCATTCCAAGATTCGATAACCTGAATTTGTTGAAACCCAGCTCTTTCCAGAAGAGCGAGATACTCTGGCTTTGTAAAGAAAACGCGTTGCTTGACGTACGAGGGGAAATGAGAAGTCCATTTTTCTGTATGGACAAGAAGATCGGCGATATCAGTCACATTCATTAGGCCTTTGCCATAAGTTTGAATGCAAATTTTTCCCCCGGGAACAAGGGCTCGATGAATCGCTTTCAAAGCTTTCTCTTGATCTACTACCCAGTGAAGAGTTGAAAAAGAGACAATCCGGTCGAATTGGTTCTCAAAGGAAATTTCTGCTGCATTTTGCTGTTGGAAAGCAAGATTAGGATAGTCAGTCTGGGGATAATGGGAGGATGCAAAATCGATCATCGATTGAGAAATGTCAACACCTAGAACAAAACCTTTAGATGTTTTCTTAGAAAGAAGAGCGGTAATTTTCCCATCACCGCAACCAATATCGAGAACGTTCTCGGATTCTATCCATGGAATCAGATCAACGGTCTCCATGGCGACTCTCCATTGCAACGTAGAATTGTTATGGTAGGTTTTGGCATCTTCAATTCCGCTTGCTAAAAGCAGGAGAGGGCTAAGGAATAAAAAAACGAACATCCATTTCATAGGGACTCCAAAATTTTTGTTACTCCATGGCTGCTTTCATTTTGGCAACAGCTTGCTCCATTTCAGCAGGGGGAATAGGTTTTTGCAGATTAACAATGAACATTTTAAAAATGAACTTAAGAGTGGAGTCATCGCCTGTTTTGCGGGGAATGTAATGAAAATGGACATGAGGAACTGTTTGCCCAACTTCTCGACCGTTTTTCTGCATTAAAAGATAAGCAGAGGTTCCAAAGGCCTTTTCCGCTGCTTGATTGACTTTCTTAATGACTCGGCAGATCTGGGTAGCCTCTGCATCGGATAACAGCTCAAAGCGCTCGACATGCCTTTTGGGGATCACAAGGCAGTGCCCGGGCATGATAGGTTTGTAAGTATAAAGGGCTAAGACGAGATCGTCTTCGTAGAATTTTTGATACTCGAGCACAGAGGTGTTGCAAAAAGGGCACTCTTTTCCAAAGAAGTTATTCTGACTCTTATTCGAAGACAAAAAATAAATCCCGGCCGCCAAGCCGATGGTACCAGCAAGAAGATAGATAAATTTTTTACGCAGCATTTGCTTCTCTTTTCACAGCGATGTACCCGGATTATGAGGTAACAACCCAGAATCTTTATCGTCTAGAAGTAGTCTTGGTTTGTTGGTTTTAAGACGTTTTTCTACTTTTTTGATATGTTCAGCGGGAGGAATATTTTCAGGTGGAGTGCCTCCGATTTTAGAAATAGCTGCTCGAACCTCTTTGCCGACTGTTTCATGAGCCACAATTGCATCCCTTTGATTCTTGATGCCTTCGCGCTTGAGTTTTTCTCGGGTTTGCGTCATTCGAAACTGATTGGCTGCAAGCTCCGTTCTATCCATGCGATCCATCAGCTGTTCCTTAGGGTCAATCCCTTTACGAGCTTTGATTGCGTCGGACCCAAGCCCTCCATAAAGGCCCTTGTAACCTGCGTCATGGAAGATTCCGAACATTTTATTTTGAACACCGGCGTCGCGAGCTGCTCCGGAAAGGGCTTTGAAGTCTTGAGAGGCTTGTTTGCGCAACTCTAAGCGTTCAAGATCAGCAATGGCTGCATCGGTAAGCTCTTGGCGCCTTGTTTGAATTGCAAAGTACTTCTGAGCATGAGCAATTTCGGGTTTTCTAGGGTCTCCATTTTGAGCAATGAGATAACAGGCAAAACGCGAAAGATGATAATCTTCAACGGTTTGGGTGGCCCCTTTCCCAAGGCTGATCTGTTTGCCGGCGCCGGCAAAGTGATGGCTTGGGTCGTTCCCCGACTGTTTACAAGATTCTATGGCTTTTTCAACTGCATTCTCAAATCGTCGCCATTGGGAATAGCCGAGGCAGGGCTGCAAATTTCTAGCGCTCCAATACTCAATCCCATGCTGATTGAGCTTTTTTAAATCTTCAAATGACAGTTTGCTAGAAATCAGGCCGTTATCATCATTTTTTTCCATGGAAACCCTCGAGAATTTGTAAAATGCAATGGAGTATATTGAAAAAAAAGATTTTGAACAACTTTCTCGGTTAGCGCCCAGTCGGTTACATTTTGTAACCGACTGGAATATCAGTAAAGCCGCTGTACATCCAAAAGAAATTGTTTAAAATTCTTTTCCCGTTATACTTCGTCAAATTCATGAACTATTCAAAAGAAGAGATTAGAAAAGCGGCTCGAGCGCTTTCCGAAAGGTATCGCCAAGGGACTCCTCCTTTTTTAAGATCCCCTATCGATCGTCATGCTTATTTATTGACGCGGTTTCCTGCGACAGCAGCTGCTCTGAAGAGAGTTTTTCAAGAAATTCGCACTTTCCCTATTCAGTCGATGCTCGATATTGGCGCAGGGCCTGGAACCTCGTGGGAAGCCGCTAGTGAAACCTGGAGCAGTTTAAAACGGGCGACACTGGTGGAGCGAGATGCCGATTTTGTGGAGATCGGAAGATCAATGACACCGGCAGATAGCGTTGCTTGGGTATGTCGGGAGGCTTCAGCTCTCAAAGGAATGGAGAGGCACGATCTGGTTCTTTTTTCTTACTCTTGGGGAGAGATTGGAGATCTTGCAGTGCTTGAGCAAGCGTGGCAACTGGCGGGGCAGTTTTTGGTTGTTGTTGAGCCCGGAACGCCGCTTGGTTTTACAAGGATGCTCAAAGCGCGGGATTTTTGTACTCAGCAAGGCGGCATCGTCTATGCTCCTTGTCCTCATAGTCACGCTTGCCCTTGGGAAAAAAGCTCTGACTGGTGCCATTTTGGTGTCCGTCTTCAACGGAGTTTTGAGCACCGTCATGCGAAAGAGGCAGCTTTAGGCTACGAAGACGAAAAGTTTTCATACGTGATTCTCAGTAAGCAAGAGAAGCCTTCGCCTGGTAGCCGACTCCTGAGAGACCCGATCAGGCGAAAAGGACATACGCTGTTGACACTTTGTACAGAGCAAGGGATTGAAAAAATCACTCTCACAAAAAGCCACAAAGAACAGTATAAGAAAGCCAATAAGATGAACTGGGGAGATCGTTTTTTGTAAGAGCCTTTCTTTTTTGCAACCAGTCGGCTATTCTTAAGATATGTTCCGAGGATCTGTTGTCGCCCTGATTACCCCATTCACTGCAGAAGGAGATGTCGATTTTCCTGCTTTTTGCGAGCTCATCGATTGGCATGCGAATGAGGGAACAGATGCCATCGTCTGTTGTGGAACGACAGGAGAAGCTCCCACACTCTCTTGTGAAGAAAAAGACCAAATTTTTAAGACAGCTGTTGAAGTGTCACGCGGCCGTGTGCCCATCATTGCAGGAACAGGAACTTACGACACACGGAAAACCGTTGCAGCGACAGCGCGTGCCAAAGAGCTAGGAGTAGAGGGGTGTTTGGTGGTTGTCCCCTATTACAATCGTCCCACGCCTGAAGGTTGCATCGCTCACTATCAGGCAATCAATACCGTGGGGCTACCGACGATTCTGTATCATCACCCGGGTAGAACGGGTGTGAAGCTGTCTGCAGAGGTTCTTGCTGAAATTAGCCGTCTTCCTTCGATCGTTGCGATCAAAGAGGCATCAGGCGGTCTTGAGTTGATGCAGGAGATTCAGAAGCTTTCGGACATTCCGATTTTTTCAGGAGATGATACGTTGGCTCTAGCGATGATGGAATTAGGGGCGGTCGGGGTCATTTCAATTGTTGCGAATCTCATTCCTCGGGCTTGGAAAGAGATGATCGGAAGTTTTTTGCAGGGAGATTTTAAGCGTGCCCAAGAGCTGAATGCTTTTTATGCTCCGCTTGTGGAGGCAATGGTCTTGGAGACCAACCCTCAGTGTGTCAAATGTGCTGCCAGCCTACTAGGGAAATGTCAGCCCCAGTTAAGACTTCCGTTGGTCTTTCCTCGTTCCTCTACGCAGCAAACGATTGCAAGCGCTCTTGCAAGAACCGGACTATATGATTCCGAGAGTGCCAAAGGCTCCTGCGATCACAGGTGAGGAATCCTTAAAATAACCGGCGATCCCGCCAAAAGAGGCAAGGAGTTCAGGAGCGAAGTGGAACAGGTCTCTATCATTCAAAGATATAGTACAAAGCAGTCTAGACCTTTGTCCAAAAACGCTCTTCGCTAAATAAATGGGGAGGTTGATGGCAACCCATACGCGAATGGCCTTATCAGCACTGAAAGCTATCGGTGAGGGAAGGCGGCTAGCGGCCAAACAACTGACGGCCAGGCCTGCGCTCGAGGCAATTAAAAAGATTGCGAAGTTCCGGGCAGTGTGAATTGGACTTGTGTTTTCTGGTTCAGAGCTGCCCCACATAGATTTCTGTTGCGGCTCTTCTGTTTTGGGAACAGGAAGTCTCGAATTAAGAAATCCCGCAATCGTCACCGTAGTCAATTTGGCCGCTGCATAAACAGCTGTGCAAATCAGGGAGTTCCAAATGCCATCTCTAAGATCAGTTGCAGAGACGAAGCCTGCCAAATTTCGAGGATCGAAATGTTGTAATTGGGCTCGTGCTTGTTGGTAGATTGCAGATGTTGAAGGCATTCCTAAAACGGACATATTAACCTCTATGTTATCCTAAATAAGGGGATGTTCTAAACAATGTTCCCCTATTGCGTCTATTATCTTTAAGACAAGGCTCCAATGAGAGTGCCTAAAGCGCCAAGTATTGTAACGGCACGGCCACTCAAAGTTAATCCAACCAAGCCTGTACGGGTAAAAAGAATATAGGTTGCTACTCCGCCAGACCCAAGACCCAGTATTGCAGCTGCTAGCTCTTTCCTTCCAGCGTTACTTGAGGTTTTGTTCTCAGCTTCAAAAATGCATCTCACGGTATGAGCGACTATAGCGGAAACAGCCATGACACCCAAGCCAACAAAGCTATTCCAACCAGCGGTTTTGAGATGAGCTGAAGTAATTCCTAAAACGGGCATATTAACCTCTATGTAAATGTTATTCTAACTGAGAGGGTATTCTAAACAATGTTCCCCTATTGCGTCTAGCGGGAAAGTTGCTCTAGGAGAGAGCTGAGTAGGGCTTGGAGGGAAGCCTTTTGAGAAGGTGTAGGATGAAACCTTTTGTGATTGAAGAGGTTGGAGAGTTGTTGGAGAGAGGCAAGGGCTTGGGTAGGGAGATCTTCTTGCCGCTTGTCGGTCTCATCGAGGGGAAAGATTTGGCGGATTAGGGAGAGGACTTGTTTTTTCGTCTCGCCGTTGTAGTTGATGAGGAGCTGTTGTTTTTTTTCGAAGGGGGCGTCACGGCTGGCGAGGGTATAGATAGCTTGGCGGGGGATTTCATCGAGCTTGCCGTGGAGCTGAGAAGGAAGCTGGAGGTAAAATTCATAGTATTGCAAGAAGTTGTAGGGGGTCTGCCTATTGCCGTAGGTGGCCATAAGCCAGAAAGAAAATGCGCCATCGCGATAATTTTTGAGAATGTCTTGGGCTTTTTTAATGCGCTCGCCGTGGAGAAGGATCGCTTGGTTGTTAATCGCTTTGATTTCAGAGGTGAGGCTGGAGAGTTGTTCAAGGTCGGTTGTAATCGTCTCTTGAGAGTCGGTTTTGTAGGAGTTAAGAAGTTCTTCGAGGTTGTGTTTTTCTAGGGAAGAGAGAGGATGAATTTTAAAAACACCTGAAAAGCTGGATAAGTTTCCTTGAGAAGAGACTTCAGCAAGCTCTGACATTTTAGAAAATTTCTGTTTAAGGCGACTGAAGAGGAGCTTATTTACTTTCGACATGAGCGTATTCTTTTAAGGAGTTCTTTGGCGAGGGCTGTGTAATCTTCAGCAGCGCGAGATGAAGGGGCAGTCTCAAAGATGGGCTTGCCGTAGATGGAGGCTTCGGAGACGGAGATATCGCGGCGGACTTTTGAGCCGAGAATTTTTCCGGGAAAGGTCTCTTCAATGACATCGAGGAAGGCGGTGTTGCTTTTTCCGCGGGGGTTCCAAAAAGAGAGGGTGACGCCGAGGATGTCAAGAGAGTGGCGGGTGGCAATGCCTTGCATGAATTGAGAGAGGCGCTGCAGTCCTTTGACGCTGTAAAACTCAGGAGTTGCAGCGACAAGAGCGTACTGGGATGCGATGAGGGCAGATTCTGTGAGCCAGCAAAGAGAGGGTGGAGTATCGATGATGATCGTATCGAAATCTTTAGTCAGAGGCTTGAGAATTTCTCTCAGTCGTTCATGAGAGTATCTGTCACCGGCAAGCGCTTCTGTCACTTCGACGCGCTCAAGCCACGTGTCGGCGGGGATGAGCGAGAGGCGAGGATGGGAAGTGGGCAGAACGATGTCGCGGATGTTTTTTTTGCCTTGAAGAACAGGCGCTAAACTGTCGTGGGTATCGGGATCGTAGCCGAGGCCTGTTGTTAAGTTAGCTTGAGCATCGAAATCGATCAGCAAGATTTTTTGCTTGTGGAATCTAGCAAGGGCGGCGCCGATATTGAGAGACGTTGAAGTCTTGGCGGTCCCTCCCTTAAAGCTGCTAACTGTGATCGTGGGCATGGACACTTCCTTTGAAGCTGGGTTCGAGAGATTTCGTTTGCATCTCGATTTGAAGGGCTTTTAGGAAAGTCGGCACATCGATGGATCCGAAAACGAAATTATCGCGGGTTCGTAAACTGACGGTACTGCTCTCGACTTCTTTATCTCCTACAGTGAGCATGTAGTTGATTTGAAGCAGCTGAGCGTTCCGAACTTTTTTACTGACCGATTCGCTAGTATCGTCAACGTCGCAGATCAAGCCGACTTTCTGGATCTCCTTTTTCACAAGATGGGCGTACTCACTATGGCGGTCAGCTACAGTCATCACGCGAATCGGCAGAGGGCTGATCCAGAGGGGAAATCTTCCGACAAAGTGTTCGATCAAGATGCCGAAAAATCTCTCAATGGAGCCAAATACCGCTCGGTGTAGCATGACGGGCCTTTTGAGTGTTCCGTCTTTATCCATATATTCGAGCTCGAATTTTTCGGGAAGGGCCATGTCAAGTTGAATAGTGCCACATTGCCACGATCTTCCTAAGGCATCGCGGATGTGGATGTCGATTTTAGGTCCATAGAATGCGCCGTCGCCTTCATTAATGCGGAACGGCTCGCCCCACTCTTCGAGGGCTTCTTGGAGTCCTTTGGTGGCGACTTCCCAATCGTCATCAGAGCCGATGCTGTCCTTAGGTCGTGTGGAGAGCTCTAGTCGGTAAGAGAGACCAAACGTGTCGTAAATCTCTTCGACAAGGCCTAAGATTCCGAGAATTTCAGATTTAATGTCGGAGGGTTGCATGAAGAGGTGAGCGTCATCTTGATGGAAACTCCGGACACGAAATAGTCCTGAGAGAGCGCCCGACGCTTCATGACGATGGACGTGGCCGATCTCGGCGTAGCGTAAAGGCAAATCACGGTAGCTATGAGTCTCTGTTTTATAATACAGCATGCAGCCGGGGCAGTTCATCGGCTTGATTGCAAATCCTCGCTCTTCGATTTCAAAGCTGTACATGTTCTCACGGTAGTGGGTCCAATGTCCCGAGCGCTGCCACAGCTCTTGTCCCATGAGAAGCGGGGTTTTAATTTCTACATAGCCTGATTTAAGAAGAAGGGCGCGTAAAAAATCGACAAGGCGGTTCCAGATCACCATTCCTTTGGGATGGATGAAGGGAATGCCGGGAGCCTCTTCTTCCAGAGAAAAAAGGCCGAGTTTGGGGCCGAGGATTTTATGATCCCGTTTTTTGGCTTCTTCCAAGAGATGAAGGTATTCTTTGAGGAGTTTGCGATCAGGAAATGAGATCGCGTAGACGCGGGTGATCATCTCTCGGGTAGGATCGCCCTTCCAATAAGCGCCGGAGGTTTTTAGCACTTTGAACGCTTTGATTTTCCCTAGGTTGGCAAGGTGCGGGCCTCTGCAGAGATCGAAAAATTCTCCTTGCTCGTAGCCGGTAATGGGCCCCTCTTCGAACCCTTCAATCAGTTCAACTTTGTACTTGTTTGACTGAAAACGATTTTTTGCGTCTTTTTTGTCTTTGAAGAGATGCCGTTTGACGGTGTATTTTTCATCGACAATTTTTTGCACTTCTTTTTCGATTCTTTCGAAATCGGCTTCGGTGATCGTGACATTGGCAAAATCGTAGTAGAACCCATTTTCAAGGGGAGGTCCAACGGTCGGCTTAGCCTCCGGAAAAAGGCGCAAGATGGCTTGGGCCAGCACGTGAGCTGAAGAGTGCCAAAACACCTCTTTTCCTTTAGGGTCATCAAAAGATAAAAATTTAACTTGATCTTTGTCTTTCAGCCGGTGGTCGAGGTCATAGAGGGTTCCATTGATCTCAACGGAGACGGCTTCATGGGGAGCTTTTAGATTCAGCTTGTCGGCAAGTTCTTTGGCAGAGCATTCTTCAGGAAGCTCCATCCATGCATTATTGATTTGTATTTGCATAATGGGAATGAGTATAATCTAATGATGGATTTTTCGCAGATTCAAAATTCTTATGCCGCTGAGGCCCGGAGATTAGCCGAGCAGTTGATCGATGAGCACGGGAGCCCGCATGCGTTTCACGGCTCTAGTCTAGAGCATCAGCAAAATTTTTTAAAAAAGTGGAAGTCTGATCCGCAATTTGTCAAAAAATTCCGGAGGTTTTCTCTGCCGCTTTGTCACAAAAGAGCAGAAGAGATGGTCCGCTTGTCACTTCAGTTGCCACATTCAACTTCTTTAAAAGATTTTCATGTCAAACGCGCAGCGATCGCTGCTTGCCTCACTCCGCTCAGACAAACGATTGGCTCTTGTTTTGCAACAGCCCCTGCGATTTTGGTTCAGCTGCATCATCTCGATCTTTTTGTTGACGATCTGTATGAGCTCCTCACAACGGGACGGCTAAAGAGAGTTGTGGAGGGCCAAGAGTATGCGGTTCCTCTTTGTCCCACTTTGAGCTCTGGCAATGCCCTTCTCAAGGCATGGGAGTTCACGCTGGCTTCCTTCTGTGATATCAAGACTGAATTTTCCAGGTGGAATCTGTCGTGGAGTTTAGGGCTTGATCCTCAGCAGCCTGGCGGAATCGGAGAGGTGATCTACCGTGCTTTGGAAGAGGGTCTTCAAGAGGCTAATCAAAAAGCTGGGGAGTTTCATCAATCAGCGCTCGAAGCGTTCGATCAGCTTAAAGTGACAGAGAGGCTTCTTCGCCAAGCGGGGACGGAAGCTGAAATCCGCCGCTGGCGGCTTGAAGAGCAGTCCCGGCTTTATCACATGAGGTCTTGTGAAGAGCTTAGAGATGTGCAGCAGCTCAAAGCGGGTGCTTATGCGAGGTTTTTCCCTTTTCTTATGGGACAGTATACAAAAAAGTTTCAAGACTACTTTCAAGAGATTTACGATCCTGAAATGGTCGAGGTTTCTAAAGATCCTTACGAAGATCAAAGAGCTGGGTTTAGGTTGGTTTATAAACATGGCCGTAGCGATAGCTCGCTTTGGACGTCGATTCATGAGGCGCAAAGCTTTGTCAAATCGTTAGTCGATTTTTTGACGGTAACCGAACCGTTGATAGTGGAAAGCTGTGAAACAAACGAAGAAAAAAAGATTCTAGAAGAGGTGACAACGCGGGTGATCCAGCATGTGCAGTCCGATCTTTTTATCCATTCAGCTTTAGAAAAAGCAGCGGGAAAAGGGCGCACTCCTTGGTCGTATCTTTCAGGAGGAACCCTCGAGCAGTGGATGTCGATTTATTTCCGCGAATCTTCTCCTCCTGCAAAAGAGATCCGTGAAGTTGAAAATGCCATGGAGCTTTTTGTTTTTCTTCTCGATACCTTGAAAGCGCTTCCCCATGCCCTTTGCGATCAGTTTATCCAAGATCCTTCGAAAAGGCTTCTCATCGAATCACCGACCCATGTCTTTACACTGCTGCCAGGACTGGATTTTTTTCAGAAAGGGTGGCTAGATCGGGGGTTTACTTACACGTGGATCCGAGACAATTTTTTAATTCCCGCTCAAGAGTTTTACGAAAAAAAAATCCTCTCTTTAGAAGAGCAGCGTGAAATTTTGCGCCGTCTTTCTATGCGGGCAGATGTGACAACTCGTCTGTCAGTTATCCAGTTTTGCCAGCGATTTGCTTCCGATAGTTTACCAGCTTTTCTTCATCAGATTCTAAAAGCTCCCGCTTGCGTCTTTTCAGATACGAATTGGCAAGACAGGTATTTTGCTTTCGTCGTCTCTCCCCTTACCCTTCAGCTCGAAATGTGGGTATGTGATAAGACAGGTGCACTAGCCGCTCCGCTTCCCCTCATCAAGACATGGTTCGGCAAAGGCAAACAGTTCATCTGGACCATCTACACAAAAAAACTTTAGAAAAAACTTGAGTCTTGCTCCTGTATATCAAGCTATTTCGTCGAAACAGGTCAGCAAGAAGGCCATTTTTCTCTATGGATTAAGATCTCTGAGGAGCTACTAGCAACTTAGGCTATTATTGTTTAAGCCCGCTTAATTTTTTCTTATATTCACTTAAAAATTCGGCGGTCTCATGCGTTTTATTGACTTCTGTTAGCAAGCTCTCATCCTCCCGATTAACATTGAGGGTTTCCGTAACTCTCGCAAGATTTTCTCGCAAAGTTTTGTTTTCCATTGCAAAGTTCTCATTAACTTGATTTGCCTGTTCGACGACAACCTGGAATTCTTCTTTAGTTGTTTGAAGTTGATTTGTATTTACAACCAACCCAATTTTATATTGGTTGAAATCTTCATAAGATTTATTTAACTTTTCAATGACCAGCACTCGCTCTTGTTTAACATCAGCAAGATTGGCATTAAGCACATTAATTCTTTGATTTAGGGCCTCATTACTTTTTCTGCACTCTATAACCGCATCTTCATAATCCCTGCTTGGAATCTTTCTCCATAAACAACAACCCCCAATACAAGTGACCACAACAACCCCCGTAGAAAATATGCCTAGCATGCTTGATGGAAGCTGAGTAGGGACATAAAATCCAACAAAAGATATCACTCCTGCAACAAGACCGGTTCCAATTAATGCACCTGAGATACGATATAAGATTTTTCTCCCTTTCCACTGAAATTCCTGATTTGTTTCTACTTGCCCAATTGATGAATAAACCATCGAACCTAATTTACTTATTAAAGCCTGGGTCGCCATAATCAACCCTCCTTTTCTGCTTCGAGTTCTCGAACGCGTTGTTTTAATTTATCTGCCTCTTTGCTGAACTCTTTGACTAGATCTTTAGCTTCATTCAGTTGTTCGCTTAATGTTCTATTTTCCCTTTCCAGGTTGCTGCTGTGTACAAATTCACCAAGTCTATCATTGAAAGTATGTAATTCTTCCACCATTTCTTCTGCATTGTCAACGTTTTCTTGGTAGTTAACTTGCGTCGCGTTTAACTGATTAGCGGTTGCATTCATTTCGCCAATTGAACGAGCAGCAACTTCCTGAGTTATTTCTATCTCTTCAAGAACTTCTTCTAAATTATGAAGAGCTTCACGTTCTTGATTGACTTCTTGGTTTTCACGATTGATTTCATGAAAGGCGTGATTTCTTTCTCCTTGCCTTTCATTAAACATTGCACGAATACCTTCCCTTAAAAACGCATCAAACACCTTTTCCCGAGCTTCGGAATTTCCTAACAACTGTGCTTTCGTTAAAGTTACAACATCAGTAGATGAAAGCATACCCCAAGTACCTGCTGCAACAAATTTCCCAAATCCCCAAATAGAAGCCATATTTCTCCTCCTCTTGTTTTTAAGTAAGAGTTGTAACTCCAATATGATTAAATTGGAATAAAGTTTTATCTATGAATGTGGAAGACAAAGCTCCGGCTTGCGTCTTTTCAGATACGAATTGGCAAGACAGGTATTTTGCTTTCGTAGTCTCTCCTCTCACGCTTCAGCTCGAAATGTGGGTGTGTGATAAGACAGGTGCTTTAGCTGCTACGCTTCCCCTCATCAAAACTTGGTTCGGCAAAGGCAAGCAATTCACCTGGACTATCTACACAAAAAAGATTTAGACAGGCTAGAAAGCGAAAAACCTCAGCAACCGCTGAGGTTTGACGCCGATCGGGAGCTCCCGATCCACTTATTGGATTCCAGTTTGTCTGAGTTGTGAGAAAATATCAAGGGTGTTGCATGGTTATTTGCTAAAAATCACCTGAGATTTACATTCTGATTCTTGGGCTCCCTCGTTCAACATTTTTTCAAAAAGCAGCCTAGAATGTCTCTTCAGGCCAGGGTTAACTTTAATTCCAATGCTCTCAAAGAGATCTTGCAAGGCAATGCCCTGGCATTCTAGGTTTAAAACCCCTAAACATTTAATCGCAAGCTGATCTGCTGTGCAAAACAGGTAGGGGTTGTTTTCTCTAAACGCATGTAAAAATGCGATGGCTTCTCGCTCTCCTTCATCAATTCCCTCTAGAAATGAGTCCCTTAAAACATTTTGCAAAGCATTGTATGTCTCAATAGAAACAGAGAGTTCTTCAATTTTTTGATCTACAACATCTTTGTTCAGGTTAATAGGCAATTTTTGGCCCTGGCTATCTCTATAAAATCTAGCTTCGCGTAGGATGATGGGAGTCACTGCTCCGTGGCATGCTTGAAGGACTGAATCCCACAATGAAAGCTGATGTAGTTCGATGATGATATTTGCATCAAATAAGATCTTTTGCTTAGACATTCAATTCGACAAAGCCATATTCATTAAACAAATTAGATAAATCGCACAAATCAATGTTCAAAAGTTTTGCTGCCTTTGCCCTTGTGATCTTTACATGTTCACAAGCGAGGTAGACAAGGCGTACAAATTTGCGCTTCAAAGGATGGACAACGCTGAAAGAAGTTTTTGTGGGGGGGCTCTTTGGTAAAAGAGAATCAATCTCATTGAACTGCTTTTCAGTAATAAGTCTTACATTAAGAAGACGATAGAGCAGGGCTTTTTTGGAGACCTGAAATTGTTCGGATAAAGCGATCACATCGGCAGGGCCCATCGCTTGAGAAGCACAAATTTTTTCAACTTCCGACTGAAGTTTTTCCTGAGGAATTAACAAACCTGCAGCAAAAGCGTCAGCCAGTTGTTCATTTTTTTTATGAAATTTCGGGTCGGAATCAATGAGCTGAAGCATTTCCAAATCCCATGTGATTAGATGAAATAATTCATGTGCAATACTGAAATATTGTCGAGGTTCGATGTTCCGACCATTAATGAAAATGAAACATCCCTTTTCAGATCTAGAACATGCAGCAGAAGGCTCAATGTCTTCATGATCTACAATAAATTTAATATCGTAACGATCTTCTAATACTCCGACCAGTTGAGTAACTGGAAAGTCACCCAAGCCCATATGCTGCCGAATCGTTCCCGCTAACGTATAGGCATCTTCGAAAGTAAATTTCTTAATATCAATTTTCTTGAGAGTCAGCTCTTCGAAAACCGCAGCAGATTCTCTTTCAGAACCAGAAACCGTCTGTTCGATCCACACATAGTTTGCGCATTCACTTAAAAAACGGGCCTCGAGCAATTTCTCATCTTGTTCTGGTTTTTTCCGCCAGAGCACGTAGGATGATTCGGATAGTTCTTTGTTGCCTAATAAAACGTCCATATTGACGGACAAAAAATTTGCGATTTTTTGGAGTTCCCAAACCTTAACCTCGCGGCTGCCTTGCTCTATCTCGCTAACAATTTGATGATGGTTCCACCCAACAGCCTTAGCCAGCTTCTCTTGAGAAACCTTTTTACGCTCTCGCTCTGCCTTAATTCGTTTGCCAAGTTCAGCTTTCATGACACCACCATTTGTAAGAAATTCTTGCATTTTAACTGTATTCTAATTCATATAATCAATGTTTTGCAAGATAATATTGCAATTTAGGTGGTTTTAAAAAACATATGAGTCAAGCCGCTTTACAGGAAATATTCATAACATGCTCGTTTATAAAAACTTACTTATGAAACCATCATGCAACAGGAAACTTAGCTTTAATCATAGGCTCCAAATCTACACCAAAATGGTGAGCTAAGATCAAGGAGTTGCCAACTAGGCTTGCGACATCAGAGGCAAATTTGCTTTTCAAATCTTCTGTTGCAGTTTTACGTTTTTTTTCTGAACCGCGGAGTTCAAGAAATGCGCGTGTCAGTTCACCGAGCTCTTCTTGGATTTTAAAAAGATAAAATTCATCATCTCGATGAATTTGGTGTTTTTCTGCATATTGACTCCAAGCTTTTTCGCAATGAAGTGCGATCTCTTTTAGATTCATCTTATTTAGCTCCCTGTAGCATTTTCGTTAACTCAGGAAGGCTAAGGCCGAAAGCAAGAAATTTTAGATTCGCTACGCTTTGCTCTGGAGTGCGGCTCTTTTTATAGGCAGTCATGACGTCAGCAAGCCTTGCATCATCAAAATATTTCCACAAAATATCTACCTGCATGGTCTCCTCTTCGTCTTGGTGCGTTAGATAGGAGGCAATAAATCGATTCAGCTCAGGGTAAAGCTCTTTCCAATCTTTTTCATTGAGAATGTGTTCGAGTTTATTCAGTTCTTTTTCAAGGTCGTCGTGTTCATGCTCAATGACAGATATTTGATCTCCTATTTCATGGAAAAGAGGGTGAATAAATGTCGTCTCATTGACGGAGTGTTCTCTCAAGTGAAAAATCATACTTCTTAACTCCTGTTCAATGGAGTTAACTTCTTTCTCATCAGAAAAATCTGCACGACCTATTCTGGAAGAGAGAGCGAATAAATGGGCTCGTTGTGCTTTGTGGATAAACGTATAAAGATCAATTCTAGACATTATGATTTCTCCAAGTTGGTTGTTTTTTTAGAAGGTCCTTAGCCATTTCTAGGGCTGCCTGTACGTGGATTCCTTGGGCATGCACAAGATAATTAGCTGTGTCACTCAAAATCTCTTCATAGGGTTTTAATTGGCCCTGGCTATTGGTGCAGTGGGAGCAAAATTTTTGATTGACATCCCCCAAAGCGTAATCTGATGCGCTTTTAAAGGGCATGCCGCAGGAATAACAAGAGGGGCAAGTTTGGTTCATATGGGACTCCTTAAAGTTGAAATGTTTTGATAAAATGATCGAGCAAATCTTTGCCGCGCGTCGCGATCACTGATTTGCCTGGCGCAAAGAGATCGCGATTCACTAAATGATAATGAATGAGGCCCAGCCAGCTATTTAGCAAAAAGTGCAGGGGAACAGCATGAGGGGCCATTTTTTTCATGGTTTTTTCTAAATAATGAGCCACGCCCGATTGGATCATGAACACTCGATTGCGCACAGAGGGAGGAAGCAGAGGCCCCTCGATCACCAAATTTGCATAGAAAGATTCGTACTCTTCAATGGTTTCTAAATGGGCGGCAAGCACTTGCCTGGCCTCTGCCTTGGCCTTGATTAACCTTTTTAATTTCGTTCCCACGCGGATGCCGAACTCGTCGATTGTTTTGATCAAAAGTTGCTCTTTAGTCGGAAAATGTAAAAACAGTGTCCCATGGGACACCCCTGCTGCAGTCGCAATATCGAGTGTTTTTGCTGCTAGAAATCCTTTCTGGGCAAACTCCCCATAAGCCATGTTCAGCAGATGGTGGCGAGTCTGTTCTTTCTGTGCTGTTCTTATCATAAGCATACACTCACTGAGTTGTCGCTCATTATAGAGTTCGGATGGAATTTGAGGCAATATGAAAATTTTTTGCATGAAAATCAATGGGATCATCAAGCAGAAACTTTACTCTTCAACCGGATTCGGTATAGAATGGGACCATGTTTAGAAATTTATTTGTAATACTAGTGGCACTTCCCTCTTTTGTGATGGGATTATACATGGGAAATCCCGGTGAGCCGGAAATTATCGATCAAGGATTTTTCATTCCGCAAAGTTGCTCGGTGAGTGTGAAGGCGGGGTATCAAGGAGATCGCGTTTTCGATCGATTGCTAAGAGCTCACGGCAAAGCTCATGGGCGTATTGACCATTTTGATCTCCAGATGGACCAGGGGGTCGTGATGCTCAATTATCTCGACCGGTTCGAGGTATATGGCTTAGTGGGATCGATGAGGAGCTATTTTTGGAACCGCCCCAAGGTGGATAACCGGCGTCGAGAGTTTGAAACGCATGACACTTGTACGGGAGGAGGAGGCGCTCGTCTGCTTTTGGCGCAGTGGGGCAATACGGGCATTGGAGTGGATGGGAAAATTCAGTATGGCAAACCGGCGATCAAGTGGATAGCTGTCAATGGTGTCTCAAGGGCATCGGGTGCACATTTAACCTACCGTGAATGGCAAACCTCTTTTGCTGTTTTCCATACGATCGATCTTTTTATCCCTTATCTGGGAGTGAAGTATTCGAATGTTCATGCGAATGTAGATGGTCTGACTAGCGCGGTATATCCCACGTCTCATTTCAAGATGTATAACCGTCGCCGTTTTGGGATGGCACTAGGCTGCACTCTCTCTCAGGGAAAAAAATTCGAGCTGTTTGCAGAAGTTCAAATGATCGATGAGCAGGGTGTCTCCTTTGGCGGAAATATCAAGTTTTAAATCTCCGGTGATTCCTGAGAAGCTTCCTTTGAAAAAATTGAACTTAAAACGGCTAAAGCCTGGACTAAAAAAGGCTTACCGCAAGCTTACTGAGTTCAGTGCTATTTTAAAAAACATCCCAAATCCCCAAAAAACCCTGACTTTGCTCACAGTTGAAGAGGCGATCAATTCAGTGGGACTGTGCAGAAACAAAAAAATGTTGGCCCAGCTCTTCTGTCCGGAGCTCTATCCGAAAAAATCAAAAGAGATCCAAAGTATCTTGCAGTGCCGTGAAGCGCTTAAGGATGCTTTAAAGAAACCTCTCAACACTTCTTTTTTACTTCAGCTTCATCGGAGGGTCAAAAAAGGTTTTGTGACCCAGAAGGCCGATCTAGGCCGGTTTAGAAACAGGCAAAATTGGATCGGTCCTGAAGGAGGCTCTATTGAAGAGGGAAGATTTTTTCCTCCAAAAGCTTCTCAAGTACCTGCCTATATGAAAAATCTTCAGGATTATCTCTTTTCCGAAGAGCAGGACCCGCTCGTCCAACTGGCGATCTATTTTGCTCAGCTGCTCATCATCCATCCCTTCATGGACGGAAATGGAAGAGTCGGAAGAATTTTTTTGTCGATGTTTCTGTATCAGAAGCAATTGACCTCGCACCCCCTTTTTTATTGGAGTGGCTATTGCAAAAGGCATCACAAAAAATACTTCGATCGGTTGTTTAATATTTCAGCAAAAAGAGATTGGGAAGGGTGGATTCTTTTCTTTTTGAAGGGGATTGTTGAAGAGGGTGAGAGAAACTGCAAGAAGGCTAAAGCTTTAGAGGCGCTCTATAAAAAATGGGCGGACCAGCTCTTAGTGAGCTTTCCGCCCTCTCAAGTTAAAAGAATTTTAGGATTTTTATTCGAAAATCCTATCTTTCCTCTCAAAAAAATCAAAACTCGCAACTTCGCCGTGCTTCAAAAAATCTGCGGCATCCGAAGACTTTCTAAAGTGCTGATTTGCGAACCGATTTTATTTGCAGCTTCCGCAAGTTCCCATTTTTCTTCTTTTTGAAGAACTTTTTTTGGTTTTTTTACTGGATGCTTTTTTAGCTTTTTTCTTTGCCATGATGCTCCCGATCTTAATTTACTTTTTTTTCTTTGAAGAGCTTTTTTTTGTTTTCTTGCTTGCTGCTTTTTTAGCTTTTTTCTTTGCCATTGTGTTCTCCGATTTTTTAAATTGAGTTTAAGAAAGTTGCTTCAGTTCACTGAGCAACTCTATCATCTCTACCCTCTCCATAACTTTCTAAAGATTTTTTAACAAGAGGCTGTTTCATTAATTTGCAAAAAAACGGGTAGCAGCTATATACTGGGTGGCTCATAATCAGGAATAGGAGTCACCGATGAGCTTCACTCGAAAATTCACCCTCTTCACTTCAGCCATTCTCTTCACGGCAGTGGCTCATGGGGCCGATATCGATGATGATGATATCCAATCGCTCAGAGACTGGATCAACTCTAAGCGGATGATTACCGTGCGCGAACTGGGGGGGCAGCTCTCCATCAGCGGCGAGGTGCGGGCAGAAATGCAAGCGACTGCAGAGACGAGAAATGGCATTGCTCAACGAGGACGAGGGACCAGAGCTCCCACACATGCGTATGATGTCGAGTTTAACTTAGGCATCGACTATAGAACGGAAAATACATGGGCAGCGGCTCGTATTCGGTTTGATAACGACGCGGGGATCAACCAAGAGTTTTTTGGAAGCGGGACGAATAATAAGCTGAAGATCGACAAAGCTTATTTCGGATACCGTCTCATTGACCGGGATCGTCATACAGCAGATATCGAAGTGGGCAGACGAGGGATGTTTCTGCTCTTTGACTCAAAGATTCAGTTTGGATCTAATTTTGACGGAATTAATTTCAAAGATAGCTATGCGATCGAGAAGGTCGGAGATGTTTACTATCAACTCGGCGCTTTTCTCGTGAATGAGAAGAAAAATCAGGCGGCCTACGTCGGCGAAGTGGGAATTTTAAATGTTGCAGGCACGGGCTTTTATACCAAGTACTCTTTAATCGATTGGGATACAAAGGCTGATATCAAAATTCCTGAAGAGTTCCATTTTATTATCTCTCAGCTGCTCTTGGGCTATAAATATATTCCTCAACCCTGGGATAAAGTGGTTAATTTCTACCTCGGAGGTCTTTATAACCACCGGGCTCGTTCATTATCAATTTCAGATCATAAGAGGGCAAATTTCGGCGGGTATCTGGGAGTTTCAGTAGGACAAATCAAGCAGGCCGGAGACTGGGCTGTCGACACCAACTATCAAGTGGTAGCGGCTCAAAGTATTCCATCGTTTGATGCTTTAGGCATTGGCATGGGCAACACTCCTGGAAATGGGTTTTACTACACTAAAGTAGGGAATGAACCGGTTGCTGCTACCCGAAGAACTGCTGAAGGCAATGTCAACTACCGAGGATTTCGTCTGACGGTGCAGTACATGCTGACAAATAACTTGAACCTTTTCCAAGAGTGGAGCCAATCGATTACGTTGGATGACAGCGTTGGTCCATTCCGACGCTATAAGCAGTATGAGTTAGAGCTTATCTACGCTTTTTGAGCTAAAGGAAACGAGCACTTCATGTCTTGAAGTATCGACATCAACATAGATAAACTGGGGAGATTTTCCTTTGAAAAGACCGAAGAGACTCGCGGGTGCGATTAAAACTTCGGGGAGCTTTTCAGCTTCAACAACGATACAAGGGTTGATCGTTTCGTCGTTAATAGACTCAGCATAGTCTAATAGGGACTTAAGGGTCTCGTCTGAGGCAATCAGATGGATTGAATAAAACAATCGATTAAACCAGGGGAAACGCCGTTTTTCTCTTTTGCGCAAAACAAGATGCGTATTAGGGGCAACGCTGTGGAGAAGCAGCGCTTTTTTCCATGTCGCGCGTTGCAAGATTAAGACAGCTCCGGGATTTTTCTCGAGGAGTTCGAGGTTCTCGGTTTTGATATGGTTGAGAGGATGCAAAATCGTTCTAGCAAAGAAGGGCAAGGAGAGATCGGAAAGGCGGGTGATCATGAGGAGTGAGAGCAGCAAGGTTAGACATCCCGTCGCAGCAAAGCCGCTAGCAGGAGAGAGATTGAGGATTTCACTGTAAAAATAAAGAGCGAGGGAGGCGACAAGAACGCCGCAGAAGCTTAAAAAATTATTTGCAGCGATGATTTGTCCTCTCCTTTCAGAAGGGCTGAAGAGTTGAACGAAGGAATCGAAGGGGACGATGAAGAGACCTCCAAAAATTCCGAGGCAAATGAGGATGATAACAACAGCGGTCAAATGGGCAGAAAAGACCCACAAAAGAAATAGGGATAAAGCGACTAAAAGACCGGAAAAACAAGAGAGACCGAGTTCAATTCTTTTACGTGACGCTTTTCCCCCAATAAAAGAGCCTAAAGCAATCCCTAGAGCGGTGGCAAGAAAGAGATATCCTCCTGCGATATCGCTTAAGTGCAAAGCTGAGAGGGCGTAAGGGATGATGTTCAGTTGGACGAAAGAGCCAATGAACAAGAAATAGGCCGATCCAAAAATGGCCACCAGAAGGTGCTTGCGGTCTTTACAAGAGCGCAGCGTTGCATAAATTTCTCGAATGAAAAAAAAGTTTAATTTTTTTGGGCTGCCCTGAGGGGGAGTTTGCCGAATCCCAAAGGTGCTGATAAATCCAATGATGGCGATCAGTAAACAAAAACTTGCCACGACCACGAAGTTGTGATTTGAAATTTTTGTGATGAATGAAGCGAGGAATGCACCGAAAATGACGGCTAAATAGGTAAATGAGGTGATGAGCCCATTGGCACTTGAGACTTTGTCTTGGGGGACGAGCTCAGAGATAATCGCATATTTAGAGGGGCCAAACATAGCGCTATGCGTTGAAAGTAAAAAAAGAAGTGTATAGCTTGCCCATACGCTTTTGAACCCAAAAGCGACCATGGCTAGCAGCATGGTGACGATTTCAATACATTTAAGAGTCGTGAGTAGGCGCTGTTTGCTGAACCGGTCGGCTAACACCCCCGCTGTTTGGGAAAATAGCAGGAAAGGGATGACAAAAATCAGTCCTGCCTTCCACATGATGCTGCTGGCGTGATCGGGGCCCAAGATGTCGATGAGCAGGAATGCAATGACAAATTTGAAAATATTATCATTTAGCGCTCCCATAAATTGAGCAATATTGAGAAAATGTAGAGAATGCTTGTCCGGGCGTGAAAAACCGGGAAGCTTAGAAAAAAACTTGAGAAGGCTTTCAAATAGCGGCATAAGTTCCATATATATCATGAAAGTTATTATCTCCAATCGCCTTGAAATTTTAGCTGATGAGTTAAAGAAGAGACTTTTTCAAAAAAATCGCCATCCTTTGGAGCGGCGCACTGTCATTGTCCCCAATGACAGGATCCTTCAAGACCTTTATTTTCGCTGGGCAAGCTCCAGCCAAGTAGCGACCGGTTTTCAGATGCTGACATGGCGTCAGGCCCTTTCCCAGTTTTTTCCTTCGATTCCCTCTTCTACGGAATTGTCGTTGAGGATTGAAGGGGCTCCTTTGGAAATGGAGCCTTTGATCTCCTATCTTCAAGAGGGAGGGGCTTTAAGAAAAGCTAGCTTATGCGACAAGATGAGCGCCCTTTTTTTGCAATATATGACACTTGGAGAGGATCAAGTGGCTGCATGGCTGGAGCTAAAAGGGTGGCAGCAAGAGCTTTGGCGTAAAATTTTTGGGAGCGAGCTGCCTTGGAAACAGCGGCAACTGTTAGAAGGAGAGGTCTATCTTTTTCATCCCTTTCAGCTTTCTGCTGAGCAGCTAAAGGCGTTCCAAGATATGGGATCGACGGTTTTTCTTTTTTCTCCTTGTGCGATGTATTGGGGAGATCTCAAGACGGCGCGTGAAAGGCGTTTTTTATTGAGCAGGGTTGAGGAGTTAGAAGAGTATTTTTCTCAAGATCATCCCTTGCTTGCAAACTGGGGGAAAGCGGGACGAGAGCTGGGAAAGCGCTTTGAAGACGAAGAGATGATCGACGCTTATGAGGCGCCTTTAGGTAGATCCCTTCTGGAGGTGGTTCAAGACGAGATATTAACTCTATCTGTGTTAGAAAAACCCGTTGACGATTCAATCCAAATTCATGCGGCAGCTTCTAAAATTCGGGAAGTTGAGATGGTTTGGGAGATGATCCAGAAACTTCCTTTCGAGCCTAAGGAGATCTTGGTGCTAGCTCCTGAAATGCAGTCGTACGGAGCCTTGGTCGAGATGATATTTCAAGAGCGAGGCGGGAGTTATGATTGCGCGATTTTTGGTCTTGAGGCTTTTACGAAAAGTCCTCTGATGCAAGGGTTGCAAGATTTAATCGAGCTTCCTCGGTATAGATTTTCCAAAGAGAGAGTCGAACGCTTGCTCAGCTGCGCTCCTTTTCTAAAGAAGTTCGGATTTGATCGAGAAGAGGCCGAGCTACTCATGCAGTGGATGGGGCGTGTGCAGATCCGTTACGATTTGAAAGGAGATCATCCCTGCAGCTGGGAAGCTGGCTTGAAAAGGCTTGTGCAGGCGCTTGTCATGCCTGTCCAAGAAGGCCGTCTTGTGATCGATTTTTCACAGGCGGATCTTTTGAGTCGCTGGATCGGTGTGTTACAGCTGTTTTCTCAAGAGCTTGCGGTGATTTCTCAGGAGATGACTTTGAAAAAGTGGATGGGGAAGGTCAGATCTTGGATGGAAATATTTTTTGCTGCAGATCCTGATGATGAACTGATGAGGCAGCTGGAGAGGTTTCAAAAAATCTCTGTGGAAGGAGAATTTCCTTTCTCGACAATCGAACGGCTTTTACAAGGGGTTTTCCATCAAAAATCGGGAGCAGTTCACGGGTCTCATCTTCAAGCTGTGAGGTTCATTTCATTGGAAAAAGGAGCTTTGATTCCTGCCAAAGTTGTCATTTTGATGGGCATGGATGAGGGTGCATTTCCGCGCAAAGAGATGCCCAGTTCATTAGCAGAGCTCCCAATCACAAACCGACATGAAGAAGATCGGTATCTTTTTCTCGAAGCGCTCTGCAGCGCGCGCAGGCAGCTGATCATCACGTATCCTCATCTTCATCCTGAAGATGGAAAAAATCAAAAGGCCTCTCCTCTGGTAGAGGAGCTGCGCCAGTATTTGAATCTGAGGGTTATAGAGCATCCGCTGTCTTTGCATCACGAGACCCAGCAAACTCAAAATACCCTTCCGATGTTGCCATCCGTGGAAGTTCCTTCCTGGGATATCTTTGCGCTGCGTTTATTAGCGCGTCATCCGTTGCAGTTTTTCTTTGAAAAGCGTCTAGGAATCGATTTTGATTGGAAGGAGCAAGATAGTGAGTTTACTTTCTCTTCTCTAGAACTTGCCCGTCTTAGGAAGATGTCTTTAAAAAAACCTTTAGAGCTTTTGCTTTCCGAACTGCAACAAGAGGGCAAGCTTCCCGTAGGGAGTTTTTCCCATGCAGCGATTGAGAAGATTCGAGAGGAGGTTGAAGAGTATCACGGAGCGCTCTCTAAGCTGCAAGTGAACCGCCAGGAGATTTTTGCTATTGAGCTAAAAGTCTCTTGTGAAAAGCCCACTCGCCTAGATGAGTACACCTGGATCTATCCCGCGCTTCATCTCAAGGATAAAGTGATCCAAGGAAGGATTGAGGATCTGACTCCTCAAGGACTTCTTTTTCATGGAGATGACTCTCTTGCCGATCTTCTCAAGATATGGCCCATCTATTTGGTGGCTTTGCAGCTATTGCCTGATCTTCCTTTGCTGCTCACTAAAAAAGGGAAAACCAGCAAGATAGTACCTCATCCAGACGCCCTAGAGAAGTATCTTCTTTATGCAGAAAAAGCTCTGACAATTCCCTCTCCTCTGGTCCCCAAGTGGGCCCGTTCGATCCTGATCGAGGGGAAGATTCCGGAAGTTGATGAACACGACTCTGTCATCGATTGGGTGCAGACGCGCAATCTCCTTCCTCCCGGGGAGCTTTGGTTGCAGGAATGGAGACCTTACCTTCAGGAGGCGTTTCATGAACTCCTTTGACATTCTTTCCAGGTCAACGCCGTTGCAACACCGCCTTTTTTTGGAGGCTTCTGCGGGTACTGGCAAAACCTTTACGATTGAGCACCTCGTTGTTCGCCTCTTGCTCGAGACAGAGCTTACCCTTGAGCAAATTTTAGTAGTCACCTTTACACGCGCTGCCACGCGTGAGCTCAAAGAAAGGATCCGCGCTAATTTAGAAAAAATTGTCAGCGGGCAGCTGAACTTTGACTATCTCTCTAACATCTCTTCCGAGCAGCGAGCAAAAATCAGAGATGCTCTTGCCACATTTGATCAGGCTCAGATTTTTACAATTCACGGATTTTGTCACCGTCTTCTTCAAGAGTTTGCCTTTGAGGCGTTCGTGGGACTCGAACTGAAAGAATGGGAAAGGTCCGAAGAGACCTGGGCAGCGACTGAATTTCTACGGACCTTTAAGGGGCTCACTCCTCAACAGCTCAGACGCCTTTTCGGGTTATTTCGTAACGATTCCGAAAGGCTTTTAAATACGCTTGTTGATTCTTCAGAAGGAACTTTTTCCCCCACAGCCCAAGAGCTCTTAGATACAGCTAATCACAACCTGTTGAAATTACCCCCCTTTTCGGTGATGGAGGCTTTTGCCGAGCTACGTCCTCACTATAAAGGAATGACACCTCCTCAGTTTGATCAGCAGGCAGAGCTTCTCCACGGAGCTTTACAGAGAAAAAAATTACTGCTGCAGGAATGGGATGCTCTGATCGGAGAAGACAAATTGTGGTTGGAGGGGGTTCACTTTGGAAACCTTAAAGTGCGCTCTCAGTATCCAGGGCATCCGCAGGTTGAGCAGTTGAGAGAGGCCCTATTTCCATTTTTGGAGCGTGCGCGCCATCCGCGCAAAATTTTGAAAGTCTTGACGTACCAGTGGCACCAGCATCGCTCACATCTTTGCCGTCTTTATGAAAAAGTCTCACCCGACGCTCTATTGAAGATGGTACAAGAAAGGCTAACTCACCCCTCTTTCACGACTGAAATTCGAAAAAAATATCACGCCGTCATTGTTGATGAATTTCAAGATACAGATCCTATTCAATGGGAAATTTTTGAGACGCTATTTTTAAAAGATCCTAAAAAAGCTGTCTATCTAGTCGGAGATCCTAAGCAATCGATCTATGCTTTTCGAAAAGCCGATATCTATACATTTTTATCAGCTGCTGAGCAATTTGAACCCCACCAAAAAGCCGCCTTGACAACGAACTACCGCTCGACAGAAGGATTGATCCAGAGCCTTAACCGTCTCTTCTGTACAGAGCCCTGGCTTCACCTTCCCCGTCTAGACCAGACTCTTTTTGTCCCTCCGGTCATTGCTGCCCGGTCAGGGCAAGGCCATCTTTGTTTCATGAGAGTCCATGCCGAAAAAGGTTCAGGAAAACATTGGCCGACGCCTGATATGGAGCAAAAATGGATCTTCCCTTTCATTGTTCATGAGATGCATCAAAAGAATCTTGACCCAAGTCAAGTGGCCATTCTTGTGAAAGATCGGTATCAAGCTCTTCGCGTCAAACACTATTTGGAGAAGTGGAAAATCCCCTCCGTGCTTTATCGCAGCAAGAGTCTGGGAGATTCTCTTCTCATTCCCCTTCTGACAGAAGTGGTTGAGGCTCTCAGAGGCTCTTTGTCTTCTCTCAAAAAAGTCTTACTGGGGCCCTTTGTTCGAATGCCCATTGTCGAGATGACAGATGAAAAAGTCTTCATGGCCAAAGCGGTATTTGCAGATTTGGCAAATCTGTGGAACAGTGAAGGATTTTCTGCCTGTATCGCCCAGTTTTTGCGCACCTATTCGGTTCTAATTGACGATGATCTCATGTTGATTTTAGAAAAAATTTCCTACATCCCTGATCCCTCCCAGATGGGACCTGCGCTGGAGAGACTGCGTCTTCAAGAATCGGATGAGAGAATTTCTGCTCACCCCAGCGGAGTGCAAATTCTGACCACACATGCGAGCAAAGGGCTTGAATTTGAAACTGTTTTTGCTCTAGGTGTGGCCGCAAGAACCCTTCCCGAAGATTTACCTCAAGACCAGTTAGAAGAGCTCGATGCGGAGAAACTACGTCAGTGGTATGTCGCTCTGACCCGTGCTAAGCATCGGCTTTACATCCCTTTTCCACAAGAATCCCAAGAAAAACCGTTAGAACTAGGAGAAGCCTCCCCTCTCGAGGTTTTTTGGAACAAGGCCAAGCCCGATCTTCATGCGTTTACGCATGTCGACTTAAATTCCTTCTCTTTCCATCTACAACCGTATCAGGAAAAATCGCCCTCACTTTGTATTCCAACCCCTCCCAGCTCCCAGATCTTCAAGCCGCTGTTCATCCAATCATTTTCTTCTCTTGCCAGGCCACTTGAAGTCAAAAAAGTTGCTCCAGATGATCTGCTTCCTCCGGGTCCAGAGACGGGAGTCATTGTCCATCGCATCCTTGAAAGGCTTAAGGAGCTTCCCCAGAGTATTTCTCAGGAGATCGAGGGAACCCATCTTGAAGGGTATGAAAATACCATTTTCCAGCTCATTCAACGTCTGCTGGATTTACCCTTAAAGGGATTTTGCTTGCGAGACATCTCTTGGAAAAAAACGATTCCCGAGATGGGGTTTCTTTTCCCGACACCTTCCACCTTTTTGAAAGGGTTCATCGATCTTTGCTTTGAGCATGAAGGAGTGTATTACCTGGTCGACTGGAAAACCAACCTTCTTGAAGATTACAGCCCCCCCTCGCTTCAACGAGCGATGATGGACCATGACTATCTTTTGCAAGGCAAGATTTATGGGGCAGCTCTGACCCGTTATTTAAAACTTTACGACTCTCCCCCTTTTGGCGGTGTGTTTTTCATATTTGTCCGCGGCCCTGCTGCTTATCACTTCATTCCTGAGGACGTCTATGTTGCAACAACTCTTTGAATTGGGTGTCATTAATCATCTCGATCTTTTTTTTGCCGATCTTCATCAACCTATCTCCCTCAATGAAAAGATCTTCCTCACAGCAGTGATGGCAGCCTCTCGCTCAGGTCACCTTTGTTTAGATCTCGACAGGCTCTCGCTTCCCCATCCTTCATTGGAAACGGCTTGGAAAGAGGCTGTCCTCTCCGGAGTATCCCCCTCTCCTTATATAAGGCAGGAAGGGCGCCTTTACTACCTCGAAAAGAACTATGTTGCTGAAACCCAGATCCTTCAAAACCTTCGGAGGCTCTCTTGTGTAAAGCCGCTTGACATTGCGCCCCCTCCAGCCCTCAACCCCGAGCAACAAGCCGCCTTCAAGTTGGCTTTATCTCATTCTTTGACAATCATTTCAGGAGGCCCCGGCACCGGAAAAACCTATCTCACTTCTCATTTAGTCTCCCCTCGCACCATTTTAGCCGCCCCGACAGGGAAAGCTGCAGCCAGGCTCAAGCAACTCAATCCCACAGCGACGTGTGGGACG
Organism: Parachlamydiales bacterium; assembly: GCA_023265455.1. Taxonomy (GTDB): domain Bacteria; phylum Chlamydiota; class Chlamydiia; order Chlamydiales; family Rhabdochlamydiaceae; genus PALSA-1444. The sequence goes on from JAHFTQ010000005.1 coordinate 82,193, forward strand.
CTCCATTCCCTCCTCGGTATCCGCTCTGAAAAAACTCTAGCTCGCGGGAGTTCCTATCTGAGTGGTGACCTCATCATTGTCGATGAGTCGTCGATGATCGATGTCCAGCTCCTCGCTTTTTTCTTAGCCTCTCTTCAGCTGGGCACGCGTGTTATTTTTCTAGGTGACAGCCATCAGCTTCCCCCTGTTGAATCAGGAAGCCTATTTGGCGATCTTGTGGACCTTCTTCCCACAGCCCATCTCCATGAATGTCTTCGCTCTGACCGGGCAGAAATTCTTCACCTTGCAGAGCAGATTTTATCCGGTAAACCCATCACACCTCACCATCCGCTCTCCGAAGAATTTCTCATCCAGCAAGCGCTTTCTCATTACCCTCTTCCCTCTTCCCAGGAAGAGACTTCGTTACACGAAAGCCAGTTTTGCATCCTCTCTCCCCTTCGCGAAGGGCCATTTGGGGTCAACCATTTGAATCAGCAGATCTTTCACCTCTTATTACGGAAGATGAAATCGCAAGATCTCTTGGCAATTCCGATTCTGATCACTCGCACGGATTACAATTTAAGTCTTTTCAATGGTGAAATGGGAGTTCTTTGGAGATCGCTAGACAAACCGCTCTATGCAGAGTTTCCAACAGCCGAAGGATTAAGACGCATCCCTGCAAGCGCCCTTCCTCCCTACGAGCTAGGCTATGTGCTTTCCGTTCACAAAAGTCAAGGAAGCGAATTTAATCATGTGGTTGTTGCCCTTCCTCCCGGCTCTGAAGCTTTTGGCCGCGAAGTGCTCTATACAGCTGTCACCCGTGCCAAGCACTCCGTCATCTTGTGCGGAGATGCCGAGACAATCCACCAAACCCTCCAGCGCTCCAATCAGCGCCACTCCGGCCTCCGCCAAAGGTGGGGAAAAACTACATAAATGTTATCAAAATGATAACATTCATGCTGAAAAGGCGATAAATCTACACAAATGTTATCATTTTGATAACATTTATGTAGGGAATTTGAGGACAAAAGGAAAACAAGATCGCAAACAGCAGGACGTGTGGAATGGATTTTTTGGAAGTTGGAGTTTTTCTGAAAAGAAAAACTCCAAGAAAGAGATTTTAAGCGGAGACCTTGCCTGCAAGGCGGGATTTAGTGCGGGCAGCTTTATTGATCTTATAGCGGCCTGTTTTCACACCTTTGTCCATCAAGCTGTAGACAGCCTTCAGGTTTTCTTGCACAACTTTCTTATCGCCTTTAGTGAGGGCGTCTTCAAACGAGCGTAGAGCTGTTTTCACGCCAGCTTTGAAGCTTCGATTCTCAAGACGTGCCTTTTCGCTTTGCTTAGCGCGTTTGACTGCGGAAGGAGTCCGTCCATTGGTTTTTTTCTTCTCACCCGCTGCTGGGGCTTTTTTTTCTTCTGCCATAAATTTCCTTAATCGTTAAAATGTTTGAAATTATGAAGCTTTTACCCTTTAAAATCAATGGTTCTTCCCTTCTGACCCTTCTTTCAGGGGGAGTTTCCCTCTACTTTCTCCTGGTTGCCCTCTTCCATCTTTGGGGGTACTTTAGGCTGGAAGAGCGGGCGCCTGCCACCGTCCACCAGTGGACAATAGTTAGAAAATCTTCTTCGGCATTTGCCATTGAAGCGGCGTATACTTTTGAGGCTCAAGGTCAAGCACGCTCTGGTCAAACAGTTTTTTCAAAACCGTACCATCTCAACACCCCCAGCGCCGAAAGGCAAATTAAAATCTTTTCTACTCGATCCTGGGCTGTCTGGTATAGTCCTAAAGACCCAGCCTACTCTTCTCTTGACAAAACATTTCCTACAAAAAAAATCACCTACGCTCTTATGGCCCTAGGTGTTTTTGCCTATTTCCTCTACGTCCGATGGTCCCTAATAGCTAAGTCAATTTAGGAGAATTGTAGCTTTCAATAGCGGTATCTTTTTTGAAAAATCGGTGCTTGAGTATCCCCTCAGTATGAGGCATTTGAGCTAGGCGATCAATCAAGTGATTGAACAAAAGTCTCGCCTTATAATGAGGAGAATCTTTGTCTTCTTGGTAAAATTGATTTGCATAATCTGTTGGAGTGGTCGATGGAGTACTAAATTTGAGGGCATTACCTGAAGGTGTAAAATCAGCCGCTTGTCGAAAAGTGTGGTAAAAACTAACAAATCCCATCACTGTACCGACAACATAACACTCTTTAGGATTCAAAAGAATTTTGGCATCCTCATCGTTCAGATTATGTTTTGTTTGAAGCTCTTTAATATCATCTAACGCCCAGTTGGCTAAAGTAAAGGCGTAGGCAGTCAAATTATAAGCTGACGGTAAGGTGAGGTCTTGTTCCCAAGGATTTGTAGATGGGGCAGCTATGCCAACACTTGTTGTAGTGGGACGTGGAGCAATCAAAAGCTTTTCAAAATTGGATTTCATATTTTTATACCAGTGTCCGGCAGCATTGATTTTATCTACGGTGGGGAGGCGATAATTTGAGTTGGAGCTTTTGAAATACGGATCTGTTGATAAAGGGCAAAGGCATAACTCGTTGATTTGCTGATACAGTGTTTTGACCAGTTCCTCTATAGTCAGTAATGGTTGAGCATCTTTGTTTGAGTTCTGAGTAGGGGTTGGTGCTGAGGGTGTGTCGGAAGAAATAAAGATTTCTGGAAGCGAAACTGGCTGTAATGGTTGAGTGCCATTGTCTGAATTTTGAATGGGGGGCGTTGTTGGCTCCTGAGGCGTTGAGGCTGTAGATGTTGATGAACTTACTTCTGGTTCAAAAGGCTTGGAGATTGCTGGGAGCGAAGGCAAAGATGGCTGTTCATCTGGTGTAAACGTCTCACAAAACTCTAAGTTGATGCTGGAAGAATTCCCATCGCTTTTCTGAAACTTTTGATCTTTTAATAGATTGGCAATTTCTGAGTGGCTTAGTTTCGATAATTCACCAATAAAAAAATTAAACAAATCTCTTGCCTCATTATGCAAGGGATCAGTTGTCTCGGGCTGGGTAGTGTGAGATGCAGGACTGGTAAATTTGCAAATATTAGGTTCGGATAATTCGACTGCAGCGCCTTGTTGAAAAGCATGATAGTAATTGGCAAACGCCTGACTGGTACTTACAAGATTTTCAATAGTGTCCTTACCAATTTTAAATAGTTCCAATGTGTGATAGCCTAAACTGAAGCGGACCTGTAACAGAAGGTCAGCATCCTGAGCTACTTTCTTGTTCCCTAGTGTTTTGGGTTCGTCATTTAAAATCGCTTTGCAAAGCTTGCCAATTAAAAAATCGGAGTAAAGATTAAACCTAGCAGTTTCTGTTTTTGCTTTACCGAGGATTTTTCTGTCCAATGCAGATTTTAGGCTCAATGATCGGACACGGAGGAGTGTTTTATTGGCAAGCTTTTCGTTTGCAGGCATGGGAAGAGCTGGTTTTGGAGGTGTAGTAATTTTTGTTAAGAAGTTGTAAGTCTTATAGGCGATATACAAAATAAGAACGAGAACTACAGTAATAATAGGAATCGCCACGTTCGTGACTTTTCTCCAAAGAGGCATAGTCTTGCAGAGTGGATGAATCGTGACATGGCTGATGAAAGAGTGAGTACAGGATAAGGCTTTTTCTGGCATGGGAACCTACAGGTTAAAAATTTTCCAATAAGTCTATCACGAACTCCTATAACTGCGCATCCAAAATTTTAAAGCGCAGCATCAGCTGCAGATTTCTAGGAGTCTGTAAAGTAAAAATTTATATGCGATGGCCCAGGGATTTTGGCGGCGGGAGCGCTTGTAGCGAGCGATCATTTTTCGAAGGGAGGAGGTGTCGTGGGTCTGGGTCCAATGTAAAAGATCTCCTTGAAAAGAGAGAGGCCAGGAGCGTCCGGGGAAGGGTGAGGTTTGTTGAGGAAGGGTTAGATTAACGGGGAGCTGCGGGCCCTTATAGGCTCTTTTAAGAGGGGTGAAGATATCGAACTGGTCATAGATGAGGCTCCCATTGGTGAAGTAAGTAGTTGTATGGGATCTTAAATACTGCTCTGCAGGAGAGCGGTGTTTTCGATTAAATTCCTGATCGTGGAGGATCCAAACGGGGGTATAGCCATAGGAGAGGTAATCTTGGCAGCGGTTTTGAGCCTCTTGGAGAGAAAGAGGCGAGCATTGGATTTCAAAGACGATTTTTTGCTCTTCCCAAAGCGTGTCTGCAATTCTATTTTTGACCCTTTTTTCGAGGAAGAGCGGGTGAATTAACGATTTTAGATGGAGCTGGATCTGCAGATGTGCTAGACTTTTACCATGCTGGCGACAAGAGGCCGGGCGGCGGATATGGTAAAAATGGTTTTGCCGATGCTCTCCTCCTCTCTTGCGAATCGTGCCCTGGCATTCAGGGCAATGATAGGCTTGGCTGCGGCTGGCGTTAGCGGCCGAAATGGGGGAATTTCCTTCTAAGGCATAGAGTTGCATCTTGACAACAACCGGTTGACCAATCAAAATTTGTAGAATCTCATGAGTAAAGGAAATTTTTCTACTGTTTTTACGCAGCAGCACCAGCAAAAGATCGAAGAGCTGGTCGCCCTTGCTAAAGAGCAAGGATATCTCACCTACGAGGAGATCAATGAAATCTTGCCGATGAGTTTTGACTCGCCGGAGCAGATTGATCAGGTTCTCATTTTCTTGAGCGGGATGGATATCCAAGTTCAGAACCAGGCTGAAGTCGAAAGACAAAAAGAGCGTAAAAAAGAGGTCAAGGAGCTCGAAGGGCTCACGAAGCGATCAGAAGGAACTTCAGACGATCCGGTAAGGATGTATCTCAAGGAGATGGGGTCTGTTCCTCTCCTCACGCGTGAAGAAGAAGTTGAGATCTCCAAGCGGATCGAAAAGGCTCAGATCCAGGTCGAAAAAATTATCATGCGCTTTCGTTATTCCACACGCGAAGCCATCTCCATTGGCAACTACCTCATCCAAAACAAAGAGCGCTTCGATAAGGTGATTTCTGAAAAAGAAGTCAGCGATAAACAACACTACGTCGGAATCCTTCCAAAACTCTCTTCACTTCTCAAGCAAGAAGACGCTCTTTTAGAGGGTTATCTCTTACAGCTGCGTGATCCTGAGCTGAAAAAATTGGACAAGGCAAAAATTTTAGAAGATGTTGAAAAGTGCCGTATTCGCACTCAAGCTTATTTGCGCCAGATGCATCTCAGGCACAATATCATCGAAGATTTTGGCGAAGTGATCATGACCGCGTACGAGAGGTTTCTCTCTCTTGAAAAAGAGATGCAAGAGCTGATTCCAAGGGCTGAGAAGAACAAATTTGCAGCAGCTAAACTGGTTGCTGTGCAGCGGAAGCTTTCAAAACGAGAACTGGCTGGCGGCCGGACGCTCGATGAGTTTAAGAAAGATGTCCGCATGCTTCAGCGCTGGATGGACAAGAGTCAAGAAGCGAAGCGAGAGATGGTTGAATCCAACTTGCGCCTCGTCATTTCGATTGCGAAGAAATATACGAACCGCGGCCTTTCTTTTCTCGACCTGATTCAGGAAGGGAACATGGGGCTCATGAAAGCTGTCGAAAAGTTTGAATACCGCCGCGGCTATAAATTTTCAACCTATGCCACTTGGTGGATTCGTCAAGCGGTGACAAGAGCGATTGCTGATCAAGCTCGAACAATTCGTATTCCTGTTCACATGATCGAGACGATCAACAAGGTGCTCCGCGGCGCTAAAAAGCTCATGATGGAGACAGGCCGCGAGCCGACACCGGAAGAACTTGCTACCGAGCTGGGACTGACGCCTGAGCGGATCCGAGAAATTTACAAGATTGCCCAGCATCCGATTTCACTCCAAGCCGAAGTGGGCGATGGTGGTGAGAGTCAGTTTGGAGATTTCTTAGAAGACACTTCTACTGAATCGCCTGCAGAAGCGACTGGTTATTCCATCTTGAAAGACAAGATGGGAGAAGTGCTTTCAACGCTGACAGACCGCGAGAGAACGGTTCTCATTGAACGATTTGGACTTTTGGATGGCAAGCCGAAAACGCTCGAAGAAGTAGGCGTCAGATTTAAAGTTACACGCGAGCGGGTCCGGCAAATCGAAGCCAAAGCGCTCCGCAAAATGCGTCACCCTACAAGGTCTAAGCAACTACAGGCATTCCTCGATCTCCTCGAAGGGGAATGATCCCAAGTCCAGCGAAAATGACCAGTATGTTACCCATAAGGTAACTTACTGGTAAAATGTGGCAAGACAAGCTGGTGCGAATAGTCTGGAAGCTCAACTATTCGGAATTTCCGAACAGTTCGAGCGGTATAGGTTCATGTCCTGTTTTAAATGCGTTTGAAGAAAAAACTTTCTTCCTCAGTTTTTTTGTTAAAATCACCGTCTTCTTTGGGAGATGTTTGTGTATAGTGAATCTATCCCATATTTAAAATGATGAGACAGGTTCAATAAGGCAAATTGCGGGTAGGGAATTGTAAGATAAATATTTTAAGTTGAATTAAAATGTTTTTACGTTTTATAATTAGTCCATGTTTATTGCTTCTTCTACTTTAACTCAAACTCCTTACCAAATCGTGAAAGAGACGGCGGAAAAGTTTATTGCTCATTTCAGCAAAGTCGAGTTGCCAGATACGGTTTGTTCACAGCCAGGGCCATTACTCACAAACGAGCAGCTCTTACAATTAAAAGAAGAAGCAATTACCGCTGCTTCTTTCTTTGATGATACCCAAAATTGGCAGAAGGGGAAAGCTCAAGGCTCTTTTTATTTTTTGTCTAGAGGCGGCCACACTGCAGTATGGGGACATCACCAATTTTCCTCTATTGTTGTTAAACTGAGGCGATCTGAAATAGCTGCACAGGAGGCGATAATTGCGCAAAAAGCGCACAATTTTGCAATCCATCAGCGTCCTTTTTGGTGTCGGGTGCCTTTGTCAACTTTCATCGACGTACCAGAGATGGGGTCGCAAGATGGTGCTGTGGCTCTTTATGTCGAAGAGAAAATGCCGTTGGTTATGACTAGCGATGATCACAAACAGTTTTGGGTGCGTATCTTTATCCACTTGGAGTCTACAAAATGTTCGTCTGTTTTTAGAGAAAACATGGTGCAATTAGTGTGTCACATGTCACGGTTCATCGAAGAAACCGGGTTTTGGGATGTTGGTTACCGCAATTTTCCGGAAGTGAGCATGGATGGAAAATATGTCTGTGTTGTTGACTTTGAGAAAATTGATTCGGATAAAACGGAATTGTATGCGGGATTGAAAAGACTGGCCGAGCTCTTTCCTTTGTCTCTATTTACTGTTCCTCTTTTCGACGTCTATCAGCGTATAGGTATTTCTGCTGAGATTGCAGTAAACGAAACTCTCAACAAAACGTACATTGGGCGGTTTCGCGTGCCGACGAAAGAAGATTGCATCCGAGATTGGGAAACGAGAATTGCGCGAAGCCAAAAAGAACTCGAGCAGACTAAGACGAGTTTCATCTTTTTCGATAAAAAAAACCAATAAAAAAACCTCGCAGAGAAAAGCTTTATTTTTGGAGCGTAGCGGATTCGAACCGCTGACCTCCACAATGCCATTGTGGCGCTCTACCAATTGAGCTAACGCCCCATGATGAGGGGGAAAATCATTTTAAGTGGTTGGCGGTTTTTCCAACAGTAAAAATCTTTTTTACCCTATATATCGGGAATATGAGTAAGTTGTTTTTTCACCATATTGCTCCGGCTCCTGAGGATCCGATTTTTGGTTTGCAGGTCGCTTTTGAGAAAGATCCGCGTCCTGATAAAATTAATTTGAGTGTAGGGGTCTACAAGAATGATCAGCTGATCACTCCGGTTCTAGAATCAGTCAAAGAGGCGGAGGCATTTTTGATCAGAGAAGAGAAGACAAAGGATTACCTTCCCATAGGGGGAGATCCTGTTTTTTTACAACAGATCGGCGCTTTGATTTTTGGCGATTTTTTTTGGTCGGGAGAAGGCAAAAGGATTTGCGGAGCGCAGGTGCCAGGAGGGACGGGAGGCTTAAGAATTGGAGGAGAATTTCTCAAGCAAGAGGTGGGAGAAAAGATTGTCATCTCTGATCCGACTTGGCCTAACCACAAGGGAGTTTTCGAAAGTTGCAAGATGATCGTCGGGCATTATCCCTATTATGACAGGAAAAAAAATGCGCTGGCGTTTGAAAGAATGTGCGAGGTCTTAAAAGATCTGACACCGGGCACAGTGGTTGTCATGCATGCCTGCTGCCATAATCCTACAGGAGCCGACTTATCTTTAGAGCAATGGAAGGAGCTATTGGGAGTGTTCCAAGATAAGGGACTTTTGCCGCTCTTTGATTTTGCTTATCAAGGGTGGGGCAAGGGGCTGGAAGAGGATGCAGGAGGGGTACGTCTTTTTGCTCAGGCGGGATTAGAAATGTTGGTGGTCGGTTCTCAATCGAAAAATTTTGGGCTTTACTCAGAGAGAATCGGTGCACTTTTTATTGTCACAGAGTCGCAAAAGACAGCCGAAGTGGTGCGCTCCAAAATTAAGACGATCATCCGCACGAATTATTCAAATCCTCCTCGTCATGGAGCAGCTATTGTCGGACATATTTTATCGACACCTCATCTCAGAGCCAAGTGGGAAAAAGAGATGGGGGCGATGCGGGAGAGAATTGCAAAATTTAGAAAGCGCTTTGTAGAAGAGCTTTCTTTTCGCTCTTTAAAAAAAGATTATCGTTATATGGCTGAGGGTTCAGGGATGTTTTGCTATACAGGACTTGATCAAAGGCAAGTTGAACGGATGCAAAAAGAATTTGCCGTTTACTTAACCTCCGATGGTCGCATGAATCTAGCAGGCCTTTCAGATGAAAATCTTTTGAGAGTGGTTGAAGATATCACTCGTTTAATCTAGCATTCAGGTATGAGGCGCCACTCTTATCTTTTCATTGTTATTATCATTTTATGTCAGCTGAGTTTGCCAGTGAGGGTTTCGGATGGACTCCGTTCGACGGCGGTAGCGGCCATTGCTCCTCCTTGGAGGTTGTTTTCTTATTTTAAAAAGGGTTGTTTGTATGCGGCGACGATCTGGCCCTCGGGGGGGTATTACGCTTCTCCAGAAATACGTGAAGAAATCGCCTCTTTGCGATTGGAAAATCACCATCTTCAGCAACAGGTGGAATTACTCAAAGCGCAGATTGATTTAGAAAAGCTGATTGGAGAAGAGGCTCAACTTTTAAAACGGTTTGAGACAGGAGAAGGGGCTGCGAAGAGAAGAAGAATGGAAATTGAGCGGCTTCTTGAAATGTATATGCCAGCGGTGATTGCCCAAGTTGTTTTCCGTGAATCGGCATCGTGGGCCAGCACACTGTGGATTAACTTAGGCAATCAGTCGAATGCAGAGTTTGGAAAGGTTGTCATCGCTAAGAATAGTCCTGTAGTTTTAGGGACTTCTCTAGTGGGGATTGTGGAATATGTCGGCGAGCACCGCTCCCGTGTGAGGCTGATGACTGATCCGTTGATCGCCCCTTCGGTGCGAGTGCTGAGAGAGGATAAGAACCTCTATTTGGCCAAGGGGGAAATGAATGGGGTTAGAACTTCTTTGCTCCGGAATCGTTCAACGGTTCTTCGAGGAGTGGGCTTTAACTATGATTTCGAAGATGAAGAGGGGCCTAGTCGAAATCTTGTATCGACTGTTCCTCTGATTCAAAAGGGAGATCTCCTTGTGACGACCGGGATGGATGGAGTTTTTCCTAGTGGACTGAAGGTAGGACAGGTGAGTCATGTCTATCCGCTCTGCGAGGGAGGCTCTGCGTATGAAGTGGATGCTGCGGCTCTTGCGGGAAATTTCAATGATATCTCATTCGTTATGATCTTACCCCCGCTCTATGATGATTTTTCGATTGACAAGGAGTGATTAAGAAGGGTATATTGAGAGTCAATTTTGAAAAAAACCCCGATAGGAGGATGTGTTTATGAAATTGAAAATGATGTTATTAGCGATGTGTGTATGTGGTGGAACTTCTCTCCTTCTTGGCAATCCTGCTGAGGAACCAGAGGCTCCAAAGACTGAAGACGTTAAAACAACTTCTGAAGACACTGTAGTTAAAGCAGATGTTGATCAAAAAGAGACCAAATCTGACTGTGGCTGCACACGCTAAAGTTTAGTCCAAGGGGCTCTCTCGAAGGATAGAGCCTCTTGGATTTCTTGAAGTATTTCGCTGCCTTCCCTTTCTTCCCCGAAAACGTCCTTGTAAGCTTCCCTTCTGAGTTTTTTCTTCTCTTCACGATCTTCTTGCTGGAGGAGTTGCTTTCCTAAATGGGAATCCAAAAGCAACCGACTTCCACAGCGGTCTAGTGTACCAGGGTAGGTGTCAAAAAAATAAAGAGGTCTGTCAAAGGTGAGAAAATCATAGCCAATCGAGGAAAAGTCACCTAAATAGGCATCTGAAGCTTGCAAGATGGGGTAAATACAGGGAAAATCATTGAGAAAGTTAATGCCGCTTTTCCCTTCGTAGCGGTGTTTGAGTTGCTCGGTTTGAACGGGATAGAGATCGTCTAGAAAGGGATGCCACCGGATCAAGACATTAAAAAATTCTCCGATCTCTTCGATCACACGTTCACAGCAACTGAGAAAAGAAGAAGGGTTTTCTCCGTCTGGCCAAGAGGGAGCATAAAAGATGGTTTTACGTTGAGGATCCAGTTGAAGATGGAGAAGGTTATCATAGAAAGGTTGTCTTTGACGGTAATAGGTCCATCGATAGTTTCCTGTTCGAACGGTGCCATTGAGAGGTGTTTTGGCCAAAAGATTTTTCATGTGCGGGCCATAGTAGAGCGACAAGTCTTTGGGGGTAGGATTGAGTTCAGAGTGGCCTTTATCAGAATTTCCATGAGGGCAGTAAACGATTCTCATTTTCTTATGAAATAAAAGTTCAAAAAGGGGAAGAAGTTCAGCCCCCCACCGGTGGCCAGACTCAAAAATCACATCGAAATTTTCTGATAGATAGCTCAAGGAAAGCTCGGAGAGTTCAACATGTTGACATTTGAGCTCGGGATAAAATTTGCGAGCAGCAGCGTATGTTGCCGCTTCCGTCACCAATAAAGGAAGGTCAAGCAGGATGCAAAGAACACCCAGGTGGTCCAAGTAGTGAGGAAGGCCGGTGTGAATTCCAGTCCAAGTTGTCAAGCCGCTTTACCCAAAGACATAAGTGTATGTCTCTTGCCGGATCTCTGTCAAATGGGATTGATCTTGGTCAAGAGTTTTGAAAAATTGAGAGCTGGATTCTAAAGTGTGGCCACAGCGGTGGAGAAATAAGCCGGGATCGTTCAGGGGACGCTTATTGGGGTTAAAGAAAAACATGGGTCTATTGAACGCTAAAAAATCGTACCCAATAGAAGACATGTCGCCGAGGTAAATGTCGGTTTTTTCAAGAATGGGATAAATGGGGGCAAAATGGCGGAGGAACTTGACTTGGGGGTGCTGGCTGTACTGGAGCGCCAGCTGCTCAGTGCGAATATCTTTCTCAAGATTTGGGTGCGGCTTAATCCAAAGACAAAACCCCGAGGGAATGTGCGAAATCAGCAGCTTCGTCTCTTTAAAAAAAGAGGTGGAAGTTTCACCGTCTTCCCATGAGGGGGCATATAAAATGATTTTCGCCCCGGGCGGGCACCAAGGGTCTATCATTTTCTGGTAGAAAGAGCGGTGGCGGCGGTAGTATTCGAGGCGGAAGTTGCCGGTTTCAATATAGGGCTTAGAAATCCCTTTAAGCTTCAAAAAATCGATCATTTTAGGTCCGTAGACGAGGAGGGTATTTTCATCTTTGAGAGCCTCCAATAAGGGGACATGATGGCCTTTGTCAGAATTTCCATGGGGCAGCCAAAAGGTTTGTAATTTTTTATTAAGCGTTTTTTCAGCGATAAAAAATAGCTCGTCGTAGAAAGGCCGGGCAATGGTGCAGTAGAGAGACTCGAATCTCTCAACTATCTTGAAAGGCGCTTCTAAGCAATTCCATTCTAATATGTTAAGATTGGGATAGTAAAGTCTAGCTTGCTCGGCGATCTCTTCGTCTGTGATGACCAGAGGAATCCTTGCTAAGCTGCAAAAGGGAGCGATATGGTCGAGGTGGTGTTCCAAGGGGCCGTAGAGTAAGCCCGCTGATTTAGATAGCATCATCCTCATTATAGTCTTCGAGGGTCTCTGTCGCAATGGAGATTTTCCGTTTCTCTCCTGGCTTAGGCTCCCTCTGATAGTGGGCTAGCTGAGTCAGCATTTCATTGCGGCTGCTTTGGAGGCTCATCCGGTCTGATAGAGTCAGAATTTGATCTCGCAGGGAAAGAATTTCCCAGCTGCTCGCGTTGTTAAGGGGAAGGAGTTTTTCTAAAGGGATATTTGTTTGCAATATATTCTCTTCCAAAGATTTAATGGCAGAAAATCTGGTTTGTCTTAAACCACTCAATTGTTCAATGAGAGCTCTTCGCTCTTCCATGAGCTTCTGCCAATAGGCAGTCTCTTTCCTTAGAATCAAAATTTCTTCTTGGCATAGGTTGGCGAGAAGCTCTCGGAGGGTTTCGATTTCTCGCTGCATCACGCGGTGTAGTTCTGAATGAGTGGGGGTCCACTGAGGGTTTTCCATATATTTCTCCTTTTTAAGACTAGATGCGAAAAGCGTGCCAGAAGCATAATTAGGCATGCTGAAGTTAAAAGAGTGGTTTTTAGATGAACGGAGGGAGTTGCCTTGGAGGGAGGAGAGAACTCCTTACCGTGTATGGATCTCTGAGGTCATGCTTCAACAGACTCAAGTTGTCGTGGTTATCCCTTATTTTCTTCGGTGGATGGAAAGATTTCCCACTGTTCAGGCGCTTGCTAAGGCTCCTTTGGAAGCTGTCATCAAGGCCTGGGAGGGGCTGGGTTATTACAGCCGCGCCCGCAATCTTCACCGGGCCGCGCAGCAGATCTCGCTCGATTTCGGCGGGGTCATTCCTTCTGAGAGACATCATCTTGAACAGCTTGCTGGGTTTGGGCCTTACACTGTGGGCGCAATGCTCAGTTTTGCTTTTCAGCAAAAAGCTCCTGCCGTCGATGGAAATGTGGTTCGGGTACTCTCCCGTTTTTTTGGTTCTGATAAGTGGGCTTCTGATCGGAAACACTACGAAGCTTTAACGCTCTCACTTCTCCCCGAAGAGCAGCCTTGGGTTATGATGGAGGGTCTTATTGAATTAGGCGCGCTAGTCTGTCAGCGGAAACCTAAGTGTGATGTTTGTCCTTTAAGACAAGACTGCGTGAGTTATCGCGACGGAACGGCTTTATCCTTTCCCAAGAAGAAAAAACCTCCGGTAACGATTTTTTTGAAACGTCAAGTAGCGGTGATCTGCTGGGAAGACGAGGTTTTAGTCAAGCGAGAGGGGGAGGGCAAAGTGATGGCTGATTTGTATGAGTTTCCCTATGCAGCTTTAGACGAGCCGCTTCCTGTCAACTTGCCTCTTGAAAAGATCCAAGAATTTCCTCTCGTCAAACAAGGCTTTACCCGGTATAATGCAACGCTATACCCGACGTTATATCAAGCAACTGAGAAGAGAGAAGTCGAAGGTTTTGAATGGAAAAAAAAAGACGAGCTCTTTCATCTTCCCTTCTCTTCGGGTCATAAGAGGATCCTCAATGAAAATATTACACACTGAAAGCTCCAATGGTTGGGGCGGGCAAGAAATGCGCATCCTTAAGGAGGCGTTAGGCCTTCGTCAGCGCGGTCATGAGATCATTTTTGCAGTTGTGAAGGGTGGTAAATTAGTTGACTACGCGAGGAAAGAAGGGTTCACTGTTTATGAGATTGATTTTCACAGAAGATCCATCCTTTCCGCTTTGATTAAATTGGTCCAGATCCTCCGTAGGCATTCTATTGAGATTGTTAACACGCACTCTTCGCTGGATTCTTGGATCGGAGGGATTGCTGCAAGGCTGGTGCGTTGCAAGGTTGTGCGCACGCGTCATCTTTCGACTCCCGTTAAGGGAGGGCTCAACGCTCTGATGTTATACCGCGGTCTGGCAGATTTTGTTGTCACGACTTCGTCGGGGATTATCCCGACTCTAGCACGGCAGGCCAGGATTCCTCTGACCCGGCTCCGTTGTGTTCCTACAGGTGTAGCGCCCATCGCTGTCGATCCCGAAGAGGTGCAGGCGTTTCGTGCTCGTTTGGGTGTTAACGAAGGCGATATTTTAGTAGGCACGGTCTGTGTAGTACGATCCTGGAAGGGAATTCAAGATCTCGTTGAAGCTGCCCGCTTACTTAAACATCTCCCTCACATCAAGTGGGTGATCGTGGGTGGTGGGTACTTAGATCAATACCGTCATTTGGTCGATAGTTCTTTGCCTGTCACGTTCACAGGCCACGTGGAAAATCCTTTTTCGGCAATCGCAGCTCTTGATATCTTCACACTGCTCAGTACCGCCCATGAGGGGATTTCTCAAGCTTCTTTACAAGCGGCCTATTTGCAAAAGCCTTTGATCACAACAACCGTGGGAGGTCTTCCAGAGGTGTGTCTAGAGGGAGTCACAGGACTCTTAGTGCCCCCGTTTTCTCCAGCAAAAATTGCCGAAGCCGTTTTGAAATTGGCTGAAGATCCTCTTTTACGTAAGACATTTGGAGAAGCAGCCCACAGTCTTGTCAAAGAAAAATTTATGCTGCATCATACCCTCGAAGAGATGGAAAAAGTGTTTTTAGGCTGTAAAATAGGATAGTGTATGGAAGAAGTTCCGTTTGGAAAGTTTGGGTTTATCAAAAAAGAATCCGTAGATTGGATGAAAAATCACCTGCCCATGATCGGTGGAGGGGTTCTCTGCACCGTAGTGGGATTAATGGGAGCCTTTTATTGGTTAAGGGGTGACTCTCAGGGTGATTTTCTGGCAGCTGATATCGCTTACCAAAGGTGGGAGGGTCAGCCGGGGGACCATTTTGTTCGGTTACAAAAACTTCTAAAAAAACACCCTGAGCTTCATGCAAAATACGACGGGGCGATTGCGCAAAAACTTTTAGGTTATAGTGAAAGCGGGTTGGCGGCCAGCTATGGAAAAGCAGCCTTGAGGAGAATAGGAGATTTTTCTCCCTATTATACCGATTTTTCAAGATGCTCTTTGCTCATCGCAGAGGGGCAGCTATTAGAGGCTTTAGACAAGGCCAAAACATTGAAAATATCAATGGAAAAAGACGATGCGTTTTGGGAGAAAAAGAGCGAAGTTGTACGTCATGGGTGCATTCTGTTTGCTTATAATTTACTCAGAATTGCTGTACTTGAGAAAGCCGCAGGAACGTCAGAAGGGGAATTAGCAGCTTGGCAGGAGTTGAAAAAAAACGCAGGCTGGGACGGTTCCAAGCCTACGTCAAAAACTTACGATCCTGAAGCTTATCTTCTGATTCAGGAAAATTTCCAAAGTCAGGATATCTCTCTTCTCGATTACATCCAGTACAGAGAGAAATTGCTTACTTTGGTCCCATAGCCATTTGGTACATATAACGGCCCCCGACTAATCCCGTAAGCAGGAAAATCACGAAGGGGATGAAGATGGCCAAAATAAGTCCGACTACACCTAGAACGATCTGAAGAACAGTGTCTTGTTTGAAGACAAATTGAAACACCGTTTTGAGCATCGACTCGGTCTTGACGGGGAAAATCACGCCTAAAATTGCTCCGCCCATGGCAAAGAAAATACTCCAACCACCTCGAAAGTAACCAATAAGGCTGAAAATACAGGCAAAGAGAAACATCAAGCATAAAAACACTTCGAAGCGATGTTTTTTCGCAAATTCTTCGATTTCTTTCACAGAGACACCTTCTTTGGGTTTATTACCGTCCATAAATTTTACTCCTACATAATTTGCAATCTAATGATTCATCATCTTTTTGGCAAAAAGATTTTTAAATTATTGTCCGAATTCCCTAGAATGGGGGAACGATGGAACTCATTAACCCTTCATGGAAAAGATTAGAAAGGCTTGCCTTCAAGATGCAAGTTGGCCTGGCGGTGGTGGCAACATTCATTGCTACTGTAGGACTCTTGAGCTTAGGCGATCACTCTAGAGAAGCGAGCCTTATGCAAAGCGGCTTTACATGGCCGCAGTTTGATAGGGCAAGTCTAGGGAAGGGGCCCTTAGGACTCCTGCCGAAAAATCTTTCTCCAGTTGCGGAATTATTAGCCCAGGAACTGATCTTGATCGGTAAAAACACGCGGCCCGATAGCCGGGGAGGTCCTGGGATTTCTTTAGGGCTCAAAAGTTCAGGCGATCGGCAAGATGCGGCGTTTGGTCAAAAGATCTATCTTTCTCGGGATGGAGGCTCTTATCGATTTAGCAAGACGGCAACCGACCTCATGATTCTTCCTTTGTCTCTCAGTGGTGAAGAGGTTTTATTGCAGATCGGACCTACGGATGAAATTGTCATGACACCTTCCTTATTTTTCCAAAGATCGCTGGAAGATGAGTTTTATGTCCAATGCGTCAGGAAAGGAAAAATGTGGACTTCTGATCAGCTTTTGCATCAATGGGGTGGCGAAGAGTATCAAGAGCTGAGTACAAAGCATAAAGTGGAATTGGGCAGTAGGGTCTATTTTTTAGAAATGGGAGATACACTTTGGTGGGACGGTCTAGCTTGGAGAAGAGGAGAGGAGCCAGGAGCTCCCTTGATGCAGATGATTTCTTCTCATGCAAAAGGCGTTCAGATGGAGGTGTGGGATTCCACGGGCTATGCGACGGCTAAGATAGAAATCCCTTTGCAGCCCTCTGCCCAAATGGTTTTAAAACCCGACGAAATGATCACAGCGATCAGACCTCGGTCTCCCACAGAGATCACCTGCCAGTTAGGCCAGCGGCGCGTTATCGTTAAAGAGGGCGATTGGTGGGTGAAAACCGGCCGTCGCTGGAGGCCTTTGAAGACAGCGCGTGATCTTGAAGCTTTCTTGCATCATGAAATTCAAGGGGAGCTTGTGATGTTTGAGAAGCTGGAAGTTGGCAAGGGAAAAGTTGCTTTGAGAGGCCGGTGCTTTGACAAAATGAGAACTCAATCTCAGCCGCTAGCTCTGATCGTCAATACCGAGAAAAAATCGTCCTCACATCCTAGGCATGAGCCTTCACGGTCATCGATGATGGCCAAAAATAAAATCTCTTCCCTTGATCTGGGGCATCAACCAAGCAACCAGAATCAAGAGATCAAACCATAAAATCCCATATTTAAAATAGTGAGATAGGTTCTTGCAAATCATATGGAATCCCGTGTAAATTGGGTATTTCAATTTATGCAAAAATCGCACCTCCGCAAAGTATATTTTCTGATTTTAGGCATCATCCTAGTGCCGCTACTTCTATTCGCAGAGTCGATTTCTGAGAAAAAGGCTACATTAGTCCAGAGGAATACTCCCTTTGAAACCGATATCGCTTTTCTCAATGACAGATTAGCCTCATTGAAGAAAAGTCTCGAAAAAGCCTACGAAGCTGCTCGTCATCTTGCCAAAAGTCAGGCAGACGAAACTGAATTTCGCACTGTTCTTGAAGAGGTCAATCGCCTGAAAAAAGAAAAAGTTGAACTAGAGGAGTCTTGGCGTGAGTCGGCCGTTCAAGAAGGAGCCCAAGATGGAGAGCCTTATGCTCTATGGGATCAAGAAGAGATCACATTGGCTCAGCTCGTGATGGAGTATGGATCTCCCGATTATCTTTATGTGATTCCAGCTGAATTTTCTGCGCTTAAGCTTCATCTCTACTCGAACATTCCCATCCCTCGCCAATCGTGGAGTGATCTTTTAGAAATGATGCTCTACCATCACGGCTTTGGGCTAAAAAAGCTCAATACCTATGCAAGGCAGCTTTATCTTCTCAAACAAGATTATGGCGCTGTTCACACAATTGCCTACCGGCGTGAACAAATTGCAATTCTTCCTGCAGGGACAAGGGTTTGTTACTTGGTCCTTCCCCCTGTTGAACAGGTGAGAACGATTTTTCAATTTTTTGAAAAATTCTCCGATAACAAACAAACCTTTGTTCATCAGCTGGGAAATAAGATTGCCCTTGTCGCAGTCAAAGAAGAAGTCGATAAACTGCTCGATTTCTACGATAAGGTGTGGGGTTGTAATGATGGAAAAGTGACGCGGGTGGTTTCAGTTTCAAAGATTCCCGTCAAAGAGATGGAGAAAATCTTAACAACGTTTTTTTGTGAAGCGCTTGAAAAGAGCCGTCCTCCCTTTGCAAAACCCGATCAAGAGGGGCTTGGAATTTTCGCCTTAGGGCAGAGCAATAGCCTTGTTTTTATTGGAGCTAAAGAAAGCGTCGATCGAGCAGAAAAAATTGTCAGGGAGACAGAATCGCAGTTGGAAGATCCTGCGGAGATGACGATTTTTCACTATGAATGTCGTCATAGTGATCCCACTGATCTAGCGCAGGTTTTGCAAAAAGTTTATATTTCGCTCTTAACAGCCAGCCAAGATACCGCTCCTAAAGAGACCGAAGTGTCTTATTCTTCACAGGTGCAAGGGTCGAGAGCTCCTCCTGATGGATATCCACCCATGCCTCCTTTAGTCGTTTCCCCTCCCCCACTCAAACCTGGCGTCTCAACTAAGCTCGAGATAGAACAAAATCTCTCCGACCATTTTATTCCCGATCCTAAGACCGGCACGATTTTGATGACGGTGCGAAGAGATGCCCTTGAAAAAATTAAGGATCTACTAAAAAAACTCGATATTCCGAAAAAAATGGTTCAAATCGAGGTTCTCTTGTTTGAGCGGAGGATCAACTCCCAAAACAACTTTGGCCTCAATTTACTGAAGCTCGGAAAAACACATAATGGAGTCACCTATACCCCTACAATGGGACCTAATATCAGAGATAAAAACCTGATTGGCAGGGGAGTTCTACAGTTTTTCTTTCACGGCCCTGCCCACAAATATACGCCGCACTATGACATTGCTTACAATTTTTTACTCACCCAAGATGATATTCAACTTAACGCTGCCCCTTCTGTCATCACAGTGAATCAAACGCCTGCCACCATCTCTATTGTAGAAGAGCTGTCGATCAATAACGGCGCAGCTCCTGTCGATACCAATAAAGGGATTGCTTTTGAAAAGTCGTTTGCAAGGGCTCAGTATGGAATCACCATCGTCTTAACACCGATTGTTCACATGCCAGGTGAAAGTGAAGAGCAAGGGTGCGTCACAATGAAGACAAACATTTCGTTTGATACAATGAAGCCCCACGCAGGCGATCAACCCTTAGTCGATCGTCGGCATATTGAAAATGAAGTCAGAGTCGTTGACGGTGAAACCGTCATTTTAGGGGGCCTGCGTCGCAAGTCCCGCTTGGATCACGAAGAAAAAGTTCCTTTCTTCGGAGATCTTCCAGGCATTGGAAGGTTTTTTGGCTCTACTCATCTAGCCGATCACGATACGGAGATGTTTTTCTTCATCACCCCGAAAATTGTCTATGATCCTAAGTATCAGATGGAGAAAATTCGCCTTGAGGATCTCAAGAAAAGACCTGGCGATATCCCTGAGTTTTTAGTCCGCGTTGATGAGGCCAGGGAAAAAGCCAGCAAGAAGCTTTTCAAAGAAAGCCTGAAGGTATTCTTTAAGCATGAAAGATAACAAAATCCTTTGTCAGGAATTTCAGATCGATTATGTCACAGATTTGACTTCCTACCGCTTTGTCCAAGACAAAGTTCAGGTCCTTCCCTATGGGATTGTAAAAGCCCGCAAAGCTCTTCCTGTTGATGAAATAGAGAGCTGTCTTCTCGTGGCTTTGGAAGATCCCCTCGATTTAGAAACTCTTGAAGAGATCCAATGTCTGACAGGGAAGAAGGTCAGGGAAATCTGCGCACCTCTAGAGGCGATCGAAACTGCCATCGAACAATGCTATCATCAAAAAGACAATGCCGCTTCTGCTCTCATTGCAACATTGAAAGATAGCAGCCTAGCACCAGACGTTGATACCGAAGGGTACGATCTTTTAGCGCAGACGGCCGACTCCCCTGTGATCCGCCTTCTCAATCTTGTTCTGACAGAGGCGATCCAACAAGGGGCTTCCGATATCCATTTTGAGCCCTCTGAGCAAGGCTTGGTCATCCGCTACCGGATTGATGGTGTTCTTCAGCTTCGCCATGTCCCTCCCAAAGAGCTGCAAGGTCAACTCCTAGCTCGTATTAAAGTGCTTGCCAAGCTCGATATTGCCGAGCAAAGACTTCCCCAAGATGGTCGTATCAAGCTCAAAATCGGGGGCCGAGAAATTGACTTTCGGGTGAGCACGATTCCAATTGTCTATGGAGAGCGTGTTGTCTTACGGATTCTCGACAAAAGCAATATCGTTTTAGGTCTTAACCGCCTGGGGATGGCTCCTGATGTCTTAAATCAATTCGAAAAGCTGATTCACTTGAGCGAAGGGATCATTCTTGTGACAGGCCCTACAGGGAGTGGGAAAACGACCACCCTTTATAGCGCCATCCATGATGTGAACTCTCCCGAAGTGAACATCATGACCATCGAAGATCCCGTCGAGTATAAGCTGCCTAACATGGCTCAAGTCGGAGTCAATCCCAAAATCCACCTCGATTTTGCAACAGGTTTAAGGCACATTCTGCGGCAAGATCCTGACATCATCATGATCGGAGAGATTCGTGATAAAGAAACAGCAGAAATTGCGATTCAAGCATCTTTGACAGGACATTTAGTGCTCAGTACACTCCATACGAATGATGCACCTTCTGCTTTGACCCGGCTTGTTGAGATGGGCATTGAGCCCTATCTTCTCTCTTCCACGGTCGTCGGTGTCGTAGCCCAAAGGCTTGTCCGCGCCATTTGTCCCCATTGCCGTGAAAGCTATACCCCCTCTTCTACCGAAAGTCAGCAACTGGGGATCTCCGGTCTTCCTCCCTTCTATAGGGGAGCGGGATGCGCCCTCTGTTTTGGCCTGGGCTACAAAGGGCGGTATGGCATCTATGAACTCATGTCGATGAGCCACCCCATCAAGCAACAGATTTTAAAAAGTGCTGATGCCGCCGAGCTGCGAGAGGTTGCATTAACCCAGGGGATGGTTTCTCTTCGCCATCAGGGCGCCGAGCTGGTTCTCCGCGGCCAGACGACTTCTGCTGAAGTGCTTCGCGTGACACGCAGTTATGAAGGAGAGTAATGCTCTATCAATATCAAGCCCTTTCTGATGCAGGAAAAAAGGTTTCGGGAGTTATCGATGCCGAGTCTATCTCTGCTGCCAAAGAGAAGCTGCGCGCCGCCCGCATCCTCGTTGTCGATCTCGCAGCCTTCGAAGATAAGAAAAAAGAGCTGACGCTTCCCTTTCCTTTTCTACTCGATTTTACTCGCATGTTAGGGCAGCTTCTTCGCGCGGGCATTCCACTCTATGAGAGTTTAGTGATCGTTGAAGAAAAATACCATCACCACCGGTTTCATCCTCTCCTCATGGATTTATGCGACTCTCTTAAATCCGGTTTTTCTCTCTCAGAGACCTTGAAGCGGTATCCTCAAAGTTTTGATCCCATCTATATCGCGATGGTCCATGCAGGGGAACAAACTGCATCGCTTCCCACCATCTTTGAAGAACTCTGCGGCCTTCTTCAAAGGCAGCATAAGCTCAAAAGACAGCTCTTTTCTGCCGCGGCTTACCCTTTATTCCTGGGAAGTTTTTGTATGGTTGTCTTTATTGCTTTGCTGCTCTTTGTGATTCCTTCCATGAAAAATCTTTTCGATGGAAAAGCCCTTCATCCCATCACAAAATTTATCTTTGGAGCCAGTGATTTTGTCGTGGCAAACGGGATTTGGTTGGCGCTGGGATTTTTTATTTTTGTAGGAAGCATCATGGTCCTGGTTCGCCAAAAAGCGCTTCGTCCCTACTGGGATAGTGTCGTGCTCAAAATTCCTTTTTTAAGTGAGTTTATACGCGAAGCTGCAACCATTCGTTTTTGTCGTACAGCATCACTGCTTCTTTCCGGCGGCCTTCCCATTCTTCCCACTCTTAGACTTTCTCGGCGTGTCATGAAAAATCGGATCTTAGAGGCTGTCATCGCAGAAGCAGAGAGCCAAGTCAGCGAAGGTAAGGCCCTTAGTGTGCCTTTAAGTGATTCTCCTCACATCTCTCCTATTGTGCCTCGCATGTTAGCAATTGCTGAAGAGACAGGAAAAACCGCTTTTATGTTACAAAATATAGCCAACATCTGCGAAGAACACTTAGAGAAAAGGCTCCAGCAGTTTACGACAATCCTCCAACCAGCGCTGCTTCTCCTGCTAGGATTGATTGTGGGCCTTGTTCTCTTATCCATCTTGATTCCTTTGACAGATGTCGGTTCCATCCTAGAACAATAAGGACAGCTATGAAAAAAAAGAGAGCCATTACCCTCCTAGAGATCATGATCGTGATCTTGCTGATAGGACTCATTGGCGGTGTTGTGAGTTACAATTTGAAAGGCACCCTTGATAAAGGCAAAGCCTTTCGTACCGAGCAAGGCATGAAAAAGCTCGAAGACATTGTGAACCTAGAGCTTCAAATCGGTAACACGAATGTCAATGATCTTCGAGGAAAAACCGATGTGAATGAAGATAAACTCATTGAATGCCTCCAAAAATCAGGACTCATCAGCAGCAAAGAGGTGAAAAAATTTATCCGCGATGGCTGGGGCAATCCCTACCTCATTAAAAGAGTCAGAGGAAATAACGAAGTCGTTGTTTCATCTCCTAAACTAGAGGAATACAACAAAGCCCATGGAATCGTCACAGACAGCTCCCCCCCAGCTGAAACAGAAGATTAGGTGTATTACCCTGCTTGAAGTTGTCATTGTCATTCTTCTCGTGGGGTTGATGGCAGGAGTCGCAACTTTTTCGACAGTTGATTTGCTCCGGCGTCAAAGTTCGGCAGCAGCTATCGATCAGTTTAAAGAGCTGCTCGAAGAGCTTCAAATTGAAGCGTTAGCCCTCCGTTCAGATATGGAAGTGACTCTTTACAAGGACAAAAAGGGGTGGAAGGCCCGCAGCAAAACCTCCGAAAAAATCTTGCGAAGTCGTACCATTGAACTGAAAGGAGTCAGGCAAATCGTTTTTAATCAAGTGCCCCGGGAAAGTCTCACCTTGGACATTTTTTCAACAGGACGCCTCTCCCCTGCCGGAATCCTATGTCTGAAAAGAGACACTGGCGACGTCTCGATCGATTTTCAGCAACCTCTTCAAATAAAGGTGATTTATGCAAATAACAAGCAAAGCCTTTAGCAACGGGGGCAAAATCCCCTCTCTCTATACCTGCGATGATAAAAACATCAATCCTCCCTTAGAGATCCATCAGGTTCCTAAGGGGACAGTGACCTTAGTCTTGATCATGGACGATCCCGACGTTCCTCCGAACGTCCGTAAAGATGGCCTTTATGTCCATTGGGTTGTCTATAACATGCCGCCTGATACCCGCTTGATTGCAGAAAATTCCACTCCTCCCGGAACGCAAGGCAAAGGAACTGGAGGTGTCATGAGATACGACGGTCCTTGCCCTCCCGACCGGGAGCACCGCTATTATTTTAAATTATATGCTCTCAAAACTCCCCTGAATTTAAAAGCAGGCGCCACCAAATCAGACGTCGAAACTGCTATGGAAGGAATCATCCTTGAAGAGGCGCAATTGATGGGGCGCTATGTTCGGTTAAAATGACGCCATGTGCAACTTTTGTCATATCACGTAGTTATCAGTACTTTGTCCTAAGAGTACGAGTTTCATCAGCGCAGAGGCGCTAGCGCAAAGCAAGAGACGCTGAGAACGCAGAGGAGGATTTTTAAGTTTCCTCTCTGCGTCCTCAGCGTCTCTCCCGCGCGCAGCGCCTCTGTGCTGATGAAATTTACCGCTATAACTTGATCAGTTGGATGGTGTGCTAAAAATTGCACAGGGCGTAAAATGATATTTTGACAAATAATTTCTTTAATCCTTATGGTGCGAATTAGGATAGGGTGTAAAATTAACCCTTTGTTTAAGGAGGAAAGAATGACAAACGCTGCTATGTGGTTAGCGAGTATCTTTGGCCCATTGTTGGCCATTATAGGTCTATGGAAACTCATTTATTCGGACAATCTGGCGAAAGCGCTCCATGCTCTTAAGAATTCTGCTGGTTTAATCTACTACAGTTCAATTGCTTACCTCTGGGTAGGGTTGACTGTCCTGAGTCAATATGACATGTGGACTTGGAACGGCTTTATCCTGGTGACCTTAGTAGGCTGGGTGCTGATCGTTCGTGGAATTATGGGTCTTTTTGTTCCACGTTTGCTGATGGATATTCTCATGGGCAATCCTGGCTTTGTAAAAGTTTGTGGGATTATCCCTCTCGTGTGGGGCTTGATCCTGTGTTGGATTGCATTCATGTAAGTCTTCGACTTCATGAACATTCTACTTGAAGCGCCTCTGGATTCCAGAGGCGTTTTCAGTCTCTTTAGGTAGCTTTTTATCTCTGCTGGTATTATTCTTTAAATATTTTATGACTACTGCGCCTATTTACAAAAGCCAGCAACCCCTGATAGCGAGCCCTCAAAAGCCCAGGAATTTTAGAAAATCAAAAGCGCATTTTTACCGATCCCTGGTGAAAATGCAATGTGATGAAGCTAAAAAACAACACTTACAAAGTATGATAGTGGACGGGGTAGCGGATTATTTTTTTTGTAATAAGTGTCAGGAAAATCAACCCTTAAGATATGCGAGACTAGCCCATGTTAGCCCGTTAAAACAATTATGGAAAGATTTCGAACAAGAAAATCAGGTGGAAACCAGTTTTGCAGACCGTGTTCAGGAAGAAAGTAATAAATTAAATGAGGCATGGAAAAAGTATCACAAAGAAAATGCTATACTTGCTGTATTTTGTAAGGATTGTGAAGCAGCCGCCCCGAATTCTTGAGGTGATTTATATCCGCCTGTTGATAAATTTTTCATTACAAATTCGTTGCTTTTCAATTTCACCTCTTTCAGTTATTCTGACAAAATCAATTTAAGAGGTGATTATGCGCTTTCTCGCTGTGTTCTTATGCATCTGTTCCTGGGGTTTTGCTGCAGTTCCTCCTGCAATTCAAGCGCAGCTCAAGCAACAAGAGCCTCATTGGAAAGCTAAAGTTGAAGAGGTCCACCCGTCGGGTCAACCCGCTAAGGTTGTTTTTTACGAAGAATTTGAAGGGGAATCTCCTGCTGCCGTCAAGGTGCTCAAGTACCATCCGAATGGACAAATCCAACTAGAAGTTGATGTCATTTCTGAGCAAGAGGCAGAGGGTAAAACAAAAATTACTCCTCATGGATTAGAGCTCAGTTTAGATGTCAGGGGCAATGTCGAAAAAGTGATCCATTACGACAAAGGAGTCCTCGATGGCGAAGTGCAACTGTTTTATCCGACAGGACAACTCAAAGCCGTCTCCCATTTCAAACAAGGAAAGCGCAGTGGCCATGAGATCGTTTATTTCTTAGAAGGAGGCAAAGCTGAAGAGGCGCACTACGCGGATGATAAGGTTGTAGGAGACTTTATCCGGTATTATGAGAAGGGAGGAAAGGCCTCTTTAGTTCCTTATGTCAACGGAATGCCGCAAGGGAAAGCCATGGAGTGGCATGAAAACGGAGCCCTCAAGCGAGCGATGCATTATGATCAAGGCCTTCTGGATTCGGATGGAAAAAATCCCGCAAGCGTAGCCTACAATGAAGACAATGTCATGATTGAAGTGCGCGACTATCGCAAAGGTGAGCCCATCGGCACACATGTGCAGTATCATGCCAATGGCAAAGAAGCCTACAAAGTCTTTTTTAAAGAGGGGAAAAAAGAGGGAAAAGAGCGCTTTCTATCAAAGGAAGGGAAAGTGATCGGCGAAGGAGAGCACCGTCAAGGTGTGCCCATTGGGAAACATTGGCGTCAGCATGAAAATGGCACCCAAGCCTTCTTAGCCGTATTTGATGATCAGGGAAATCTTTTGCAGCCCATTGAAGAATGGAATGCATCTGGCCAGCTTACCTCTAAATATTCTATCAAAGACAAAAAGCCCGATGGTGAAATCTTACAATGGTACGACGATGGCAAACCTAAATGTGAGCTCCACTATGTTGTCGGAGAGCCTGAAGGACTCCAAAAAGAGTACTACTCCTCGGGACAATTAAAAAAACAAGGCTCTTATAAAAACCAGAAAAAAGAGGGGGAGTATGCCGAATGGTATGAAGACGGTAAGCCTGCCTTTAAAGCTTTTTACAAAGATGGAGAGCTTGACGGTACGTTAACAGCTTGGCATCCCAATGGAGAGAAAAAACTCGAAGAACAGTATGCAAATGGGAAATTCAATGGTCAGCGAAAAGAATGGTATGGCAATGCCGTTTTAAAAAGTGAACAAAACTATCAATTGGGCCTGAAAGAAGGCGCGCATCGGGAGTGGGATGAACGGGGTGATCTGTTTGCAGAAGTCTCTTATAAAAATGACATCCCCCACGGCCCTGCACGTTTTTGGTTCGAGAAAGGAAAGCCTAAGCAGGTTGTCAACTTTAACGAAGGCAAAAAAGAGGGCTCTGAAGAACAGTATTGGGCAAATGGCGTCATCAAAACCAAAGCCCATTACAAAGAGGATCAGTTTGATGGTAAAATAGAGACCTTTTTTGAAGATGGGACGCTCCGTCTCGAACAATATTTCAAAAAAGGGAACCCGATCGGTGACCACCGTGAATTTCACCGCTCTGAGAAAGCTTCTGCCACTCCTCAGCTGGCAGCTTATGTCCATTACGACGATGCTGGCAAGCTCCAAGGTAAAGCCGAGACCTTTTATCCTAATGGAGTCACTCAGACTTTAAAATACTACAAAGACGGCGAACTAGATGGAATGTCAGCGGTTTGGGGTGAAAAAGGAGATCTCCTGGCAGAGGCTTGGTATTCCAACGGAAAATTAGACGGCAAATATTTTCAAAAGATGCCCGATGGGAAAGAAGTCGTCTATCACTACCAAAAAAATCGCCGCCACGGTCTTTATCAAGTCTATTACCCTTCGCAAAATGGTTTCGAAAAACAGAAATCTCTGGAGATCCCCTTTGTCAATGGGAAAGCCGAAGGAGAAGCTCTGGAATTTGATGAAAAAGGACATAAAATTAGCGCGACTCCTCACGTCAATGGAATGAAAGAAGGGGTCTGCCAGGTCTTCAATGCGAAGGGAAAAATTGTCGCCCAGATTCCTTTTAAGCAAGACCAAAGAGATGGCGTGATGAAAGAGTATTATCCTGGCGGACAGCTGCTCGCAGAGATCTCTTTTCAAAGCAATGAAAAGCACGGAGTTGAAAAGAGTTATTTCGAAAATGGCAACCTTGCTCATGAAGCCCATTATGTCCATGATAAACTCGATGGACTCTCACGCCGCTGGAATGATCAAGGGACTCTCGTTTTCGAAGGCGAATACCAAAACGGTCTACGTCAGGGTAAGTTCAACAAGTATTTCGAAAATGGCAAGCCGCAAGTGCTTCAAACCTTCTTGAAAGACCAGATGCATGGGGTCAAGAAGTCTTATGACGACAAAGGCATCTGCTCTGAATCTAAATGGGATAACGGCAAGAAGCTGGGTTAGGCTATGAAATTGTGCAGAGCGAATCGTCGTGGTTAACCACCGGCGGTATAAATTTCTTGCAGTGATCCCTGCAAATTTGGACTAATTGCATCAAAACCCCGGGTCTGATTTCGGAAGATTGGAAGTCAATAATGTCTTTGATTTCCAAAATGTTGCATCCTGTATTGAGATCCTTCACAGTAATTCCAATGCCGGTGAGAAAACCGCCAACTATGCGGGGGAATGTATAGGCAGTCCCAAAGAGAAGATTATCGATAATTGCAATCTCTTTGAAAACCTCATTGTATTTTTTTAATCCCTTCCCTGTGATGGGATCGATCATAAGAACTGCCTCATCTCCTGCTAAGAAAAGAATATCGTGAGATTGTGCAAACTCACGGGAGTTATAGTTAAGGGTGTCAGTAAATTGAAGATTGTTAATTTCTTTATTATTAAATAAATCCAAGATAAAAATTTTATTTTTCCACAACGTGTAAAGCATTTTCTGCTTAACTAAAATAGGGCGAACAAGGGTAACAGCATCATTGGTACGCACCGCTCTCTGGTCAGGGTTGCGGTAGGGTATGGTTTCGGCAGTACGGGTCTGGGCAGAAGTATACTTGATGATCATATAGCCGCCCTCTACATGAAAGTGGCTTACGCGCGTCTCTTGAGGAACTGGGGTGTTATTTTTGCTCAAAGCCCATGAAGTGGGGATTATACTTTGCTCCCCCGAAGTCAAATCATATTGGACAATGTAACCATCTTTTCGAAGAGCAAATAGAAACTCATTTTCTACTGCAAGATGTATCAGCCCCTTTCCACTCCCTCCCTTCAAGACTTTAAATTCTGATTCCCCCCTTTTTTGTATTTTCACATCGGTTGAGTCGGATATGGTATATGTGGAATTTCCATAAGTCACTCTTGGCTTAGGCGGGAGATTTCGATCTAAAGTTCTTGAAAGTAGCCTGGCCAGTTCAGAGTACCGGTAGGCCTCCTTCCATGTCATCGATTTCTCTGCGATATCAGAGCTAAAAGTTTCAACAAATCGGTATCTTGTCAATTTGTGTAAAAAGGCTTCCCAACGAGCCTGTACAAATTGGTCCCATATTTTACAGACGAGATAAGGACGATTAAGGTCTGAAAAAGGAAGAAATGAGAAGATATGGCTCCATGTATCGAGCGTATAAAGAGGGTGTCGCCCTGCTTCTGAAGTTATAGCCATAAGGTATCCTTTGTTTTTTTGTGGCATCAGTTTAGCACGTCCATCACATTTTTTTCATCATCATCTCTAATCCGCTAAAAACGAGTAAGTTATATTAAATAAAAAAATTAGCTAGGCAGAAATTCCAATTTAGAATAAGATTATAGTTTCATAAGTGAGGAAACCATGAAGATTGATAGCTTTAAACGATTGTCGCAAGGGTTAGTCGATTTTTTCTATCCTTTTCTCGAGGTTGCTTTATTGAGCCCTCAAGGTGAGGTCATTGAAATTCTGAACCCTTTTTCGTCTCTCAAAGAAGATCAAGGTGGAGCGCCGAAGGAGGGTTCATTTCAGGAGGTGTTAACTAATGGAAAGCCTGTCAAAACAATGGTGTACCGGGTGGATGCTATGGGAGGATTTCTAAGATTACGCTACGATACAAGCTCATTAAATCACTTAAAAAATCAGCTCGAATTGTTCTTGCAATCGGCTCAGAAACAAGGCGATGTCAGCGAATGGCAGGTCAATGTAGATCGATTGATGGCGGAGTATCTCAAAACGCATCAAGTGACAATGCAGGCGGCAACTTCAAGGCAAAAACGAGAACTCATTGCAGTCCTGTATGGAAAAAAACTTTTCGAGTTTAAGGAAGCTTCAGCCTACATTGCTACAAAAATGCAGCTTTCTCGAGCGACGATTTATAATTATCTCAAAACTATCAGCTCGTTAAAGCAAGTTCAGATTCATCAAGTCGATGCCTTTACCGATAAAAAATTTGGCGGCAATCCTGCGGGGGTTGTTTTGGATGCAGAGCCACTCGATGAAACGATGATGCGTAAAATTGCAAGAGAGCTCAATTTATCTGAGACATCGTTTGTTTTACCAAGTCAGAAGGCCGATTTTCGGCTCCGTTATTTTACTCCGACGGGCCATGAGATTAGTTTTTGTGGTCATTCGACTGTCGGAGCTCTTTTTGTCATTGCCCATGAAAAGCGGTATCAGATCGATCAGCCTGGAGTCTATGATTTCAATGTGGAAACACTCAGCGGCATTTTAAACATGCAAGCGGTTGTTGAAGAAGATGAACAGATCAGAGTCGCTTATGAGCCTCCAGAGCCTCAGCTGCGTCAATCTAAAATTTCTCATGAAAAGGTCGCTACAGCAGCTGGTATCGGTGTTGAACTCATCGACTCCACCATCCCTATCATGTACGATGCCACAAGCAAATCGTTATTCATTACCATGCAGTCTTTAGATGGTTTAAAGCAGATGCAGTGCGATTTTAAATCGCTGGCAGCTTTTTCAAAAGATCATGAACTCATTGTTCTGTGCTTTGTTTCGAAGGAGACATTGGATTCCAAAAATCAACTCCATATGCGGTGTTTTGCACCGCTTGTCGGCATCAATGAAGACCCTTTTACAGGCTCGGTATTAGGGGGACTGACGGTTTATGCGCATCAGTTCCATCTTTTACCTCAAAAAACGACCGTATTTATGGTAGAGCAGGGGCATTTTCTCGATAGGCCGGGGCTTGTTAAAGTGGAATTCTCGCATCAAGGGGATGTTTACAAGATTAGAGTTTTTGCTCAGGCAGTTCATTGTTTTTCAACAGAAATTAATCTTAATTAAGGAGGTGGTTTTAAAACTTGCTTTGGAGGTCCCCTGTGAGATAAGGGCGATGATTTTTAAGCAGGGCCGCATTCTGCGCAAATTGACATATTCGATTTAGAATAGGCGATTTGCGCAGAATGGGGATCCTGCTTAAAAAGCGTGGATTTGACCCCAAATGGAGTTTAAAAACCACCTCAAAGGAGAGACTTATGTTTACTAAGAAATTAGTTGCGGTCATGAATGAAAAAATTGAGCCCGGCATCATTATGAATGCTTTAGCTCATATGTGTATAGGATTTGGTTCCGTCATCGGAAAAGATCCTTTGCGGTTAACTAACTATATCGATGCTGATGGAGGAAGCCATCCTAACATCTCGGAAATGCCGTTTATGATTAAGGCGGCAAACTCAAATAAAATCAGAGGCCTGAGACAGGCTGCGATTCAAGAAGGGATCCAATGTGTTGATTTTATCGAATCAATGACGGTAGGGACCTATGTAGAGCAGTTGGAGCGCACCAAAAACATTAAAGAAGCCGATTTGGTTTACTACGGGATTGTTTTGTTTGGAGATGAGGCCAAAGTGTTCGAATTAACCAGAAAATTTTCCCTGTGGAAATAGTTAAGAAGGGGTAAATGCTCTGTGCATATACCCCTGTAGTCTTTAAGTCTCTTTTGAAAAGATCTATTGCATCCTAACAACACCCACGGTGACATTATCGCCGGACTTTTTGTCATTGAGGGCGTACATAGTTAGGTCTTTTGCTGGATTGCCAGATGAAGAACGCCCCAATATTTGAATGGTTTCATCTTCAGTGACGTAATCTTTAAAACCATCGCAAGCTAAAACGAGAATATCACCGGGTTCTGCCTGATGGATTGACAGTTTAGCCTTACTGATAACCCCTGGTTGGTATCGTACATCGCCGAAAGAGCGGCTTACATTAATAGCACCTGTAGAGTTACTGAATTGAAGCCTCTTGGGCTCTTTAGAAAGAGGCCACTCTTGCTCTATCTCAGGTTTTTTCATGTGAACGGAGGCTCTCTTGATTTCTTTAGCATCCGTCCAATCACGGACGCATGAGAGAGGGATAGATTTAAATTGCCCATTAATTTTCCTATAAATATTGGCTTCGCTGTCGCCTATTGTAGCGGTGTAGATTTTATGCGTTTTTTTATCGATAAAACAAATCACAGCTGTGCTTCCAATATGATTAAATTCTGTTCTCTTTTCAATTTTTGATTGAGTAATTCGGGTAACTGATTTAAGTGTTTTACGCACATTTCCTTGATTCGATTTTAAGAAACGGGAAAAATTATTTTGAATAATTTTACTGGCATATTTTGCTACTGCTACACCCGTATGTCCATCTAAGACTCCTATCAGCAACCCTTCATCTATTTCCTTGGTAAAATGGAAGTCTTCCATCGTGGGTCTTGTTCCTTGTTCCTCATGGGCAAAACATTGAAAATTTAATACCGCAGCGGTGACAGTTTTCAAAGGGGGAAGAGAGCGGGCATAAGGCGCAGTGCTGTCCTTTTTCCTATGTTTATCTAGAGCCTTTTGAGAATTTTTTAACATTTTTGCTTCATCTTTTTGAATTTTCTGAGAGAGTAAAGCTGGGGATAGGAATTTATCAACTGGGTGTTGTATGAGTCCAGGAGGATTTGTTTTTAAAGATTCAAATTTACTGATCAAATTATCCAGCTTCTGAGACTGAGTTTGTATGTCTTTTGTCAGCTTATCCAGCTTCTGAGTCAGAGCTTGGATGTCTTTTTGCAGCAGGCTTTCCTCACGGATCAAAGTATCCAGCTTCTGAGACAGAGCTTGTATGAGCGGATTCTCTTGTGGGGAACCTTTAGTTTCAGAGGGTTTTTGATAGGAGGTGATAAAGGCAACAGCGCGGTTCATAAGGGTTTTTATGGCTACAGAAAAATAAGCTTTACCGACAAGTGCGCCGCCTAATACCAGGGCAGCAGCGATCATTGTCCTTGTCGAGACATTTTGTAGAAATGACGGACAATTTTTAGCAGCATAAATCCTAACATCATTAAATATTGATCTAACTGGCATGACTCTCTCCTTACAAAGGAGAGAGTCTATCATTTGAGAGCATTAAATTAAATATATTATAAGCTTTTGGTGCTTAAGGGTTTTCACCTGCGGCGATACTGGTGCAGAAGAGATGTACCAAAGCGGCGTTCATCGGTGAGCGTGAGATGCTGGAGGGGGGGTGGAATCATTTTCATGTTAGAAAGGCTTTCTAAGAAAAGAGTGCCTCCGGGAAGTAAGAGCGTCGAGGCGTCAATGAAGCTGAGGAGCTCGGTATAGACGGAAGTGAGATGGTAGGGGGGATCGGCATAGATCAGATGAAAAGATTTTTTCTCTTTCATGAATTTTTTGAGCATCTCGAGAGCGGGTAGGGAGTAGACGGAGGATTTGGTTTCGAGTTGGAGCGTAGACAGGTTCTGATGGATCATTTTGAGAGCTTGGCGGTCGGTCTCAACGAAGGTAGCGTGATCGGCTCCCCGGCTTAGCGCCTCGATTCCCATGGCACCGCTTCCAGCAAAGAGGTCTAGAAAGTGGGTGCCTTGGATGGTGTTTTGGAGGATGTCAAAGACGGCCTTGCGGAGCATGGAGGTGGTCGGGCGGGTGCGGGAGCCGCGGGGTGTGAGAAGGGATCTGCCGCGGAGCTCACCGCCGAGAACGCGAAGAGTCATCAGAGAGAAGTTGTTTGGCTTCCTCAAGAAGAGCTATTTTGCCGTCTTGAAGATATTGTTCATAACACATTTGAGCTTGCTGGGCAGTCCATTGTTTGGACAGGAGCCGGTTGCCCTGTTTAGCTTGAGAAAACGAGATCGTTTTCTTGATGGAAAGGATTTTGTCTTGGTTTTGTCCTTCGAGGGTCACAAAAAAATCTGACAGGGTGTCTGTTGAGCCATATAGGGTAAACGGATGGTCGCTGAAAAGGTGGGGAAGGCGTGCAGAGGGAGGAAAGAGTTTGAGGTTGGAGGAAGGGTTGGCTGAAACGGAGAGGGTCATTTCTTTGGCAATGGGGAAGCGAAGAGAGAGGATCAGGCTTGCGAGCTTGCGTGGAAATCCTGTGTGGGTGTCGGAGTAGATGAATGAGCCTCGTCCGGCAGTTGCGAGAAGATCAAGAATGGCAAGATTATTGCCCTGACCTGCTGCAGCTGTATAAAGGGTGACTCTGCCGCGATTTTCGCGCAGCCACGCTTGGATGAGCTTGCGCTGTTTATCGGGCTTTAAAGTCGTATCGCCATCGGAGATGAGAATAGCGGTATGCACCTCGGATGGATTAACGTTAGAGGGGATGATTTTACTCAAAGACGAGTAGATGTCGGTTGCAGCGCCGTAGTGGCCATGGGGTTGTTTTTCAAGAAAATCTTCGGCTAGACGGTGATTTTTTTTATGATAAGGGAGGGGATTTTCACTGAGCTGAGCCACTTTGGTGTCGAAGATGATGACGTTGAAATGATCGCCTTCTCGCAGGGAGCCGATGGCACGCATGACAGCGCGTTTGAAGCCTTGGTAGCGGTGTTTTTCAATGGAATTCGAGCGGTCGATGAGAAAATAATAGTTCTGGGGAAGGTGATGCTCGGAAAGATCAACCTTGGGGAGAAACGTGAGAGAAAATAGGTAGCCTCCCTCTTCACGAGGAACGGTTTTTACATCAACTTCGAAAAATTCATTCCAGTCGACGGAGGAGAGATCGGGAATGCCATAGGCTGTCAGGGGAGGCAGGGCAAATTGAGGAGTTAGACGAGGCCTTTCAAGGGTGACAGGCGAGGAGTATAATTGATGCTTCGTCAGTGGAGGGGGTTCTTCAGAGATAGGGATCGGTTGTGTGAGAAACGAAATGGTGGAATTTGCAGGGCTGGAAGGAGACGTTGGGGTAGAAAGAGCGGTCGCAGGAAGAGAAGATTTTTCTTGGGAGGGAAGGAATTCGAAATCGAGAAAAATTTTGGCGCCGGGCATGGGGGGATTGGTGAACGATTGGGTTGCGAGGGCCTCAAAGGGGTTGTCGTCATTTTCAAGGGGCTGGATGGTCGGCTTTGTAGGATGGAGTTTTAATGAAAGATGGACAAAAGAAGCTGAAAAATTCTCTGCGGGGAGGGTCAGTTGTTGATGGGCCAAGTTTGCTAAAGCTATTTCAGAAGCCTCAGGAAAAGCTAACACATTAGAGAGTATCAGGGGTTTCTCACGCAGATAAGCCGATTCGTCTTCTAGAGGAGCAATGTGCCTGATGTCATGAGGAACTCTAGCCTGCGATGGAAGGACAATGAGGTCTTGAAAAGCTTCTTCGAGAGCCAGCTGCTTTTTTAAAATTGTCAGTTCATCTTCTTCTAAACGGGTGGGCGGAGTTTTTCTCAGCGCGACCAGTGTGGTGGGATTAAAATATAAAGGTTTGGAAAAAAAGAGCCCTACAGCAGCTACGTGAATAGCTGCTGAGGCGAAGATGTATCTAATCAGAGAAGATTCTTTCATTGTCCTAACTTATTCAAGTGAGATTCTATGCGACTTTTCAGAAACGGAGTCATCGGTGCCTCTTTTAAGACCTCTTCAAAAAGAAGGATGGCCTGCTCTGAGGAGAGCTGAGCTTTTTCTAAATTGTTTTGTTCTTTAGCAGCTTGAGCTTCTAAGCTTAAAATTTCTGCTGAGAGGCATTTCATATAGGTTTGAAAGAGGGCATCTTTGTCTGGAAATCTCAGCCGCGCCTCATGGTATTCTTGCCTAATCGTATCATCTTGTGCGTTGAAATCATCTTTAATGCGGCTTAGGAAGAAAAGCGCAGTTTCAGTGCGAGATTCAGCAGGAGCTAGTAGAGCTCGGAGGTCAGCGTATTCTAATGCAGCTTCCAGATGGAGAGGCTCGCAGGCCAGTTTCTTCTGGATTTGGAGATCCTTCAGTGTTGACAAGATCTCTGCTATCGTGGGGTTAGAGGCATTTTTATCACAATCTGGGCACTTGGAAAGAAGAATGCGATTTTTTTCCAACAGCGCTGCATTGGAGAAATACGAAGGCGTCAGATCTGAAGAGGCGGTGAGCTCTTCAAAGACTTTTAAAGCGTCGTCGATCTCATTTTGTGAAACATGAATTTTACCGAGCTCAAAAAGCGCCTGGCGTTGTAATTTCCAAGATTGATCGGCATGGAGCTTTTGAAAATCCAGGAGCGATAGAAGAAGCCTTTTTTTATCGGCTACAGGAAGAAGTTCTGCTAATTTTAGGACTTCAACTTCTAGATAGCTCTGTTGAGGATCGAAATGGAGTGCAAAGTTGTCATCTAACATGAGCACTCTTTGAAGGAGTCCCAGAGCCCTTTTGTGATATTCATGATCTCCTCGTTTAGCCCCTTCATAATAGTGATGGGAGAGCCAAAGTGCGTTTTCTTGCTGGACGGGGGTGTCGCCTAGAACATAAGTTTGGTAGAGATGTTCAGCGGCTTTATCATACTCTTTCAGAGTTAAGTAACTGTTGAAGAGCTGTAAGCGCAGGGCTGTCTGATTTCCCTTATCTGGGACGACTTCCAAAGCTTTTTCAGCAGCAGCTACAAAAACAGCTGGTGGAGAGGAGAGCTCGCGATGCAGGTGAGCTTGTAAAAGAAGTGCCTGCGGAATCGAAGGGTGGCCAGCGCTGTCTGCGACAAAGAGCTCCAATGCTGCAAGGGAGTCGGGAAAGCGGCTCAAATCAAATAGTAACTGCCCTAGAAGAAACTGGTAATTGGACCTTTCTTCTGCAGTAAATAAATTGGATTTGCCAAGAGCATCTCCGAGATCGTTAGCCAGTTGTACTTTTTTTTCAGTGATCAGATCAGCTGTGGCTTCTTTGAGTTCGTGGATGGAGCATTGCACGATAGAAGTCCAGATCAAAGGCATCTGCTCGCTTTGTGGAAACTGCTGGGTAAACAAAGTGAAAGCGCGGCGACTCTCGCCCCATTTTTGGCTTTTGGAAAGAAGTGCTGCATGGTTGTAGAGGAGAGACTCTTTATCGGGGAACTCGGGAAATTGTGAAAGTAGCCTTCCGAGATCCGTCGTGGCTTGGTCGATGTTCCCTTCTTTCAACGCTGTCTGAGCATGCAGAAGTAGGGCTTTTCCGGCCTCTTCGTCATGAGAAAATGCCGCCAAAAATTGTTCGAGCACACGGTCGAAAAGAGCGTTGTCTTGAGTTTTTTGAGCGCAGTGGATCATCGTTAGGAAGGCAGCTCTTTTATAAGGGGTGCTTTCGGCCTCTTCTTGGATAAATTTCTCAAAGTAGCTGACAGATTCAGCAAGATGCTCGAGTTTAAAGTGACTGCGTCCCATACAAAAATCAAACAGTGTTTTTTTAGAGCCTTCTAAATGGGGAGCTAAAATTTGAGCGCGGGCGATGAGATCTTCAAAGCGGTTTTCATGGAAAAGAAGCACGAGTTCATTGTAAGCAGCCTCTGGAGCTTTGGCTTGTCCTAGGTTGACGACTTGTTGGTAAGTTGCGACGGCTTCATTTTTATCAAATGCCATCTGCAATGCAGCGACCTGTAGGAGGATCTCTTCTTTTTTCTCAGGCATTTGCTCAGCAAGTAGCTTAAACAGTGTCGAGGCTTGAACATTATCATCCAAGATCCGGTGAACTTCTGCTAGAGGGAACAGTACTTTTTGTCTATAGGTTGTGTCATAAAGGTTCATCAAAAGAGGCTTTGCGGCCTGAGCAAGGGAGGTTTGTTTTTCAGGATCATTGATCCCTTGCAATTTGCGGAAAAGTGAGTCGGCGAGTAAAAATTGCGCCTCTTCAGAAGTGCTTTCTTGAGAAAGGGGGGTCAGTAAGGTAATCACTTCATCGTACTCACCTAGAAGATAAAGACATTGACATTTGCGAATCCCAATTTTCTGCTGTAGCTGAGGATCAGTGATTTTGCGGTAGATTTCTAAAGCCTGGGGATAGTCATGTTCATGGTAGAGGATGTCGGCCAAAATGGTTTGTAACGGTTCATGAATAGCCGAAGAGGGGTTGGTCTTAAGAAATTCTATAATTTGCTTTTTGACCAGAGCAAAGTCACGGTCTTTCCAAAACTCTGTCATACGGCGTAAGAAGAAAGCTTCTTGGGGAGAAAAGTTCTCCGGCGGGACCATATTCCCTGGGTTCCCTTGCACGGCTAAAAGAACGAGACACGTCGAAATGAATAAGCTGCTCATATACCCTCAAGTGTGTTGATATGCACCTATTGAACAGACAAATTCTTTTTTTGTCCTCAAAAATTGTCCTTTCCTGCAATTCTATAGAAATTTAGGAGAACAATCCATGTTAGGCATTCAACTGATTTTAGTCGCTGCACTTTTCATTGCTCTTTCCAATTTCTGCATGCGCAGAAGTATTGATGCAGGAGGAACGAGCAAAGGCTTTTTGATGATACAGCTTTTCATCGTTTTTTTAGTAGCTATTGTATTAGGCCCTGTGCGAAGTGGAGACTACCACTGGAGCCATTGTATGGCCAGCTTTGGAATTGCAGGCGGTATAGTGCTCGCTCTGATGATGGCGTCGCTGGGTCGCTCGCTTGAGCTGGGGCCTCCTGGACTGACGTTTGCTGCGCTCAATTCTTCAACGGTGATGCCTTCTGTCCTGATGGTTCTTTTATTTGGCGCCTCTTTTGGCTATCACTATACATTATGGAATGGGATCGGCTCTTTCCTAGTTGTCGCAGGTCTTTTCTGGGCGGGCATGCGGACGTCGCGCAGCGAGCAAAAATCTGCCTGGGTGATGTTTGTCACAGCAGCTTTTTTTCTCCACGTGCTCTTTTTAGTTTTCTTAAGTTGGAGAGCGCTGTTTATTAATTTTCCCGGACAAACGGGGCTTTTTCTTTCTTTTGACATGGATGATGCGCGCTGCCAATGGTTCATGCCCATGGTGTTTTGCGCGGCGTTTCTCATTCAAACAGCGATTTATCTTTTTGCTGAGAAAAGAGTCCCCAAAAAGGGTGAAGTGCTCTATGGCCTCATAGGAGGCGTCGCCAATGGCGTGGGGACATTTTTTATGATCCGTGCGACTGAGGTATCGACATCTTTTGAACATGCCACCATCTACCCCCTCTTTGCCGTCACTATCATTATTCTTTGCAATATCTGGGGCCGGTGGCTCTACAAAGAAAAGGTGAACTGGAAAGCCAACGCTCTCTGCGTTCTTGGTATCTTGGTGGCTACTCTCGATTGGAAGACATTGATCGGAAGCTAAAAGGCTAATTGCAAAGTTTTAAGGTTGATGCGATGTTCTAAGTCGGACAAAGTGTTAAGTATATCATCAAAACTGGCGGGCTCAGTAAGATACATATCGCGCATCAACTGGTAATCACGTCGCAATTCAGGCAATCTTTCAGTTCTAGGAACAAGGCGAAAGGTACCAGGTTTAGCCTTGTGATAGTCTGCTGACGAGCTACCAAAGAACAGACTTTTCCATAAAACGACCCTGTTTCGGAGGTCGTGTTGTTCTATAGCTTTGATTCCCTCTGGATGATTCGCTAGCGCCGCAGTATCGGCGTAATGGCGAGAGAACCTATCTCGCAAGGGTTTGTCGAGCGGTCGGTGGTATTCTGCGTGTAGAATCGTAGCTTTTTCCCAGAAACTTCGTTTTATTTCTAGAGCTATGACTTCACATTGCCAATCGGGAAATGCTGTGGGGAGCACCTCTGCAATCCAAGGTCGTATTGTATGATGCCCAGTTGGTTGCTGATCAGTTAGAGAGCCGAATTCCAGTTTTACAGAACGTTTGATATAGGCAAGCCCTGTTGGTAACGATGATGGATAGTGAAAAAGAAGCACCGGCGAATTTGTGTGTGGGTCTTTCAAAAACTCGAATCGTCCCTGGTCATTTTTTGCTAATACACTTAATGTCGATGCTTCTAACATCGGCATAATCTGAGTTTGAACAGCAATTTCGCACGCAGCTTCGGCTTTTTTCATCCATTTGTCAGCTTGACTGCGATTTGTAGCAGTTTCAGAAAGTCCAAGAAAAGCAGGGGACAACGAAAGGTCTATATCTTCAGAGAATCGATCGATCGCGCCAAATACCTTTGATAGCGAAGTACCCCCCTTGAATACGAGGTTGTCAGCGAACTCCGACTCAAACAGAATACTGAGTAACCAGCACACCAGAAAATCTTTTTCTATGATTACAGGAGATACATTTCTCTGAATGGCAGCTTGTTCAATGTACAAGCGCCGTTCGTCAGAGGATAATTTTAAAAAATCAAGTTTCATTTAAGTCTCTTCGGTTAGTTTCCTGAAAATGGAATGCATCCATTCTGGCGCAAATCGAATATCTTTGAGTAGCTCTTTTCGTGCCTCCAGTGGAATAACCCGCTTTAAATGCTCAAGCCGTTCTGCGGTCACATTTTCTTTACCTAATTCACGAAGAGCTTGAACCAGAAGTCCACTAAGTCGTCCTGCCATCGCCATATTTTTTGGGGTTGTTCGCCGAAGCTGAATGGTTGTCGCACCGATTTTTATCGTTCGACCGGGCCCATCTGTTAGAAACACAATTTTAGCTGGAACTTGTTCAGATAGTCCTAGGATATTTGCTGCATAAGCGCCTGTTGGTTGAATACGCGTGCAATCGCGGCCAACCAATGCCTGTGCTATTTTTTCTGGAGACGGTTGAAGCTTCCCAAGTTTAGGGTGTTCTTCGGGAAAATCATATATTCCTCTCGCGAGGCGGCGAATAGTTCCTTTTCGAACGAGTCGGTGAAGAACGATATCGACAGCTTGTCGACTGCCTAAATTCAAGAAGTCCGTTGGAACAAACACGGCGCCATGTCCACGGGAATTTATAGATTTAAGTATCTTATAATCAACGTTTTTAATGCCTTTTTGCTTGCTCTTCATGTAAGGAATACTAGTATGTTTTTCTTACAAAAGCAACGGTTATTTTCTGGTTTTTACCTGAATATGTATGTTTGTAGTTGTAAATCTTTGATAATCAACGATTAAACAGTCATCCGTGTAAGAAATATTGGGGTGTTTTTCTTACAAAATGCAATAACAGCAACGATTCGCGTGTAGTATAGGGCTTTGAAACTCTCAGCATTACGTGTGTAGAACTACCGAGTCCTAAGTAATAAATTAGTGGGGGATATGAGAGGAGAAGGCGTGATCTTTGTGTTCACCTGGCGCTTTTACAACAAAGACAGATCGTAATGCTGAATGAGCTCTGCTGCTCGGGGATCGCTCATGCGGCGCAGGTCGTCATAGACTTTTAGTCCTTGGGCCATAAACCCGAGTTGAAAGTAAAGGACTCCTAGCCGGTAACGGGCCTCTTGCTCTTGGGGGGAGATTTGCAAGAGCAATTCATAGGTTTTTCTCTCCTCTTCTTTCTGATCGAGGTCGTGATAGACAGCGCCTAGCTGAGCTAGCGCCCATCTATCATGGGGGAGGTAGTGAATGAGAATCTTAAGCTCTTCGATAGCACACTGAGCATATTTCTGAAATTTTTGGATCGTCTTCTGGGACGCATACTCTTTAGCGATAAATGAATATAGGACAGAGCCTTCTTTCGAAGGGTCTTTGAAAATTTTATAAAATGCAATGAAGGCCTTGGCAAGAGAGGTGTGGAGCTCGAGATCGGTGGGATGATTTTTAACCTCGTTGATGAGCGCCTGAATACAATAGGTATGGAAGAGCTCTTTCATGAGCTGGACATCTTCAAAGTGGCACCAGACGCTAAATTTTTGGACGAGAGGTGCAAGAGTTTGAAGGGAGGGTGGCAAGGAGTAGTACTGGTATTCCTGCCCTTCTAGACGTTGGATAAATTGGTAGATAGACGGCAAGGGCGTCTCAGTCTTTTGGACGAAAGCGTCTCGAATTTGGAGAAATTGCTCGGGCTTTTTTGTCTGAAAGTAGAATTGGAGGACAAAATAGGCAAAAGCGGTCAACACAGTCGTGGCAACAACGACAGCCAAAAGAAAGCTCTTGGCTAAGAAGGGAAGAAAAATGAGGAGAATCACCAGCTGTAAAATGAAAAAAGAAAAGAACAGGGTATGAAAAAGGGCGTATCTCCGAGTCAAATCCCGAAAATGGGAAAGGGTGTCATCGACATGTAGAGGCGCAGTTTTTATTTTGACAGACATCCTTCAAATCATGTCTGGAAGGTGGTGAAATTGTCAATGGGTTTGGATCATGTGGTTGATGACGCGTTGAGAGACTCCGGCTTTTTTTAGATCGACAATATCGGCGGTGCTGAGAGTGAAGACGCTTTTGGTGGCATCGATCTGGCTGATGATGACATCATCGCTGATCCCGGCCTTTGACATTTTTTTGATGTCACCTGTGGAGAGCTGCTCTCCCTTGTCAATTTTTCTCACGGTTTGGGGGCTTTCCTTATCTAGCTTGCTGCGGTCCGAGCTATCTAAAGCAGCGCCAACAATGGCTCCCGTTGCAGCTCCAATTGCGCCTCCGACAAGGGCTCCTGTGGGTGTTCCGGTGACCAAAGCTCCTCCGACTGCGCCTACGCCAGCTCCTGCGAGAGCGCCTGT
The DNA here is from genome assembly GCA_023265455.1 of Parachlamydiales bacterium. GTDB lineage: Bacteria > Chlamydiota > Chlamydiia > Chlamydiales > Rhabdochlamydiaceae > PALSA-1444. Next base: position 123,998 of record JAHFTQ010000005.1, read on the forward strand.
CCCCGCTTTACTTTCACAGCTTGTGAGGATGAGAGTAGTTGTTAATAAGAATAAGGCATAACAACGCATGAGAACCTCCGTGGATATACTTCAAGGTTCTACAGAAATTGTTATTTCGTAGCAAGCGCAAGGGCCTCTTCTCTCAGGCGGTAGCCGACGCCGCGGACGGTTTCAATCCAGTCGAAATGAGGTCCGAGTTTTTTTCGAAGCGAAGCAATATGAACATCGATATTGCGGTCAACGATGAAGGCATCGTCGTTGTGGATGTCATCGAGGAGTTGATTGCGAGTGAGCACCTTGCCACGGTTGGTGAGAAGTCTTTTGAGGATGCCAAATTCAGAGAGTGTAATGGCGATGATTTTGTCGCCTTTACGGAGGATATAGCGGTCGACTTCTAAGGTGAATTCGCCGAAGCTGAGGATTTTTGCAACTTTTTCAGACTCTTTCCCGCGGCGGAGGATGGCTTTAATCCGAGAAAAAAGAATTTTAGGAGAAAAAGGCTTGGTCACGTAGTCGTCGGCACCTAGCTCTAGACCTAAAATGGTATCGATCTCTTCCCCTTTTGCCGAAAGGATCACAACGGGAATATTTTTCAGTTCGGGATTATTTTTCATTTTACGGCAAATGTCGAAACCGTTTTGGCCAGGGAGCATGATGTCTAAAATCACAAGATCGGGTTTTTCACGTTCGATAGCGCGGTAGCCATTAAGTCCATCGACTTCAACGTGCATTTTATAACCAAATAATTCTGCTTGAAGTTTGATGAGAGTCGCGATGTCTTCTTCGTCTTCAATCAGCAGAATTCTTTTTTTGTGAGTCATCTATTTTTCTCCAGAATAATAGCATTTAATCAGGTGGTTAAAAAAAGTTCACGCTTTTTTTTACATTTGATGGACTTGTTCGATGGGAGATCCAAGAAAGGTGTTACCAAGGAGGCGAAATTTTTCAGGATCGTCTGAAACAAAAAACTGATAGTGGGGAGCGGAAGTTTGGGAATTGAGCAGATGACGATCTTCTAATAGTTTTTTGAGTGACATTGCGCAATGTTTTGAGGGGTCGATAATCTGGATGTGAGAAGGAAGCGCTCGTTGGATCTGGGATTGAAGGAGAGGAAAATGGGTGCAGCCCAGGATCAGCGTGTCGATCTTTTGATTTTTTAAGGGCAGTAAATATTCTTGGATCGCAAGCTCTGTGAGAGGGTGGTCAATATACCCTTCTTCAACTAAAGAGACGAGAAGTGGGCAGGGTATTGGAATGAGATTTTGAAGGGCATTTTGATACATCCCCGAAGAGATGGTTCCGCGTGTTGCTAATAGAGCCATTTTATTTGCGGGAGTACGAGCGACTTCTTCAATGGTTGCAGTCGTGATGCCGAGGACAGGGACGGCGATTTTTTTCTGCAGCTCGGACAGCGCAAAAGAGCAAGCGGTGTGACAGGCGACGACGAGAACTTTGATGTCTTGTTCGGATAAAAATGTGGCGATCTCTAGAGAGTAACGGAGGATGGTGTCGCGACTTTTAGTTCCATAGGGAAGATGGGCGGTATCGCCGACGTAAACGATATTTTCGTGAGGAAGAAGGGAGCGGATGGCCTTCATGACTGTCAGGCCTCCGAAGCCCGAGTCAAAAATGCCTATCTTATTTTGATTCATTCGATTGCGGTATAAGAAGCTGCTGCCCGGTAATGATTTTATCTGACGTCAGGTGGTTGGCGCGTTTCAAAGCATCCAGGGTGACGTTATGTTGATGGGCGATTTTTCCTAAAGAATCACCCGCTTTGACAAGGTATTTCTGGGAGGATAAAGAGCGGGGCTTGGGGGCTTCCTGCAACTTTTGGTCGAGCTCGATAATCTGATCGCGGTATTGAGCCAAGGAGGAGGTTGTCTGGTTGGCATAGGCCATCAGAGAGCGAATATCTGTGCTGAGTTTATCAAGGCTCTTTTCTAAGTAGAGGATTTTCTTTTGGAGCGCGGCTACATCGTCATTCATCCAGTTGTTTTGATGAGACTCTTGGCTTTCGAGCCTGTCTTCTAAAAGTTTGACCTCAACTTCTGTTCCATGCAAAGCGTGTTTCAGATCGGCAATCTCAGTTCTCATCTCTTCTAAATGAGGGTTTTGAGGGCCTCTCAAAGCTGCTAGCGTGGATGTGCACCCTCCTAAGCAAAGGGCGCACGTCAGAAGTAGGATGACCGTTTTAATCATGGGATGTATGGACTCGGAAGTGAGCGCGTCTATTTTGTGCCCAAGCAGCAGAGTCGTGTCCTAGAGAAAAGGGTCTTTCTTTTCCGTAAGATATCGTGTGGAGTTGATCCGGTTTTACACCCTGCTTAACGAGGAGAGAACGGACATAGTTAGCACGCCGGGTTCCCAAAGCGAGGTTATAGGCTTCTGGTCCTCGTTCATCGCAATAACCTTCGATGATGACGTAAGTTTTAGGGTGAGATTTGAGGTAGGCGCCAACGCGGTGGATGGTGTCGACATACTCTTTTTTGTTGAACACGTGTTCATTGGTATTAAAGAAGACAGGAGTAAAAATCGATGCGAGCATTCCCTTAGGATCTGCGAACTGCGCGGCGTGAGGAATTCCTTTTTCGCCCAGTTCATGTGTCGGATGATCAGAGCCTGCTTCTGCAAATTGAGTTTTTAGATCTTCTTCATTCAAAGGAATGAAATCCTCGTCAACAGGGCCCGCAAGACCGTCTCCTTTTCCGGAGCCTGTTTCCCAAAGTGCGGAGGCGTTTTTATCGGAGTTTTTATATTTGGCGCCGGTCTGGTTGTCGTCCCAAATATTACCAGATTTTTTTTGGCATCCCGCAGCCATCAGGGTGCAAAGACTTAAGAGGCTTGCTCGGATGATATTTAATGTCTTCATAGTGTCGTATCCTTGTTTAGGAGTTGTGGCAGAATAAAATAAAAGGTTTGGCTGCGTGAAAGCTCCGCGGATCGATTATCGTAAGAGGAGGTAGTATTATTATACAACTCCCTCTTGCGATAATCGATCCCCGGGAGCTTTGACGCAGCCAAACCTTTCATTTTATTCTGTCACAGCTCCTTAACGTGTTCCCCATGTCGGGTAGTGCTTAATTCCAGCCCCTTGAGAAATTTTTATAACTTCAGGCTGATTGAGATTAACGATGTAGAGCTCGGAAGCGTGCCCGTCAGTCGAGTTGAAAACGAGGTGTTGACTATCAGGGGCCCAAGAGGGGTTTTCTTTATTCCCACCACCATCAGTGAGCTGCCATTCTTCCCCCGTCTCGAAGTCATAAATCCAAATCTGCCTTATACCCTTTGTTTTAGCACTATAGGCTAATTTCTTTCCATCAGGAGACCAAGCTGGGCAGGAATTCTCTTGATTTCGCTTGGTAATTAAAACGGGAGTGGGCCGTTTGGAAGTGAAGGTGGCAGGAATAAGGTAGATGCGAGGCGAGCCGTCTTTATCTGAGACAAAGGCGATTTGAGAACCATTAGGATTAAATGTTGGCGAAGCTTGTGTTGAGCGAGGATAGGAAAAAAGTTGCACGGGTTTTCCTACAGCTCCTTGATCGGGGTGGAATTCTTGCAAGAAAAGATCGGCAGTTTTTTGATTAGCATCGCAGATGAAGGCGATTTTATTGCGCTGTGAAGAGATGGCAGGGAGTAATTGGTTGCCGTGCAGATCGAGAATCCGTTTGCCTTTGCCTTCGGCAAGGGTCGCGATGAAGATTTTAGGCTGTCCCATCTTATAGGAGACATAGAGGAAGCGGTCATTGGAGTATTTGGAGCTGGGAGGAATCAATACAGGGCTGACACAAAGGCTGCCTTCCCGCGTGAGTTGCTTAGCGTTGGCCCCATCCCAATCGCACGACCAAATTTCAGCGATCCATTTGTCGCCCGTTTTTTGCTTGATGGAGTAGAGAATACGACTGGATGCGACACCTTCTTGTCCATTGAGAGACTTATAAATGGCATCGGCAAGGCGGTGGATCTGCTGCCGGTCTTGAGACAGCGTTCCTGACAGCGCTATTGCAGGAAAATGTTTCAAAGTGCCTGACTGAGATGAAAAAACAGACATAACGAGAGATTTTTGACGAATCTCTCCTTTGAGAACATGAGCAGCACCGCAGCTTTTCCAAAATGTGGGGTTAAAGCGCTCTGCAGGAGTCAAGGCTTGGAGGGTTTTCTCGCGGAGATCGCTAATGGAAAGGACTTTATTTCGGCTGTTGTGATTGAAATCGAAATTGAGTACGGTTTGGAGCTGTTCTAGATAGGCCGATGATAAAGAATTGTCAGAGCTTTGTAGCTTCCCAATATAGAGAGGCTCTAATGAACTTGTTGTGCTTAAATAGATGCGGATCTCTTCGTCAGCATGCACTGATCCTAGGATCATCAGAAGAAAAAATAAAATCTTAAAGTTCATTACAAAATGTGAGTGTAAAGGTTTTCTCTTGTTCTAACCCCAGTGGTAGCTGCAAGCGAGGAAGGTGCTCTTCTAAATAGGCTTTATTCTTTTTGCTTTCAGCTTGCAAGACAACCAAATGGGTTACGGTTCCATCTTTTTTTACGGTCAGTTGGATCTTCACTTCGCCAAACTCCGGAAGATTTAAGGAGGCATGAAGAAATGAGACTAGGGTCTCTTCTGCACTTTCTCGCTTATTTTCCAGACTCGCCGGTTCAGGAGAGGGAGCTTCTAGCTTAGGAATATCCAACTTTAATCGGGGCTTAGGATATACCTTCTCTTCAATTTTGGCGAGAGGTTCGTGAATTTCTTCAGAAACTTTTGGTGCAGCTTTAGGTTTTGGTGGTTTGCCTTTTTCAACGACGGCTGGTTTTTTATGGGAGGCAAGCGGTTTCGATTTGGCGGGAGGCGTTTTTTTTTGTGTAGGAGCCTTTGTTGGAGCAGGAGCTATCTTTTTTGGCCGAACGGTCGCAACGGTGGTTTTAGGCGCCTGCGTTACAGTGCGCACGGCGATATGTTTTTTTTGCAGAGGCGTTTTTTTTGCGGGAGATAAAAGGAGGAGTAAAATGAAAAACAGATGAGCGGAAGTGACGAATAGAGTGATTTTTTTTGACATCTCAACCCGGTTTCAAAATGACATCGAGCTGATCATATCCTGCAGTTTCCACAGCATTTTTAACAGTTTGATAGGTTCCAAAAGAGGCCCGTTTATCTTGAAATAGCTGAGGAATGCGGTGGTTGCCCGACCTTCTCGCTTCTTTGAGTAATCTTACGAGTTGTTCATTTGTCACACATTTTCCTGAGAACCAAATTGTATTATCTTGATGGACGTGGATGGAAAGAGTACTACTTTCCGAGGCCGAAGAGTGTTTGTTGGGAACGGCTGCTCCATTGGCTAGCTCAACACGATCAATTTCAAGCATGGGGGCAATGATGATGAAGATGATGAGAACGACAAAGACAACATCGATCAAAGGTGTCAGGTTGATCGAGGCCTCTTCATGTTCGAAAGTAGGAGAAAATCGGCGTGCTCTCATTCAATTTTTCGATATTGAAGTTCAATATTTGATAAAAGCTGTGTTAAAAAATCGTCCATCTCGGAGTTGTAGTTGCGGAGCGAATTTTTGAGATAGTTATAAGCAATCAGAGCCGGTATGGCGATGATCAGGCCCAGAACCGTTGTTGCGAGTGCCGTTGAAATGCCCCCCAAAATCGAAGTGTTAGAGCCGCCGATGACCCCGCCTTCTTGCAATCCCGAGAATGTGACTAAGATTCCCCAGACGGTTCCTAGCAATCCCATGAAAGGGGCCAGTGTCACAATGGTCGAGAGCATGTAGAGGTTTTTCTCGAGAACTTTGCTCTCTGCAGAAATCGTTGTGGAGACATGCGCTTGGAGCAGCTCCAAATCTGCAGTCGTCAAGTAGACATGTGGTTTGTTGGGAGAAGTTTGTGATAGAAAGTGGTGATTTTTGTTTAACACCTCAACGGTTTTGTCTTTTAAAGCTGCATAGATGTTTCCGAAGGGGTGAGGAATTGCTCGACTTCGAGGGGCTGGAAGGTGAGACGGTTCCACATTGAGAAGGGGCGCTTTGCTCTGCTGCAAAGTCTTTTGAAAAGCAGAAGAAAGCTTGCTGACTTGCCTCATGGTCCAGGCTTTATGCAGCAATACTATCCAGCAAATCATCGACAAGGCAATGAGCGCCAGCATGATGAGTTTTCCAAAAAAATCGGACTGCGTATAGGCGATCGTGAACGTATCCATGGCGCCAAGAATAGGATGGAACATGAATCTTCCTTAATTTGAGAGATAACTTTATTGTATCGGTAAGAGGCCTTCCGAACAAGGGGTCTAATTTTAGACCTTCTTCGAAATTAAGGGTTCGTCGATTTTCTGGATTATTTTGGCCTCTTTTCGGTTTTTTTTGCAGGGGTCATATCGGAAGTTGATATTACCCCTGCAAAAAAAACCGAAAAGAGGCTCAAAAGAACCAGAAAATCGACAGAACCTTAGTTTCGAAAGAGGTCTTTTATGTTAATTGATTCACATGCCCATCTCACCGTCCCTTCTGTCGTAGACAGGGTCGAAGAGCTTTTGCAAAGAGCTCAGCAAAAAAACTTAAGCGCCATTGTCAACATCTGTGTCGATCCCGCTAGTTTAGACAAGGGATTGCACCTAGCTCAGCGGCACCCTTGGGTCTTTAACGCTGCTGCTACAACGCCTCATGATGTTGAAAAAGAGGGGGAATTATTTTTTCCTCTCGTAGAAAAAGAGGCGCGTGCGGGCAAGCTCATCGCTATCGGCGAGACAGGTCTTGACTATCATTATGAACACTCCCCTACCCTCCTTCAGAAAGAATATCTTATCCGTTATTTTGAGCTTGCAAAAGCGACTCATCTGCCCGTGATCTTTCATTGCCGCGAGGCTTTCAAGGATCTCTTTGAGCTGGCGGATCGCCATTATCCAGGAGGACGTGCGGTTCTTCATTGTTTTACTGGAACTTTGGAAGAGGCAAAAGGATGTTTAGAGCGGGGCTGGCTGATATCCATGAGTGGAATTATCACGTTTAAGAAATCGGCAGCTCTGAGAGCCGTTGCGGCTTACGCTCCCCTGGATCGCCTTTTGATCGAGACGGACACCCCGTATCTAGCTCCGGAGACAAAACGAGGCAAAACGAATGAACCCAGTTTTATCGAAGAGACAGCGCAAGCAGTGGCTCATGCCAAGGGGATTTCTCTAGAAGAAGTTGCTGTTGCAACGACTCAAAATGCGGTGCAGTTTTTCTCCTTGCCAAAGCTTTCATCAACGCTATAGTATAGAGCGCATAAATGGGTTGGGACTACCTGGCCGGCGCTTATACCTCAGGGACTACCTTGGGGTTTTTCGCTTTTTAGCAAGTCTCGGATAGCTGTTTGTTTTTCTTAATCTATTGACTATAAGACAGATAAAACGTGTTTTTTCCAGTCTGTTTTCGCTGTCATCCAACTGTTCACTGGTTTTAACTGTTCAATATATAATGAACAGTGTATTCTAATGAACAGTAGGGGCAGAATGAAAGGTCGATTTCTGGTAAGTTCAAACGAAGATCCCGCGGAAAGCAATATCTACGCGGACAAGTCAGCTCTTATTCTTGATTGGCTTTTGAGAGAAGGAATAAAACGGAAAGAATTTTCCTTAAGAGAAGTAGCCAAAGAAATAGGAGTAAGTCTAGGTCTAGCCCAACGTGTCTTTGGAGTTTTGATACAAAAAGGGTTTCTCCAAACTGAAGGAATAAGAACTGCCAAGAAGTTTTTCTTTAATAAACCGAAGCTTCTTCTCGAAAGCTGGTTGGAGAACTACACCATCGCGAAAAAATGTAAGATGCGAACCTATCATTCAGGTTTGCAAGGGAAAGCAGAGTTTCTTGATGCACTAAAAAAATCAAAATTAAGTCAAAAGGTAGCCTTAGCTCTTCATTCTGCGGCTGAAGCCCATGGGTTTAAAAATACCAATTTGAACACCCTCGAATTATACATGCTCGATTCTGCTGCTAGGTCTAAGCTCGAAGATGTTCTCCAATTAGAGCCTCAAGAAAGGGGATATGAGGTTTTACTCATTGAGCCTTACTATGAGAGTATGCTGAATTTTTGCGGGGATTCAGGAAAAAATGTGAGCATCAGTCCTATTCTTTTAACTTTTCTGGATCTTTACCATTTCCCTCTGCGCGGACAAGAGCAAGCGGAATTTATGGCAGAGCGCATCCCAGAATTAAAACGCATTTATATGAAGGATCGAACTTAATGAAACAAATCCAGGAAGACAAGATTATCTCCGATTTTTTAACCTCGATCGGCCCATGGCGTGAATTTATTGTCATTGGAGGTGGCTTTGCACTCTTTATTTACAAGCTTTATCTGGCTGATCAAAAGTTAGAGAATTCTCCAGTAGGAACGCGAGATATTGACTCGCTTATCCCTCGAAAGCTTCCAGAAATTTCTAAAAAAAATATCGCAAAACATCTCCATGAAGCTGGATTTAAGCACGTTTTTAAAGATGTAGATATTCCTGCTACAGAATCCTATGTGAAAGAGATCGATGGCTTAGAGATAGAGATCGAGTTCCTGACAGATTCTGCTATTCGAAAGGATAAAAATAAAAACGTGGTCATTGGAGGCGTAGTTGCTCAGCCTTTAAGCTATTTGACTTTGAGTCTGCAAATGACGACGGGATTTCAGACCTACTCGAGTGAAACAGGACGGGTTGTCTCTCCTGGAGCATGGATGTTTCATAAAGGTCTTACCTTTACAAGGAGAAAGAGTTCTTCAAAGAGGCTCAAAGACCTTTACGGGATCTGGTATGTAGCCACACAACTTGGAGACTTTTCAGAGCAAGCTCTGACAGAGTTCAATATGTTGAACAAACAGCATTCCAAATGGTTTGAAACTTTTCGGAAAAACCTGCACAATTGGATGGATAATGCAACTCCTGCCGAATGGTCTAGATTGGAAACTCAAGATCCATCTGGAAAATTGAAAAAACTTAGCTTTGAAAATATTATAAAAAAACTGTTGGCTTTCTAAAACTTGCAGCACATGACCTTTCAATTTTTCTCTTTCCCAAAACAATTTTTGTGTGTTTAATAGCGGGGATATGACAGTGGAGATTCTTCCGCGCGCGTTTGTTTGGAGACGGCTGCACTCTTTAATGGGCCTGTGGCTTGTGCTTTTCTTGTGTGAACATTTACTTGTGAATTCACAAGCAGCACTGCTTTTGGGAGACAATGCACGGGGTTTTGTCGAGGGTGTCAATGCGATTCACAATCTTCCCTACCTCCAAGTGATCGAGATCTTTTTGTTGGGAGTTCCTATTCTGCTTCATGGGATTTGGGGAGTGAAATATCTCATGACAAGCAAATCTAATGCGAGATCCAGCGATGGATCAACGCCTGCACTTTCTCAATATGGACGCAACCACGCTTATACATGGCAGCGGCTCACTTCCTGGATTTTACTTGTGGGGATTGTGCTTCATGTCGCTAAATTCCGCTTTATCGATTACCCCACTTCGCTCAATCAAGGGGATCGCTCCTATTACTTTGTGCCGGTCTCTCTTGATAAAGGGCTTTATACTGTCGCTGCCCGTTTGGGAGTTGAGCTCTACGGTCCTGAAAAGATTGTACAAGAGAGAAAAGAGTTGGAAGATCGTGGAGGAGAGCAGGCGCTTGTCGAAGTGAGTAAAACCCTTCCAGAAACGATGACATTCGATGCTCAGCAGCAGATGATCTTGACGTCAGCTCAATCCTACCAACAAAAAATGCAGTGGGTTGAAATGCTAGAGAGACAGGAAATTCCAGCTGATGGGGTTATCGCTGTTTCAAAAGATTTTGGAACGGCTTCTGTTTTGAAGGTTCGCGATACTTTCAAACATCCTTTATATGTCGGTCTTTACACGATTTTTGTGCTGGCAGCTTGTTTTCATGGGTTTAACGGACTCTGGACTTTCTGTATCACCTGGGGTGTTGTCCTCAAAGTTGCTGCTCAAAAACGGATGCTGCGTTTCGCATGGGGATTGATGGCGCTCGTCACCTTCTTGGGATTGATTTCGGTTTGGGGAACTTACTTTCTGAACTTGAGAGCGTGAAATGAAAAAACCGAAGGAAGTGATCGTTGTTGGGGGAGGACTTGCGGGGCTTGCTGCTGTCATGAGGCTTGCCGAAAGTGGCTGCCGGATTAAACTGATCTCTGTCACCAAAGTTAAGAGATCTCACTCAGTGTGTGCTCAAGGGGGTATCAATGCTGCCATGAACCTCAAAGGAGAAGACGACTCTCCTTATATTCATACGTATGACACGATCAAGGGTGGAGATTTTCTGGCAGATCAACCTCCTGTCCTTGAAATGTGTCTTGCAGCTCCTGGCATTATTCGATTAATGGACCGTTTAGGATGCCCCTTCAATCGCACACCGGAAGGAAATCTTGATTTTCGTCGTTTTGGAGGGACCTTATACCATCGCACAGCGTTTTGCGGCGCCTCCACAGGACAGCAACTTCTCTACGCTCTTGATGAACAAGTGCGCCGTTATGAGGCCCAAGGCCTGGTTGAGAAATTTGAAAATCATGAATTTATGCGGCTTGTCAAAGATGAAACGGGAGCCGCCCGCGGCATTGTCTTGATGGATCTCATCACAATGAAGCTCGATGTGATGAAGGCCGATGCGGTGGTCTTCGGAACGGGAGGACCAGGGTTGATTTTTAAAAAGTCCACTAACTCGACGTTTTGCACAGGCGCTGCTAATGGGCGTCTTTTCATGCAAGGCATGGAATATGCCAACGGTGAGTTCATTCAAATTCATCCCACGGCAATTCCTGGAGAAGACAAACTTCGGCTGATTTCAGAGTCGACCCGGGGCGAGGGAGGAAGAATATGGGTTTTAGGAGATGCCTCAAAGTCCATCACGCTAGCAGATGGTAAGAAAATCCCTTGTGGTAAGACGGGAGAGCCTTGGTATTTCTTAGAAGAGATGTATCCCGCCTTTGGCAATCTTGTCTCGCGCGATATCGCCGCGCGAGAAATTCTCCGTGTCTGTGAGCTGGGTCTTGGTGTCGATGGTCAAATGCAAGTGTATCTCGACCTGAGCCATCTTCCTGCCAAAACACTTCACAAAGTTGAATCGGTTCTCGATATCTACCGAAAATTTACAGGAGAAGATCCGAGCAAAGTCCCTATGAAAATCTTCCCTGCCGTGCACTACTCCATGGGAGGAGCTTGGGTCGATTGGCCTGCAGCAGACGAGCCTGATCGGATGGATCGCTTTCGTCAAATGACCAACATTCCCGGTTGTTTTAACATTGGTGAGTCAGAGTTTCAGTACCATGGAGCTAATCGCCTGGGAGCTAACTCTCTTCTCTCTTGCATTTTTGGAGGATTGACAGCGGGTGTCGAAGTTCCCCGTTATTTAGAAACCGTCGTCAGCCAGGTGCCTTCGAGTCTTTACTCAGAAGCTTTAGCGCAAGAAGAGGCGTTTAAGCACGATCTCTTAACTAGGGAAGGTCCTGAAAATATTCATCGCCTCCACGATGAACTAGCGGACTGGATGGTGATGAACGTGACCGTTAAGAGAACCAATGCTGACCTTACAAAAACCCTCGATAAGCTTAAAGAGCTCCGAGAAAGATACTCTCACATCACCTTGGATGACCGAGGGCAGTGGATGAATCAAACCTATGCATTTGCCAATCAATTCAAAGGCATGCTAGAACTGGCTTTTGCGATAACCAAGAGTGCGCTCATGCGAAACGAGTCCCGAGGTGCCCATTTCAAACCCGAATTTCCTCAGCGCGATGACGCAAATTGGTTAAAAACAACGATTGCAACCTATAGTAAAGATGAGCCTAAAATCTCTTATAAAAGCATCAATCTTTCCTATTTAGATCCTTTCCCGCGCGATTATGCTCATGCGAAAAAAATTAAGCCGACCCTTAAAAATATCCCTCCTAACATCCAGCTGCCTGTATGAATGAATCCTTTATCTTAAAAATTTTCCGCGGAACCTCTGAGAAACAATACTGGGAAGAGTTTGAGCTCGTTGTCAAGCCGTTTTACAACATCATCTCCGCTCTCATGGATGTCCAGAAAGCGCCCGTCAATCGTAAAGGTGAAAAGGTGGAGCCCATCGTTTGGGAGCAGGGGTGCCTAGAAGAGGTGTGTGGCTCTTGTTCGATGCTCATCAACGGAAGGCCCCGGCAAGCCTGCACAGCTTTAATTGAGCCGCTCCTTCAGCAGACGAAAAACCGGACCATCACGGTGGCTCCCATGACGAAATTTCCTCTCATTCGCGACCTTGTGGTCAATCGCGATTCGATGTTTGAAGATCTTAAGAGAATTCGAGGGTGGATTGAAGTCGATGGTTCGTTTGACCGAGGTTTTGGTCCTCAGCAAGATCCCAAAGTTCAAGAAGCCAGGTACGTTCTTTCAACGTGTATGACTTGCGGTTGCTGTGTAGAAGCCTGTCCTCAAGTCAATGCCCGTTCTAAGTTCATCGGACCAGCAGCGATTTCCCAAGTTCGGCTATTTAATTCTCATCCAGCAGGCAAGCTCCAAGCACCCGAGCGTCTCCGCGTTCTCATGGAAGAGGGAGGAATCTCCGACTGTGGCAATGCTCAGAACTGCGCTCAAGTCTGCCCCAAAAAAATTCCCCTCACAGAATCGATTGCCGTCATGGGACGCAAAACCACCATGCAAGCGCTTCACGATCTTACAAGTCTTCCCGACGCGTCAAGCTAAATTTGCAAGAAAATCGAAAATGGGTCAAAACAATCCAGAAAATTGAGGAATCCTTTGACAACTTCTCCATTACCTAATGCACCAGGATCTAACAACCAAGTGCCTCCCAAAACAGAGAGAGAGCTAGCTTGGGAGCGTCTTCAAGCACTCGGTGAGAAAGCTCTGAAGAGTATTGAAGATGCTGCTCTTTCTCAGAAACTAGTGAAAGAGGAAGTAGCTAGGCTATTTGAGGACGCGGAGAATATTGCGGAGCAGGCGAAAAAATCAGTGCAGGAGACTGAAAAGCGCGCGAATAAAATATTTTGGGTCTTTATGGGTGGTTTGGGATTGCTTGGCGGGTTGTGCGGAGGCTTGCTATATGTTTTTTTACAACGAAGGTTCCGTGTCATCGCTCGTTGAGGCATTCGACAAGATAGAAAATTTTTTATACGGCGCCCGCTAAGGACCTGAGGATTTAGCTTAGGGTAACTTGGGGGTGAAGTCTAGCCATTCTGGCTTCTAATTCCTGATTGGAAAGAAGTAGCGCTTTCATGGGAGTATCCTGGTGTAGCTGATGATTTTTGTAGTACTGCATGGCAGCTCCAATATCGTCTATTCCTTTGATGGTGATAGAAGGATTAGAAATCATTGCATTGATCCACGTGGCCCCCTCATCGAGATTGTCGACAATTTTATCGCTGAGAGCTTCTACAAAAGGGTGAACGAAATTCTCTACAGGAACACCTAAAAGCGTGGTGAGATCTTTACGATAATGAGAATTTCTAGGAGCCCATGTGATCACAGGGATCTTATTGATTTTAGCCCACATCATCTCTGCGCCAACTCCTAAGCCCCGGCGGTCGCGTGCATCCACAAAGACGATGTTGCTAGAGAAGACTTGGACCATATCTCTACCAAAGACCGATCTTTGATCAGATAAATCGTCTGCCCGGAAAGCAGGGTTCAAAAAAGAAACCTCATAATTTTTTAAACACTCTTTTAAAAAAGCAATGTCCCCATCAGTCCAAAAAGATTCATCGGTTTTTTCGTGTCCTTTTTTAATACTACCTGCAAGGTAAATGGCAATTTTTGCTTTCATGGGGTTTCTCATTTATTTTTTTTAGCATTGATTTTACGGGAGCAAAAAGAGGGGAAGGAAGAGCGTGCCATTCAAACCATTCCCAGCCTTCACACTTGTGGGGCTCCATTAGTTGAGGCTCTCCCTCAAATTGATCCACAAAGACAAAAAGAGTGACGTAGTGTTTGTCGTTGTCGATGATATCATTGACCCAGGGACCTAGCTGGAGAGAAAGAGCTTTTAGGCCTGTTTCTTCCAGGAGTTCTCGCTCGGCGCATTCTTCTACGGTTTCTCCAAATTCAAGATGACCTCCGGGAGATGACCATTCACCTGCCCCATGGGCTCCTTTTCTTTTCCCCAGGAGCATTTTTCCATCTTTGATGACGGCCACTCCGACGCCAATGCGGGGTCTTTGTTGTTCAAGTACCATGTTCCTCCATTATATAAATCTATGGTGTGTAATGAAAGACAAAACCGCTCCATTCTCCTTCGGTGATGGTCTGGAGGAGCTGGCAATTTTGAGCTTTTTTTCGGGCGATATAGTCTTGAGAGTCTTTTGTTAGGATGCCAGAGGAGATGAGGGTCACGGGATGAAGGAGTTGAAGGGTCTTCCAAGCGAGTTCTTGTTCAGAGCTGATCATATTCATCAGGAGGACGGAATCAGGAGGGATATTTGGAGGGGGCTGGGTTGAGAAGAGGATGCGATCAGGGTTTAGCTCAAGATTGCGCTGGGCGTGAAGGACAGCTTCAGGGTCGATATCGTAACCGTAGACCGGGCAAGATCCCATGGCAACAGCTGCAAACGATAAAATGCCGCTTCCGCACCCGATATCGATGGTGTGGCGCTGTTGGAGATGGGGCTTCATGAGTTGTAAGACAAGGCGGGTTGTGCAATGGGAGAGATCCCCAAAGCCAGGGCCGGGGTAGAGTTGCAGGGTTTTGCAGACGCCATAGTCTGTTAAATCGATGTGGGCTTTACCTTCTTTGAACTGAGGAGCAAAAAGCTCCCACTGTTGGGTCCACATTATTGTTTTCTCCAGAATGCAGGGACTAACAAGACGAGGATGCTGAGATATTCTAATCGTCCTAAGAGCATCCAGAGGATGCAGATGATTTTTGAGAAGGGAGAAAGAAATGCTAAAGAGCCGGAGACTCCAATGCCGCCAAGACCCAGGCCGCTGTTATTGATCATCGAGCCGATGATGCCAAATGCGGTAAAAGGATCTTGATGATCTAAAACGAGAAGATAGATTCCTAAGGTAAATAGGAGAATGACAATACCGCAAAATGTGACGACGGTCGTGGAGGTTTTCGGGGAGATTTCTCGTTGGCCAACTTTTAAAGATCGAATGAGCTCAGGGCGAAAGAGGGATTCAATCTTGTCTTTGATAACTCTTAAAACAATAAAGCAGCGGATGACTTTGATGCCGCCTGTTGTCGAACCCGACATTCCTCCGATGAACATGAGGATGACCATGAGAAATTGGCAGACGGAAGGCCAACCATCAAAACTTGAGATAGAAAATCCCGTCGAGGTTTGCGATGAGATCGCCATGAAAGAGCCTCGTTTCAAAGCATCGAACAAAGAGTAATGATTATCTGTGACCAGAGGAAGTGACATAAGGAGGCAGCCGATGGCCAAGATGATAAAGTAAAGGACAACTTCGGGTTCATATAGGCGGTAGAATTTCCCTTTGAGCCCATGAAAATACAAGGTGAAGTTAATGCCTCCGGCAATCATAAAAAAAGCGATCACCCAGTAAGTCGATAGGGCTGGATAAGAAAGTAAGCCGTCATTGGTGACAGTGAAACCGCCTGTTGAAATGGTCGCAAAGGAGAGGGTGATAGCATCAAAAAAAAGCATCGAGGGGCTTGTCATTTTCAGGAGGATGACTTGGATAGCGGTAAGTCCTAAATAGATTTTCCAAAGTAAGCTGGCGGTTTCTTTAATCCGCGGCGTCATCCCCTCTTTGGATAGCCCAGACATTTCGTTTTCAAAGAGGAATTTTCCTCCCATGGCTAGAGCTGGCAAAACAGCAATGAAGAGGACAACAATTCCCATGCCTCCTAGCCACTGCATGAAGCTGCGCCAAAATAGCAGGGGTTTTCCCAGAGCCTCGATTCCGGTTTTGATGACCTCTTGTGTGACGGGGTTTTTAAGAGGAGCGATCGTGCCGTAAAATGTATAGATAACGGAAGGATCTGTAGGATGGGAAACCGTTGCTGGGATCTCTACACCTGTCTCAGGCGCATATTGTTTAGGATAGAGAATGGTAGATCCTGTGGTCGTTAGGCCTGACATTGATTCAAAGTAGGCATCGATAGGGTTGCGAATGGTCTGGGTCATGACAAAGGGTAAAGATCCGATGGCGGCTGTCAAAAACCAGATGATCACAACAAGTAAGATGCTCTCCTTGCGATAAAGCGCACGATGAGAGTAACGCCCTGCATAACGAAAACTCACCCCGCAAATCAAACAAATTCCGATGGTCAGCAAAAATGCTAACGAAGCAGATAGCGGAAAATAAACGGTTTTTTCTAGAAAAAACTCATAGAGGATAGCAACGCCTAAAGGGAGAACTAAAATCGCTGCAAGATAAAAGAAGTATCTTCCTAGAACACGACTTATCTCTGTAAACGACATTAAAAGATCTTCTCCACATCGGGAATGGCTTCAGGAGAACATAGCACGATCGCTGTATCACCCGGCGTCAAGACGCTGCTTCCTTTAGGGATGACAACGCCGCTGCGATTTTCGATCGCTGCAAGCAAAAAGTTAGGAGGAAATGAGGCGTTTAAATCCGAAATGGGCGAGCCTACAATTCCTGAATCAGATGAGATTTTCACCTCCATGATTTTTGCTTGATTTTCATAAAGAGAAGCAATGGAGACCACAGAAGCGTCTTGGAGAATCGATCGGATGCGGCGTGCAATGCTCGCTCTTTCCGATAACGTATGGGATATGCCTAACTGTTGCAGTAGAGGAGCAAATCCCTCTTCAGAGACTAAAGCCAGAACCTGTTGGCATCCGGCTTGGCGGGCCAGTGCAGCCACCAAGATATTGGTTTCTTGAGAGTGTGTACAGGCCACGAAAAGATCGGCGTTTTCTACTCCTTCTTCTTTAAGGAAGGCAAAGTCGGTCCCGTCATGATTGAGGATCGTGGCAAAAGGAAATAGCCGAGCCAGTTTTTGACAGTTTTCTTCACCCTGCTCAATAATTTTGACTTTGATTTTTTGCTCTTCAAGAAGGCGGCATAAATGGACAACCACTCCTGATCCTCCAACGAGGATGACAGACCGGATTTTTTCTTGAGGAAGGCCGAAGAAATCTCCTGCTCGAAGCATGGCATGGGTCTCACCAATGAGGGTTGCCTCATCTCCTGGAAGGAGATGGTCTTCTCCTTTGGGAAAGATAATCTGCTCTGGCTTTCCTGCTACTTGCCTTCGAATGAGACCAATGAGCATGCTGTGATTTAAATTAACCTGAGAAAGAGGAACTCCTGCTTGTTGAAACTCTCGTGGGATAACGACCGTGCGCATTTGGACAGCGCCATGAGCAAAACTTTCAACGGCAAGATCACTGGGATTGACGATATATTTGAAGAGGTCATGGGCGACAATCAATTCCGTTCCTAAAAGATGGTCAACAAAAAACAGACGACCAAATTCTAACCGGCTATGATCTAAAAAAGCGTTTTGCCGAATACGAGCGACGGTCTTTCCATAGCCGAGGTTTTTGGCGATGGTACAGGCGACAAGATTGGTTTCATCGTCGCTGCTCATGGCAATAAAAAACTGGGGAGAAACTTCTGTCAGTTCTTCTAGAAGCCTCCAGTCGGTCCCACAGCCTAGGCGTGTGGCAACATCAGCACAGCGGGAGAGTTTTTCAAGAGCTTTGGGGTCTCGATCGATGACAATGACATTGTGTTCTTCCTCTGCCAGTTTAGCTGCGAGATAAGAACCAATGGTGCCAGCGCCCAGTATGACGATATTCATGCCTATCTAGCATACCGGTTCACCTGCAGAAAGTAAATACTGGGGCAGGGCGATTATATGGATATTGTTAATATGTTGATTTTAAGTGAGTTGTAATCCTGCCTCAAAATAGTTTAACTGATTGATTGTTAGGGGAAGCGTATCTTCATACAATCCCCCCAAAACTGGGGGCGTCTGATCAAAAATTTAATCAGTAAATACGAAGAAGGGGTCGCTCTTTAGAGTGGCGTTCATTAGTTTTTGTGCTTTTTTCTGTGCTGATAAGTCCTCAAAGCGTTCTTCTAAGATTTCATAGTATTTTCCACTTAAGGTGTGCTCTATAGTTTCTATAAGCTTTTTTGGAGAAGAGACGTATCCTACTTTAGGAGCAACCAAGACGTCTCTCACAGCAGTGGCTATTCTATAGAAAAGAGCTCCTAAAAATGCGGTATCCACTAACAATGTTCCAAAACTAAATGTTTTGGAAAGTTGACCTAAGGTTAATACACAAACTGCGCATTTAAGAACTAGTTTAACGGATTGAACAGCGATTGCCCAAGCGTATATAGCTGTGCGAAAAATAGCATCCACCCTTCCTATCGTATGCCGAGATATACGATTATCTAGGATACTAAGTTGGGGGGCGGAGGATTGTATTTTAGTAATTCCACTCATATTATTACTCCTAATATTATTTCTTATATAACTTAATTATACACTATTCTTATTATTATTTAAATAAATACTTTATAAGTTTTTGTAATTGAGTTATTCTCAGCGGTTAAGGGGTTTTTTTACATTAACTTATTTAAAATAAGTCATTTATGGATTTTATTCAATTTTAGCATAACTAATTGATAGTAAAATAGTTATGTATAGACTCTGTGAGGTTGCCTTCATCTTGTAACAAGTTCAGTCTTATGTATGGAGCTCTGCTCCTTATGTATGGACCTCCTGTGCTCTTATGTATGGAGCTCAGTCCCGGGGAAGTTTATACCAGAGTCCATCGAAGGAAAAGCCTTACTAATTGATAGTAAAACAGTTATATATAGACTCTGTGGGGTTGCCTTCATCTTGTAATGAGTTCAGTCTTATGTATGGAGGTCATTCCCTTATGTATGGACCTCCTCCTCTTATGTATGGAGCTCAGTCCCGGAGGAAGTCTATACCCGAGTCCATCGACGGAAAAGCCTTACTAATTGATAGTAAAACAGTTATATATAGACTCTGTGGGGTTGCCTTCATCTTGTAATGAGTTCAGTCTTATGTATGGAGGTCATTCCCTTATGTATGGACCTCCTCCTCTTATGTATGGAGTTAAGTCCCGGAGGAGGTCTATACCCGAGTCCATCGACGGAAAAGCCTTGCTGAAAAACAGCGAGTTATTGAGAATGTCCTCTGATATGCACCGGTAGCTCAGTTGGATAGAGTACATGGCTACGAACCATGGGGTCAGAGGTTCAAATCCTCTCCGGTGCGATTACTATGATCATTCAAGTGTTTCCAGCAGGGCCTTATGCGACGAATGCCGTTTTATTGGGGTGTCAAAAGACGCGCCTGGCTGTGATTATCGATTTTCCCCGAGACAGTGTAGAGATGTTAGATCAAGCGCTTAATAAACAAGGGCTTACGCTTCAGATGATGCTTCTCACCCATTCCCATTGGGACCATATTGCCGATGCTGCGGAGGCAAAGAGACGGTGGAATGTGCCTCTTTATGTCCATGAGGAGGACGCTGCTAACCTGGAGAGTCCTGGAGCGGATGGACTTCCTCTCATGTTTCCTATAGAGGGTGTCAAGGCCGATCACTTTTTAAAGGATGGGCAGCAATTGGAAGTGGGTCAGCTGAAGATAGAAGTAATCCATACGCCGGGGCATACGCCAGGAGGTGTCTGTTTTTGGCTGAAGGAAAATGAGTTGTTAATTTCAGGCGATACATTGTTTAAAGGGACGATGGGGAACTTAAGTTTTCCGACTTCAAGACCTAAATTAATGTGGGATTCGCTTAAAAAACTTGCACTTTTGCCTGCCGAGACGCGAGTTTTACCAGGTCATGGGGAAGAGACCAGCATCGGTGCAGAGCGATGGATGGCGCAGGCTCAAAAAATATTCGAAAGGTGAAAAACTATGAGTAGTTTGTTAATTGGAAAAAGCGCTCCGGGGTTTCGGGCAAAAGCGCTCATTCAAGGGAAAGTTGTCGATGATTTTTCCTTGAGCTATTTTTTAGGACAATATGTTGTTTTCTTTTTCTATCCGCTGGATTTCACATTTGTGTGTCCTACGGAATTGCATGCATTTCAGCAGGCATTGGAGGCGTTTGAAAAACGGAATGCTCAAGTGGTGGGATGCTCTGTCGATAGTGTCAACTCTCACTTGGCATGGGTCAATACTCCAAAGAATAAAGGCGGAATTGAAGGGGTTACGTATCCCCTCGTTGCCGATTTGACGAAATCTATTGCAACTGCCTATCATGTGTTGAAAGAAGATGAAGGGATCGCTTATCGCGGGCTTTTTGTGATTGATAAGGAGGGCGCTATACGCCATCAGCTGGTCAATGACTTACCGCTGGGGCGTTCGGTGGAAGAGGTGCTGCGACTCCTCGATGCCTTGATCTGTCATGAGAATTACGGTGAGGTATGTCCTGCCAATTGGAGGCAAGGGGATAAAACCCTTAAACCTACCCAAGAAGGGCTCGAGACTTACTTTGCTGTTAAGTAATCGTAGAGATCTTTTTCAGAGATGAGAAGGATGCTATGATAAAAGTGACAAATAGGAGTGGCGGCGTGAAGAAGTTCTCGCTCGCCAACTCCTGGCATCCCGATGGCGGTGATGCTGGTTTGTAGGGGCTGTTGCTTGAGGAGTTGAAGGCCGCGGATGTAATCATCTGTGCTGAATCCCTCTTCTTCTACCCTAAAGTAGATAAGATTATGCTGGTATAAGAGGATTTGGATGGCGCAGGCGAGTCCCTCGGAATGTTCAGGGGGGTGCCCTAAAGAATCGAGTAGCTGTTCCAAAGAAGTGACAGATAGGGGTGTACACAGCTTTCCTTTTTCTGCGGCTCCGAATAAAACAATAGTGGATTTAGGCATGCTTCCTCTTAATTCCACTTAATAGACAGAGATAAAAATTATTTTAAAGGTTAATTTGAAAAAGATGCGATTTTTATTAATGATTTGCCTAGGAGTCTGTTCTGCCCTTTTAGGAGGAGGAATTCCTCTAGAAGAGGGCCTTTCGGTTGATACTTTGGACAATGGAGTACAAATTTGGCTCAAAGAGCAGTCTGTCCCCAGCCAATCGATTTCATGCAGGATCGTTGCAAAAGAATCTCAGGAAGGACTGCCTCAAGTGTTCTCCATGGATTGTCCTGTCGAGGCTTTTGAAGATGAGCTCTTTTGTCTGATTGACACCTGTAAAGGCTCTCTTGCCAAGGAAGAAGAGAGCAACTTGGCTATTGTGGCAGTGGGCGATTTTGACAAGCATCAACTCAGTGGTTTTCTTGCGCAAGCTTTTCAGGTTTTTGCAAAGCGGCGTCCTGTAACCACCACGGGTTCTCTTACCCTTAACCCCTCATCTCAGGCAGATAAAATTTTCCTTTCGCTTTATTATCATAATGCGCTCCAAGAGCTGAAAACCGATCAAGATATGAAGAGGCTTTGGACGATCTATTTACTTCAAGCGATGGTCCAAGAGCGGTTTCGAAAAGTGATCACGGATGAAGGAGGACAGGCTTTGGCGTCTGCGGAAGTCAAATATGTGCTTCCAGCAACTCACAGTATGATGCAAAGTCGGCTCTTTCCTCATCACGATCCTGCTCTTGTTCTCACAAAATGTCTTCATGCTCTCCAAGAGATCAAAAAGAGTGGATTTTCTGATTTGGAATTATCGGGTGCCAAGGCTCAGTTACAGAATAAGCTATCACTTTTTTATCAACGCAGTCCCAATAATGCTGTTCTCGCAGATCACCTGGCTTCCCATTTTGCATTTGGTGCAGGATGCCCGGATTACACGGTATTTATGACGATGTCGTTTAAAATCATCGGAGATCTTGAAATGCAAGATGTTCATGCGATCTTGGGCGAGACTTTTAAAGACGCAGATCGGCGTGTCAGGGTCACAGCTCCTTCTAGTATTGATATTCCTGAAGCTCCCCTTCTGGCTGCCTTAGAGGGATACAAAACGGATGGAATTATCTTGGTTCCTGGCTCTCAAGAAACCAAAAGCGATGTTTTTGCCCAACTTCCCCTGACAACAGCCGAAGCTAAACTCATCTATGAGCTCATCGATAACCTAGGTAAAAAGAGTAAGGCGGCTCTTTTGTTCAATACGGGGACCATGTTAAAGCTAGGTGAAGATATTCAACATATCCATCCTCTCCGGTTTTTAGAAGTCGTTTTTACAAATCCTGATCTCAAAGAGTCGATGGAAAAAGTTCTCAATGACCATTTCAAATGGGATGGGTTTTTGAATGGATCGTTTGGGCAGCGGGGATTTGCTGATAAGATGAGGCATGAATTTAATCGCAACAATCTTTTCCCTTATGTCTTAGGTTTTTCACAAGCTGTCAAGGCTCATCCTGACCAAATCCGCACTTTATTTGAAAAACAAGAATGGGACAAATTGGTCATCTACCTGATCAAGCTGAAGAATTAGCACTAGGTTGACGTTTAACTTTATTTCTTTTAAGAGGAAGTAAGGAATATGGACGAACGGCAACCAATTAATTATATTTATTTTGGGATTCTTTTTGTTCTGCTTGCATTTGTGCATATTTATCACCTTTTTTTAATCGAAGGCTCTCCGCTATTCCATCGGTGGTTTTATGTGTTTTGTTCGATAGGGCAATGTTTTCTGGAAATCGGGGCGCTGGTTGTGATCAACCGTTTTCTGGCTCGCTATTTCAAGAGAGGCATTAATGAAATTTTTATCGTTCTGACATTTTTGCTGTTTTTAGCCCACCTCGTTGATTTTCCGATGATCCGTATCTTAGGGATGACCATCTGGTATGTTTTTGATTTTATTTTTGCTGAAAGTCTTGAGAATTTCATCGAGATGCTTTACGCCACTAATTTATCCATCATGTCTTGGATTTTGGCAGGTGTGGCATTGCTCGTTCTTCCTGTTTTGGGGGTTCTTTTTTTTCGTTTGGGAGAGAGATGGTCAAGAAAAAAATCTTTGAAGTTGAATGACTCGACTCTGGGGATCAGTCTTGTTGTGGGGTTAGTCGCGCTGACGCTGGTAGATGGTCTGGCGTATCGGCTCATAGCACCTAAGGAAAATAGTCACTATTTGAAAGCGCTTCCTTGGAAAACCACACTCTTTTCTGAGACTAAACTGACATTGAAAGTGGGGCGTCTGAAAGGTTCTTCTTCTGAGACAGCGCAGCAGGCAGTGCTCACTGAGCTGTCTCTCAAAGCTGTCCGTCGGCCCAATATTTTTCTATTTGTTGCAGAGAGCTTGCGCGATGACGTTTTGACAAAGGATGTGGCTCCGGCGCTTGCCAAGTTCAAAGCTAAAAATAGGGCGTGCTGCCACTCTTTATCTGCAGCCAATGGAACACATCTATCGTGGTTTTCTCTGTTTCATAGTGTCTATCCTTTTTATTGGGGGGAGCGTCATCCCGGGTCTTGGAAATCAGGAAGCTTGCCGCTTCAAATCTTGAAAAAATCGGGCTACAAAGTTCATGTCTATTCGGCTTCACGGTTGAGGTATTACCAGATGGACGAGAGGCTCTTTGGAAAAGAGCACGAGTTGGCAGACACATTTCAGGTATTTGGATTAGACGCTGCACAAGAAAATCATGAAAATGATTCGGCATGTATGTCGGCTCTCATGCAAGATCTTGATAAATCTAAGGAAGGACATCTTTTTATCGTCTTTTTAGACTCAACTCACTTTGGCTACAGCTGGCCGTCACACGAGGCACTAGAGCCTGCTCCCTCCGAAATTGACTATCTCAAAATCGCCTACTCTAACGAACAAGCTGAAAGTGTCAAAACGAGGTACCGTAATGCTGTTCATTTTGTCGATAGCCTTTTCGGCAGATTTTGGAAAAAACTTAAACAAAGCCCCGCAGGAAAAGAGGCTGTCGTTGTCTTTACGGGAGATCATGGGGAGGAGTTTTTTGAAGAGGGGCGTATGTTTCATGCCTCTAATTTGAACACGATGCAAACCCACGTTCCGATTTATTACCGCCTAGGTTCTAAAAAATCTCACGCTAACGAACTCTCTTCTCATCTCGATATTTTCCCCACCCTCTTGCACCATGTTTTTGGCAAGGAAGTCTGTGAAGAATGGTTCGATGGAGAGTCCCTTTTAAAGCCTAGGCGGAAAAATTTTGTTATTTCAACACGCTATAACGCGAGCAGAGCTCCCTATGAATTTTTGATCCATAATGGAAAAAAACAGCTCATTGCTAGGTTCAAAGATCGCAGCAATATTTTGAACTCACGGGCTCTTGAAGTCGTTGCCTGCCGAGACGAGAATGATCAACCGTTAGACTTAAAGCTAGAACATATTCAAAGCGAGTTTCAAGAACCTTTAGAGGTTTTATTCAGATGAAGAAAATCGCCATAGCCACGGGGATTTTTCTTGCAGTGATAGCGGCCTCGGTATGGTTTTTACGCGGCATAGATATCGATGTTTTACATCCGATGGGAATGATTGCGCTGAAGCAGCGGAGCTTAATCTATACCTCCACTCTACTCATGTTAATCGTTGTGATCCCCGTGTTTATCTTAGCCGTTGTGATTGCATGGAAGTACCGCGCGAGCAACACAAAAGCCAAGTATACTCCTGATTGGGACAATAGCATTCTTGCTGAGTGTATATGGTGGGGTTTTCCTCTGGCGATCATTGTGATCTTGTCAGTGGTTGTCTGGAAAAGCAGTCATGAACTCGATCCCTTCAAGCCTATAGAGTCCAGTGCAAAACCCCTCACAATCCAGGTGGTCGCGCTCCAGTGGAAATGGCTCTTTATTTATCCTGAGCAAAATATTGCCACTGTCAATTTTATTCAGTTTCCTGAAAAAACCCCTCTTAATTTTGAAATCACAGCAGATGCTCCGATGAATTCCTTTTGGATTCCTAAGCTAGGTGGGCAAATTTATGCGATGTCGGGGATGAAAACCAAGCTTCATTTGATTGCCAATGAAGTCGGTACCTTTAGAGGATCTTCTGCTAATTTAAGCGGAGAAGGCTTTGCGGGGATGATATTTACGGCTAAAGCCAGCGAGGCAGCTGATTTTGATAAGTGGGTTCGCTCCATTCAGAAGTCTTCCCCTTCTCTTAACTTAGAGATGTATCATCAATTAGCTAAGCCCAGTAGCAACAACCCTGTAGCTTCCTACCAATTACAGGCAGAAGATTTATTCGAACAGATTGTGAGGAAGTAAAAAGTAAGTCCGCTGAAATATTTGTAAGAAATTTCATGCCTATTTTCGATGAGATTTCATGCGAAACGACGCGGACAGTGTCGGTAGACACGGCCAAGGAGATAAGCATGAAAGATCGCGAAAAGAGACATGAAATTTCTTACAAATATTTCGGAGGGCTTACTTAAATGTTGGGGAGATTAACGCTAGAGGCTTTCAAGCATGATCCCATAGAATATGGGGCCGGATTGATGATGGTGCTCGCTGCTATCTTAGCTTCTGCACTGCTGTTTTATACGAAAAGATGGAAATGGCTATGGCATGAATGGCTGACCTCTCTTGATCCCAAAAAAGTGGGAGTCATGTACATCACTGTGGCCGCGGTCATGCTGTTCAAAGGGCTCGTCGATGGATTTATGATGCGCGCTCAGCAAATGCTGTCGGTGGGAGATGCGCACGGCTATTTATCACCCTCTCATTTTCAGCAACTTTTTACAGCTCACGGCACCACCATGATTTTTTTCGTCGGCATGGGAATCGTCTTTGGGCTGATGAATTTAATTATCCCCCTTCAAATCGGCGCGCGAGATGTCGCGTTTCCGTTTTTAAATTCACTCAGTTTTTGGTTGTTTGCCGTCGCCGCTGTGCTGGTCAATGTCTCTTTAGTCATCGGGAACTTTTCTGGAGCGGGATGGCTTGCCTATCCGCCTCTTTCAGGTTTGCAGTATAACCCCGGCGTAGGAATCGATTATTGGATATGGTCACTGCAAATTGCAGGTGTCGGCTCCCTCATGGGGGGCATCAACTTTTTAGTCACGATTTTTAAGATGCGCTGCCCTGGAATGACCCTCATGAAAATGCCGATCTTTGTGTGGAGCGCCCTGGGGAGCATCATTTTGATCCTTTTTGCTTTCCCTGTTTTGACAGCTACTCTGGGAATGCTCTCTTTGGATCGGTATCTGGGAATGCATTTTTTCACCCCAGAGGCTGGAGGCAGCCCTATGATGTTTGTCAATCTCATCTGGGCCTGGGGGCATCCCGAAGTCTATATTCTCATTCTCCCTGCATTCGGCGTCTTTTCTGAAGTGGTGCCCACGTTTTCTCAAAAACGGCTCTTTGGTTATGTTTCCATGGTGTGGGCTCTCGTTGCGATCGTCTTTTTATCTTTCATTGTCTGGCTGCACCATTTTTTCACCATGGGAGCAGGACCTAACGTCAATGCCTTCTTTGGCATCATGACGATGCTGATTGCGATTCCGACCGGTGTAAAAATTTTCAACTGGCTCTTTACCATGGTGAGAGGACGCGTCCACTTTACAACACCGATGCTCTGGTTTTTAGGATTTGTTTTCCTATTCACTGTGGGAGGTATGGCAGGTGTGCTCATGTCGGTTCCTCCTGCTGACTTTCAAGTCCACAATAGTTTATTTTTAATCGCCCATTTCCACTCGATGATTATCCCCGGTGTGGTTTTTGGTTTTTTCGCGGCCTTTACCTACTGGTTTCCCAAGTTCACAGGTTTTAAATTGAATGAAAAAATTGGCAGGTACGCCTGTTTTTGTTGGACTGCAGGATTCTTCATTGCTTTTATGCCGCTCTATCTCCTGGGACTCATGGGAGCGACACGGCGTCTGGATCACTACGATGCAGCGACGGGATGGCAGCCGTTATTTATTGTCGCAGGAATTGGAGCTGCGATCATTTTTTGTGCGATGTCTCTTCAGATTCTTCAGATCATCATCAGCATTCGGCAGCGCAAACAAAATCTAGATAGGGCGGGCGATCCTTGGAATGGGAGAACACTCGAGTGGTCCACCCCATCACCTCCACCTTTTTACAATTTTGCCCATGAGCCTCACGTCAACGAGCGGGATGCTTTTTGGGTGCAAAAGCAGCTTAAAACTGTCAAAAATCCCCCCTACGAACCGATTCATCTTCCCAAGAACTCCCCCATGGGACTCATCATTGCGACCTTTAGTTTTATCTTGGGATTTGCTTTAACATGGTATATGTGGTGGCTAGCAATCCTGACTCTCCTTGGCATTATTGTGTGCACGATCATCCGACTGTCAGGAGAGGATGAAGAGATCACAGTTTCCGTCGCGGAAATTAAAAAAACAGAAGCGAGATATGGAAGACGTTGAATCTAAAACGCTTTTTGGTTTTTGGGTCTATCTCATGACCGACTGCATGTTGTTCGCAACTCTTTTTGCGACCTATGTGGTCTTGCACACCAAAGCCCCTGAGTTATTTAACCTTCCTTTTGCTCTGACAGAAACGCTCATCTTACTCGTCAGCAGTTTTACCTGTGGACTCACGATGCTAGCGACGCATCGCAATCAGCCTTTGCAAGTGATTGCCTGGTTTGGAGTGACATGCTTATTAGGAATGGCCTTCTTAGCGATGGAGCTGACAGAATTTACCCACCTCGTTCGTGAAGGCAATAGCTGGCACAAAAACGGCTCTTTATCTGGCTATTTTACGCTTGTCGCCACCCATGGACTTCACATCTCCGTCGGGTTGCTATGGATGCTCTGTATGATGGTGCAGGTCTTTCGAAAAGGACTCGTCTCAGTTGTGCTTAGAAGACTCAAATGTCTAAGGCTCTTTTGGCATTTTTTAGATCTTGTGTGGATTTTTATCTTCACGATCGTCTATTTGATGGGGGCAGGCTAAATGGAAACAGAGCAAGTGACTTTAAAGGCTTATCTCTGGGGATTTTTACTATCGCTAGTCCTCACTCTCATGGCTTATGGACTCGTTGTCAGACGGCTTCTCACCGGCCCGAGTTTATTGATGGCGATCATGGGCCTTGGGCTACTCCAGATGGTGGTGCAACTCCACTTTTTTTTCCATATGGGGAGTGAACCCAAACCCCGTTGGAATTTGATGATGTTTCTTTTTATGGCGCTCATCTTAGTGGTGATCGTTTTTGGATCTCTTTGGATTATGTATAGCTTAAATTATGACATGCATTAAAACGTATTTGCTTCTGACAAAACCGGGAATCATCATGGGCAATCTCATCACTACCGTGGGAGGATTTGCCCTGGCTTCGCGAGGTCATATCGACGGCCTCTTGCTGCTGCTGACACTGGCGGGCCTTGGCTTGGTGATTGCCTCTGCCTGCGTCTTCAACAACTACTTTGATCGCAACATCGATGGAAAAATGAAAAGAACTCAAAATCGAGCGTTGGTGAAGGGATTGGTCTCTGGGAAAAACGCCATCTTTTTTGCATCCCTTCTGGGAATCTGTGGCTTTTTGATTCTGATACAGTACACCAATGCGTTAGCTATCGGGGCCGCCTTGGTAGGATTTTTAGGATATGTCGTCCTCTATGGCATTTGTAAATACCGCACCAGCTATGGGACGTTGATCGGAAGTCTTTCCGGTGCCATGCCGCCTCTTGTCGGCTATCTGGCTGCGAGTCACCGTCTCGATGCAGGAGCGCTAATCCTCTTTACAATGATCGCTCTCTGGCAAATGCCCCATTTTTTTGCCATCGCGATGTACCGCTTAGATGATTACGCAGCAGCGGCCATTCCTGTGCTGCCTCTCAAAAAAGGAACGCATGCGACTAAGGTCCAGATGCTACTCTATGTGATCGCTTTTGCACTCACCAGTCTACTTCTAACAGCGCTCGGTTACACCGGCTATGCTTACCTAACGGTTGCCGCACTACTCGGGGTGATTTGGCTAGCGCTTTCGATCCAAGGCTTTAAAACCTCCAACGATCCCCGCTGGGCGCGCAAGATGTTTGCTTGTTCACTAGTCACGGTCACAGTGCTGTGTATTGTGATGTCCTTGGACGCTGTTTAGGGAATAGAGCTGCTAAATGATCGTAAGTCGTTAAAAGTATACAAGATATGGATTCGCCCAGAGCCCTTGTAGCTATCTGATCCTTCCAAGGAATTGCCTGTAAATGCCACCGCTGAGCCAAATATTCCGATAGAGGTAGGGATAAAAGATTTGGAGCCGAGGTCACTAACCCGATTCTGTCCCAGTCAGATATATAGTAGGTTCTCAAAACATACGCTAGCGCTCTATTAAATACATCATTAGCGGTTGTTGCAATTGCCATCACAAAAGGATTGGGTGATTTGACGATATATCTGCTGACGGCATAGAAAGAGCCTGCCCTAACTACCGTTTCTACAATCCTCTGAGTCGACGGAATGAAAGGTGTCCAAAAAGAGGGGGGCCGGGTTCTTGGGCTATTCTGAGGACTGCATAAATCTGCCATAATGGAGCTCCTAGGTTAAATTTGAGAGCAGTATGGCAGGTTTGTCATTTTTATTGTATTCCCTTTGCATTTGGAGTATACTCCAGACTATAGTCTAAAAACCTGGAGTGTACTCCGTATGTACCGTTTTATTACAGAAACCTTTCACCGTCTGATAGATAGCCTAGGCATATTCCAGACCCGGTACCTCTATCCTCTGTTTAATCTACGGAATAGGTTAACAGGGCTTGTGGGGCCTCGAGGAGTTGGTAAAACCACAATGTTACTCCAATTCATTAAAAATGAGCTATTTAAGGATGGTAAGAGCTTCTATTTTTCAGCGGATCTAGTCTATTTTCAACAAACCAGCTTGCTAGAGTTCGTGAGCAATCTACATCTAGTGGAGGGGTATCAAGTTGTTTTTATCGATGAAATTCATAAATACCAGGGTTGGAATCAAGAGTTAAAAAATCTTTATGATGCTTGTCCTTCCCTCAAAATCGTGTTCTCAGGCAGCTCCATGCTGGATCTGGTCCAAGGGAGTCATGATCTTTCTCGCCGGGCCAAATTGTATCGTTTACAAGGGCTTTCTTTTAGAGAATATCTCAATTTTACGTTGAATCTCAACCTTCAGCCGGTGTCTTTTCAAGAGATCCTTGAAAACCCAGCTGCAGCTCTGAGTCAATTGAAAGGGATTGGCAGAATTCTCCCTCATTTTGATGAGTATTTAAAAAAGGGATACTATCCTTTTGTCTTTGAGGATCCTCACTCTTACTATGAAAAGATCTCCAGGGTCATTGAAAAAACGATTTTCGAAGATATCGCAAATTACTACAATCTGAAAACTCCGAATCTCCAATATTTTAAAAGGTTGCTCATTTACCTGGCCTCTATCCCTCCTGGGGATGTCAATATGCACAATTTGGCAAAGAATTTGGGGATAGACCATAAGACGGTTGAGCACTATATCTCCATCTTAGCGGCTGTTGGCTTAGCGAGGGAAATGCGTCCTTATGAGGGCGGGAGCCCAGGTCTGAGGAAGCCTTCCAAAATTCTTCTTAATAACACCAATATTATGCATACACTTCAGCAGTACTTAGGCCAGCCTGTTTTAAAAGGGATGGAACGCGAACTGTTCTTCATTCAATCTCTGCAAAATGCCGATATTGAAATTTTCTATTCCAAACAAGCCGATTACAGAACTCGCCAGGCTGTTTTTGAGATCGGAGGCAAAAATAAAACGAGCAGCCAGCTTAAAGAGGTAACGGAGCCTTCTTACTTAGTCAAAGACGATATTTTGCAACCACTGAAAGGAGAAATCCCTCTTTTCCTTTTCGGCTTTCTCTATTGATTTAGAGTATCTTACATGCGCTAGCACACCGTCTTCCCACCTGTTCCCCACGCTCTCGTGCTCTTTTTTCCGATTCGGCAGTGTCTGGATAAGAGATAATTTCCATGACTTGGCCTGTATAGGGAGACTTGATAGGAATGGAGGATGTATAGCGGGCCACTAGGCATCTTCCGATCAAAAGACCAACAGCGCTGGCGGCTAGCAATACTCCAAAGACGATGGTTCGTGTGGGATTATCGGCTTGACTTGCTGACCAAATTGTCAAACCTAAAAAAATCGCCCCAAAAATAGCAGAAATGACGCTGCAGATAAAACCGCAGCCTGCACCGGTATGACAAGTTCCGCAAAAACTTTCAATGCAGCTAATTTTCTTGTTATTCCAGGTTGTTAAAGATCCAGAAATCAGGGGGGCCCGTTCTGCTTGAGAAACACTTTTTACTGTCATGACACTTAAGCCAGGGTTTTATTGAAAAGGGCCTTTCCTCCTAGTTCGTCTTCGATTTCGAGAAGACGGTTGTACTTGGCAACGCGGTCGCTGCGGCTCAAAGAGCCTGTTTTGATCTGGCCCGATGATGTGGCAACGACGAGGTCTGCAATGGTGGTATCTTCTGTCTCTCCTGAGCGGTGAGATAAAATCGTGGCATAGGAGGCCTTTTTTGCCAGGGCAATCGTTTGTAGAGTCTCTGTCAGCGTTCCAATCTGATTGGGCTTGATGAGGACTGCGTTGGCGACTTTCATCTCAATGCCTTTTTTTACAAAGAGAGGGTTGGTGACGAAGATGTCATCTCCAACAACTTGGATGGAGAGACGTTTTGTCAGTTCTTTCCACCCAGCCCAGTCGTTTTGATCTAGAGGATCTTCGATCGATGTAATCGGATAGTTTTTGCAAAGTTTTTCTAGATAGTTCAGGTAGTCAGGAAGAGAGAGATCGAGATAGTGCTGAGATTTGGCGTCGTAGTACTCGGAAGCTGCGCAGTCAAGGGCAATGGAGATTTGAGAGCCCGCTTTATAGCCCGCTTTCTCAATGGCTTTCATCAGAAAATCGAGCGCCTCTTCGTGAGATTGCAAACGAGGAGCAAATCCTCCTTCATCACCGACGGAGACGACGTGGTTTTGCTCTTTTAAAAGAGCTTTGAGGGTGTGGAAGATCTCTGCGCCCCAGCGAAGAGCTTCTCGGAATGTGGGTGCGCCATTAGGACGGATCATGAACTCTTGGAACTCAAGGCCATTGTCAGCATGAGCGCCTCCGTTGATCACGTTCATCATCGGAAGAGGAAGTAGGCAAGCCTCCTTTCCACCGAGGTATTGGTAAAGAGGAAGCTTTCGGGCGGCAGCGCCGGCTTTGGCTAGCGCAAGAGAGACTCCCAAGATAGCATTAGCTCCTAGCTTGCCTTTGTTAGGTGTGCCGTCGCATTCAAGCATGAGAGTGTCGAGGCTATCTTGTTCAAAAACATTTTTCCCAACGAGAAGCTTGGCGAGAGTTTCATTGATATGGGAGACAGCCTTTAAGACCCCTTTTCCCAGGTACCGTTTTTTATCGCCGTCGCGCAGCTCCAACGCTTCATGCTCGCCCGTAGAGGCGCCAGAGGGAACAGCAGCTTTGCCAACAAAGCCGTCATCGGTTGTGACGATCGCTTCAACTGTAGGGTTTCCGCGGGAGTCTAAGATTTCTAAAGCATGGATCGATTGTATTTTACTCATGGTGAACCTCGAATTTGATAGATTAAGATAGCGGCAGCGGAGGCGACATTCAGCGATTCCATCTCTTTTCGCATCGGAATCGTGACGGCTTTTCCCAGGGCTTTCGCTTCTGGTGAAGGCCCCTCAGTTTCATGGCCGAGAACCAGGGCAAGCGGTGTTTTAAAAACAGTCTCACTTAAAGTTTTTCCATGAACATCGGCGATATAGACGGACAGGGCATTAGAGCGAATAAACTCTTGAAGCTCTTGCAGGGTCCCTTGCCGGATCGGTAAAAAAAGAGGAGCTCCTCTAGCTGCGCGTAGAGCCTTGTCATTGAAGGGGTCGGCCGTTGAAGGGGTTAAAAAAGCTCCATCCCATCCCAAAGCTAAAGCGGTTCGCAAGATGGTTCCGACGTTGCCCGGGTCTGATAAACCCTCTAACACGACTATTCGATGGATCTGATGAAAGGTTGCAGGAGGAGGAAGCGGGACAACGGCAGCGACGAGGTCGTGCGTGGGAAGATTGATGATTTTTTTTAAGACTTCAGGGGTTCCAAGAAAAGTCTCTTCTGCAGAAAGAGCCAGTGGCTCGGTAGAGATTAAAATTTTTAGTGGAAGATGAGCGGCGACATCTTGAATGAGCTTTCTGCCGGTAATGAGAACCTGGCTCTTCTCTAAGCGGAAAGTGCGGCTCTCCCGCAGCTTTACGAGCTGCTTAATAAGAGGGTGTTGTAAGCTACTCAGTCGTCGTGGTATCATGGATAGACTATGATGACAGATTGGATTTTGAGGAGCAAGCGTTTCTGGATAATCATGGCTGTTACCCTCTTTTTAGCTTGGGGCAGTTACTGGTTTTATCAGAATAAAACCCTGGGATTTTCTATTGCGAAAATCTCTTCGAGTTTTTCTTACGACCCCTTATGGGCCATTGAAGAGCCCCAAGGAAAAGAGCTGGAACACTTAAAAGGGTTACTTCATCAGAAGTACACTTATCTGGCTTCGGGTTCTCAATCGTATGCATTTCTTTCTGCCGATGGAAAATATGTCGTCAAATTTTTCCGGATGAAGCATTTGATTCCACGCATTTCAGATTTTTGGAAACCCGAAAGAATCGCTCATCAACGACAAAATCTCCTTTCTATTTTTGGCGCTCATAAACTCGCGTTTGAAGAGCTCCGAGAAGAGACAGGCCTTGTCTATCTTCATCTGAATAAAACGGATCATCTGAAGACGAAGTTTCAAGCCGTTGACAAATTAGGCCGAACGCACTGGATTGATCTGGATCGCACAGAATTTGTGGTCCAAGAAAAAGCCGAGTTGATCTTTAACCGCCTCAAAAGGCTCTTAGATGAGGGTGATTCTGCTGCAGTTGAGCGCTCCGTTGCAGCGGTGATGCAGCTCGTAAGGCGTCAAATCGATAAACAGATTGTCGATCACGACAAAGCTGTTAAAAATAACTATGGCTTTGTGGGAGATCGGCCCATTCACCTCGATATAGGAAGAATCTATAAGGGGACTAAACCTCACGATTATGATAGGATTGCTGCAAGGATTCAATTATGGCTCGAAGAAAACAAATCGTCCTCTTAACCGTAGCTCTTGTTTTAGGATTTTTCGTATTCGGAAAATCGTCATCTCGCGTCTCCATGGAAAAAGAGATTTCCTCCTCCCTGCAGCCGAACCCTGCTTGGATGATTCCTTCTCCTGATCCAGCAAAACAGCAGCAGCTCCAGCACATTTTTTCCACTCCTCTCACTTTTTTAGGAAAAGGTGCGCAGTCGTACGCCTTCGCTTCATCCGATGGAAAATATGTGGTTAAATTTTTCAAGATGCGCCGTTTCACGCCCTCATTTGCCGACTCTCTTTGTCCTCATGTGGTTCGGCGCCGCCTTCGTAATCTCAATTGGGTGTTTAATGGGTATAAAACGGCCTACGACCATTTTCGGGAAGAGACGGGACTGATCTTTATTCACTTGGCCAAAACTCAGAATTTAAACTGTAAGGCCACTCTCATCGACGCTGCTGGCGAGCAGTTTACCCTTGATCTCGATTCAACAGAGTTTGTTGTGCAAGAAAAAGCCGAGCTCATCTTCGCCTATCTTGATCGGCTTTATCGTCAGGGGAAAAATAAAGAGGCTGAGAAGGCCATTGCTCAGGTTTTCCAGATCGTTAAGCATCGCATGGCTGAAGGGTATGCCGATCGTGATAAAGGAGTTAGCAATAACTACGGCTTTGTCGGTGACCGTGCGATCCAACTCGATATCGGGCGCCTTTACAAAGGCTCAAAACCCGGCCAGCTTGAACATGTTGAAAAGCGGATCGAACGCTGGCAGCACGAGAATCAGTTGATTTTCGAAAGCAACAGCTGAGCTAGGCCATTGCGATGGTCAGGGAGGTCAATAACGACCTTTAGGTTAGCGATGGTCCCATTTTCACCTGTGATTTTGAAGAACGCAGTCCATGTCAGATGCGCAACTCCGTTGGTAACTGTCACGTCGAATCTAGTTTTAGCTTCTTCAGAAGCGCTTAACGTTAGTTTCAGTTTCTCATTATCAAAAAACTGATGCAGGGTTTCATGTGCTTTTACGATAGGTTGGTCCTGGATTGCATATAGGACTTTCACAGCCTCTAGCTCTGCAATATTATTGTTGCATAGGTAAACATAGATGGGATGGGCGTCATCGGATGTTAAGCGGGTTCCTCCAAAAGAGATTTCCAAGGATTGAAAAGCTGTACTGATTTGCTGGTCACGAGCTCCAGGAATGGTTTTTCCATTTACGGTGAGAGCTGCCACAAATTGTTCAATGAGATTTTCAGAAGAAAATGAAATTGGTTGGTCGGTAGAATAGTTTAAATAATCTTTGTAACTTTCGATGCTTTGAGCTGAGCAACAGAGAGGAACAATTTCTTGGGTAGGGTCATC
Organism: Parachlamydiales bacterium; assembly: GCA_023265455.1. Taxonomy (GTDB): domain Bacteria; phylum Chlamydiota; class Chlamydiia; order Chlamydiales; family Rhabdochlamydiaceae; genus PALSA-1444. The sequence continues at coordinate 159,271 of JAHFTQ010000005.1, forward strand.
AAAAACTTGATAAGAACCCTGTAAAATTTCGATTCCGTTAACTTTTCCTACCTGTTTTTTGTACGTCAAGGGAACGGCCGTTTCCATTCTTTGGCAGGTATGCACAATAAGCTTGCTGCGCTTTAGGATGACTCCTTGTTTTTTGACAATCAAGGGAGCTGCCAAGGTATCGACCAAAACGTTCTTGAGATTTTCAGCGGTAATTTGACCTGTTAAATAGAGGAAATGGAGTTTTAAGATAGTTTGAACAACATTTCCTCGATCTATACCATCTTTGCAAAAAATTTCTAAAAATTTGGGGTTCAATTTCATACAGAGATAAAGAATAATATGGGCATAGGAGAGAATAATGAAGGCTTGGTAGTCTTCTAATTTTTCGATTTGATCTGTATCAGAGAAATAAATTGCTTTAACTTCTTTTAGAAGATTGTCTAATGCTCCACCACGTAAATGATCCTGAACTTTCACCGTATTGAATCCATGGTTGGTTGTGAGCATGGTAGTAGATAAAGCGTCCATTAGCTTAGTAATCGGAATAGCCTTGAAATTTTCAGGCTCAAAAAAAGCACCGTCTATAAGTAGGACTATTGGGAAGAAATTGGGATAATCATTACCGATTGCAACGCGAGCTTTTACCCGAGCGCTTTCATCACCCACCGCTTTTTCATAGGGATTTTCCAAAATGACCTGGAATATAATTCCAGCCTGCTCTACGAAAGTCAGGTAATCGGGATTAACTGTTGGTGGGTTGGTCACGTAGGGTTTGAAACGGAAATCAGAAACATAGCTTATAAGTTTATCGACTCCGCCAGCTATGAATCCTATAGGATCATGATGGCTTAAAGGAATGCCATGTCTCAGCAAGGTCACTGCCATTCCGTTACACGTCAGTACCCCAGCGACGTAAGGAGGGTTGTTCTGACCTGAAGGATCGAAGCCAATATTTGCAGTTCCTGCAAATTTAATGGCCTCTCGTTGGAGGGCTGGCATGGAGTCTTCATCGGGCAAGTTATCCAAAGCTGCATTGCGTCGAAGAAACTCTGACCTAAAGTCACTTAAAGAGTTTAAATTAAAAGGCGTTTTATCGGTGGTATGGAGGACCAAATCGTGACAGTAGCGAAATAATTTTACGCTTGCGAAGTAATGATAAGCAAGTGAGCGAACCCATCCCGTTCTTGGATCAGCACGATTTTTAAAAATTTGACATGCCGTTCTTAATGCCTCTACAAAGGCGCGATATTGCTCACGGGAGGATTCAAGAGGAGTATACTCCAGAGTTTTTACCAACGTATCCCAGGCTGTGGTTTCATTAAGTTTACTATTGGCTGGTGAGTTAGGACGGGCTCCTGCAAGTTCTACGAGTTGATTTAGAATGTGAGGATATTTCATGAGCTTCGTCTTATGAGAACGGTAATAGATGTAGTGGTCCCGGATTGTTTGAAATAGATTCCTCTCTTTCTTTTTTACAGAAATATTTGGGGAAGTATCAGGATTGTCTATTTGAATGAATGAAGCTGCCAAACTATTAGAAGAAGATATGGGGGTGAACGTGGTGGTCGTTGTTGTTAGAGTTGTCGCAGTAGTAGTAGATGGTTGAGGAGTTGGGAGAGGCGACGTTGGAATATGTGTGGTTGTATTTGCAGGAGACGGTGTCTCGCTAGGAGGGAGTTGAGTAGAGGGCGTTACTGAAGTAGGTAGAGGGGTTGGGAGAGGTGATTCAGGTGGAGGTGTGATAATGATGACGGGTATAGGTGGAACGATAGAAGGTTGGGAAGTTGAGTTGTCAGGAGAAGTGAATGGATTGGGGACTGGAGAAGTAGGTGTATCGTTCGGTGGAGTTGGGGTTACAGCTTGATCAGAGGGAGGGGTACGAGGTGAGCTGATCCATTTATAGAAGACTGTAGCGGCAATAGTGGCAGCAAGACTTAAGGCGGGCCACGAGTTCCAGGCAGGAAGTTGTGTCACGGCCCAGGAGCGCAGGCGGGAGCCTTCTTTATAAATTAAGGTTCCATAATGAGAAAAGCACTGACTGGCTTTTGTCATGAACGGGAGTGGATTTAATCTAAAACTCATAGGGCCTCCTAGGATGGCCCAATGATTTTAAGGGATGGGGGGCTTTATTGCCAGTAAATGGATTTTTTTAAAAGGGCGATGAGAGCGGCTCTATCATCAATATTTTGATTGATAGAGAGGCGTTCGGCTTCTCGGAGAAGAACGCCGAGGGACTTGCCGGGTTTAATGCCTTCAGCGATAAGGTGTTCGGCGCGGACGAGGGGGCTTTGGGTCTGAATGCGGAGGATGGCTTGCTCGAGGAGTTGGCGTTGGTGGGCGTGGTCGGTGAGGAATTTTTCCCGTTCGGTGGGAGAGAAATGAGCGGCAATGATGCCTAGGATGAGGGGAGTATGAGGATGGGCGTAGAAATGGGCCCATTCGACCGGTTCGAGTTTTTCTTTCCATTTGTCAGGCATATTTAAGAGACTTTGAGCCTTGTGATAGAATTCAACAAACTCGCGGTCGGACCTGGAGAGTTTGAGGTCATCGCAGAGGTCGAGCAGCGCTTGTAAGGAGGAGTTGGGGAAAAGCTCGAGGAGCTCAGCGATGGAAGGAGAGCCGGGAGGGAACTTTTCAATGCAGCTGGTCCGTTTTTGAATCTCTTCAATAGGAGTATCTTTGAGCTGGGGAAAAATGGTGGGAAGAAGCTGGAGATGATGGAGCGTGACGAGAGCGGTATCAAAATGGGCGAACTGGGACATTTTTTTAAATTCTTGCCAGACACGTTCCATCGCAACAGCGGGCAGTAAGGTGTGAGCTTGGGCCAAGATGGCTTGAAGGGTGTCTGATTCAATAGGAAAATTAAAGCGAGTTGAGTATCTGACGGCGCGCATCATCCGAAGGCGATCTTCTGCAAATCGCTCTTGAGGATTTCCGATGGCGCGGATGATCCCCTTTTTTAGATCTTTCATTCCTCCAATAAAGTCGTAGATTTTGTCTTGGAGAGGATCGTAAAACATTCCATTGATGGTAAAGTCGCGTCTTTTGGCGTCTTCTTCGGGATCTGCGGGATCAAAACCGATAGGTCTTCTTCCATCGAGATAATTTTGATCTTTGCGGAAAGTCGCCACTTCATATTGGTGTCCTTCTTCGACGACAATGACAATTCCAAAGGCGATGCCGACAGGAATAGTTTTAGGAAACAGATTCTGGATCTGTTCGACGGAAGCGGAGGTGGCGATATCGATATCATCGGACGGTTTTTGGAGTAAAAAATCGCGGACCCAGCCTCCTGCAAAATAAGCGGTATGGCCTGCGGCTTGGAGTTTTTTAACAATTTGAGTAGCTGTTTCCTGGGAGGTCATCTTGGATGATACTGACAAACTTCAGTTTACAAATCAAGAGGCGTAAGTATACTGTAAGTCTATGATCCGTGTCTTAACAGATGAAACTATTAATAAGATTGCTGCAGGAGAAGTCATTGAAAATCCTGCCTCGGTTGTTAAAGAACTCGTTGAGAATGCCATTGACGCAGGAGCTTTGCATCTGACAATCGAGATTAAGGGGGGAGGATTTCAGCTCATTCAAGTCAGTGATGATGGAACGGGGATGAGTGGCGATGACGCGGTGCTTTGCTTCGAGCGGCATGCAACCTCAAAAATTTCGAGAATTGAAGATTTGTCTGCCCTTCACTCGATGGGATTTCGAGGAGAAGCCTTAGCTTCGATTGCAGCTGTTGCGCGTATCGATATGACAACGGCTTTACAAGATGGAGCAGGAATT
>JAHFTQ010000006.1:0-7362 GCA_023265455.1 Parachlamydiales bacterium
GACTTCCGCATCGGCTCCTGTCATCGCAAACTTTTTCCTGTTCTTGAGGATGATGCGGTTGCCATCGAATTTATCAAATCTGTGGCGGTAGGCATGACTTTCATCATTGCCGACAGGAAAGTAGGCATTGATGCGGTATTCCATCCGTTTGCCTAACATCTCGATTCCGGGGCTGAGCTGGTTGACGGTGAGCCCGTGGTCTTCTTGACGGACATCATAATACAGGTAGAGTCCAAAGATATGGTTGATCGAAGGAATGACAGTGCGCTCTCCTAAACCGACGTTACCCGCGAGCTGCCCGTTGTTGAAAACGTGACCGCGTAAGTCTAAAAAGGGCATGAAATAGGGGTTGTGGTCATAGATCCCAAATCCTTCTAGCGTTGTATAGCCGTTGTTGTAACCCACGCCTTTAGATTCGGTGTGGCGGACATCAACGTGCATCACGTGAAAGGGCGACTTACAAGCTTCATTTTTGTTTTTCATCGCAGTTTTTTGTGGCGTTGCAGCACTGAGTAAAAAGGGTGTAAGTGCCATTGCAAAGATAGCTTTGTAGCGCATGAAAAATCCTCCTAGCGTATTTAATCTCAAAATGGAGATTTTCTAGTTTGTTTGTCAAGATTTTTGTTAGTCTTTTATACCACACGTCAGTGAAAAGTAGCCTTTTTGGCTGCGTCAAATCCCCGGGGTTGAGAGAGTGCATAGTAAAACAGTTGGGAGAGTAAAAGGTGTATAAGTTTTAGGAAATGCCTCACCACAGAGACACAGAGGAGGACGAGAAAAGATGAGAAAATTCTCTCTGTAATCTCATCCTCCTCTGTGTCTCTGCGGTGAGGCATTTCCTAAAATCTCTTGTTTTTTCCATGTTTCCCCTCACAACTGTTTGACTATACACTCGGGTTGAGATATCGCAAGAGGGTCTGTATTGACTTAATACTGACCCTCTTGCGATATCTCAACCGCGGGAGATTTCACGCTAGCCAAAAAGGCTACTTTTCACTGACGTGTGGTATACTTTGCTTGTCCAGGCATATGCGATGACGGTTCCCAATAAAGCGCCTGCAACAACATCGTGGACCCAGTGGGCGCGCAGCACCACTCGACTAATCCCGACCGCCAGTGCGACAACTCCCGCCACGGCTACTGGAAATTGCATCTCCCAGAGTCCGTAACGGGATGCTAAAAATACAACTCCCAATACAGCCGCAGCTGTATGTCCGGAAGGGAATGAGCCGGAGCGTCCATTCGGGCGGGCGCAAGAGATGAATTTTTTCATCAATTCTAAAAAAATTTGGTTAATAACAAGAGCGGAGCCCAGAGAAAAAAAACCTTTAAAATCATTTTTCTTTAAGGCATAGAGTCCGACACCTGCGGGGACGACGATCTGGCCTACCCAACTGCACCAGTCGAGCCCTCTATGTAGAGAAGGTGAAAGTTGGGGAAAGTCGCATCCTAAGAGGCGTAAAGCAGGGTCTAAAGACATAAAAAAAATTATGCCATAATTGGGCTGTTGCTGCAAACAACCCTTTTCTGTATACTAGGGGCTGTATTTTCAACATAAGCGAGGAGGCTATATGGATTCAGTCATGATCTGTCTGACATTTATTTCTACCCACTCTCGCTCTCACCATCATCAAATCTAAATTATTTTTTAATGACTAAAAATTTTTTTAGTCATTGAGCCTGTTTTTTTATTCAAATTTTTTAAAAAAAGGATTTTAATTATGAAAAGTTTTTTATTTATTGTTTTAACATTTTTTTGTACTGCAGGATTAGCAGGATCTAATCCTGAAAAAGAGCCCTTTATTGTGGGAACTGCCAGCGGGTATGCCCCCTTTGTGAGTCTCAATGAGCAAGGAAAGTATGAAGGATTTGACATTGATCTTGCCGAGGCTCTTTCCCAAAAGCTGAACCGCAAGCTTGTGCTCAAAGATCTTGGAAGTATGCCCAGCCTTCTGCTGGCCTTGAAGCAAGGCAAGGTCGATGCACTCATCTGGGCCATCTCCATCACGGAAGAGCGGCAGAAGACCTTCGAAATGGTCTACTACCAAGGAGATCTAGTAGAGTCTATGCCATTGATATTTTGGAAAACGGTGCCTAAAGAGATGTCCGATTTAACAATCTGTGTGGAAGCGGGATCTTACCAAGAAGACGTTCTTAAAAAGCTCCCAGGAATTAAGCTGAAATATCTGGATAGTATCACGGCTGCCGTCATGGATATCAAAATGGGAAAATCATCGGCCGCAGCTATTGATCCTTCTCTACTCTCTCGGTTCAAGACCCGTTATCCTGAGATCCAGGTGTTGAACCTTCCTCTTCCACCGAGCCAGCAGTCATTAGGAAACGGCATTTGCCTTAACAAGGCCAATCCTGCCTTAGCGGCCTTAGTTCGAGAAGCCATTGGAGAGATGACCCAAGATGGGACGATTGCTGAACTTGAAAAAAAATGGAAACTCCGATGATCGAAATTCTCGTCCGGAGTTTTCCATTGCTTTTGAAGGGGGCCGTGATGACCCTTCAAGTGCTGGCTTGCACGGCCTGTTTAAGTTTGACTGTCGGGCTTGTCTTGGGTGTCTTTTCTTGTCAGCGGTTGAGAGTGCCTGGAGTTTCTGCAGCGATTGAGATGTTCACGTTTATTTTACGTGCTGTCCCTTTCTATGTTCAGCTGCTCATTGTCTATTTTGTTCTTCCCGACTTACTGGGATTTCAAATAGATCCCTTTACCGCTTCAGTTTGGGCTTTGGGAATGTGCTCTTCCGGCTATGTGGCTCAGATTGTACGAGGTGGAATCAATGCCATTGCCGATTCACAGTGGGAAGCCGCTTTTGCTGTAGGGTTCTCACATCCGCAGACGCTCCGCTTTGTGATTTTGCCTCAAGTGGTCCGCCATAGTCTTCCTGCGATCACCAATGAGCTCGATGCGCTATTAAAGAGCACGTCGGTGGTCTCTTCGATTGGAATGCTCGAGCTCACTCGCATGGGGATGAACGCTGTCTCACGAGAAATGGAGCCAATTCCGATTTACCTGGCAGTTGCTGGTTTATACCTGATCATGTCGGCGGGATTCAATGCAGTTACCAGATTTTTAGAAAAGAAGGTGGCGTATGTTAGAAGTTAAAAATCTTTCTCTTAAAAAAAGAGGATGCCAGATTTTAGACAAGATTTCTCTACAGCTACTACCGCAAAGGTGTACCTTGCTACTTGGCAAAAGTGGCTCAGGAAAAACATCACTCCTCCGCTGCCTAGCACAAGTCGAAAGGGGATACGAAGGGGAGATATTAATAGATTCTCAAAAGCTTGATCAGCTCTCCTCCCAGAACCGTTGTCGTACTGTAGGGTTTGTTCCTCAATCGTTTGCGCTCTTTCCTCACTTAGATGTTTTGGACAACTGCGCTTATGCTTTGAGGATTTTAATGCGTCAAAGCCGCGCCGAGGCTTCCAGGCAGGCAAGGGAGGCGCTTAACTCTCTGGGGATGGAAGAGCTTGCAACTGCCAGGCCGCATGAGCTCTCAGGTGGCCAGCAGCAACGCGTGGCGATTGCTAGAGCGCTTGTACTCAAGCCTCAGTTTCTTCTATTTGATGAACCCACTTCTGCTTTGGATCCTGAGAACACAGAGCTATTTCTCTCGATTCTGCAGAAGCTGCAATCTCAAGGAACAGGAATCGTTATTTCTAGCCAAGATATGGCTTTTGCGAGGCAACTGCAGGGCAACGCCATTTTCCTAGAGCAGGGGATGATAGTCGAGCAGCAAGAAATATCTGCTTTGCCTACAGAGAGCAAGCTCGGGAAATTTCTAAAACCCTCGATTTTATAGGGAAAACAGGGATTAAATTTCATCAGCGCAGAGGCGCTGCGCGCGGGAGAGACGCGGAGGGCGCTGAGGGAATATTTTTTAGGGCTTCGCCCATAATTCCTTTTCTTTTTTCTTTTTTTCTCAGCGTCCTCTCTCGTCTCTCCTCTGATGAAATTTAATCCTCTAATTTAGCAAGGATTGGGATGCTCAAAAGTTGCACACAGCGTCTGTGTTTCAGGCTCGTCATCTCCTTGTAGTTTTTTAAAGCTATCGGTAGCATAGCCAGGGTTACCAGCTATTGGATGCTGTTTGCTGCCCTCGCGAGTGTTGTGCTGGTCAAGGCTCGCAAGAGGGCTTTCGTGGGAGAAATTTGATGACCGTCAAAAACGATTTTTCTTTGCCGTGGATTAGTCTTTGTGGAGTGGGACGCGGCCTCGTCGTCCAGTCTCTGACCTATCCCCTAGAAGTGATCAAAACGCATCAGCAGGCCTTGCTCAGTCAAGAAAGAAGTTATCAGATTGCTTGGCGTCTATTTCAACAGAGCGGAGTGAGGTCATTTTATCTCGGTCTGACTCCTCAGCTGGTCAGGTCGTGCTGCAATCAAGCCTGGTGCTGGCCCATGATGACAAAAATTCCACTTTTGCTAGAGGGAAGCTCTCCCGCTGTCCAGCAAGCTATGACGGGACTTGCCATTGCGACAGTCGGCGCCTGTGTTACGACTCCTCTGGAAAAAGCTAGAATTCAATGGGCTCTTGAAAAACCCTTTTCCTGGAAGAAAGGATGGAATGGGATAGGAATACACTGGACTAAACTTTCCGCAGGCTGGTGTACGTTTTTAGTTGCACAAGAAGGACTGAGAAAGAGGTATTATATTTCCTCTGGAAAGCAAACCTTGCCCCTTTCTCAGTCAGTCTTGATTGGAGTCCAAGTTGCTTTGATTGTCAGTGTGACCTCAGCTCCCTTTGACGTTGCTAATACTCTCAAACAGAGTGAAAGTCTTCGTTTAAGAGTGCTGTTTTCAGGCAATATCTTGAGAAAGATGTTCCGCGGATGGCCCCTCAATGCCGCTACACTGGTGGTCCACAATACCACCTCTGTGGCTCTACTGGATCGCCTTAGGAAAAATTAAACCATATGCAAGCGGATGTTTTCAAAGAAATCGATGCACTACAAAAAGAAATCCATTCCTATAAATTGAGCGCTGACTTTCTTAAACAAATCAGAGAATACTACAAAATTCAGCTGACATTTTCTAGCAATGCCTTGGAAGGAAATACTCTAACTGAATCGGAAACAAAAATTGTTTTAGAAGATGGGATTACGATAGGAGGGAAACTTCTTAAAGACCATTTTGAAGCCATTGGACATGCGGAGGCCTACGACTTTCTTTACACACTCGTTAATGAAAAAACCGTACGGGAAAAAGATATTCAACAACTACACCAATTTTTTTATTTTCGAATCGATGAGAAAAACGCAGGAAAATACCGACCAACTAAAGCCATCATCACAGGATCAAAATATCCCCTTCCCAAACCTGGAGAGTTGCCCACACTCATGGAGAAACTCATTCCTCATATCGCCAAACTCAGGAAAGAGCACCCTCCCGTCAAAGCAGCCGCTTTAGCGCATAAGGAATTCATCTTTGTTCACCCGTTTATTGATGGGAATGGTCGAACTGCCAGACTTCTTATGAATTTAATTTTGTTGCAAGAGGGATATAACATTGCCATTATCCCGCCGATTACACGAAGAGAATATATCGATTCTTTAGAACAGGCTCATGTCAACGATCAAAGTTTTGTCGAATTCATCGCCCGCATGGTCAGAGAAACCCAAAAAGATTACATCAGGCTGTTCTTGACATGATCTTGGAGCTTCCTCAAAAAGCTTACGAGATCTTGGAATGTGTAGGGGTTGGATTTTTCAGTGCGAGTGTATTCGGCTAGGTATTTTCTAAGGGGTGCACAGTTTTCTTCATCGAAGGGTGTTCCATTCAAGTTTGTAGGGGCCCACTTAAGAACGTCTAAGACAGCGAAAAGATTTGATTGAGGGTCTAAAGCATCGCTAGATGAATTGAAATCGCTCATATGCATGGCTGAAAGAAGGAGGATGACGAAACATTTTTCGCTAAGCTCAGGATATTTGGCCCAAGTTGTACGTTGCTGAATCAGATGCCGAAAGTGGCTTATGCTAAGGATTCGAAATTTCTGAAAGGTTTCTGGGGATGGGGCCTGACGAAAAAACGAAACAATATTGTATGAAAAAGGCGCTAGATGTTCATGGGCACGAAGTGTCTTATCAAGGAGTTCGCAAGAAGAGTTAGCCAAGAGTATCTTGTTAATTTTAAGGACACCTTCAGATAGCATCTCTAAGAATTCTAGGATATCAGCGTGGGTATAGGAGCCATATACAAGTTTATCATACTCGATATTTTCAAAATCGTTTTTTAGGTGCTCATGAAAAAGTCCTGGGTTTAATAAATATTTTTCAGGCATCCATGAGATGATTTTAGATAATTCGATCGGAAGTCTTTTTTCTCGTCCCGTCAGTTCTCGTGATCGCAGAGGGCTTACAATTCTGTTACGGTAAAAATGCAGGCTAGAAAAAAGGAGTGTGTAAGCGCTATGGAAGATTCTCCTTTTATCCCACCATTTGTCATAATGTTGTTTAAAAAAATCGCCAAGAATTATCAATTTTCGACAAGCGTCTTCTCGATTTTTCATTTCGAATAAAAAACGAATAAAACGGGGTTCAGGAAAGGCATCTTCACCGATGACGTCAAGAATGTGCTTAAGAAATGCACAAGAGACCGCAGCAAGGCGTTCCTGGGTGCTAAAAAGAGAATAAAGTCCTCCGATTTTAAAGTCATCTAGTTTCTCATCATCTTGCGGTGTCATCAGCCCCAAGCCATACCGGCGATTCATTTCACAGACTTCGGCTAGGGTATGATAGGTCAGGAACTCCGAGGGTACGTTGTACAGGAATTTTTCATCTTTGGCTGGGACATTAGCATAGCGAGCAGAGCAGCCGAATATTAGTGAGACACTAAAAGAATCAACGGGATACCATTGCTGCCTAACATATCCAAGTTCAGTCTCCATCTTGCAAGATGAATTCCAACCTTTGTTCCACGGTTTGATTTCTACCATTAACAATACTTTTTGTATTGTGGGGATCAGGGGCCCATCTGCCTGGGGAAAGAGGATAGAAGGGGGAAGGGAGTTGATGATTGTCAAGACGGTGCGTACGCATTGTCGCCAGTCCTTCTGAGATTCCTCCGAGTATTCAGCCAGGAGAGGATAAATAGTGTCTTTGATGATACGTTGCGTGTATTCGACATCACTTTCTCCTGAGTTCCGAGGGGGTAGCGAAAGGGTATCGGTTGTGGATTCAAGCTTAGGCACAGCGGGCTGTGGGGCCTCTGGAGGTCTATTTTCAAAGAGGCGGCTGACGCGGGTGATTAAGAGGTAAAGGAGAGGCAGAGAGGCTGCGACGCAAAGCATCTGGATGGTACGTCCGTTCCAGGAGATGGGGAAATTGAAATAATTTCTTGTCTGGTTTCGTAAAT
>JAHFTQ010000006.1:7372-162452 GCA_023265455.1 Parachlamydiales bacterium
AAATCACCAAAATTTATCAGAGTGGTCATGGGAATATTTTAGCGGAAAATAGCCTATTTGCCAAGATCTCTTTTTTGTGGTAGGCTGGTGATAATTATTTATGAAAACAAATACATACCATAAGGCGCAGAACCCTCTACTGCTCCGTTTCCACCGCTTAGTTGATGCTTTTGCCAAGTCTGATGATGAGAGGGACTTCTATCTCGATCGCACTGAGGGGTATATCCTCTATGCCGATTTGGATAAAGGGCAGAAGGAACTGGATGATCTGGCGCAGTCCATTGAGTCAGAGGCATCTAGGTATGCTAAGCTTCCCAAGATGACGTTCTATGAGACGAAGAAGTTCATGGAAGGGTTTATCAATGAAAAAGTTTACGATATCGATACGAAAGAAAAACTTTTAGATGTCATTCAATCCAAAGAGGCCCGGGAGAACTTTTTAGAGTTCATCTACGACCATTTAAATGAGTTGGAAAAGTGGCAGCTTTACTATGTCGAACGGATGAGAATCCGCGTGATCGAATGGCTCCGTTCGCAAGAGTTTGTGTTCGTTTTTGAAGAGGATTTAGAGCTTCCTAAGACGACGATGGAAAAAGTCAAACAGCAGCTGTTCGACACTAAAGTTGGAAAAGAAGTTGCTGGGGCAAGAGAAGTGTTGTCGCAGAAAGCCAAAACCTATTACTCGAATGAGGCTCTCAATCCTCGTCCTAAAAGAGGCCGTCCGCCGAAGCAACAAGTGAAAGTGGAAGTTGAACCTCAGTTGACAGGGGATATTTATACAACGGTTCCTCCTGTTTGCCGGATGTTTTTGTATTTACCCGATATCTCATCGGCAACGGCGGTCACGTTTTCTTCGCGCTACGGAACAGAGGCTGAATTGCTTGCAAGTCTACGAGGAACGACTCGTGTTAAAGTCGATACTAAGCTGGAAGCTCTTTCGCAACGGCTTGAATCTCTTCGGCAGCTATCGAGTCGGCTTTCAGGCATCGAAGATCTCGTGGGTGAGCGTGAAGGAAGATTACTTAAAGCTGTCTCTCAGCAAGAACCTGTACCCCTTGAAGAAGATCCTTCGAAAAAACGGGGCATTATGGACATTGTGAAAGGGTTCTTGCCCAAACGTAAAGAGAAAAAGACGGAAGAGTCTCAGCCAGCTGTAGCCCCTACTGTGAAAAAAGTCACCCCTCTACAGTCGAAGAAGAAAAAATGAACGTATTACAAGAGCTCAAGACCGGTAAAGCCCTTGCTTTAAAAACCCTCGAAGTGATGTACCTGACGCGCTTCATGGATGAGAAATGCTTTAAGCTTTCTCGTCAAAATAAAGGAGGGACTTTTCAACTCTCCGTTGCGGGTCATGAACTGATCGGGGCTCTTTCTGCACTGAGCTTGACTCCGGGGAAAGACTGGGGGCTTCCTTACTACCGAGACCGCGCTTTTGCACTAGGTCTAGGTTCTTCAATCACCGATCTTTTTGGAGCTTTTTTAGGGCGCGATGTTCCTCACCATTCAGGCGGGAGAATGATGCCTGAGCATTTTGTTCACAAAGAGCTGAAGATTCCTTGCCAGTCGAGTTGTGTAGGTAGCCAATTTCTTCAGGCGGTAGGAGTCGCTAAGGGTGTTCAATTCCAAGGTGAAGACGCAGTTGTCTATGTTTCCGGAGGCGAGGGTTCAACTTCGCAGGGCGATTTTCATGAGGCGATCAATTTTTCTTGCCTGCACCGTTTAGGGATCATTTTTGTGATTCAAGACAACGGTTGGGCGATTTCCGTTCCTTCTTACGACCAGACAGCGGGAGGCTCTATTGCGAAGATGGCGCGGGGGTATGAAGGGCTTTCTGTTTTCGAAGTCGATGGATGTGATTTTGAGCAGACGACGCAGGCCCTTTTTTCAGCTGTGGAAAAAGCACGTGGGAATGGTCCTAGCCTCATCGTTGCAAAAGTGCCTCGCATAGGACCGCATAGTAATAGTGATGACCCTACGAAGTACCAAGATAAAGCGTGTATGGAAGCTGCCAAGGCGCAAGATCCGATTCCAAGGCTAGAGCGTTGGATTGTTGAAATGGGCCTAGCTTCTCGTGAAGAGCTCGAAGAGATGAAAAAAATGGCCTTTGCTCAGATTGAGATGTCAGCAACAGAAGCTGAGCAAATCCCCTTTCCTGCGGTCTCCACCGCAGTTGATAAAGTTTTCGCGCCCGTTGTTGAGATTCAAGAGCGAGAAACCAGCAGGGGAGAGTCGATTGTGATCGTCGATGCGCTCAACCACGCCCTCGAAGAAGAGATGAGACGCGATGAGAAGATTGTCATTTTCGGTGAAGACGTCGCCCATGGAAAAGGGGGAGTTTTTGGCGTGACACGGGGATTGACAGCGAAGTTTGGTGTGGAAAGGTGTTTCAACTCGCCGCTAGCAGAATCGACCATTGTTGGAGTTGCGCTGGGGATGTCTTTAGTCGGGCAAATCAAGCCGGTTGTTGAGATTCAGTTTGCAGACTATCTATGGCCAGGGATCAATCAACTCTTCAATGAAATTTCCAGCTATTATTACCGCTCTAATGGTGAATGGAACTGTCCTCTTGTTCTTCGCATGCCCTATGGTGGGTATATTCAAGGCGGGCCGTATCACTCTCAGAGTATCGAAGGATTTTTGGCCCACTGCCCAGGTCTGAAGATTGTGATTCCTAGCAATGCTGCCGATGCTAAAATGTTACTTAAAGCCTCTATCCGAGATCCTAATCCTGTTATCTTTTTGGAGCATAAAGGACTCTATCGTCAGAGAGTTTTCTGTGCGCGTCCTGAGCCTTTAGAAGATGAGCTTTTGCCGCTGGGAAAGGCTAAAATTGTTCGCGAGGGAACAGATATCACCTTTGTAGGTTGGGGTATGATGATCTGCATGGTGGCAGAAGTTGCCGAAACTCTTGCCCAAGAAGGCATTCAAGTGGAAGTGATCGATCTACGGACCATTGTCCCTCTCGATATGGAGACGGTTTTAAAATCAGTTGCGAAAACAGGAAAACTCGTCATTGCCCATGAAGCGCCTAAAAGCGGTGGTTTTGGAGCGGAGATTGCAGCCCGTGTGACCGAAAGCGCATTCCAGACGCTCGATGCACCCATTGTCCGGGTTGCTGGTAAAGAATGCGCCGTCCCTTATTGCAAGATTCTTGAAGATGAGGTTCTTCCGCAGCGCCATGATTTAGAGAAGGCACTCCGGGAGCTTGCACTTTACTAACCCTTTGATAATCAAAAAGTTGTGAGCTTAAGGCCTTTGTGTTAGATTTTAAAGAGACAATAGATTAAAATTAAAATCCCCAATTCAAAGAATGATAGGACTGAATTAGGGGCCTGTTCATGAAAAAAATTATTTGAAAACACTATGACAAACGAAACTGAAACGATCCTCCTCGAAGAACCCCCTGTACAAGCTGCTGCCCCTGATAAATCGGGTTCTCCCGCTTTAAAAGAACTGATTGCTCGATTAGAAAAATTGAGTACCGGAGAGGAGAAAGTTCAGTCTTGCTTAGAATTTATGCAAGCTGCCTTAGTGTATAAAGCTCCCCGTTTTAAAGACTACTGGGAAGTCAAACGCATCTGCCTGCCGCTATTCAAAGATGTTCAAGTTCCTCAGAGCCGCTCATTGCTCTGGAGTAAATATATCGAAATCTCGACCGAAGCTCGCCATCTGAAAGACATTTTAGATGAGCAAGCCAGCTTTGCTATGGAACAAATCGATCTAGCGATCAAAGCCGTTGAAGCCGATCTTCAAAGCTATAAGGAGTCTCTTGCTAATATAAATCAATGGACCCTTCCCCAAGACTGCCAATTTCTTCAATCCAAGAAAGAGGTCTACGAAACACTCCAGCGGGAATTAAATCTTCTCAATAACTTTGCTGCACGTGTTAACAGCCTTCGGAAAGAAGTCATCCGCACCGAGATGCGTATTCGGTTTAAAAACAAGTTTTTTGAGCGGCTATCTTTAGCTGGCGACGCTGTTTTTCCTCGCCGCAAGGATCTCGTCAAGCAAATTTCTATGAGCTTCACAGCAGATATTGGAGAGTTTTCTAACTATGCCGCTTCAGAAGAGGGGCAGCAGCAAACTCCGATTTTTGAGCTGAGAGAAGAGATCAAAGCTCTTCAGCAGCTGGCAAAAGAACTAACATTAGATACGCAGACATTTAATGAGACACGCCTTCAACTCAGCACCAGCTGGGATCTCCTCAAGGAGAAGGATAAAGAGCGCAAAAAAGAGATGTCCGAAAAGCAAAGCGCCTTCAAGAAAAATGTCGATTTAATTCTGGATAAAATCAAGCCGTTTGCTGAGCGTTGCCTGTCTCCTACGATCACTATCGAAGAGGCCACTAAGCAATCGAATGATATCTTAACTTTTATGAAGCAGGTCGAACTAGGCCGGGATGAAGTCCGTTTTCTGAAAGAAGAAGTTTCTAAAGCGAAACTTCCTGTCGTCGAGCGCATGAGAAAAGAGCATGAAGGACGAGAAAAAGAGTTAGAAGAGGCTCAAAAGCAAAAACGCGATAAGATCGAAGACTTTAAAAAGAGGCTAAGCGCAGCTCAGGAGAACATTGCCGAACATAGTGTTGAGCAGTTACTCCTCTTAAAAGACGAACTTCACAAACAGCTTACACTCCTTCCCACAACGCAAGCCGAGCGCGAGTTACTAGAACACGCTTTGAAAGAGTTCCGCGATCATATCAATGATAAAAAAGAAAAAGCCATCGCCTCTCTTTCTTTAGAAGAAAGAAATTCTCTTGAGCATCTGAAATTGCGTTTAGAAGATTGGAACTTACAAAAACAAGAAATTCGAAAGCAGCTAGATGTGTATCGTACAGCGCTAGCTAGCTCAGGTTTTGATTTTGAAAAAGCCATGTATTACCGCGGACTTTTCGATACTGAAAAAGCCCGTTTAGAAAAGGCTAATACTGCAATTGAGGAGATTGAAGAAAAAATTGAAGAACTTGAAAATCAATAAATTTTTTTCCGGCCCCTTACTCAAATCACGGCGTCTCGTCGTTTTTGACCTTGATCACACCCTGATGAAGGTTAATACGAGCTATTGCCTTGTCAAGACCCTTTATCGGCAGGGGATTCTCTCCATGGGAATTCTGTTGAGAGCTGCGCTCATTCGACTGCGTTTCTACACATCCTCGATGACCTTAGAAGGGGTTCACCATCTCGTTTTTGATCGTATGTTAAAAGGCTTTTCTCTTGGGACCTTGGAGCACCACCTGGATACTTTAGTCAATAAACTCTTGCCAGGGGAGCTTTATCTTCCCGCTTACCAAGAATTGGCGATGGCTCAGGCGCGTGGAGATTATACAGCCCTTTTATCAAGCTCTCCCGATTTTCTAGTCCGAAAGTTTGCTAACTATTTTGGCATTGATGCTTCCGAGGGAACCGTCTATGGAGTTGACAAAGAACAGTGTTTGTGCAAGATTGCGAGATTAATGGTAGGAACACAAAAAAAAGGATGCCTGCTCGCCTTGCAAAAACGGCTAGGAATTCCCAAAGAGCAAGTCGTTGTCTACTCAGATAGTCATGACGACGTGCCTCTTTTAATGGAAGCCGGAGAAGCGGTCGCTGTCAATCCCGATCGCAGATTAGCAAAAATCGCAAAGCAGCATCACTGGAGAGTGATTTGATCCAAAGATTTGGGTTTTTTGGCGGTAGTTTTGATCCTATTCATAACGGCCACTTGAACCTTGCAATAGAACTGGCTGAAAAGCACCGTTTAGACGGAGTCTTTTTTTGCCCCACCAGCCAATCTCCCCATAAAAAAGACCATCCTCCCATCGCTTCGAAAGAAGCTCGTAGAGCTATGGTGACAGCAGCGATTTCTCCACTTCCGTCCTTTACACTTTTAGATCTCGAACTTCAGAAAACATCGTATTGCTATACAATCGACACTATGCGTACACTCATTTCCCTCGATCAGGAAAGCAAAACCAAAAGAAACTATTTTCTCCTTTTGGGAGAAGATACTTTAGAAAAGTTTCATACTTGGCGAGAAGTTGAGGAGTTGATCAAGCTTGCACCTCCTTTGGTTGGAACCCGATTGGCCTCTGCCAACCTCAAAAAAGGGCTAACTCCCATCCCCACGTTAGATATCAGTAGCACAAAGATCCGAGAGCGCCTCCACAAGGGGCAATACTGCGGCCATTTACTTCCCGCCAAAGTGTGGGATTACATTCAACAACATAAACTTTATCAAAACCCATGAAGACTGATCCCCAAACGATCCTCAATGTGATTGCTCAGGCCATTTATGACAAAAAAGGCATTAACATCTTAGCCCTTGACGTTCGAGGGGTCTCGATGCTCACTGATTTTGCCGTCATCGCAGAAGGGAATGTCGACCGCCACGTGATTGCGGTTGCCAATGCCGTTCTCATGGCTTTAAAGGGGATAGGATGCACCCCCTCCCACGTGGAAGGGCTGCAGGTAGGGGATTGGGTCGTTTTAGACTACCTAGACTTTATGGTCCATCTGTTCATGCCGGGGCTGCGTGACAAATACCGCCTTGAACAGCTCTGGAAGGAAGGTCGGATTTGCGATCTTCGCATTGACACAACAGGCTCAAATCAAGACACTTACGCATCGCGTTTAAGTATACCGAGATCGGGTGAAAAGTAGCCTTTTTGGCTAGCGTGAAAACTCCCGCGGTTAAGACATCGCAAGTGGGTCAGTATTAAGTCAATACAGACCCACTTGCGATGTCTTAACCCCGGGGTTTTGACGCAGCCAAAAAGGCTACTTTTCACCCGATCTCGGTATAAATAATTACTATTGAAGTAATTCACAATTTGAGTTATCCTTTAATTTCAAAATAGAGTCTTAATGCTATGGCTAAAAAAAGAGTTGTCGTTACAGGTATGGGTGTCGTTTCTTGCTTTGGCAATGATATCGACCATTTTTACAATCAACTTCTCGCTGGAAAAAGCGGCGTTGTCCCGATTCAAGAATTTCCTTGCGACTCCTACCCGACCCGGTTTGCTGCCCCTATTCGGGATTTGGATGTCGGTCCTTACTTAGATAAAAAACAAGCTCGGCGCGTAGATCCCTTCATCCGCTATGCCATTGTAGCTGGGAAAAAAGCCCTCGAAAAAGGGAATCTCTCCGGAGAAAAGCTCAATTCACTTGATAAATCCCGCTGCGGAATTGTGATTGGTTCCGGAATGGGAGGGATGGACATGTTCTCCAATGGTATTGAGGCACTCATCAAAGAGGGCCACCGCCGGATTAGCCCCTTCTTCGTTCCCTTTATCATCACTAATATGGGTGGAGCCCTTTTAGCCATTGACCTCGGCTTTACAGGACCCAACTATTCGATTTCAACAGCTTGTGCCACTGCTAACTACTGTATCAAAGCCGCGGCCGAACATATTCGCCGGGGAGATGCTGACCTCATGCTCTGCGGAGGTGCAGAAGCCTCTTTAACACCGATTGGTCTCACCGGATTCATCGCCTGCAAAGCCCTCTCTGAAAGAAATGACGAACCTGAAAAAGCGTCGCGTCCCTGGGATAAAAAAAGAGATGGATTCGTGATGGGCGAAGGAGCAGGAGTCCTTATCCTAGAAAGTTTAGAGCACGCTCTTGCCAGGGGCGCTCCCATCTATGCAGAATATTTCGGGGGCGGCGACAACTGTGATGCCTTCCACATGACAAGTCCTCGCGAAGATGGATCGGGTGTACAAAAATGCATGGAACTGGCTCTTCAAGATGCCGGCATTTCTCCTGAGAAGATTGATTACATCAATGCCCATGCCACCTCCACCTTGATCGGAGACCTTTGTGAAATTGAAGGGATTAAAAAGACCTTTGGAGATCATCTCAAAAACATCTCAATCAATGCGACAAAATCGATGATCGGACATTGCCTGGGTGCCGCAGGAGGCATTGAAGCCATTGCCACCATCATGGCAATTCAAACAGGAATGATCCATCCTACCATCAACGTAGAAGAGCCTGAAGAGGCTCTACAAGGGATCGACTACGTCCCCAACATCCCTAAAGCAAAAAAGATCACGGCAGCCCTCTCTAACTCATTTGGGTTTGGCGGCCATAACTGTAGTCTTGTTTTTGGCGCGTACCGCCCATGAAGAAAACAGAGGAAGCCTCTTTCGGTATCATCCCCCTCAAACAAGACAGCGGGTTCTGGCAGGTTCTTCTCATCTTGCACCAGGGAGGACGTCACTGGGCTTTTCCAAAAGGGCATGGCAACCCCGGTGAAACCGCCTTAGAATCGGCCAAGCGTGAACTCAAAGAAGAGACAGGCCTCGATATCAGGCAGCTCCTCCAAGAAGAACCTCTTACCGAAAAATACCAGTTCTATCGCAGGCAAGAAAGTGTTGTGAAGACCGTCCAATATTTTCCTGCCTTAGTTGAAGGCAAACTCCAGCTTCAAGCTGAAGAGATCAAAGATGCAAAATGGGTTCCTCTCAAAGATGCTGCTCGGCATTTGACATTCAAAGAAGCTAAAGATATGTGCCAAAAACTCATTGTACAACTTAAGTTATAATGTTTTGGAAAAAACCGAAAATCGAAGTTTTCGTCAGACACTGCCACTTTTCTGAAGTCAGCCAGCATAAAAACAGGATTCCGGGTTTTTCCCGTGAGAAATGCTTTGAAAATTTTCTGGCGACATTCGATCGCAAGCTCGCTCATGCAACCTTTCTACTCGACACCTTCCATCCCAGCGAAAAGCCCCACTTTGTTCACAACCAAAGTGAGTTTCCTGTCATTGAAATCCAAGAGGGAACAGAAACCGGTTCATTTCAACGCCTTTTAGACCACGTTATCTCACTTAATCTTAAACCCGATACGATTGTCTACTTTTTAGAAGATGACTATCTACACCGGCCCCACTGGGCGGGCATTCTCCTAGAGGGATTTTCCATTCCCGAGGCCTCTTACGTGACCCTTTACGATCATCGCGATAAATATTTCTTACCTGCCTATAAAAATCTGACCTCTAAGATTTTTCACACCGCCTCTTGCCACTGGAGAACGACGCCATCCACCACCAATACCTACGCCATGAGAACTCGCACGCTGGCCGAGCATCTCCCCATTCACCGGAGGTTTTCCGAAGGCCTTCGTATTACCGCTGATCATGAAAAGTTTTTAGAACTTGGAAGACAAGGAGCTACCTTGATCTCTTCTATGCCGGGATGGTCAACCCATGCCGACAGAGATCTCACTTCTCCCTGTACTGACTGGATTAACCCTGTTTTGAAAACAGACGCGATGCTGTCCGTGTAATCTTTTGTGACTCTTTGTCATTCGGAACCTTGCTGGAATAGCTAGATTTTCTCACACCTTTGCTCTGAATCACAAGAGACCTTGAGAGAATTTTGGTTAGGGTCGCGTCTTTCTTAGCGGACCCTTGCGGATTAACCTGGTGGCTACCAATTTTAGGTTTTACTTTCATGAATCATCCCCTCCTACAAGGCCTGTGTACCTGTGAATACATGACCGCGCTTTTTTTATTCAAGATAAATGATCATTTTCGTGGCGTCACGAAAATGATCAGCTTGGGCAGGAGAGCCGAGCGGTCCATCGAAGATTTCATTGTCCACAAGTAGCCGTCATGTTGACATTTCCTGATAACGCATCATTGGGTGAAATGTTATTCGAAAAATCAACGAGATTTACGACTCCACCGGGAGCTGAAATTTTGATTCCAGACCCTGCTGAGCCCAGGAGTTGGACTTGATTATTTGCTATCGAGGTGCAAAATACGCTGCCCGGATCATTGACAACAAGCCTTATCCCATCGCCATTTGCACCACCTTTTCCGACGACTTGGTTGTTTGTCATAGAAACTTGAGCTGATACGGGTGAGCCCACTAGGTTTTGAACGAGGACACTGGGAATAGTTGTCCCAGGAGTTATCGCTGAAACTGTATTTCCATCGATGAACGAGCGGGATCTATCACCTGGGCTGACGATAAGTCCTCCAACAAGGACAGTAGAAAATGTGATGTTATTATTGATGATCTGTAGAGTTGAATTGGGGATATTATCTTGTACATTCATGCCCCAAGAAAGGAAGTCTGAAATGGCATTTCCTGAGATTAAGGCATTATAAGAGGGGACTGCTCCTATTGTCACAGAATCTTTCTGAAGGGTCATCCCAGCATTAAATTTTGAAATGACGTTATTAGAGAAATCGATTTGGGCAAACTGACCATTTGAAAGAGCCACTTCCAGACCTGTCCCTACAATCGTATTCGTTCCTCGAATCACATTGTTAGTCACTGTCAGCCTTCCTCTGCCTAAAAATCCGATCCCATTAATGTTCGTTGTAATGATGTTATCATGAATGTTGGCCCCATTGATGCCCTGGAAACCTCCAATCGCATGCGCAAATCCCGCATTCACAGGAGATACTATATTTAGACCAGAGACTTCGTTGCCATTAGCTAAAGTGATGACATTCCCATTCGTAGTCAGGGTCGTTACTAAAGGAGCGAAAGTAGAGTGAGCAGGAATTTTCATTCTGCCAACGGAGGTGTTAATGGTTTGAGCAGTGCCAGCGCCAAAAAGCGCCTGACCGTTTTGTAAAACGATCCCTGCGTCCATTCCTCGAGATGTTCCATCCCCTTGGAACACATAGATCATGTCACTGGGTCCTGAGGCATTTTGGGCTTGAGCAAGAGTGGGGAAGGGGCTCTCAAAGGTTCCTGCAGAGCTGCTGGTATTGCGAACGAACCAGACTCTCCACGGCTGGCCTGTTGCAGGATTCATCGCAACTTTTCTTTGTTTTTTAGTCTCTACCACGGGAATCTCAAAGCGGTAGGGGGCAAAGGCTACACGAGAAAGAGCTAAATCATTAGGGTTAGGACAATTTTTGCCGATCCGTCTCAGTTGTGGCCCGAAGGGATAGCTAAAAGTCAGAGTTCCTTGGACGGTATTCTTAAAAATATGGTCATAAGAATAGGTCGCTTCCAAAGAGATGTACTCTTGATATCTCCAGTAAAGGCGAGCTTTTCCTCCCCATAGAGAATCGGATTTAGCTGTGAAATAATAAGGGCCCAGACCCGCATAGAAGTCGTGCCGGGTGCTTTGCGTTAGATGAGAGCCGATTTCTGCATCGGCTCCTGTCATTGCAAATTTTTTGCTCTGTTGATAGAAGATTTGGTTTCCCTGAAAGTGGCTAAATTTGTGGTGATAACCATGACTTGTAGAGCGCCCTAAGGGGAAGTAAGCGTTGATGCGGTATTCCATTCTTTTGCCTACAAGCTCAATCCCCGGGCTGAGTTGGTTAGCAGTGAGATGGTGCTCATCTTGCCTGATATCATAGTAGAGATAGAGTCCAAAAGTATGATCGATCGAAGAAATAAGCGAACGCTCTCCGAGTCCAAAATTTCCTGCGAGTTTTCCGTTGTTAAAAACATGACCCCTGAGGTCTAAAAAAGGCATAAAGTAGGCATGGAGCGCATAGACGCCAAATATCTCTAAAGTCGTATAACCATCTGAGTAGCCAACACCTTTTGATTCGGTGTGCCGAAAGTTAGCATGCATGATATGAAAGGGAGAAATGCATTCCAGTTCCTCATCCGCAACCAGTTCTACCTCTGCTTCTAATGCAGGTTTATACTGGAGGCTCGCATTGAGCAGAAATGGAGTTAAAGCCATTGCAAAGATAATTTTACTTTTCATATTTAAAATATTTCCTATGCTTATTTTTTTACATAGCTTAACCAGTTTTATTTGGCAAATAGGGGGGTATAGTGAATTTTGATGAAGTCTTACGCCGAACTCAATCCTAAAGGGAGTAAGACATGTCGCCTCTCTGACCGGATCGAGGCAAGTCTTCTGGAATGTCCTTGATAGGGTTGTTTTCAAGCGACAGAACTTCAATCTTACCGGGGTTGCTCCAACATTTTGGCAATAGTTCGAGCTTATTATTGTTCAGAGCAAGAACTGCTACAAAGTTACCAATATGTTCTGGAATTTCGGTAAGTTGATTATTCTCTAAACTTAATATTTCCAGATGAGCAAGGCGGCAAATGTCCTCTGATATTTTAGTGATTTTATTGTTATTCAAATTAAGATAGTCCAGATGGGTGAGATAACGACACTCCGAAGGAATTTCGCTAATCTCATTGTAGGGTAGAGATAGAGATATCAGGCTATCCAAGAGCCAAATCACCTTTGGGACTTTAGTAAACTTGTTTTTCGCTAGTTCCAGAGTTGCTAATTGTTTAAGTTGGCTCATTGCTTCTGGAAGCTCACCAATTTCATTCTCGTTCAAGTTTAAATATTTCAACTCGGTAAGCGCACCTATTACCTTTGGGATTTTAGTGATTTGATTGCTTGCAAGCATTAAAGTCTCCAATTTCGATAACTGGGCAATTTCCTTGGGGATTTCGCTAATCCGGGTTCCAGATAATGAGAGAACGGTTAGATTCTTAAGTTCACAAACTCCTTTTGAAATAGAGCTAATTTTGTTATCATTCATACAAAAAGTTTTTAATTTTGAGAAATAAGTAATCGATTCGGGAATTTCGTGAAATAGATTTTTAGATAAATTAAGCGCTTCAAGCTGAACAAGGTTCTCGCCCAACCAATCTGGAATATAATTAAGTTCATTATTAGCAAGTAAAAGTACTTTAAGATGAGTCAACTTTACAAGGGGGGGAGGGAGAACCTTTAAACCCTTCCCTGATAGATCAAGCTTTTCAATCGTGTTGAGCAGCTGGGTATTGGCAGGATCATTAAACCAAGCTTTGATTTCATCTAGTTTTTCCAATTTTGGCAACTGAATAATTTTGCCTAAGGCAGTCCATAGGGCTCTAGTTGCTACATCTTCTGACAAATGAGCAAATGAATAGATCCCCAGTGGCAACTGATCGACCGATAAATTTTCAGTATCAAAATTCAACTTTTTAGCTAATTGTTCAAAATGCTCGATCTGAATAGTTGGAGAAGCTAAAGAGCTCTCGATCTCTGACATGATTCCATAGGTGCTAAATCCCGCTAAGGAAGCCTTTAAATTATTCCATGCTTGTTTGAGATAAAATTCTTCCACCGGAGCATGGGCCGGCTTAGTTCCGAGCTTCTGAATAGCAACTTGGGTTGCCCTTTCGGCTAAAGTGGGACCTTCCTGAAGAGCACGATCTAAATTAATTTGTGGGGTTGTATTAATTCTGTTTGTCATAAAATTCCATAATGTTTGTTTAAAACTTTATTATATAAAAATATTTATTGCGGTTCAATTTTTACTTATAAATTCATAATAATTAATTGCTTGCAGTAAAGGGTTTTCCCAAAACCAGATCGTGGTAAAAGTTTGACTCGGGAGCCTTCAATGGAGATAATGAGGGGATATGATGATAAAATTCTGGAGAGCTTTTTTTTACTGGTTAGTCAAAGGTGTTTTAAGGTTGCGCTATCGCATTGAAGTTAAAGGGCTTGATAGCCTGAAAGCTCAGAAAGGGGGATTTCTTTTTTTACCCAACCACCCCGCAGAGATCGATCCGGTCATTCTGATTTCTGTGCTGTGGAAAAAATTCCCCGTCCATCCGCTCGTGATTGAAAATTTTTATTACATGAAATGGATGCATTTTATTTTCAAGCTCGTGGGAGCTGTTCCTATTCCTGACATCAACGGGACGGTCAATAAATGGAAAGAAAGAAAAATCACTAAGGCATTTGTTCATATCGGGGAAAAGCTGAGAGAAGGAGAGCACTTTCTTATCTATCCGTCTGGAAGGCTTAAGCATGAGGCGGAAGAGGTCGTTGGAGGAGCTTCACTGGTGCATAATCTTCTCCAAGGAAGTCCCAAGACGAAAGTCGCCTTAGTTCGAACGACAGGATTATGGGGAAGTCGTTTTTCAAGGGGCTTGACAGGTGTAACTCCAGATTTTGGAAAAATGCTCTGGGAAGGGCTTAAGATCATTTTAAAAAATGGTATTTTTTTCGTTCCGAAAAGAGATGTTGTCATAGAAATTGAGCTAGCTCCCTCTGATTTTCCAATTCAGTCTCCACGTCCTCAATTTAACCAATATCTCGAACAGTGGTATAACCGGCCTAAGCCGGAGCCGCTTAAACGCGTTTCAGAACTATTTTGGAAAGAGAGTCTTCCTCCAATTAATATTCAGAAAGCGGAAGAAAATCCACAGCAGACAGGGTCTGTCTCTCCTGCTGTGGAAAAAGAGATCTTCGAAAAGATCGGCCAGCTCGCTCGGAGAAGTGATATTCAAAAGACGCAAGATCTCGAGCGCGACTTAGGATTAGACTCGCTGGATAGGGCTCAGTTATATACATTTTTGGAAGGGCGCTATGAACTAGCAGACCTACCTCCTGAAAAAATTCTAACCGTTGGTGATGTGCTCAAAGCTGCCTCTGTAAAAAACTCTCCTGCGAAACAGGCTCTACCTAAATCTTCTGCGACCTGGCCAGCCGAGAGTCATCGCCCGCCGGTTCTCCCTCCTTGTGGCGCTACTTTGCAAGAAGCCTTCCTCAATACTTGCAGTCGCATGGGCTCACATATCGCCTGTGCTGATGCCATCTTGGGGCCTGTGAGCTACCGCCGCCTGAAGACGATCGTCCTGATTTTGAGCCGCCGTCTGAGAAAGATTGAAGAGCGCCACATCGGAATTTTATTGCCCTCTTCGACGATGACGTATGCGCTGATTTTTGCTGTTTTATTGGCGAATAAAGTTCCTGTCATGCTGAATTGGACTCTGGGCCCCCGGGCTCTTGACCACTGCCGAAAAACGGCAGGACTAAAAACGATCTTAAGCTCTCGCAGATTCTTGGATAATTTAAATAATGCAGATGTTGGCGATATCGATGATTCACTTTTTTTACTCGAGGATCTGCGCGCGTCGTTAACGCTTTGGGATAAGCTGCGGGGGATGTGGGGCATAAAACCAGAGACGATTTCAGAAAATGATCCTGCTGTCATTCTATTCACAAGCGGAACGGAGGCTTTGCCCAAGGGAGTTCCTCTGACTCATCGCAATCTCTTGTCTAATCACCGCGCTGCATTAGAGTGTGTCAGCACGACTCCCCAAGATGTTTTTTACGGCGTTTTACCTCCCTTTCATTCGTTTGGTTTTTCTGTTACCGGGATCTTACCTTTGTTAGCGGGGATGAAAGCCTACTATGCTCCTGATCCGACGCATTACCACGCGATGGCGCAAGATATCGAGCAATGGCAGGCGACTTTTTTTTGCTCTGCTCCTACTTTTATTTTGGGCGTTTGTCATGTTGCAGCAAAAGATCAGCTCAAATCGTTACGCTATGTGGTTGCCGGGGCAGAAAAAACCCCTCAAGAACTTTTTGAGTTCATGAAAACCCAAGGCAAAGAGATCTTGGAAGGATATGGGATCACCGAATGCGCTCCTGTTGTCACCCTCACTCGGCCTGGCCTCCCTCGCCAAGGTGTAGGACAACCACTTCCTGGGATAGAGCTTTGCATTATTGATTCTGAAACTCACGAGCCACTTCCTTTGGGAAAAGAGGGAGAGATCTGCATCCAGGGTCCCAATGTTTTCCTAGGTTATCTAGGGACAGAGAAAAATCCCTTCTTGGATCTCAAAGGCCACCACTGGTATCTCTCTGGTGACCGGGGCTATCTAGCATCAGACGGTTCCTTGATTTTATCAGGCCGCCTTAAGCGGTTTGTGAAAATCGGAGGGGAGATGATCAGTTTAGGTGGGTTGGAAGAAGAGCTCTTAAAACTAGCTCATGAAAAAAAATGGATCCCAGAAAACCATGACAAAAATCCTCCCTTGGCTGTGGCTGCCGCGGAAAAAGAGAGCGAAAAACCTCTCATCATTTTGTTTGCAACATTTAATATTAAAAAAGAGGAGATCAATCAGGCGCTGCATGAAAGCGGCTACGGTCGGTTAATTAAAATTGCAGAGGTTCGCCAAGTTGAGCAAATTCCCGTGACGGGGACCGGCAAAGTACAATTTAGCGCCCTGGATGAATTACTATGAAACTGTTTAACACTGAAACTCGGACTAAAGAAGAGCTCATCCCTGCAGAAGATCAGCAGATTCGGCTCTACACCTGCGGCCCCACCGTTTACAACTATGCCCACATTGGCAATTTCCGCACCTACGTCTTTGAGGACCTCCTCCGTCGCACCTTGAAATTTTTAGGCTTTAAAGTGACTCAGGCGATGAATATCACCGATATCGATGATAAGACGATCCGTGGAGCTTTAGCAGAAAAAGTCTCTCTTCAAACCTTCACTGATCGGTATACCGGGGCCTTTTTTCAAGATCTTGAGACCCTCAGTATTGAAAAAGTCGAGCACTATCCTCACGCAACCCATTTTATCCCTCAGATGATCGAGATCATCGAAGGGCTTCTCACTCAAGGGATCGCTTACAGAGGAGCCGACAACAGCGTCTACTACGCCATTCAGAAGTTTCCTTCCTATGGAAGACTCTCGCATCTTCATCTCGATGACCTCAAAACCGGAGCTTCCGAGCGCGCTCTCGCAGATGAATACGACAAAGAACACGCTGCCGATTTTGTGCTTTGGAAAGCCTACGATCCCGAGCGGGATGGTCAGATTTTCTGGGAGAGTCCCTTCGGTAAGGGAAGGCCCGGGTGGCATATCGAATGTTCTGCGATGGCGATGCATCTTTTAGGAAAAACCATTGATATTCACGTCGGTGGTGTGGACAACATGTTTCCTCACCATGAGAATGAAATCGCTCAGTCCGAAGCATTCACACACCAACGCTTTGTCCGTTATTGGCTCCATGCAGAACATCTTCTCGTCGACCACAAAAAAATGTCGAAAAGTCTTGGTAACTTCTACACACTTCGTGATCTACTCGCAAAAGGGTACACTGGACCCCAGGTGCGTTACTTGCTTCTACAAACCCACTATCGCACACAGCTGAACTTTACCTTCGCAGGTCTAGATGCTGCAGCAAAATCGCTCGAGCGTCTCGGCGATTTTATCTTACGCCTCAGGCAAATTACCTCCATGAAAAACTCCGGCGAAGCCCTGCCTCATCTCAAAAAAGCCCACCAGCTTTTTACCGAAGCCCTGACCGATGATCTGAACATCTCTCCGGCACTCGCTGCGCTCTTTGATCTTGTCCGTGAAATCAACATCCTTTGTGATGCCGATAAAGTTGGCAAAGAAGAGGCCCATAAAACCCTTTACCTTCTCGAACAATTCGATCAAGTGCTTGCCGTTCTTCCTCTCAAACCCATCACCGAAGACATCCCTCAAGAGCTTCAACAGCTTCTTGCTGAGCGGGAAAAAGCCCGCGCTGCCAAAGATTGGAAAACTGCTGACAAAAGCCGTGATCAAATTTTAGCCAGCGGCTATCTCATTGAAGATACCCCCAGTGGAGCTCGTCTTAAAAAGAGATCCTCATGAATAAAAAATCGACGACTAAAGATGAACTCTTTCTCTTAAAGCTCTATGAAATGGCCAACGCACGTGGCAGCCCCGAAGAAGAAATTGATCGGTATGCCATCGGCCGGGCTATTGGCCAAAACGATAAGGGAATTGACACCATCGTCAAGCACCTGGCCCAAGCCAACTTTGTCAAAAAAGGCCATGGAAACGGCCTCTATCTCACCCCTCATGGGCTAAGGCTCGCCCTGTATCTTCGCGGGGAGCGCGAGTGAATAAAAGCTTTTAAAAAATGGAAATTCAGGATAAACTCTCTCTCCGAAGGACGGCAAGGAGATCAATAATGGATAAAGTAGACGCAACCTCCAGCAGGGTCGCTAGACTTATCCCAAATCAAGATGTTTATGAGGGGGCTGAAAAAGTACCTGGCCCTATCATGGAAGCCCTGAAAAAAACGTTTGAACTTTACAAAGAGCTTGCAGAACGACTAGGGAGCATTTCGGCTCAATATGAGTTAGGAAGATGCTATAAATTTGGCCTAGGAGTAGGGAAAGATGAGGATCTGGCGTTTTTCTGGATGCAAAAGACTGCTAACCAAGGGAATATGTTTGCTCAGGCCAGCTTGGGATTCGATTACTCCCTTGGCACAGGAGTGAAGCAAGATATGAGGAAGGCTGTTTTCTGGCTCCAAAAGGCTGGGGCTCAAGGGCATCTGCTTGCTCTGGAGCACTTGGAAAATGAGAAATTTCAGAATTATTTCAACGAAGTTAAAAATAATTCTTACAAAGACGGATAGCCGGTTGTAGAAATTGTCAAAAAACTGGATAATACAAATCCAATTTCAACCAGGGGATAGTTATGAAAATTTTAGCAGCAAGTCTTGAGTCAAAAGGGGTCGGTGTTTTTCAGTCTAAGCTTTCTACGCTTCTTCAAGTTGTAGGAGCTTCTTTATTCATTGGCCTCTGTGCTCAATACAGTATCCCTCTGCCTTTTACACCGATTCCTCTGGCAGGGTCCACCTTGGGAGTTCTCTTTGTGGGAGCTTTGCTAGGTAGCCGAAAAGGAGCTTTGGCAGTTCTGCTTTATCTCGTCGAAGGATGTTTAGGTCTTCCTGTTTGGGCAGGAGGAGCTGCAGGATTCCTTCACCTCATGGGCCCCACAGGAGGCTATCGGTTAGCTTATGTTGCTCAAGCCTACCTTGTGGGATGGTTTATAGAAAAACAGAGTTCGTTTAATTTTCTCAAAACAGCATTGGCACTCTTTTTAGCCTGCTGGATTCAAATGGCTTTAGGCAGCATTTGGCTCGCTCACTTTGTGGGGCTCAAGAACGTCTTTCTCATGGGGTTTTTACCATTCCTTCCAGGCGAAGCGATTAAGGTGCTTCTAGTGACAACCTATCTCAAATCTCGCAGGAACTGAAACGTGTTGTTGGCACTGGGTTCAACAAATAAAGCAAAGATTCAGGCGCTGGAAGAGATCTTACAGCATTATCCTCTACTGGCTAATGCTCAAGTCAAAGCTTTTTCCGTGCCTTCGGCTGTTGCAGATCAGCCTCTAACTCTTCAGGAGACGCTTGAAGGGGCGAAGAATCGTGCGATTCACGCCTTTCAAATGTGCGACTCTTGCAATTATGGGTTTGGTGTTGAAAGCGGTCTTTGTGAAGTCTCTGCTGTGAAGACAGGTTTTCTACATGTTTCTGTCTGTTGTATTTATGATGGTAAGAGGCATTTCACCGGTCTTTCAACAGGCTTTGAGGTTCCTCCAGCGATCTTAGACTATGTTCTCAAAGAAAAGATGGACCTTGCACACGCTTGCCTAGCTTCAGGAATTACAACGAATACAGCGATTGGTTCAACAGAGGGACTGGTTGGGATTCTCACAAAAGGACGCCTAGATCGAAAAGAATATAGCAAAGAGGCGATCCGCAGCGCGCTCATACAACTCGAGTTTACCCACTGGTATTCTTAAGATTGTTCGAAAAAGATTAAAAACATGAGAAAACACAAAAGTATTGGATCAGACTTTGAAGACTGGCTTGAGGAAGAAGGCATTTTCGAGGAAGTTGAAATCGCCGCTACTAAGAAAGCGTTTGTTATCCAATTTCAAGCTGAGATGAAAACAAGTAGGACCGCCATTTCATTTCTTCCGGCGATGTGATTTAGGTTTCTTCTTGCCTGCAGGTTTGAGGGGGACAAGTTCATACCGATAAGGGGGCCTAACTTCGACAATTTTGCCGTCCCTAGCAAAAACGAGAGCTGTGCCGGTACGAACAGCGGTTTCAAAGGCTCTTTTAAAGCTTCTTTTATGAGCTTTTAGTATGAGATCAATAATGTCATCACTCATGGGCAATTTTCTCCCAGATAGCCTTATCTAAAATTTCTAAGCTACCACCTGTGTATTTTCTAGCGATTACCCTTTTTAGGGACTCTTCTGAAGAGTTGTCCATAATAACAGCGCTATCTGCAAGGGGTAGGTAGTGAGTCAGGAGATTCTTAAGCCCAGCATAATACCGTCTGACGATCGCCTCTTCTGGAACATGATGGCCGCCTTGCTTAACTCTCTGGAAAACGCGTTTGACGGCTTGCTGAGGACTTGAAAGCCACAAAAATGTGAGGCTAACTTCGTAACCTTTCGATTTTGCAGCTTTGAGGTGTTTGATGTAATTGGTTCCTGATGCGGTGGTTTCGAAGGCAAAGCTCTTCTGGTTATCCAAAAGTTCTTTGAGTCTTTTTAGCATCAGTTTACTGGCAGTTAAAGCCATACTTTCAGGATGTAAGGGAGCCAGGCCTCTCGCAATCTCATCGGCGTTGATAAACTCATAAACGAGGGTCTGGTCGGCGATAAACTCTAGGGTCATCGTTGTCTTGCCAGCGCCATTGGGGCCTGCGATCATGAGAATTTTTTTCGTCATTTTAAGATTACATCAACTTGGTTTTTATCTAAGAAGTGCTCTTGGTAAGAACCAGGGCAGTATTTGGTTAGAAGGGCTTTGAGTTCGGCGATGCCCGCGTGGAGTTCTTCGGAAGTGGTGTGTTCGAGTCCTTCGAGAACGAGGCAGACATTTTGGGTGTTTTCAGTGATTTTGGTTTTTTCACACTCTCGGTAGTTCCAAGATCTGCAGGTCACTTCTTTATCGTCTCGGTAGATGACTTCACCTTTTTTGATCGGTTCGGGTTTGTCGGTGCCGAGCATGACAAAATGTTCAGTGCCATCGGCAACGGTGAGAAAAAGCTGTCCTTCGAGTTTGTCGAGATCATCACCGCCAGCAGCAAGGACGTATTTGAGGGAAATGTAGTTATAGAGATCGACAAGGGGATTGATGGAAGGGAGCTCTTTGCCTTGGACGACTCTGCGGAGCAATGCTTCAATGGAGCTGCGGTGAGCAGAAGGGGAAAATCCGAACTTGCGGTAGGCTTCTCTCCAGTCGACGATTTTAGGAAGCGTGGGGATTTCTTCAGGAGTGTATTTTTTTCGGATCTCTTCTTCGATGGAGCGAAGAAGTGCGGTGATTTCAGGAGAAGGTTTGCGGTTGTCGATATTTTGGCCAACGATGGCCCCAAATTTAGCATGGGGAAATGTCGTGAGGATAGCGGGATCGATTTTAAAGTGCAGATGGCCGTCAGAGGGAAGAGGAGTATTTTCGGATCGCATGAGAGGGAAGAAGAGGACGTCGCGGATGGAAGAGGCCTGAGTGAAAAGCATGACAAGGCGGTCAATGCCGATCCCAAGACCTCCCGTCGGTGGCATGCCCTGGCAGATCGCTTCGATGAACTCTTCGTCAAGCGGGTGAGCCTCTTCATCACCGGACTCTCGGAGGCTAGCTTGAGAGACGAGAAGTTCTCGTTGGAGCTCGGGATCATTGAGCTCGGTATACGAGTTGCACATTTCACTTCCCAAGATGAAACTCTCAAATCTTTCAACAAACTTTTGTTGGCGCAGCTTAGGATCGCGGTGGAGCTTGCAGAGGGGAGTTGTTTCAATCGGATGGTCAATAATATGGTGGGGTTGAATGAGATGAGACTCGGCAAAGGTTTCAAAGAGAAGGGCAATTAGGATGCCACGAGGGGCTGACTGAACTTCTTTGGGATCTAAAGAGCCCAGAAGGATTTTGCGCATCTGGTCATCGGAGAGAGTATCGACATCGATTTTTCCATAGTGGCGAATCGCCTCTTTCATGCTCATCCGTTTCCAGGGAGCTTTGAGGTCAATGGTGATCGATTTTTCTAGTTGGATTTCTGTGGTTCCAAAAAGCTCAAGGGCGATGAACTCAAAGAGCTTTTCGGTGAATACCATCATGTCGTTATAGTCCCAATAGGCCGCATAGGCTTCGAGCATGGTGAATTCGGGATTGTGGGTCCGATCGAGTCCTTCATTACGAAAAACTTTGGAGATCTCGAAGATGCGATCCATCCCGCCGATGATCAATTTTTTTAGAGAGATCTCTAAAGAGATGCGGAGATACATCATTTGATGGAGAGCATTCAACTCAGTGACAAACGGACGAGCTTCAGCTCCGCCATAAAGAGATTGTAGAACGGGAGTTTCGACTTCGATAAAGCCAGCCTTTTCGCTATAGGAGCGGATCAGGTGAAGGATCTTACTGCGAAGACGGAAGGTGTGGCTGACTTCGGGATGGGTGATGAGATCCAGCCACCGTTTACGGTAGCGGAGTTCTTTGTCTGAGAGGCCGCTATGTTTGTCGGGAAGAGGAAGGAGCGTTTTGCAAAGGAGCGTGACGGTTTTGACATAGAGAGTCAGCTCGCCTGTTTGGGTGCGGAAGAGATGTCCTTCGACACCGATGATGTCGCCAAGATCGAGTTTTTTCTCGATGAATTTTATGGGAGTTAAATCGGGAGATGAGGGGAGTCCTGAAACCCTGGTGTGGTCGCGATTGAACATGAGTTGGAGGCGGCCTGTGGAATCTTGGAGATGAGCAAAGGCGTTTTTTCCCATGGGCCGAAATAGTACAAGGCGACCAGCTAGGGCGGCGTGTTCTGTGGCTCCTTCTTGAGCAGCTTCAAAGCCTCCTAGCTCGTGAGATTCGTATTTATGCTGCAGCGCGTGGGCGTCCCCGGTGGGAGTAAACTTGGGGGGATAAGGATCAATGCCTAAAGCGCGGATCTCGGCAAGTTTTGCCGAGCGATTTTTAAACTCGTCGTGCTGATGGTAATCTGGTGTTTGCATAAATTTGAGTATAGTCGATTAGATCGCATTTTTCCAGGGTTTCATGACTCTTTTCCATCTTTCAAGATGGAGAGCCATATGGTTGATATGACCCGTATCGATGAATTCAAGAATTTTATTGGCAGATTCTCCGAGTTGATGGAGGGGTGTTCGATTTAAAAGAACCTGTTTGTAGATATAAGTTTGTTTACACAAAATACGGGCGCTGGGGTCTAGGAGCCCTTGTTTTTTAAGCTCTTCTAAATAGTTATCTTGAAGATCTAAAAAATTTTCCTTATGGAGTTGGAAAGAAATCAGCTGCTTTCCAGTCCCTTCCAAACCAGCAAACGGGGTTAGGTTCATCGCTCTGGAAGCGCCATTCACTCCCAGATTTTTGTAGGTAAAGCGCGGCAGCGTTGGATCTTCGATCAGCAGATAAAGATGAGGATAAGTCTGCACTTTGGCTTGGTACATGTCCCGGACCCCCGGATTTTCAATCTGAATGTCGCTGCTATTTGAAAGGAGGAGTTTTCGAGTGGTGTAACGGGCTCCATTGATGCGAACCTCAGCGATTTCTCGGTCGGTATCGAGAAAGAGGCTTTCGAGTTTGCAATTCATCCAGAGGATGACACCGCTTGTTTGTAGAAGATACTCTAGGTTGTGAATGAGCTCGTAACATCCACGGGAAGGGTAGAACTCTTTAGTTGGGGGAGATTGGCATGAAAGAGGAGCGTTGCAAATGATGTTGCACCCTGCATACTCTTCTAAAAACTTTCTCACGGCCAGGTCTTGGCCGAACTCATGGCAGCCCAGATCGACATTGGGAACACCGCAGATGGTGAGACTTTTCCAGGCACCTCCGCATTCTGTGGCTTGTTCAACAACTAAGACGCGGTGTCCTTCGCATCTTTTATAGAGAGCCTCAAACATGGAGAGTGGACTCGTTCCCACAACAACATAATCAAAGTCGGTCTCAACACCATAGAGGGCAATGCACCACAGGCATAGGAGAAGAAGTTGCTTTGGCATAGGATATCCCTTTTAAATTCCGTTTAGCAGAGAGGCGCTTACGCGCGGGAGAGACGCGGAGAACGCAGAGTAAAAAAATCCCAGGAATTTTTCTCTGCGCCCTCTGCGTCTCTCCCGCGCGTAGTGCCTCTGCGCTGATGAAACTTGTCCTAAGTATTGTTGCGAATTGTTAAAAAAAAGTCGAGAGGGGATCGACATCGACTAAAAGATGGACATGGGGATGTTTTTTTAAAACTTTGACAACCTCAGTGACAGGACGAGCTGACGCCCCTTTGATGAGACATTGAAATCTAAAGTGGTCTTTAATTTTGGCATAGCCGCAAGCAATGACGGGATGAAGTTGGTAGCCGGAAGAGAGGGCTTTGATGAGCATCTGACGCACTTCCTGGGCATAACCTAGAGTCATAGTTTCATCTTTGCCAGAGAAAGTGAGTTTGACTAAATGACAAGAGGGGGGGAAGTGAAAAAGTTTACGCACTTCGATTTCTTCATTGAAGAAAGCGGGATAATCGAGCTTGGCCGCGTGTAAGATGGTGCTATGGTGGGGAAGCTGGGTTTGAAGGATGACTTCTCCTTTCAAGCTACTGCGTCCTGCTCTACCTGCCACTTGGGTGATCAGCTGAAACGTCTGTTCAGAGGCGCGAAAATCGGGAATCTGCAGCGCTCCATCGGTGTTGAGGACACCTACAAGAGTCACCGAGGGAAAGTGGAGCCCTTTGGCGATCATCTGAGTTCCGATGAGAACATCGGCTTTTCCCGCGCGGAATTGTTTGAAAAGTTTGTCATGGCTTCCCTTATGGCGCGTTGTATCGGCATCGAGGCGGATGGTGCGGACTTCTGGGAAAATCGCGTGAAGAGACCTCTCGACTAACTCAGTACCAGCGCCTTTAAATTTAAAGGCCTCTTCAGCTTGGCAACCCGGACATGTTTTAGGAAGCGGAGAAAGTTCATAACCGCAGAGGTGGCAAGATAGAACATTTTGACCTTTGTGAAAGGTGAGGCTCAGCGAGCAGTGAGGGCATTGCAGGATGTGCGCGCAAAGATTGCAAGCCGCGGAGGTATGAAACCCCCTACGGTTCAAAAAAAGAAGCGATTGCTCGCCGATCTCCAATCGCTTTTTTAAAGAGGCGAGAAGTTGATCTGAAAAGAGAGTAAATCCCTTGGCTTTGTCGAACTCAGCTCGCATGTCGACGATTTGAACAGAAGGTAAATGAGCGCTGTCAGCGCGCAGTGTCAGCGAGCTCAACGTGTATTTGCCACTCAGTGCATTAGCGTAACTTTCAAGGCTAGGAGTCGCGCTTCCTAAAATCACCGTTGCCCGGCAGATTTTTCCTCGCATGACGGCGACATCGCGGGCATGATAGCAGGGCGTGTCGTCGGCTTGCTTGTAAGCTGAGTCGTGCTCTTCGTCGACGACGATGAGGCCGAGATTGTTGACCGGACTAAATAGCGCGGATCTGGGGCCTACCACTAAAGAAAGAGTTCCTTGCCGGATCTTTTGCCAGGTGTCACGCCGCTCTCCATCGCTGAGTCGATGGTGAAGAATAGCAACTTTTTCTTGGAACCTGCTGCGGAGTCTTTCGACGGTTTGTGAAGTCAGGGCAATCTCGGGGACTAGAAATAGAGCCGATTTACCTTGGGCCAGCGCTCTTTCGATGGCCCGCAGGTAGACCTCGGTTTTACCGCTACCTGTGACGCCATAAAGAAGGTGAGTCTCGAAAGTCGAGGCATTTAAGCTTCCCAAAATTTTTTCTAAAGCCGCTTCTTGCTCAGCATTGAGTACTTTTGACTTCGTCGGAAAAAAATCGTGCTCTAAGGCGAATGAGCGATCAATGGTGATCGGAGCGAGCGATAAAATGCCTGCCTCAACAAGCGTCTCAACAGGACTTCGAGAAACCTCAGCTTTTTCGAGAAGCTCCGTCAATAAAATCCCCTGGGGATGCTTAAGCACGGTTTCCAAGACTTTAGCTTGAGAGCCCCGCTTTTGACTACAGACATCAGCTAGCTGAGGCCGTGTCAGAAGTGATTTGACGAGCAGCTGTTTTTTTTCTTCCATGCCTCGACGAATCTGAGGTGGCAAAAGGAGTTTAATCACCTTGAAAAACGGTGTGCAATAGTAGCTAGCCAGCCAAATTCCCAAGGCAAGAAGATCAGGAGCAATGGCTCGGTCAGAAGAATGGAGGGCAACAATAGGCTGGGTTTTTTTTGACGCGGTCTCTTTTTTGAGAGAGATGACAGTTCCACTGCAGCTTTGTTTTTGCAAAGAGACTTGGACACGCATGCCAGGCCCCACCTGATCTATCAAATGGGCGGGAACCGCGTAATCGAGAAGCTTATCGAGCGCTACGTCGACGTAGATAGCAGCGTAGAGAGGGTTTTCCATAGGTCTTTTTTGAGCTCGGGATTTTTCAAATAGGCGGCGGCCTGCTGCATGAGGATAACGGGAGTCTCGCCTAGGAAACAGGTTTTAGAGGCGGGGGTTTCTTTGTAAAAACGAGCTAGAGAAAGCGATTTCCACTCTTGTAAAGGGGGAGCGAGGATGAGTTTGAGCTGAGGAGAGCTAAGGATCATCTCCCAGCCATTTTCTTTTTCGATCTCAATGAGATGAGCTGGAGCTAAATGAGAGTGAATGGCTTTTGTCATATTTTGTAAAAGTTGTAATGCAGCGTCACTCTCTTTGAGAGTTAGCACAAGCACTTGGGCGGTCAGTTGGGGCTCTTTCCACAGGTTCGAGCGCTTGCGAGCTTCATGATCCGGGGGAATTTCCGTCTTCAAAGCCATCTCAGGAAGAGCTTTTTTAATGAGCTTTTGCATTTCAGGATCGATCACTTCGGAGGGCCTTTTTTTCTTCGTGGAGAAATACTCAAACTCTTCAGGAGAAACCAAAATGGAGTCTTGTTTTGCAGCTTCTTGCTTGAGAAATTCTAAAGAGTCGCGGATGAGTTGATCCATTCAGGGGTATAAAAGCCTCGTTTTTGGTATTGATCAGCAACCATCAGTTTAAGCTTTTCGGGCCCTTCTGGGCAAATTTTATTCAGGATCGACTCAATATTTAGGAAATTTCGATGTTTGAGAAGAAATAAAAGCAGATTTTCATTGGTTTGACAAGCCAAGACAAAAGGCTCTAATAGCTCCATCAGCTGATGACAGGGCTTGTCGAGATGTCTCAAAAATTTTTGAGCCTCCGCAGCAAGAGATGGAAATGCAGCCGAAAGAAGAGAGGCATGCTCTGAAACTTTGTAATGAGAGCCTTGCTTCCACGACCAGTCGAAAGGCGCCAGAAGGGGAGGGGCCTCTTTGCTTAAGTAGCCTTCAGCTCGGATCAGCTCTTTGAGGATGAATTGAAGAATGAGTGAGGGTCCTTCGCCTTCTGAGGCGGTGGAGAGTGAAAAAGGGGAGTGAAAGTACACGTGCTGCCCAACCATTAAAGCCGAAAATATAGATTGGGGGATTTTCGGACAAGTCCCCTTTATGAGCTCTTATTTAAAATGAAAATTTTAATTCGCCTTCTGCGACATTCTCAATGAATTTTTTTCCGTACTCTCCATGGTAACCTAAAGTGAAAGCTACTTTTTTCTCAGGGAAGGCATAACTGAAGATGGCAGAGGGGCAGATGAGATCGTTGGTGGGCAGTAGTCCATTGACTGTAAATTGGCAGGAGCTATTTTTAAAGCCTGCTTTAGTTTTTTTTCCCTGAAAGCGGCGCTCATGGGCATAGCTAAGTGAGATTTCTCCCATCCATTTGCCAGATGTTGAACACTTAATGAAAGCACTGCCAAGACCGATTTCTGTTCTTAAAAGATCGTAGTTTTTTTGATGAACTTTCAAATCTAGACTTTGTGCTCCTTTCTCTTGATAACCGCTTTGTACGGTGTGTGTGTAATCCCCATTGACGAAGGGGTAAAGGTGGATGGTTTTATTAGGGGTATGCCAAACTTTAAAGTCATAACCGCCTCCTAAGTGCTCTAGGAATTCATGAGAATGTTGGGGATGCGCAGCTGCTTGGTGATCCCTGTAAGAAAAAAGAGGGGTTGCAACATTGAAGTGCATAGCGCGCTCGGCTTGAGTTTTGTGGTGAAGATAGGAGAAAAGAGCATCAGCAAAAAAATGAGAATTTGTCCAGAGGGTTCCTAAAGAGCCCGCATAACTATCGGAATGGGCATCAGCTAGATGACCCATTTTTACATGAGTTTTGGAATATGAAAAACCCGTTGTAAATATCCAATGCTCTTTAAGCTGATAATCTAATGCAGTGGTAAATCCTGCAAACGTCTCTTGGTACCCTTTTAAATTTTCATGGCCATCTTGGTGCACCCATTCGACAAAAGGTGCCGCCCAAAAAGACCAAGCTCTCTTCTCAGAATCATCATTCTGAGAGCAGTTGAGTACGTTGGCCTCCAAGAGGTGCCTGCTATAAGTTTGACGAATTCTTTCAGCTACATTTTCTTGAGCAAAAGCAATTGAATTGAAATCTGCAGGAGACATTTGAGTGAAAGTCGTTTGCCTTTCGCTTTGACTTTGGAAAGCGAGCATTGTGATGAAATTTTCTAAATCAGGGAGCCTTTTGTTAATGAGGGTGTTAAAACATTTTACAATAGCGCCGGTTTCGCCGGATGCAACATATTGATTAAAGGATTGCAAAACCACGAAGACATGATTGGAATCATAGAAAGTAAGGTAGCGAACGTTAGGATCCCCACTGCTAAGTGTGAAAGGGGCATTTTGAATAACACCCTCTAATGCTGTGATAATCGTATACATAGGAAGTTGAGGAGAGCTTCCTTCTAATGATGATAGGGTAAGGGATGTCCCTGGATTAATGGTCACGGTCCCTGTTGCTAAGATGAGATCGGAACGTGTTTCGCCAATTTCAACGAAATAATTTGAGCCACTGTTAAATGTAACATTTCCAACGGTTCCGTTTCCCGCTAAGGTCGCGCTATTTTCAATTGTGATAGGGGAATTTGAGATAACCCCATTGACAATGAGGGTTCCTGCTGAAATAGTTGTTGGCCCATTGTAAGTGTTATTTCCCGTGAGAATAAGTTTTCCAGGACCCGTTTTAGTCAGAGAGCCCGCTCCTTCGATGTTTCCAGCAAAGGTGGCATTAACAGAGGTATCCGTTTGCAGGGTCCCATTTTCAGCATTCAAAATTAGCACATTGTTAAGAGTGCTCGATTCCCATGCAGTTAAAAGTTGAAGGGTGGACTCATTAAATATAATCGCACCAACTCCTAAATTCGTAGGACTTGAAACCTGCACAATTCCGCCGTTTAGGGTTGTCGTGCCAGCATAGTTATTTGTTCCTGTTAGATTTAGTGTGCTATTATTTTGTATCGTCACATTTCCTGTTCCACTGATCTGACCGCCATAGGTTCCTGTTCCTATTTGGTTAAAAATCAACTCGGAATTATTGGTGATAGGACCTTGAAGAGTGATGGAATTGCCTTGCAGAGTCCCGTCTTGGATAGTTGTTCCTCCTGAGTAATGGTTAATGGTTCCTGTGAGAATGAGTTTTCCAGGGCCTGTTTTAATCAAAGCACCTGTTCCCCCCAGGCTTCCACTGAATGTTGCATTAACAGAAGTATCTGTTTGTAGGGTTCCATTTCCGCTACCCAGCGTCATACTATTAGTAAAAGTATGGGTTCCAAAAGAGGGGAGTAACTCGAGGGTTCCTCCAGAAAAGCTAAAATTATTAAAGCCCAAATTTGATGGGCTGGAAATTTGTACGGTTCCCCCCTTAAAAATGGTATTTCCTCCATAGGTATTCATCCCCGTCAGAAGGAGTATGCCCGTCCCTGTTTTGGTTAAGTTTCCGATGCCCCCAATGTTTGTACTGATCGTTGCACTAGCAGGATGATCTGTTAGGAAGGTTCCTCCCTCTGCATTGAGGATGATAGGGCGAGATAGCGTGAGTCCTGCCATCAATTCTAGTGTTTCACCATTGAAAACCAAGCGATCTTCACCAAATAGAGCACCTATGCTTGCACATGAAAGACAGATCCAATAGGCGTATTCCCAAATAGCGAATTTGTTATTTCTCATTATTAATTTTCTATAACAATATATTAAAATAATAAAAAGATATTTATATTATAATAATATATAATATTAAAAATTAATAACGAAGATTTCTGGTTTTGCCACTCAGGATCAATAAAAGATTGCTTTATCTGCAGTTTATCGGCATAATAAAGCTATGAGCAATGCAGATAAAGTGCAGTTAAAATGCCGATAAAATTTGAGCCGAAGTACACCCTTACTCCAAGAATTGTGAATGGCTTGCTGCGTATTGAGGCAGCCAAGGAAAAGGTCCTGTATTTGCCTTTAAATCCCTTAATTCTCAACTCTTTAAGAGAGTCTGCCCGTTTATATACGACACACTATTCTACCATGATCGAAGGCAACCGGATGAGGCTGGATGAAATCGATGTGATTCTCAAGCATGAGGGTCATTTTCCGGGCCGAGAGCGGGAAGAACACGAAATCAGAGGATATTATGCGGCTCTGACTCAAGTGGAAAAATGGGCAGCCACAGGAACTCCTGTATCCGAAAAAATGATCCAATCCCTCCATGCACTTGTGATGGGGGACGGTAAAAGTAAAGT
The DNA here is from genome assembly GCA_023265455.1 of Parachlamydiales bacterium. Lineage (GTDB taxonomy): Bacteria > Chlamydiota > Chlamydiia > Chlamydiales > Rhabdochlamydiaceae > PALSA-1444. Next base: position 37,519 of record JAHFTQ010000006.1, read on the forward strand.
TAAGCCCACGTCCTACCGAGACGGGCAAAATGTCATTCGTGATGCTCGGACAAGGGCAATTGTTTATTTGCCGCCGGAGGCTAAAGATGTAAAGGATTTGATGGGGGCCATGGCCAGTTGGATCAATACAAATCGTGAGCTTCCCTGCGCCCTTAGAGCTGCTATTACTCATTACCAATTTGCCACGATTCATCCTTATTACGACGGTAATGGAAGAACAGCAAGGTTACTGACCACACTGATCCTGCATTTGGGAGGCTATGACTTGAAAGGACTCTATTCTCTAGAGGAATACTATGCGCGCAATCTGGGAGCTTATTACGAAGCCATCGCAGATATCACCCAGTGGGTGGAGTATTTTGTTGAAGGAATGGCGGTTGCGTTTGAAAATGTGCTGAAGCGGATGGCGGATACACCAGGCGCTCAAGACCAAAGCCCTCTACTGAGACAACTAGATCCCCGGCAGCGCAAGGCGCTACAGCTATTTCAAGAATTTGATTCGATCACAAGCCATCAGATTGGCGAGCTATTTGGTTTTAAACCTCGTACCAGTGCTGCGCTCTGTGCAACTTGGGTTAAAAATGGTTTCTTAGAAGTCGTTGATGCATCCAACAAAGGTCGCAAATATAGCTTGTCTAAGCAGTACCGCGGCCTGATAGCGTCAAACGATTTTTAAGTTGTCGAGCCGCTTTTTTCTCTTTGTCTTCGTAAAGAGAGTGCAAGAAGAAGCTTATTGTCATTTGAAGTGAGACCGAAAGAATCTTTTTTGTAGTCGATGACGGTAATATCAAATTTTTTCCCAACTTCGGATTCAAAGTAACATTCTATAAGTCCCATCGAAGCATCTCTGATCATCTTAAGGGCATCTTTTCTGGACTTGCCTTGTGTCATTAGATTCAATGAGGGGACTTCTATGAGCCAGATTTTACCGTCTCTCCAAACTTTTCCTTCAAATTCCATTAGTACTACAGATAGTGGTAGTGCTTTTTGAAGAAAGTTAGAGCTACACTTTGCGGAAAATGCGCTGGCTGGCTTTGACTTAACACGATCCAGTTATCGACATATTTTTTCGGAGCAGTGAGGAATTCAGAATCTTGCAAGATAGTTTGAATATAGGCTCGGACTTGCCTATCGCTGTAATCCTGATTGTAGGTAGAGCTTTTTGCAAGAAGACGTAGTTCTATGAGGGGAGGGCTGGGCGCTGTTAGTGCCGCATGGCCTGACTGTTCTAATATACGAAGTGACATTGTTGGGCTCCTTTGAAAAGGGCAAGTATTGCATAAATGATATTTTAGGTGATATAACGCTGGCTACGGAGATTAAAATGACTCTTAAAAAGGTTGTCAATTTTGGATTTGCTGCAGGCATGAGTTTTGCGTATTGCTCTAGAGAGATTCTGGTTCTTCCTTGCCTTTCAGATATTTGGCGAATGCATGGTCAAAATCAGATAGATATTCGCGATTCTGGTCTACCCGGTATTTTTCATATTCTTCGCTAGCTTTGGCAATAGCCATGTTATGAGAAATTTGTCCCGCATGTCGCAAAATTTGTTGATCAGTGTAATCCAAGAACTTTTCTACCTGCCTCAGCCAGTCTTTCATTGTCATAACTTGTCGATTTAAGGCTCGGAGTTCAGCAAAGTCAATAAACATGTTCACCAAACGATCTAATTTAGAAACTTCCTCTTGGTTTAGGTAATTTTTTGCAACGCTTACGTCACTTTTTAAAATTTTCCCCTTGGGCGAATTCTTCCAAGTAGTGAGTCCCATAAATGGCTTATTACTATCCACTCGCTCATAAATGATCTCAGCAGCAGTTTTTCCAGTGGTGGCAAAGTGGAGTTGATTCTGAACAATCTGGTAAAACAGTTGAGTCTCTTCCGCTTTGCTCTGATAGTCACCGCTGCATTGCTCAAACACATCTGTAATTTTTTGATAGGCTCTTCTTTCGCTGGCTCGAATTTCCCGAATTTTTTCAAGCAACTCATCAAAGTAATCTTTGCCAAAAGAGCGCCCGTTTTTTAGCATTTGGTCGTTGAGTACAAAACCTTTCATGATAAACTCACGAAGGGTGTTTGTGGCCCATATCCTGAAGTGCGTAGCTTTAATGGAGTTAACGCGGTAACCCACTGCTATTGCCGTATCTAGGTTATAAACTTCTATTTCACGCACAATCTGGCGATTCCCCTCAATTTGAACTGTTTCCATTTTGGAAATAGTTGCTTCTTGAGTCAGTTCTCCGGTCGCATAAATATTTTTTATATGTTTAGAGATTGCTGGAGGATTTACACCAAATAGCTCGGCCATAGTCCGTTGTGTCAACCAAAAAGTCTCTTTTTCAAAAAAGACATCTGCCGTCACCTTGCCATCAGGTGTAGTATAAAGAATGATCTTATTTTGCAGATCTTGCAAAGTGATTTGTTCTTTCATAAGGATTCCTTAATTGGAAATGTTTTAACGAATTCACCGGATTTAACATTCATTTTGTGAGATTATGCTCCTTTGAAAGTGCAAATATTGCATATTTGGAAATGATTAACAACAATATTACTCAAAAAGACTAGCGACGTAGTCGGGGGCGCTGAAGGGGGCGAGGTCGTCGATTTTTTCACCCAGGCCGATCCAGCGGATGGGAATGCCTAGTTCACGGTAGATGGGAAGGAGGGCGCCGCCTTTGGCGCTTCCATCGAGTTTAGCCATTAAGATACCCGTAAGGGGAGTGAATTTGTGGAAGATGCGGGCCTGCTCGACGGCATTTTGCCCGAGGGTCGCATCTAAAACGAGGATGATCTCATGGGGAGATCCGGGGATGACTTTGTTGCAGACGCGGCAGATTTTTTCAAGTTCTTGCATGAGGTCGGTTTTGTTTTGAAGGCGTCCGGCTGTGTCGATGAGGATCGCGTCGGCACCGCGGCTCTGAGCAGCGGTGAGAGCATCGAAAGCCACGCTAGAGGGATCGCTTCCCGGTTTTGCTTTGACGATATCGATCTGGAGGCGATCGGCCCACAGAGTGAGTTGATCGATGGCGCCCGCGCGGAAGGTATCGCCCGCAGCTAAGAGCACTTTTTTTCCTTCGCTTTTTAAGAGGTGGGCAAGTTTGGCAATCGAGGTGGTTTTGCCGCTGCCATTGATGCCGACGATGAGGAAGACAAGCGGTTTGCCGGTTTTAGGTTGAATTTTCGGAGGAGTAGCGAGGATTTGCCCTGCAAAAGCTCGCATTTGGGCAAGGATTTCATCGCCGGTAGCTTCCGGTTTTTTTCGGAGGAAGATTTTAAGATCTTCAATGAACTCATGGGTGACAGTCGTTCCGATATCGGCTTCGTAGAGGATTTGCTCAAGCTTGTTGAAGGTCTCCTCATTCCAAGGTGAGCTGAAGAGAGAGCGGATTTTTGAGCTGAGAAAATCGCGCGTCTTGGAAAGAGCCGACTTAATTTTCTTGAAAAAATTTAGCATGTTGATAGCTTAACAATATTTTTGAGCGATCAACTCTATCCATCGGAAAGCTAAGCCACCCATTGTCTGCATTGCCAAGACTTCTGACAAAGGAGGTGTTTTTTTCAGCAGGATCTGCCCTAGAGCATGGATTGCCAGGGGTGTGATTAACATTCGACAATCTTGTAACAAATGGTAGTGCTGTGCCATAGAATGTCGTTTGGCTGGATCAGTCACTTGTGAAGTATCGAAATAGGATTGCAAGCAGGGTGTTACAATCTTTCGAATTGTGGAAATCAGTGTGATCATGAGTGCGGTCGTTATAGAATTAGGTGACTTAAACCCCCATTGAAGAGCCGCAAGAGAAAACAGGCCCATACATCCGACTTCGGATGCATGATATTTCCAGGTGTGAGCTGGTTGGGGAGTTTTGTCGAATGTCCATGTCAAACTACAGACAACGGCACCGAAAATATGGGCGATTGAACGGACTGCAACACCATCGAAAAGGGTGGGTAATTTTTGTGAGAAAAGAGTGCTCCAGCCTACTAAAGAGAATGTTTCTATCGCTAGCGCCGTGTACTTCATTTCTTGATGTGATCTCTTCTGTTCGTGGCCTAGGACATGCATTCCAATCTGTAAAAACTTTAAACTACCGAGTGTTAAAGCGGTTATTTTAGGGTCGGCAGAAGGGAAATACTGCCGGGTCAAGGCATAGGCAGAGAGGCCATAAGCAGAGAGTCCAGGACCATACTCTTTGATGAATGTCGTAGCAGTGGCTGCCATAAAAATCCTCCAATGATTGGAGGGTATTTTACTAGGATTGCCGATTTTTAGCTAGTGCCCGACCACGAAAATCTTTCACATTTCGGCTGCGTCAAAGCCTCGGGGTTCAACGATCGTAAAGCTAGCTGTATTGATTAATACTGCGCGCTTTACGATCGTTGAACCGCGAGAGCTTTCACGTCAGCCCAAATGCGAAAGATTTTCGTGGTCGGGCACTAAGAGTTGTTGCGAAGAAATTGGACTGTGCCCCATAAGGGGGGAAAGACCTCTTTCGGAATTAAGGGTTCGTCGATTTTCTGGATTATTTTGGCCGTCTTTCGGTTTTTTTTGCAGGGGTAATATCAATATTCGTATATTACCCCTGCAAAAAAAATCGAAAAACGGTCAAAAGAACCAGAAAATCGACAGAACCTTAGTTTCGAAGGAGGTCGAAGGCAGAATTGTGAACTTACACGAATACCAGGCAAAAGAAATTTTGAAAGAATACGGGGTAGCTGTGCCTCCATTTGGGGTAGCTTCCAACCATGGGCAAGTGGAAAAGATCATCAAAGATTTGCATTTGAAAGAGGCGGTGGTCAAGATCCAGGTGCATGCGGGAGGACGGGGAAAGGCAGGGGGCGTCAAATTTTGCAAGTCTCCGGAGGAGATTGTCAAGATTGCGGGTCAATTGATCGGGATGAAATTGGTCAACAATCAGACGGGATCGGAAGGGGTGATTGCTCATCAGGTGCTGATTGCTCCTCCCATCGATATCGCTAAAGAATATTACTTGGGGGCGATTGTCGATCGGGCCAAGGGAGAAGCCGTGCTGATTGCCTCGCCGGAAGGGGGAATGGAGATTGAGGAGATTGCGGCGCACCATCCGGACAAAATTTTGACAGTTCCGATAGGACTTGATGGAAGTGTAAAACCGTATCATCTGCTTTATCTGGCAAAGTTCATGGGTTGGGAGGCGAGAGAAGAGGGGATAAAAATGGCAGCGGCCGTTGCTAAAATTTTTATCGAACAAGATGCCTCTTTACTGGAGATCAATCCGCTGGTGCAGTCTAAAGATGGGAAGCTGTGGGCGCTCGATGCGAAGCTGAGCATCGATGATAACGCATTATACCGTCAGCCTCACATCGCTGCGATGTACGATCCGTCGCAAGAGTCAAAAAACGAAGTTGCGGCAAAAAAACACGATTTGGCCTATATCGCTTTGGAAGGCAACATTGGCTGTATGGTCAATGGGGCAGGGTTGGCGATGGCGACGATGGATATCATTAAATATGCAGGAGGAAAACCGGCAAATTTTCTCGATGTGGGAGGCGGCGCAACAGCGGAAAAAATTGCTGCGGGGTTTCATGTGCTGGTATCGGATCCTCATGTGAAGGCGATTCTCGTCAATATTTTTGGGGGAATCATGAACTGCGCCACGATTGCCGAAGGAATCCTAAAGGCTTTAGAAGAGTCTCCTCTGAAGATTCCACTTGTTGTCCGGATGGAAGGGACAAACGTCGAAGAGGGCAAAAAGATGCTCGAGAGTCTGAAGATTTTAACAGCAGATACGTTGGAAGAGGCTGCGACTCTGGTAGTGAAGGAGGCTAAGCATGCCCATTCTAGTTGATCAGAAGACGCGGGTGATTACCCAGGGAATTTCTGGCAAGGCGGGTAGCTTTCATACGGAGCAGTGTCTGCTTTATGGATCTAAGTTTGTGGGTGGCGTGACGCCAGGGAAAGGGGGGCAAGAGATTTTAGGTCTTCCTGTTTTCGATACGGTCTATGAGGCGAAAAAAGCAGTTCATCCTGATGCGACGATGATTTTTGTGCCAGCGCCCTTTGCGGCAAATGCGATTTTGGAGGCAGAAGATGCGGGGATTGCTCTCATTGTCTGTATTACAGAGGGGATTCCGATCCGGGATATGTTAGAGGTGAGCCGTGTGATGCGTCACTCCCAGCGGAGCCGTCTGATCGGTCCTAACTGTCCAGGGGTCATCACTCCGGGTGCGTGTAAGATCGGCATTATGCCGGGGTATATCCATAAGAAGGGAAAGATCGGGATTGTGTCGCGTTCGGGAACTTTGACGTATGAGGCGGTGTGGCAGACCTCTTTACTGGGCCTGGGGCAATCGACTTGTGTAGGGATCGGGGGAGATCCGTTGAATGGAACCGATTTTATTCATGTTCTCAAGCTGTTCGAAAAGGATCCTCAGACAGAGGGGATCTTGCTCATTGGAGAGATTGGGGGAAGTGCAGAAGAAGAGGCTGCTGAGTGGATCCGGCACCATTGCAGTAAGCCGGTGGCAGCCTTTATTGCGGGAGCAACGGCTCCCTCGGGAAAGCGGATGGGGCATGCTGGTGCGATCATTTCTGGAGGTAAAGGGGCTGCAAAGGATAAGATGGAGGCTTTGAAAAAAGCAGGTGTGACGGTGGCAGAAAGTCCTTCTCATTTAGGAAAAACTATGCTCGAGGCACTCAAAAAATCATGATTCGTATCGGTGGAAAAATCCCTATCGCGATCTATCCTTCATTTTGGATTCTTGCTGGGCTGATCGCTTTTTTGTTCGGAGAGGGGAGTATTCTTCGGATGGTGATCTGGGTCGGGGTGATTTTTATTTCGGTTTTGTTCCATGAGTTTGGTCATGCGCTGACAGCGCTGATGTTTGGTAGGAAGCCGCGGATTGAACTGGTGGCGATGGGGGGATTGACGTATCACGATGGGGATAAGCTTCCGTATTGGAAGCAGCTTCTCATTACTATCAATGGTCCTCTTTTTGGGTTTATCATTGTGATTCTCGTCTATTTGATTAAAGACATTCCCGCATTATCAACGGGTCATCCCGGAGAGCTTCTTTTACAGATTTTAGTGGTGAATTTGATTTGGACAGGGGTTAACTTACTTCCGATCTTGCCCCTTGATGGGGGTCAGGTGCTTCGTCTGACGTTGGAAAAGGTCTTTGAGTTTAAAGGGCTGAGATACGCCTTTATGATCAGTGCTATTTTGAGTTTGCTGTTTGCCCTTTTTCTTTTTCTCACGCAAAATCTTCTGGCAGGCGCTGTCTTTTTTCTGTTTGCTTTTGAAAATTTCAATAATTTCCGCCGGAGTCGATTTGTCAGTGGAAGCGACCGGATTGATACGTTGAAACAGGCCCTTCTTGATGCTGAGATGCAGTTAAGACAAGGGCATCCGACAGAGGCCCTGCAAGCTTTTGAGACCCTCAGGATCACTGCCAAGGAGGGGGTGATCTTTGATGCCGCGTCTCAGTATGCCGCTTTTTTGCACTATGACAAAGGGGAAATTCCCGAGACGTATCAAATCCTTTTGCCTCTCAAAGAGAGGCTAGATCCTAACGCTTTAGTTCTGCTGCACCGGGTGGCTTTTGAAAAGGGCGACTTTGCTCTAGTCATTGAAATCGCAGGTCCTGTTTTTCAGTATACCCCAGAGGCTGAAGTGGCGCTAAGGACAGCGTACGCTGCGGCTCATCTTCATCAAGTGGAGAGCTCTGTAGGGTGGCTCCAGACGGCTCATCAAAGTGGCGTAGAAAATCTCAAAGAGATTGTCCAAGAGCATCTATTCGATGCGATACGGAATGATCCCGTCTTTCAAAAATTCATCAATCACACTCTCTAAGTCGAAGAAATGGGCTTTCGTTCAAGAGCCACAAAACTTGCGCCTCTTCTTTCTATGACAAAAATTTCGCAGTAGTGGCTGCTTTTTAAAAATGTAGAAGAGGTCTCACCTTGCAACTGGTTCGTGTAGGTAAGCCCTTCAAATAACGATTTCATTGCGGTTTGGTGAGCTACAAAGACCGGTAATATTGCAGGATCTTGGATGGTATCTAATCTAGCATGGATGCCTTCTTGCATTCTTTGAAACAGCATCTCCCCACTTTCAACGTTGGGGACTGGCATACAGCGAAATTTTTCTTTTTCATCCTTGAGATGACTGTAATACTGGTATTGGGGATGCTTTTTTTTCTCTTCCTTAGATAAAAAACTGGGATTGCATTCGCGAATTCTAGCTTCAATATGAGGGGCCGTAACGATTTTTAAGGCCTCAGCTACAACGGCTCCCGTCTCCTGAGATCGCTTGATCGATGAGACGATGAGTTGAATCTCTGTTTTCCCCCGCTCTTTTGCAATCCCTTGAATTACTTCAGCGGCTATTTTGGTCCTCAGTTTTCCTTTATCGGTGATTGAGGGATCGCTTCCTTTTCCTTTATCCGCATGGCGCATGATAATAAAAATTTGATTTGTCAGTTTCTGGATTTTTTGTTCTTCTTGAGATTGAGTTAATTGTGGTTCATATCGATCTGATGTTTTTATCTCATTTATATTGACTGACATATAATGAATCCTTTTTACAAGACATTATAACAAATAAAGTGGTAAAAATCAAACGACAGAAAACCGAGAAGGTGCTACATTGTTCCCATTAATTTAGGAGATATCAAGATGGGACTATTAACGACGGTGAGGCAGGCCTATACTCTGGCATCTCCCTACTTTTCTCCTGTGCGGGGAAATTGGGGCAGAATAGGGGGTGTAGCAGGCTCGGTTTTTATGATGGCGTTTCGAGCCCAATATGATGGGGTGATGCATAAGCGCATGTATGCTTTTTTTGACTTTTTTCAACAAAAAAGACCGATTGCAGAATTTAACGGGGTCTTCCGAGCCGCTGTCGGTGGATTTGTTTCGATTATGGCGACTGACATGGTCAGGGAGTTTCTTCAAAAGCGGTTAGAGCTTTCTTTTCAGAATGCTATGTTGAAAGATACCCTCGAGCGTTGGCTTAAAGAAGAGAATTATCTAGGGGTTAAAACGCGAAAATGGGAAATCTCAAAAAAGATCTGCTGTACACTTGAAGATAAAATTCCTAATTTTACATCGACGACTCTCACCTTGGTTATTGAGAGAGTCGGAGATCTGGTGATCAATCTTCTCTCTTTATATCGCATCTATCACCTATCAAAACCTCTATATTCGAAGTCTCTGCAGTTCCCTTTTAACCGCCCTGGAGGCGTTTTCGCTGTGATGATCGGTATATTGGGGGTGTTTTCTTGGATCAAGATCAGAGCACAAGCAGGTATTGCAAAATCCCATGCGCTTCTCAATCAAAAGGAGTCCGAGGCGTTAGATCTGATCGGTTCTCTAGAGGGAAATGCTCTTCAAACGGCTTCTCTGCTTCTAAAGTATAGAAAAAATATTTTAGATGACATCAAAAACACTAGTGCATGCGCGTTATCTGAGGTATCTTCCTTTAAACTCACCAGATTGTTCAATACTAATATGACCTTCATGTTCCCTAACGCTTTTCAATTATCACTGGTTTATTTGGCCTCTTTGTTTGCCAAAGTAGATCCGGAAAATTTTGACTACACGAACTCTTTTTTACCCCTATTTAGGGAGTGCATGAACTTCATGTGGAGGAGTACGAGCTTAATTCAGGGTGTTCTCGATGACTGGCTAAAGTATGATAGTAGTGTCCAAAGAATTCGGGCATTATCTGAAGTCATCTCTCAGTATGAAAATCGACAAAAGACTATAACCATTACCCGCGGGGCCCAGCTTTCAATTCAAGACCTGACTGTCAAAGTCATGAAAGATAAAGACGAGAAGACTTTATTTAGTCAGTTGAATCTTAATATTGATCCGGGGTCCGTCTATTTCGTCTCTGGAGAGAACGGGTCTGGAAAAACAGTTCTGCTACAGACAATTGCAGGCGTTCATACGCTTGGGACAGGCAGAGTGACAGTTCCAGGGCCTGTCTCGTATTTACAGCCCAAGATTGAAATAGATCCAGCTAAAGCAGATTTTGCTGGAATACTGAGAAAAACATTTGGGATGATAGATCCGGAAGAGGTTGGGAAGGTTCGGTCTTATTTGAAAGAATTTAGGTCGTTTTACCCGGATGGTCAGTGGAAATTTCCAGAGGTTATCGAAGGTAAACGTGATTGGTTCAAGTTAAGCGATGGGGAAAAACAGGTCTTAAATCTAGCCGTCAATTTAACTATGATGGAGAAGGTCACAACCCCTTTATTGATTTTGGCGGATGAAATCTTGGGTCAAGTTGATGATAGGACTAAGGTTGGGCTGTCGTCAAGAGCAAAAGCACTGGATCTTCTAAAAAAACTAGCAAATGGTGCGGTTAAACACACGATCCTCCTTGTCGACCATAGCGGCGCAGGAATGGAGTGGGATAAAGAAAATAAGATTACGAAGAGCCAAGGTGCAGACTTTGAAATCTACAAACTAAACTAACGCCATGTGCAACTTTTGTCATATCACGTAGTTATCAGTACTTTGTCCTAAGAGTATGAGTTTCATCAGCGCAGAGGCGCTTCGCGCGGGAGAGACGCTGAGGACGCGGAGAGGAAACTTAAAAATCCCCCTCTGCGTCCTCAGCGTCTCCTGCTTTGCGCGGAGCGCCTCTGCGCTGATGAAATTTAACGCTATAACTTGATCGGTTGGGTGGTGTGCTAAAAGTTGCACATGGCGTTAAACTAGAGCTTTGTCGCTCGTTTGGATGCTCCAGAGCTGGGCATAGCGTCCCCTAAGGTCGAGGAGTTGCTGGTGGGTGCCTTCTTCGATGACGCACCCTTTTTCAAAGACGAGAATGCGGTCCATTTGGCGCAGTGTCGAGAGCCGGTGGGCGATGGCCAAGGTGGTGCGGTCTTGCATGAGGTAATCGAGGCTGGATTGGATCTGTTGTTCGGTGAAAGAATCCAGAGCCGATGTCGCTTCATCTAAAATCAGAATGGGGGCGTTTTTCAAAATCGCCCGAGCAATCGATAACCGTTGACGTTGGCCTCCTGAGAGTTTAAGTCCACGCTCGCCGACGATGGTTTGATACCCTTCTTTCATTTGTAGGATAAACGGGTGGCAGTGGGCTTTTTTGGAAGCTTCTATGATTTCAGGCTCGGTAGCGTCATGTTTTCCATAGAGAATATTTTCATGAACCGTACGGTGGAATAAGACCGTATCTTGAGGGATCATGGCAATATGGCGGGTCAGTGAAGAACGGGTGACTTTGGAGATGTCTTGGCCATCAATCAGAATACGGCCGCTGGAGAGTTCATAGAGTCTGAGGAGTAGGTGGACGAGCGTGCTTTTTCCGCTGCCGGAGAGTCCAACGAGGCCGACTTTTTCTCCGGGGGCGATTTTTAGGGAGAGATTTTCAAAAATGGGCTGTCCGTTGAAATAGTTAAAGGAGACCTTGTCAAAGACGATTTCCCCTTTTGTAATGGCAAGGTCGGTAGCCTCGGGAGAATCTAGTGCATCAGGTGGTCTGGAAATGATGGAGAGGGCTTGCTTACAGACACCCACATCTTCAGAGAAGGTGACAAACTGCATCGCCAGATAAAACGTTTCATCCACGATGCCGGTGGTGAGTGTGAGGACGAGTGCGAAGTCGCCGACAGTGATCCAGCCTTGCAGCCGTGTGTAAATGAGAAGCCCCATCATTGCAAAGATCAGGAGCGTAATCGAAACGCTCTGGATCGATTTGAGTTTCATCATGTACCAGTGAAGGCGTTGTTCTTTGTCAACCATCTCTTTGATGTGTTTACGGAGGTAGCCGTGTTCGTATTTCTCTGTCGCAAAGAGCTTGATATTGAAAATATTCGTCATGGCATCGACGACTTTTCCCATGACAGTGCTGCGTGATTCTGAAAATTCGGTGCTGTATTTTTCCGATTTTTTAGCGAGGGTATAAGAGAGAAGAAAGAAAATACCCGACCACAGAATCAACGCGAGGGCAAAGAGGGGATGGACCCAGAAGAGAGTTGAAAGACTAAAAATGAATAGTAAGCTGCGAGAGAAAAAGTCATCAATGACAGAGCAGAGGACTGTAATGATGTTTTTAGAGAGGTCAGAGATCTTATTGGAAAGGGTTCCGGCGAGTTGAGTTTGAAAAAAATAGTAAGAATGCTTCTGGAGATGAGCATGCATATCTTCGATAATGTCGGCTCTGATCCGTGGGAAAACTTTTAAAAATAGATAATCGTAGGCGGTGCTCAGGGATAATAAAACAATGGCCATCCCAAAATAGCCGCAAATGGGGCCTAGGGCATAGTGGATGAGCTCATCTGTCGGATGCTCTGCAACGGCGTCGATGATGAGCTTGACCATCATCGGATTTAAAGAAAAATAGGCAGCCCAGATGAGGCCGACTGCAAAAAGTCCTAAAACAGGCCACTTGTAACGGTTGGCGTAGTGCCAGGTAAAACTTGTGAGTGAACGAAAGATCATTTTGACCTCCTCGTTTAAGTAGTTACGGCAGGCTGGGGTGAAGATTTAATAATATACCCCTGTTTAAGTTCTGCGGCATAGACGACCCAAAGACCCAGGCAGACAACACCGGTGGATAGGAAAATCATCAAGGAGAGCGGCTCTCCTAAAAAGAGCCAGCCGTGGAGGGAGGCAAAAATCGGGCTGAGTAGGCCGATAAATGATAAGAACGTCACGGTGAATCGTCTGAGCATCAGGGTGTAGAGGTTGGTGCAGATGATATTAGAGATAAACGCCATGAGGACGATCCAGCCAAAGAAGGGGACAAGATTGGTAGCCATGACAGGAATAGGGTGCCACGCTTCAGCAAAAAAGGAATGGGCAAAGGCCATGATCCCGCCGATCATCATGCTACTGCCATTGGCCATCACGGGGGAGATCATTTGGTCTTTAACAATGAGGCGGAGTAGGACCCATCCATAGACAGAGCAGAGGGCCGCGCCTACCATGGCCAGCGATGGCCAAGAGAAGAAACTAAAAGCATTCAGAAGCTCTTCTCCTCCGGTTTGTAAGAGCAAAACGGGGATAATTCCCAGGAAGCCGATGCTGAGTCCCACGGCTTTTCGGAGGTTGATTTTTTCATTGAAGTGGAGGTAGGAAAAAAAGGCGGCAAAGAAAGGGGAGAGGCTATAGATAAAGCAGGCTTTTGCAGCAGAAAGGTACTGCAGGGCCCAAAATTCTAATACGTTAGTAAGATAGATGCTAAAAAAGGCTAGAAATCCAATTGAGAGCCATTGAGACCGGCTGATTTTGAATGATGACCGTTTTGTCAAAAAAAGATAGCCGAGCAAAATGAGTCCTGCGATGGCCATACGAGCCCCCGTCAAAAAGAAAGGAGGGCTATACTGGAGGGCAATCTTAGCCAGCGAAAACATGCTGGACCAGATGCCGTACATAGCGATGACAACCAAAATAGACATGGGAGAGATCATACCACTCCCCAGGAATGAGGTCAATCCCTACCACTAAAGAATTTATTCAATACGAATCGAATAAAATCTTGTCACTTTCCCATGACGGATGAGAAGCAAGATCCGTTTATTTTGAGAGGCTTCGCTCAAAATATCTTCATAATCTTTAGTATTCAAAACTTTTTTATGGTTGATCGCCTGGATTAAGAACCCCGGGCGTAGGCCCGCTAAAGCCGCAGGGGATCCGGGTTTGACCTTGGTGATCACGACTCCTTGCTCTTCTGGGGAGTACCCGAGCTGACGGGCTAGGTCACCTGAGAGATCTTCAATTTCAATTCCCAGTTTTTGTGAGATGACAGCCGGGGCGGCTCCTTTGTCAGCGGCGGATCCGAGAGTAACGGGAACGGTTAAAATTTTGCCTTTGCGGTTGACTTTCAGCTGGACTTGCTGCCCCGGATTAATCATGGAAATATCATAACGAAATGATTGGAGAGACTTGATCGGCTTATTGTTGTATTCCAAGATGATGTCGCCTTGTTGCAGGCCAGCTTTTTCTGCAGGAGATCCCTTCTCAACTCCCGTAATAAGAACCCCTTCAACCTTGGGGAGGTTAAACCCTGCAGCGATGTCTTTGTCAATGGGCTGCAAGCTGATCCCTAAGAATCCCCTTGTGACAGACCCTTTTTGGATGAGTTGATCCATCACATTTTTTGCCATATTGCTCGGAATTGCAAAACCGATTCCCATATAGCCGCCCGTGCGCGAAACGATAGCGGTGTTAATACCAATGACATGCCCTGCTAAATCTAGAAGAGGTCCTCCAGAATTTCCCGGATTAATCGCAGCATCTGTTTGAATGAAGTCTTCCAAATCGGTAATGTTCAGCCCTTGTCTGCCTTTTGCGCTGACGACACCGACAGTCAAAGAGGCTTGGAGTTGGAATGGACTTCCAATCGCAATCACCCATTCACCCACATCCAGAATTTCAGAGTCTCCTAATTGCAAAAAGGGGTAGTCTTTACCATCAATTTTTTCGATTTTAATCACAGCAAGATCGGTATGAGGATCGGCTCCCACAAGCGTGGCTTTTTGGATGTCCCCATCATTGAGAGTGACTTCGATTTTATCAGCTCCTTTGACGACGTGAGCGTTCGTAATGATGTAACCATCAGCAGAGACTAAGAAGCCCGATCCTTGGCCGATCTGAGGTTGCGGCTGTTGAGGTTTGCCGTAAGGAGCGCCAAAAAATCGTTGGAAAAGATCATCTCCAAAGGGAGATGCAGGCCCTTCTGGATAGCCGAAACCGTCAGATTCTGCAGCATTAATTTCGACTTTGATAAAGACGACTGCTGGAGTAGCTTTTTTAGCAACCGAGGTAAATCCTTTTGAGAGTTGCTTGAGAGCGCAGGCACACTCTTCTTTACACGGACAGGAGTCATCGGCTTTTGCAGGAGTAACCGAAGATAAGATGAGAGGTAAGGTGAGAAGAAGGGCTGCACGGGCTAAAATTTTCATAAGAGTTCCTTGAGGTTTTCTATTTTTATAGCTCAGACCGATTTTTTTTCCTATTTTTTCCGAGAGTTGCTAGACTTTAGGCCTATGAAAATAATATTCGTGATTATTCCACTCCTCATCTTGTTGTTCTATAAAAGAAAAAAACAGATAGGAAAACCTTGGCAAGGGGCAGTTGGAAAAGTGGTGATCAATCAGATTCCATTGAGCTGCCAGATCTGTCAATGTAATTATTTCTCAAAGAGAGAAGCGTTGATTCCAACGACGTTTCTCACTTTTTTTGGGCTTCATTATTTCAATCAAAGCGGTTCGGCCTACGTCTGTCAATCGTGTGGATTTATCCACTGGTTCAGCCGTCCCAAAGAGAGCGAGGTCGAGTTCATTTACGACCGCACGTCATAACCCTGAATGTCTTGATATTAATTTTTATACAGTATAAATTTTCCTGACATCAGGAGAAGCTAGATGTCTACCAGTTCAACTGTTACTGCTTTTTCTCAAGGGGCTCTTCGTTTTTTCGATTATCATATATCGCCAGAAGGAAGGATAAATTTTCTACAAGATACTTCTTCGAGCTCGGGTGCTGTGAAAGCTCAAGTTTCTAATGTTCAAGGGACCGTCTCAGTTAAATTGCCTGAATCGGATCAGCTAGGAATAATGACCTTTGATTCGACTAAGCTCAAAATTCAGCAGTTATTACGAAATGTTCATTTAAAACCTATTTATCTTCAGGAGCTCAATGAGGTTCAGTTTGTTCCTATTTCACCCGAAGGCAAAATTTGGGAAAAAAGAGCTGAGATTTCTCATTGGGGTGTTAAACACTGGGTAGCTCGTTTAAATGGGATGATTACGTATTTGAATAATGAGGGCGAGATAACAACATGGAATTGGGTAGATAATTCAAAAAAAACCGAACCGAATTTTAGTGAAGCTAAGAAGGTGTGCATTACAGCATTTTCTGAAAAAACAGACGGTTCTCTCATCATGGGGGATAAGGAGGGGAGAGTATGGTCTGGTGGAAAGATCGTATTTGATACGGGGAAAAAGGAACCTATTGAAAAAATTGCCCCACTAGGACCCGCCCATTGTCTCGTAGTATTCAAGGGTAATTCAACAATCATTGTAGATTATGGTTCTGAGAAAATTTTGAAGGACTTGGGAACATCGTCATCCTTTTTTGTTGTCAGAGAAGAAAAAATTGTTGTTTTAAGTGATTCTAAATTGGCAGTTTATCAATACAACCCCAGCGAAAATTCTTATCAGACTATAGAGCATCCCTACCAGCAATTAGAGGGAATTAAGGAAATTAAACAGGTCTCATCGACTAAAGTGCTTGTATTTCATGAAGACGTTTATTTGTGGGATGTTGAAAAAAACCTTAAAGAATCCTGTCTAGATAGAGGAGTGCCACCCTACTATTTGAAAAAGCTAGTGATTTGTTTGGATGATGAAACGTTATGCGTCAATGATCCTACTAAAATAGGGCTAGGCAATTGTCGGGTTTCGTTTTTTAATAAGGAAGGGGAATGTTTTCATGGGGATGCCGCAGGAACTTGGGGTATCCTTGATATGATTCTTCTTTCCGATAGTACGGTCATGTATGCAACAGATCAAAGGGGTGGGCAAGTTCATATTGTTACAAGACAGGGAAGAGTGATTTTCTCAAAATTCATTCAAGACTTAGCCGGTCACGATGGCCAGATACAAAAGCTCAAAGAATTAGCCGATGGCTCAGTTGCTGTTATGTTTCGCGATAATATTTTAATTCTTAAGCCACGCATTGATCAGTCAGAAGATCAAAAATATTTGAATGAAAAAGCCGAGCTAGAACGAAAACACCAGATCGAAAAATACACTCTAGAATTGAAATACAACCCTGATAAGATAAGCCTTTACGCTGAGCTGGCTAATTCTTATACAAATACTGAAAAGCAGTATGAAACCTATTTATCTGGCTTAAAGGCGGCTATTCGGATTTCTAATTTTTATCAGGCGCGGCGTTTTTATGAACGTGCCCGACGGATTAAAAAGACTGACGAAGAACCTTGCCGGTTTTTTCTTGCCTATCTTCAAAATTCTCCTCACGAAAAAATTACACGATCGGTCCAGCTGGATCTATTCAAGCTCACAGAAAATCCAAAGGATCGGCCTACACCAGATAAAAAGATTAAAGAACGATTGTTCGTTGGCGAAGGAGATTTTACCTATACAGAGGCGTTTATCAAAAAACATGAGAAAAGCCATCCGGATTTAAGCAAAGCCATCACTGCATCGGAGTTTTTGTCAGTGACGGATAAAACAGTTAATAGCAGAATCGATCTTCTGAAAAAAAAGGGTGTTAAGATAGAAGAGAGTGTGGATGGCCGTAGTATACATGAAAAGTTTATAAATCGAAATTTTAAGCGGATTCACTGGAATTGCCCTTTTGGAGACAATGGAAGCTATGAATCAAAGGAACAATTTAAAAAAGTTATTCCCCAATTTTTTCGATCTTGTCGTCAATTGCAGAACAATAAAAATCGTGTCCATGTCACCTTAGTCCAAGGAAATGAGTATTCAAAAGAAAGGCAACTGGAGAACCCTATCGTTCTAGGTGCAACCTCTAATGCTTATCGCTTGATTCGGAAAAGACGGTTTGGGGCTGAGCGTTATCCGGGGTATCGACATGTCAAGACAGGTCGGACAACTCTCTACGATGCGGGCGGGCAAGAGATGGAGTTTGTGTTTGAGAAAACCGATTGTTCTGAATCTGATCCTCTTAAATTAAAAGATCCGAGTCAGAAAGAGTATAAAGTTATATCCGAACCGCCGGTTTCAGAAGAGAGCAAGATGGATCTTAGCCAGAGCCATTTTGAATGCAGTACAGATGACGATTCATCTGACTGCTATGATTCTGAATAGTTTTCACGGTTGGGGTGTAGCAGGTGCCTGAGGAGCTCGGATGAGCTTTCCATTGACGCTAGCGCCGGTGAGAGTGTTCGTGATTTTAGAGGGAAAGAGGGGATCTCCACTCGGTTTGATGGAAGCTGCAAAGGGTGTCAGCCAGAAGGCTGCTTTGGCTTGATCTGTAGGGGCAATCTCATAGATAGAGCCATCACTGAACATGAGCTGTGAGCCGTTGTTCATGTTTTGCTGGAGATAGAGTTGAGGAGCGGCTGCAGTGGTCGCCTTGAGGGTAAATTTCTCATTGATCCAATTTTCCAGTTCTTTTTTCTGGGTATCCGATAATTGGGAGACGCCTGTTTTACGTTGTTCATCAGGTGTCATCATGTCCTGAAGCTGAATGGTTCCGAGTAGCTTACTTGAATAAAAAGCTGTCACGGCAAAAATTGTCAAAGTTGAAATCACACGAATTAGTTGCATAGTAATTTCATTCTCTAAAATAATTGTATTAAAATAGCAAGTTTTTACGGCCCCTAACAGTCTCTCAGAGATTGAAGCGGCTGTTTCATACCATCATCAAATTTCCAATGTATGACATTTTTTCGTACGAAAAAGTGTGAGATTTCACACTTATTGGTACGAATAAATGGGGGTTTAGGCTAAATTAAGGATTATGAAGCGTCAAATCATGGACAAGCTCTGGACCTGGAAGGCTGACCCCAAGAGAAAGCCTTTAATCCTTATGGGAGCCAGGCAGGTAGGTAAAACCTTTGTCTTAAAGAAATTTGGGGAACTCGAGTATGCAAACACCGTTTACCTGAATTTTGAAGACACTCCTCGGCTTTGCAAGCTGTTTGAGGACAGCTTAGATCCGGAAGTCATCTTAAAATCTCTGGCAATTGAGATGGATACCCACATCGTTGCTGGAAAAACACTCATTATTTTCGATGAGGTTCAAGAATGTCCCAATGCCCTAAACAGCCTCAAATATTTTTGTGAAGACACTGTTCCTAAAAACGTGATTAAACGTGTTCATTTTGTTTCGCTCTCTGATTGACCGTCCGGTTTTTACGAGATTTCTCTCTCCCGGCTGTGACATTTTCAGTCTCGATAGGAACGGTGGATACATCCCTAGTTCGGTGTCTAGAGTCCTGCCCGGAACAGTCAGGGGGTTCTCCCCTTTCCAATCGGCGATGGAACCTGTCTTGAAGAATGATTTTCACTTGACTGTAAGGCGTATACAGTCCGATCTCGGGATCGTTCATTCTTCTGGCATAGTTCAGTGCGGCAATCCGATCTGCTGTGTCCTCATGTCTACAATGTAGACATTGAAAGCGGTCTCCCATGCGATTTCCTTGATCCACAAATTCACAAAGGGGACAGCTTTGAGAGCCATAGGCCGGATTGACCTGCTCATGGCGGAAACCTTCCGCCAGCGCTTTAAAGGCTATTCGATCTTGTATTTTTCCTCTGATCCACGAAGATAGCCGTCTGTTCACTTTTTTGGGTTTATCATAGATAAAGGCATGTCTTAGATTTTCTGTGACCAAGATAGAGGGTTTTTTTGTGTGGATGAGTTGGTTGATGGAGGTATTGATTTGTTTTTCTAAAGTGGCTTTAACGCTTTGGGAGTTGGAGTGCTGTTTTTTCTTGCCAAGGTTGAATTTACGAAGGCGCTTAGCTTGCTGAGGGTTGCTAAGTCTTCGTTTTTTCTCAAGGGAGTGGAGTTTATGCCGTTTTTGCATTTTATGAGACAAGGTATCTGAGGCTTGGGTCAGTGTCGTCCCAAATTCTGTGCCATAGCGGATGCCTTGAGTGTCTGTCATCACTTCGGTATAACCCAAGTCAACGGCCTCCAGGGATGTTTTAGGAGTGGTTTTCTTTTTTAATGCTTGGGGAATGTGAAGGTTAAATGTATTGTCAGCTGAGTAAATGAGTGTGATTGTGCCGGAGATGGCTGTTTTGCCGGAGAGGGGGATGCAAATCCTTTTGCCGGGTGTCAAAGACATGAGCTTTATGTATTGGCACTCTTTTTTTTCAAATACATCGTAACAGTTGGCATCAAATCGGACGCTTCTGGATATTTTGACGGTAGGAGGCTTCCCTTGGCAAGCTCTGATCAGTCTTCGTACATAATTTGCAGTGCGTTTTTGAGCTGATTTTTCGATTGGGAAAGAGGGGTCGGGACTTTTGCCTTGCATCATGGCTGCAAATGATGAGGAGCTTTTGAGGAGCCAGTAAGCATAATGCTGCTCTATTTCTGTGAGGTCTTTGCGACGAGCAATCTTTGGACGGACTTTAACAAAAAGGGCTTGCCAGTATTTGTTCCATGTTTCGGCTGCGTCTTCAAGGGCAAGTTTCCAATGACGGGCTTGCAGCCCTTGGGGAGATTTATATGCTTGCTTAATCATCTTGTCGCGGATGGTTCGTGGTCTGTCTAAATGAACTTGGAAGCTCCAGGCTTGAAATTGACGCAGCCAGTACTGTTTTTCATTGGAATAGGCCTGGCAGATGTCTCTCAGAGAAATTTGTTTTTTAGCATTGAGTCGTAAAGTATCACGCTTAAGGGTTCTCATTGTCTCTTGCCATCTCGATTATCTTTTTTTTGTATTTTCTCAGTCCATCTAAACGGCTGGAAAAACAATGTATAATTGATAGGAGGTCTTTCGTCATTTCTTGTTCGGGAGAAAGGGTATCGGCATTCATAACAAGAATAGAAACGCCGTGATCCTTGCAGAATTTTTCAAACCATTCGAATCCGAAGCGGACTAATCTATCTTTATGAGCTATTACAATTTTAGAGATCTCTCCTTGTTCTACCATTTCCATCAGATGCAAGAAATGTTTCCGTTTGTAATTTAATCCGGAGCCGATATCTTCTATTTTTTTATCAATGATCATTCCTGCTGCCAAGCAGAAGGATTCTACAGCATTCTTCTGCGAAATCAAATCCTTTTTTTGACTTGCACTTGATACTCGACAATATGTGACTAATAGACGTCTTTTAGACTTTTGCCCTGTGACCTGTAAATACTGATCATGGGTATAGTAGCGTCGTTGTGTAATAGAGCGATGGGCCTTGAGTAGTCCTTTTCGATCCCATCTTTGAAGGGTTTTTGTTGTTTTCCCGATCAGCAATCCAAATTTACCAGGAGAATATATGTTCTTCATGGGTATGAATTTTCACATATGCGTATATTTTTATACTACTATTAATTGCTCCTGAACAACATATCATAGCAGCTGGCTCCTTACTGGGAGTTAAGCTGGCTCACACAAAGGGATTTCCTGTTGGTAAAGTACAGTTTTTGACCCTGTACCCGTTAAGTTTTTCTGAATTTTTAGAGGCTTTGAAGAAGGAAAGATTAAGAACCTATTTCGAAGAATTGAAGGGGTTGGAGCCGCTGCCCTCCAATTTACATGATAGGCTTCTGGGACATTTCAAAAAGTATCTTTTTGTTGGAGGTATGCCCGAGGCTGTCGCTGAATATATCGATTCTCAAAATCTGTCTAAGGTTCGTGAAATCCAAGAGGCGATTCTCAATGCCTACAGTTTGGATTTTGCCAAGCACGCTCCTGAGGAAGAGATCATGAAAATCAACCAGGTTTGGGGATCCATTCCTAATCAACTCGCCAAGGAAAATAAAAAATTCATCTATTCTGCCCTGCGCCCAGGGGGGCGCGCTAAAGAATTCGAAATGGCTTTACAATGGCTGATGGAGGCGGGATTGATCTACAAAGTCTCCCTTGTCAGTACTCCAAAAATCCCTTTATCGGCTTATGCAGATTTTAACATTTTTAAAATCTATCTCGTCGATGTGGGTCTCTTAGGCGCCATGTCTCGGCTATCTGCAAAAACGATTCTTTATGAGAATGAACTCTTTCAGGAATTTCGAGGAGCGATCACTGAAAATTTCGTGGCTCAAGAGCTCGTCCATAGCCACTTGCCGTTATTTTATTGGACAAGCGAGGGAAGAGCAGAACTCGATTTTATCATTGAGCAAGATGATCGTATCTATCCCCTGGAAGTCAAATCGGGAAATTCATCCAAGAAAAAAAGCCTCCGCGTTTATGGCGATACTTATCAGCCCAAACTTCTCGTTCGCATATCTCCGATGAATCTTAAAAAAGATGGAGATATTTTAAATTGCCCTCTCTACCTACTAGAAAAGCTTTCTATCTTGTTGTCATAGGTTAGGCTTCTGGAGATAAACGGCGGAGATGGTCGCGCAGGCCCCGGAGGGCTTTGCAGCGGTGGCTTGCTTGAGAGAGAATAATTTCAGTGCACCGCAGATGATCCCATGCTTTGCGGTAGTCGAGCCGTTGGATGGCCAAGACAGACAGGTAGTACTCGACGACGCTATGGGAGTCATCTAAGGAGTGGTAACGCTCGAGGGTTTGCTGCGCTTCTAATTGACGGCCTAGCTGGAGCCAGGTGACGGCAAGTTGGAAGATTCCAGCGCGGAAGAGGGGATAGCGCTGGAGAACTTTTTGGAGCTTCAGCTGTTTATCGAGAATCGATGCACGGGTTTCATCAACGGGAAGAAAAATGACTTGGAGTCCTTCAGCATCGACTTTGCCTGTGAGGTAGTCTTCAGGGATGGTCTCAGGAGAGACAGCCCATTCGAAGGTGTGATTTCTTAAAGATTCTAAAAGCGCTTTTCCCTCTTTTTTATTTCCGACAAAGAGGTAGTTGAGTCCGAGGAAGAACTTGAGAAGAGGGTCGTCTCCCACATAGAGACGGGCTTTTTCATACAGTTCGATGGTTTTAGCATAATTGCATTGGGTCCAGGCGACGGAGGCTTGGTTGATGAAGGCAAGTCCAATCACCTCTTTGATGGTTCTCTCTTGGAGAAGGCGAGTGTCGATGCCTAAGTAGGTGTCAGAAGGAAGGTCAATTCCCCGAGCGGTGGTTTCAATGTTGATGATTTTTGCGCCGTGCCGGTACCGGACGTAGATATGTCCAGGGGGGGTAATGATCTCTAAGGGAAGGCCTAGCCGTTGAGCCAGACAGAGGTAGAGGATGGAAACGCCTAAACAGACCCCTTCACGGCTGTCCATCACCGAGGGAAGAAACGTATATAAATCGATCTCTTTGGCATAGAGAGAATGGGGAGGGAAGCGGAACTTCATCTCTTGAAAGACAAAGCGGTTGATTTCACGGATTTGATCTTCGGCCGTCGCAGTTTGCGGAAGCCTAGCGAGAATTTGAAGCGCCATGAGGTCTAGGCTGGCTTCATATTGCCGGATATCTTCAACATTTTCCTGGAACTGCTCGATGAGGAGGCCTCGCCCGATGTCGATTTCATGGGGCTGAAGAGCCAGAAGTTGCTCTCTTGTCCAAATCTGATGTCCTTTCAAGAAACGGTGAGGCAAACGGCTGCTGAGCTCTTCGATCGCGTTGAGTTGCTCAGATGAGAGCTTGACGGTCTTTTGAAAATTTTTCCGTGAAACGAGGTGAACGATCTCTTGGATGTCAACCGTCGGAAGAGAGACAGGGACTCCGCCTGTTTTAACTTTACCGCCGGACAGAAGATGCCAAGCGTGATTAAGAGCCTTGGTTCCTTCAGCGGTGTCTTGATAAAGTTCATAAAAAGCCAGATGTTCAGTAACTGACAGCGGGTCGAGGCTGCTCAGTCTGTTTTTTAAAAACAGATCTTCCGCCTGCAAAAGCAGCGGCAGAAAAAACAAAAATAGCCAGCATCTCATAGAAGGGATATTAGTGTTATTTCAGAAGAGATGCAATTGCTTTTTTTAAAGGAGCATGCTTAGTGATCTCTTCGAGAGGTAAGAGAAGACGGTAGGTCCAATTGGTCGGTAAGATTTTCCCCGGGATATTAATCCGTTCGTCAGCGGGATGTGACGCGACAAGTTCAGGAAAAAGAGCCAGGTACTCAAGAAGCAAGTTGATATGAAAAAGCGAGGGGGTATGGTGGGCTTTTTTTAAAATTTCCATCCGACGCTCGAAAGAGAGATCGGGAGAGTAGGTCCATCCTTGAAAGGCGCAGAACTCTTTAGCGTCATTTACGGGATCTTGCCACCACAGCTGCAGCGTTTCCGAGTCGTGGGTAGAAACCGTCGTCATCGATAGGGGAGAATACTCTTCAAAAGGGATAAAGGCTCCGTCTTGATCGTATCTGCGCTCCCACCGGATGACTTTAGTCCCGCAAATGCCAAGCTCTTGAAGGGCGATTCGGACGGATGCGGGGATATCGCCGAGGTCTTCAGCGATCGGGAGCATTGAAGAAGCGCCTAGCATCATTTGAAGGATCGCTTTGCCTTCAGGTATCCATAGAGAGGGGTTCTCAGGCAAGAACTTTCCCTCCTTGGGATGTTGTCCTAGAGGGATGGCCCAAATCCGGAAGAGGCCTACAACGTGATCAACGCGGTAGAGATCGTAATAGTAAGAAGCGACTTTCAGTCTTTCCTTCCACCACAGAAAATCGGTTGTTTTCAGATCGTCCCAGTTGAAGAGGGGAAATCCCCAGTACTGCCCTTCACTATTATAAGCATCAGGAGGCGCTCCTGCAGAGTACGAGAAGTCGAAGAGATGGGGTTTAAACCAAGCATCGGCGCTTTCAGGGCTGATGAGAATCGGAATATCGCCTTTCAGCAGAATGCCTTTGGTATGAGCATACTCTTTGATCTCCGTTAACTGGAGATGGCAAAGATATTGTAACACGAGGTAAAAGAGGATCTCCTGGGAGTGCTCAGCTTCGAGTTTTTTGAAGTTAGGTTTTTTAAGTTCTTCAGGCCAGCTTTGCCATGAAATATGCTGGAGTTTGTCCTTGAGAACCTTGAAAAGCGCGTAAGGAAAGAGCCACGGGTTGTTGGTGACGAACTCCTGAAACGGTTTGCTTTTAGCAATCTCTTGTCCTGCAATTTCAAAGTACTGATGCAGAAAATTCAGCTTCAGTGACAGCACTTCGTGGTAGGAAGTGCGGGGGAGTGCGTTGAGCTGGGAGGCATCAGGCGGCTCTGGATGGCCTGGAAGATGGGCTAAAGAGAGGTAGATGGGATGGAGTGCAGAGGAAGAAAGAGCGTTGTAAGGAGAGGCATCGGTTCCCGAGTCGTTCAAAGGCAAGAGCTGAATCACCTCGAAGCCAAGTTCTTGGCACCAGTCGATCAAGGGGATCATATCGAAAAATTCTCCAATACCTGAGCTCTCCCGCGTGCGCAAGCTCGCCAGGGGGATATCGATTCCATGACGCGGGCGCACTCCGATCTTTTTCCAGTGCGAGGCGGACGGCAATTGGCTAAAATCGAGCATAAATTACTCTATATACTTAAACAATATTTTATATTAGTATATTTGATTTAATTCTCTTTTATATTACAATTCTCTGAAAAATAACGGAGACTATCCTATGGCTATTCGTTCAACAACCGATGTATCTATCACTACCACGACAAGCACGGTTCAGGCCCCTTCTCAAAGTGTTGACCTTAAAATGGCCTCCATCAGAGCCCGTGTGCTGCAAACCATCCGCAATTACATGCCTCTGACAACACTTTTTACACACCAGCTCAAAATTGACCTGGGGGTGTTCATCAAAGATCAGATGCTCATCCATCGCATTGCAGAGTTTATTGCTCCACTGCAGAGCACGGATATGGCTTCGATTGCTAAACATTTTGAAGGAAGTGAGCTCCTCACAGAACTCAAGGACATGTTTAAGGAAGATCTTTACTTAGTATCTATTTATGAAGCGTGCTCTGATGTGCTGAGTAAAAAACCATGCTCAAATATGCTTAAATCGGCAATTGAGGGACGGATTTTTACTTTGAAAAACGCTTTGATTGCAAAGCACAATCCTGTGTTGGTGCGTAAGAGTCAGGTTCAATACCAAATTTCTTCACACAGTATCCCAGATATCGAAAAAGAAGGGGCAAGCTTCATTCGAGAATCACTTAGGTTGCACTTAACCGCACTTCAGGAGACAGACAACACCTCTTTTCGCAAGTGTCTGACTTCAGCAGCTGAGCAACTTATTCCTTTTGTTGAAAGAATTACTGGAGGCGTTCTCATGGAAAACGGCTATCCGCCGGAGCCCCTAACCTTTCGAAATCCTACGGGGT
Source organism: Parachlamydiales bacterium (assembly GCA_023265455.1). GTDB lineage: Bacteria > Chlamydiota > Chlamydiia > Chlamydiales > Rhabdochlamydiaceae > PALSA-1444. The sequence goes on from JAHFTQ010000006.1 coordinate 63,389, forward strand.
ACAACTATCAGGGGTTTGTTGCTGCGATCGTCATGGAAGTGTGTTTGAATGCTCTGGGGTGCAAAACGAGGGTGATGAGACGCTGTGATCTTGAGCCACGCGTCACCCTTGCAACGACACATAGCATCGTAGAAGTGACCAGTCCTGATGATTTAAGATATATCATCGACCCTTGCTATCTTCAGTTTCATAAAGATATTGGAGTTGAAGAAAAGTTGCTTCCTACCGCTACTGTTCTTGTACTTGAGGAAAATGAGGTTGATGATTACATCGAGAAAAATATTATGATGCATTGGAAAGCCAACGCTCAACGGTTCTCCAAAAGTGATCCTTCTTTTATGGATAAAATAACCACGCAAGATCTGATGTCCTTTCGATTTCTCAATTACAACAACGTGCCTAAGGAGCTTATACCTTCGGGCGTGGAAGATTTTGTAAGAAGGGCATTTAAACGAGTCTGGGGACTCTCAACTTATAGCTCGACTCGTTTTGTTGAGGGATGCCAAGACATTTTCAATGGTTTGAAAGAGAACAGCATCGTTTACAAAACGACCAAACCCATGGGGATTTTTCCCCTAACCCATCACCTCTCTTACCCCGACGTGGGGAGGCAGTTGGAGCCTTTCATGTCCAATCCAGCGTTAAAAGGGCAAAATGCCCTTGAGGCGTTAGCGCTCTTATCGCAGCTCCCTTATTTAAAACGGGCTAAATATAAGTGTTTGCTGGATTTAGATCCTCGTACTCATACTGACGTAGGCTTAGATGTCTATTTTCGTTCTCTTAAAAAGGTTGTCAACCCTCAGGAAAAAGATCTCAAAGTGGTTTATGGTTGCTCAGGTGCAGATTGTATGAGTGTGTTGCTTGCAACTGATGCTAAGGAGTTGCTGTTTGTTGATCTGACAAAGATCTCTTTTTCTGAATTCAAAGAGGCCTTAACCCTGCTTAAAAGCTCTTCTAAAAGTCAAATCAAAGAGCGGCTGGGGAAGGATTATTTTATAGGCCGAGAGACTTACATGGCAGGAATGAGCGGTTATGGGGATGGTCAACATCATATGGATGATTTAGCACTCAAACTTCTGTTTGATTTGCAAGAAACAGGTGTCGATTTAGACCAGGTGGATCTCACATCTATCAATGGGGAAGTGCGGATCGATTTTTCGTGGCAATATTATGGAGCTCCAAGCGCTAGAAAAAGGAGCGTGACCTTTATCACCGCAGATATTACAAAACCAGATGCCTATCCAGACCACTTGCAAAGCCAGCTAAAAGCGGGAATCGATATTTTTTATCTGAAAGGGGCCTTTTTTGCACCCCAGTCCTACCCCCAATTTTTACCGACCCTTGCAAAGCATATGAATGCGGGTGGCTGGCTTATGACGACGGACAAAACATCGTTCATGGAAACAGTCAATCCTGAGTTCTGCTTAAAGCAAAACAATCTTCATTTTTCACTTCACAAAAGTGAAGAAATTCATCTTCTCGAAGAGCTGATAAGTCCCTCAAGTAGCCCCTTTGCCGTTGTTCAAACGCTGCGGATGTTTCCTCCTGAAAAAAGACTTCAGCGTTCTCCTGGGACAGACATCACCTATTGGGCAATTCTAAACCTTCGACAAAAGATCTAGAATTTTGTTATCCTGGATACTTATGCGATACTTGATGTTGGCATTAGTGTGGGTAGCGTTTATTTACGGAGAAGACTCTCTCCAACATGCTACCGTCAGCGCTTATGCTGTCGACATGGAGACGGGGGAGGTTCTAGTCAATGAAAATAGCGATAAAAGCCTCATCCCCGGCTCTTGTATCAAAGTTGTCACAACAGCGGCAGCGCTTCATTTACTAGGTTCTCAAGCTCAATTTGAAACTCAGCTGGAATATGATGGCAATCTCACGATCCGAGGTGGGGGAGATCCGTGTTTAGGCTCTAACCGGATTTCGTCAGTACTGCCTTGGAAAAAGCAAATCGAGGCGTGGGCCAATGCATTTGAAAAATTGGGAATCCGAACCATCGAAGGCGATGTGATCGGTGATGCAACCCTTTGGGAAAAAGCCTCTGCTCCTCCCAGTTGGGCCTTCGAAGACCTCGGAAATTACTATGGAGCGGGAGCCTCTGCGCTCTCCTTTCATGAAAATTTGTACGCGCTCTTTTTTAAACCAGGAACTAAAGTAGGGGAATCTGCAGCGATTTTACGCACAGAGCCTGTGATTCCAGCGCTGGTTCTTCAGAATGAAGTCAAAACAGGTGCTGTAGGATCAGGCGATGGAGCTTGCATTTACGGTATTGAATTTTCTCTTCAACAGACGGTTAGAGGAACGGTTCCCGCGGGCGTCCAGGAGTTTTCTATCAAAGGATCGATTCCCGATCCTGCGGCTTTTTGCGCGCAGCTTCTATCGCAAGAGTTGCAAAGAAGAGGCATTAAGATTCTGAAGAAACCTCCTAATCCAGCAAAGAAAATCATCGTTCATACAACAACTTCTCCTCCCTTAAGTGAGATTATCTACTGGACGAATCAGAAAAGCATTAACTTATATGCGGAGCATCTTCTCAAAAAAATGGGAGAAAAGGCCCAGCAGGAAGGCTCAACTTCAGCTGGAATTCAAGCTGTCCGAGAGTTTTTAAAGAAAGAGCAGGTCGATCTGGATGGCTTTAATATGGTCGATGGCTCGGGTCTATCGAGGAAAAATCTCATGACCACAAAACAACTGGTTGCTGTCTTGCTGAAAATGAAGAAATCAGAACATTTTCCAGTGTTTTTTGAGTCGCTGCCTTCAAGAGATAGCAAAGTCCGAGCTAAATCGGGCTCGATGTCTCTCATTAGAGGCTGCTGTGGATATGCAGGGAATGTGGCCTTTGCAATCCTCATCAATCAATGCACAGACTCTCAAGCTATGAAAGCAAAAATCGACAGTTTCTTAGCTCAATTGTCCCCGTGAGCTATTTTTGCAAGAACCAGGTCTAAAAAGGTCATTGGTTTTAAATGGCTGTCTTTGCATAATTAACTCTTGATTTAATGGCTTGGAGGCTTTCGTATGGCATTTTTTAGTTGTGTCTTGCCCAATTACAAATACAATTATTTCGACAAATATAATCAATTTCAAGAAAAACAACTAAATATTTTTCAGTATTTCCTTAGGAAATGGTTTGGATATTATGCTGAAACACATCTATCAGCTGTGGTAAAAAAAGCATACAGCCTAACCCTTTCGGATCAATTTCAAGGGTCTGCAAAAAAAAGGCAAGAATTGTTGCAACTGATTGAGAAATCACAACGTGTCTATGGTGTCACTCAGTCTTACGTGGAGCTCTATAATCGGCCGCTATCTTCTGGCAAAACTGCAAAGATTTCTGTACGTTATTGGATAGATACCCAAAAAATTAGCTCTGTTGATTTCAAAATTAATCTAATAGGGAACAACTCTAATCAAGAAGTTTATAAGGTCTCTATATTTCAAAACAAATCTAACAGGTTAGTTGTCAGTCTTCCTGCTGAGATCTTTAATGAAGGTATTAGTGATAATGAACAATCAATACAATCACGTTTGAACGGAGAGTGTGCTACCATCGTCAATGATTTAATCAAAAAGACTTTACATGATTCGTCAACATGCCCTCAATTAGCTGATATTTACTTTTATGCAAATGATTATCGTTTCATGTTGCGTCCTATACCATCGCCATTTGATGTAAAAAGGACTCCCAGCCCTGATGTTTTAAATGAGGCTCAAATGAAAGCAATGAATGCATTAGGATGGGTATATTTCCAACAGTTTGTTGAGGAAGGAAAGGGATTGGTGCGTGATGCAAAATGTGTATATCTCTTGAGAAGAGAAGTCTTGGGGAAAACTAAGGATGAATTTAAACAGACTATTTCCTTGAATTTTGCAGTAGAGTCTTTGCTGCCTCGATCGCGAGAATACTAAAAGGGAGATTCTTATTGCTATGGTGGGTAAGTCTGTAGCTAAACTTGGACCTATTCAAAAGAAACGCAAGGTGAAAATTGGAGCGCTTAAAGGAAAACTTAAAATTCCAAAGGATTTTGATGGTCCTCTTCCTGCTGAAACTCTCGATGAGTTTGAGGCATCATCACACGTGCAAGAAATAATAGAAAAACTCAAAGCTGCAATGACCTCGCTTGAAAAAGAGAAAGGTCCTCTTTTGATTTTTGCTCTTTTTTTAAGAGAAGATTCTTTTGAGAAATGGGATATAATTATTTCAGGTACATGGCTGAATTCTAAGGAAATGAGCGCCTATAAACTGATTTCTTCTAAGCTTCGTGAAGTGTTGGACGAGTCTGAACTTCTTCAGTTTTCTCGTATTGTTCTTCTTGACCCTGAAGACCCCGTGGTTTCGTTTTTGCTAGATCAGCAAACCATTAAGAATGGGGGGTATAAGGAATTGTCTGGAGAAGCGCTTTCGGATAAGTTCAAATTTACCATTAAACGAGCTTATTTGCTGCGTTCTCAAAAACCTCAGAAGCCTTGAAACTTCACATTACTTCCTTCGGATGTCGAAGACGGAGGGGCCTGTTTTCTGTAGAGTCTGGCCGCGCAAGGGGAGTTGACCGGTGGTGAGGGCTGTCTTCCAAGAGAAGGCCTTTTCGATGAAAAGTTCGAGAAAATCTACAAGGGTATCGCCGCGCAGTTCTGCGAAAGACAAGTAAGTGATGAAAGCCAGCTGGTTATTACGTTCGCTGTAGCTAAAGGTTCCTAAGCGGGGAAAAAAGTGATTTTCCTTTAGGGCTTCTTTTAAGACAGTTTCCCGAAAGTTCCCAGCGGGGATTTCTCCGAGGAAGGCTGCAATCGAGATGCGGTCTTTAAGATCATCTTCTTTGATTTGAATATGCAACTCTCCATTGATGCTGAGTTGACAGCTGCGGTGGTGATCGGGATGGAGGGGAACTTGAATCAAAGTTCCTAAATCATCGAGCAAGATGGCAAATCTATCCATTAAATTTCTTCTTTTTGTCTTTTTTTTCTTTCTCGAGGTCTTCTTCAATGTCTTCTAGTGTCTCCATAAAACACATGAGAAGTTCTTGACGGTGCCTCTCATCGCGAAATAGCCGGGGAGAGACTTGACGCATCGCGTCACGGAACTGAAGGTAAATGACCAACTGAGCTAGCTCATCTTCAGAAATGCCCAGTTGGCGAGCCATACTTTTGGCTTTGTCAACAGAGGGGTATCTCTCTTGGAGAAATAGCATAAATGTTTTAGCTAAGGCCTCAAAAGTGAGGCGCTCGGAAAAGGTCAGCCCTTGCCGTTCAAATGAGCTGATGATGAGCCTCATGCGAGAGTGGAAATACCTGAAAATACCCAAAATCGCCTGCATATTGCGGGTTTCACTCATCATGCGATGGAGTTCTTCTCGGGAGATGGAAGGGCCCTTGGCCTTAACATCGGCTCCTAGCGAATGGAGCATGAAGTCGATGACAGCTTTCAGCTTATCGAATGCGTATTTGCTTGAAAGCTCTTGAAATAGCGTATAGGCATCCCGGGGATTGGCAGTCACATTCCGATAAAGATCGCGCAGAGCTGTCGGAGAACCGAGACCTTGGGCGGAAAAATTCCGGGCTTGAGCGGCCATATTGCGGCCTGCGCGGATTTCTCTTTCATGTCTTTGATTGAGTTCAACTTTGGCTTTTTGAAGAAGCTCGCGCATGCGGGTGTCTGCTGTCTCAAGCAAAAAATCAAGAGCCTCATCAGCAAGGGATAGATCGCTGTAGGTTTCAACAAGTTTACGAAGAATGTCTTCAACAGAATCATTTGGAGAGAGGCGAGCGCGGAGCGCTAGCAATGTCCGAGCTTGCAGCTCGGGGTTTCTCCGTTGATAAAACTCCGAGGTCTCTTGAAGCTTTTCAATCGCGGGGATTTCTTGTTCATCTTCAGCTTTTTCAGTTTTTTGGGCATCTTCCGGACGAACTCTTTCGCGAGTCCGTCTTTCAATGGATTGAAAGTTACGAGCTAAAGCCAGGGGATTCCAGGCATTGAGATCTCCCCATTCTTCAAACCCGACTTTTGCAGATTCTTGGGCGATTGCATACTGGCTTAAGCGTTGTTGGGAAGCGGCCTTTTGTGCCGTTGTCCTCTGATCGATATGCGGGATGTTGTGACTGATAATCTGGTCGTCTGACAAACGCTCGCCCTCCATTTCGTATCAAAGCAATAAAAATATATTTTGTCTACAAAACCATATAATATTGATTTAATTAGTTTGTTTTTGTATAATTGTTGAACATGGAAAATATAATTAAGTCGGGTGTTAGTTATATATCGCAGCAATGGCAGAATAGAAGCCCTATTTTCCCTTTAGCCTCATGGGTTTGTACCTCTGCAGCCATTCAGACATTGGTTAAAAATATTTTTCCTTCGATGTCAGGCTTGCCTGGAAAATGCCTCTCTTGGCTATCTGCCACGGTGTTGATAGGGTTGAGCTACCCCTATCCCAGAGTGAATATTGCACTAGGGCCTCTCAGTTGTCTTGCGGCGCTCGCCTATCTGAATTGGCCTTCTCGGGGTGGTCCACTGGAGATCTGCGATCACAAAATTATCGAAGATACTTACTGCAGTCGTAAACATTTCGTAGTCCAGGACTCCTTTGAATGTAAGAGGCTAGTAGCAGAAAAATCTCGCTTTAAGAGTATTAAGGCAAAACAGGGTGTCTGGTTAAAGAATGCTTATACGAGTTCAGTTCATGTTTTCGAGGGAAAGTGCATTTGGACAAATGATAAACTGATGGAGTTTCCTGCTGAATCCATTTTCGCACGCGATGGATTTGAGTTAGAGGGTGTAAATTGTTTAGGTTCAGCTATTTGTATGAAAGGAATCGCTCTAGCAAAAAAATGTAATTTGTTTGCTATTGATGCAGCTGAGCAAATAAAGTTAATTAATTCAGTGTGTAATAAAATATTTTTGAGCCCTTCGGGTGAAAAATGTTTGATCAGTCTTGAGGATGCTGTTGTAGGAGACGTCTATATAACACCAGAGTGCAAGGAAATTAAAATTATTGGGAAGGGCACTATCAGAGGTGGCATTTATTTTGTGGGATTTGAGGGCAAAGTGATTCGATCTAAGACCATTGCCCTCGAAGGAAAAATTTATCAAAATGTCCGTTTACCTTTCCATTTGACCAAAAAATCGTAAAAGTTACCTTTCTTTTTGAAAAAATAGCCGATTTTTAGCCCGATTTTAGCCCACTAGCAAGGTGGAAAATCGTTCTTAATCCATTTATAATTAACAGATTAAAAATTGTCCTTTCTTTTTGACCAAAATAGTGATAAATTTACCTTGTAATACGACAAGGAAGGGCTATGTTCAAACGTCTGATCGATTGGCATCTTAAAGCATGGAAGGATCACAAATACCGCAAGCCCTTACTGCTGCGGGGAGCTCGCCAGGTGGGAAAAACACACGCAGTCAGACAACTCGGTAAACATTTTGACCATATGATCGAGATCAATTTTGAACTGGCAAAAGATGCTAAGCCCATTTTTGACAAAGATCTTAGGCCAGAGAGGATTTTGCGAGAATTGGCTGCGTACGTGGGACGAACAAAGATAATCCCTGGGAAAACACTGCTATTTTTTGATGAAATTCAAGAGGCTCCTGAGGCGATTTTAGCGCTTCGTTATTTTTATGAAGAAATGCCAGAGCTTCACGTCATTGCAGCAGGCTCGCTTTTTGATTTTGCACTGGAACAGGTGGGGCTGCCTGTAGGCCGGGTTTCAAGTATGTATATGTATCCGCTATCATTCATAGAATATTTAGCCGCAAGTGGGAATATTGCAGCAGTCCAGACAATTTTAGGGAACCCGAATAAAGAATCGTTTTCTGAACCCATTCATCAATCGCTGATGAGTTTGGTGGGAGAGTATTTAGCTATTGGAGGTATGCCAGAGGCTGTCGCAAAGTGGGTGGAAGAGAGAAACCCCAAAGAGAGTTTTCAGGTTCATCATGACTTGATTGCCTCGTATCGGCAAGATTTTGAAAAATACGCTTCTAAACCTCAGATGGAACCTATTGATACCCTTTTTCGTCAAATACCCTCTATGGTTGGAGAAGAGTTTCAATATAAAAACATTCATGGGGAATTCCGAAAAAGAGAGCTTGCGCCTTGTTTGGATTTGCTTTGCAAAGCCAATGTGGTACACAGGATCCAGCATAGCGCTGGGAATGGTATTCCTCTGGGAGCTGAAGTCAATTTAGAGTGGTTCAAACTCATTTTAGTTGACGTTGCGCTTTGCCAGGCGACGTTAGGGTTCGATCTTTCAACATGGTTTTTAGAGCCGGGGCTTGATTTTGTTAATCGGGGATCTATCACAGAGGCGTTCGTGGGACAAGAACTGCTTTGCTATTCTCACCCTCATCAAAAAGCCGAGCTCCATTTTTGGAAGCGTCAGGCTAAAAGTAGCACAGCAGAAGTTGATTATCTCTTTGAGTACAATCGAGAGATTGTTCCGATTGAGGTCAAAAGCGGGGATGGAAGAACGTTAAAGAGCATGCTAATGTTTTTAGAGAATCATCCTGATTCGCCTTATGGGGTGCGGTTTTCAGCGCAAAACTATTCTCAATGGGAAAAGGTTGATTCAAGGCCGCTCTATGCTGTTTGTTCTTTAGCGCATGAAGAGCAAAAGCAGGCACTAGACTATTTACTTGAGTTTCCCAAATTTTTGGCTTGACAGAACTGTTCTCTATAGGCGACCGCAAGGCGCGGGCACGACGGATATAGCCAAGTGGCTATTTCCGAGTGCCCGCAACACAGCGGTCGCCATAGAGAACAGGAGATGTCAAGCTAAAAATTTGGGAAACTCAAGTATTTAATAACCGGATAAAAATCAGCTTGTAATCAAAGCGTGAAGCTCCTCAGATCAACAGGAATGCATAACTCGTCTTCTAATGGAGCAGCGGCCTTTTAAAGAGGACTCCGCTGCTTTTTTTATTCCTGTATTGACAAAAAATTCACTTTAGACTAGTCTGAAGTTTAGACTAGTTCAAAGGGGCAATATGAAACATTTTGGGGCATTTGAAGCGAAATCTCATTTTTCTGAGATTTTAAGAAAAGTCATCAGCGGGGAAAAATTCATAATTACAAAACACGGCGTGCAGGTGGCTATGATTATTCCTTTTTATCCCAAGGAAGAAAAGGCCGACTCCGTTAACAATGTTATACGAGCATTAAAAAAACTTAAGAAGGGAATAACGCTGGGTAAGAAATTATCAATCAAAAAGATGATTGGTGAGGGCAGAAAATAATGGGGAAAAATCTCTATGATTTTGTGCTGGACTGCTCAATTACAATGGCGTGGTGCTTTGAAGATGAAAGCACGAACTATACGGATAAAATTCTGGACAGCCTAAACAATTCTACTGCGGTTGTTCCAACAATATGGCCTCTAGAGGTAGCAAATGTTCTGCTGATGTCGAAGAAACATAAAAGAATCACGGAAGTTCAATCAGCCAGCTTTATTGATGCTCTATCGGCTTTGCCGATCGTTGTTGATCCCTCTACGACAGCTAAAGCCATGCATAGCATTTTTGCTTTGGCGGGAGAGTTAGATCTTACAATCTATGACGCCACCTATCTGGAACTAGCTGCCAGAGAAAAAATCCCTCTTTTTACTCTAGATAAAGCTCTCATTAGGGCTGCGAAAAAGCTAAATATTCTGCTGCAACCTCTACCACATTTCAGTGAAAAGTAGCCTTTTTGGCTGCGTGAAATCTCCCGCGGTTAAGACATCGTAAGTGGGCCAGTATTAAGTCAATACAGGCCCACTTACGATCGTGAAATTGCGGCGCTTTGACGCGCTAAAATGTGGCTTTATTTTCTGGAAATGGTATAAGTCAAATTTAGAGAAAGGGGACTCAAGTAAGAACTCTCCTAAGGTTTTTTCAGAGGTCTGGAATTTTTCAGGGTTTTTATTATCAATTGGCGACACGCCCTAGATTCACGGTCGAGTTCCATCTTCCAGATAGCGGAGGATTTTTTCTCGCTCCATAGGGGAGAAGTCGTCTCTATAGAATTTTAGGAATAGTTCTTTGCGAAGCTCAGTGGGTGTGATATCGGGATTTTCTCGTAAAATGGCTTGTGTGATGATATACTTCGATGTCAGATACATCGACCACCCCATCATTGCTCGTTCTCCAGGAGTTTTATTTTGGATTAACTCATGCATTTTGGCTTCTATTTCAGGAGATGTATCACGCATGGGGTACCTGGCTATAGGTTTCAGTAAGGTTTAATTCTTTTATCCATCTCAAGAAAGCTGGACCCTGCCTAGAGGTTGGATGCGCATTTCTGGGACGATCTCTTGGTAGGAGACGACGGGCAGATCGGGGAACTCACCTTCGATGAGTTTGCGGCTGAAGCGGCGGACATCGATGGCGGTGAGGAGCACAGGGGGTTGTCCTCCGGCGGGAGTCGGGGTAATGGTGCTACGCATCGCATGCATGATCATTTGAACAGCGTCGGGGTCTAGGGCAAGGTAGGAGCCGGCAGAGGTTTGTTTGATGGCTCCGCGGATCATGTCTTCAATGACAGGATCGAGGAGATAGACGGCTAGGACCGATTGGCCAAGTGAGTATTTGTAACTGATGTACCGCTTGAGAGACGAGCGGATATATTCGGTGAGGAGGACGGTATCTTTTTCGGTTTGGGCCCACTCGCTGAGAGATTCTAAGATGGTACGGAGATCTTTGATCGAGACTTGTTCTTGAACAAGTCGGCGGAAGATCTCGGTGAGTTTTTGAAGGGGGACAAGACGGGTGACTTCTTTGACGAGGTCAGGGTATGATTTTTCAACAAATTCTAAAATGGCGCGGACTTCTTGGATACCGATGAAATCGCTGGCGTGCATGCGGTAGAAATAAGAGAGGTGGAGGATGATGACTTCAAGGGGCTTCCAAAATTTGATCCCCGCTTTTTGGAGAACTTCTTGGAATCGATTATCAATCCAAACAGAAGGCAGGCCAAAAACGGTTTTAGACTGAGTAAAGGGGATGTTGTATTTGCGAAGGATATCGGGAGATTCGTTGACGAGAAGATAGCCTTCTCCAATTCTGCCGCGCACGACGGGAACTTCATTGAGAAGAATGGCGTATTCATCGGCTTCTAAATTGGGTGAGTCGGTGCGAACGTGGACTCCGGGGAAGCGGACGCCCAGGTCTTGATAGAGGGCATGGCGCATTTTGGGGACCATGTCTTCGATAAAGGTCGTTCCGCCGCGTTCTTTTTTCATGACTTGGGATAGGCTTTTACCGACTTCTAAGATAATGGGGAGTGTGAGGGCGTATTCATCAGTAGGGCCGCGGACCATGGCATGTCCACCAGCTTCAGCACCACCGCCTCCTCCGACCATTCCAGAGGCGGCTTTAGCGGCGGCTTTCTTCGCGCTATTCATCCGGACAATCCCCATGGTTCCTAAGAGAAAGCTGAGAATGATGAAAATCGGTTTTGGCAAGCCAGGAATAAACACAAAGAGAAACAAAGCAGCGGCTGCGATCAGGATCGCTTTGGGCTGACCGAGAAGCTGACTTGAGATCTCGGTTCCGAGGTGAGAGTCTTTCTTTTCACTGGAGACGCGGGTTGTCACGATACCGGCTGTCATCGAAATGAGAAGAGAGGGGAGCTGTGAAATGAGTCCAGATCCAATGGAAAGGAGGGTATAGGTTTTGGCTGACTGAAGGGCAGTCATCCCATGCATGGTCACTCCGATGATGAGTCCCGCAACGATGTTAATAACAGCGATGACGATACCGGCGATCACGTCTCCCTTGACGAATTTCATGGCTCCGTCCATCGCTCCGTAAAGCTGACTTTCTCGGGCAAGAGCCAGGCGCAGTTCCCGGGCTTGGTTGGCATCGATGATGCCGCTTCTCATATCGGCATCGATGCTCATCTGTTTACCGGGCATGGCATCCAAGGTAAAGCGGGCAGCGACCTCAGCGACCCGTTCAGCACCTTTGGTGACCACGATGAACTGGACGATGGTGATGATTAAGAAGACGACGCCTCCCACCACAAAGTTGCCTCCCACGACGAAGTTTCCAAATGTTTGGATGATGTGGCCTGCGTAGGCGTAAAGGAGGATCTGTTTAGTAGCTGAGATTTCAATCCCTAAGCGAAAAAGGGTCGTAATAAGAAGTAGAGAGGGGAACATCGAGAGGTTGACGGCTTTGGGGATGTAGAGAGCGACCATCATCAAAGCAATGGAGACCGTCAAGTTGATAGCGATCAAATTATCCAAAAATGCGGGAGTCACTGGCAAGACGATCATCATGATGATGGTGATCACAAAAAATGCCAAGATCACGTCGCTGGACTGACTGATAATGCGTAAGATTCTAGCGCCCCCTAAAGAGCGTCCGAGATTTGTAAAAAAATTATTCATGTAAACAGCTTTGGTTCCTCTTCTCCGGCTTCAAGCCGTTTCAGCCACTGCAGGAGCTCTGCGATAGCCTCATAGGTCTCCTCAGGTACATAATCGCCGATTTTGCCTTTCTGGGAAAGAGTTTGTGCAAGTTGGACGTTTCTCATGATGGGAATTTGGGCTTCTTGCGCAAAGCGAATGATCTGATCGGCGATGAGTCCTTGCCCCATGGTCACAATCCGGGGAGCCGGTTCAATTTCTTCTTTATATTCGATAGCGACCGCGATATGGACGGGGTTTGTAATAATGGCTCTGGCCCGGCGAGCTGAGATGGGACCTTCTTGATAGGCCATCTCTTGAGCGACTTGCTTGCGGCGGCTTTTCATGTGGGGGTCGCCTTCCGTGTCACGGTACTCTTGCTTGATCTCAAATTTTTCCATTTTCATTTCTTTCATGAAATTGTGCTTTTGGTAAGCGAGATCGAAAATCGCGATGATCAGGAAGAAAATGCCGACCCGGATAATGACCTTAACAAGGAAATCAGAGAAAACTGCTGCGCTCCCTAGAACGGGCATGGCAGCTGTGGCGATGATTTCAGGAACGCTATTGTAGATCACGGAGTAGATGAGGAGCATGGCTCCAAAAATTTTTAAGATGGATTTAAGCAGCTCAATCAAGGTTTTTAGTTTGAACATGTTCTTGAGATTGGTCACCGGATTGAGCCTTTTAGGGTCCATTTTAAGGACTTCGCTAGAAAAGACAGGCCCTACGATCAAGAACGAGACTAAGACTCCAGTTAGGCTTGTGATCACGACAATCGGAAGGCTGCACTCGAGAATGACCATCAAGCACTGGCCTAGGTAGCCTCCCATCCGGTTGGCTATATCTGTGGTTTGCCCGATGCTGCGAAATGTCGAAATTAAGTAGCCTCCCATCTGCTGAAAGAGATGCTTAGTGGTAAATAGCACAACCGCGATCGAGGTGACAAAGGTGAAAGCGGAAGGAAAGTCTTGCGACTTTGCCACCTGTCCTTTTTTACGAGCGTCACGGAGTTTTTTCGGCGTCGCCTTTTCTGTTTTTTCTGCCATAGACTTCGCTTATTTAAGCATGAACGGTAAAATTTGCCTAGATTTATACCGAACTCTATGGAATAATTAAAATTTATGCGAAGAGATTTTGACCTGAGAGGTGATGAAAAGGGCCGAGGTAAACTTGAGAAAGTTACTTCGGCCCTTTTCATCACCTCTCAGGTCAAAAGATCGAGCAGAATCTTAACTATTCCATAGAGTTCGGTATAACACCAGGGGATTTAACTTATGGCAGCGCAGCTCGATGTGAAGCATTTTTTAAGGTCGTTAACATGCCCCATTGGGTTAGATCCTCTCAGACAGGCTGTCAACTTGTTTCCCTGCTGTCACAAAGTCAATCAGGTTGCTGCCGAAAAGCGCCATGGTAAAATTGTCGAGGGTCATTGTGAGTTAAAAGAAAGATGTGTCGTTTGTAATACCGAAGTTGTGGACTATGCTCCAGATGACACCATTCGAGACCTTGCTGGGTCTGTTTTTGGTCATGAAAAAGATTTAGAATCTTTGCCAACACATCCTTTGGTATTAGAGCAAAAAAGGGCTGAGATCGGCATCTCTTATCCTGGCCCTTCGGCTATTTTTATTTGGACAGGGGGTGAGTGGGATAAGCCTTTTGATAGTGGTGGGGACTTATGTAGATTAATGCATTTTATGAGTATAACTGATAACTCGTTGTTGGAAGGGTTTCGGCTGTTGGGATACTATGGTGGACAAATATCCCTAGCTATAGATTTTAAAAAAGATGGTTCTTTTAAAAAATTTTTAAAGTCTCATCGGATGTTTTGTTCGATTAATGGGTCGTATAGGACCGAAACCCTCCAGGAGCTCAAAACGCTCTTTCGCATTATCGCTCTTAATAACGAAATTCCTGCCGATCAATTTAATCAAATTCGACAGATTGTAGAGCGGGGCGCTTGTGATCCTTTATCAGAGCCTTCACGATCCCCGTTTTTAGGAGGAATTGGTTGGTAAACGGCCTTCTTATTTTGTTGAACTTAAAAATAACATCGTCGATATATAAGAAAGAACAATGGAAGGATTTTCTATGCAGATAAAGCTAATTTTTGCAATGGCCCTGACACCGTTTCTAGTGTATGGAGCGCAACCCGAGCCCTCCCCAAGTGAAAAGTGCCAATCCCCCTTCCATGTGATGCACGTCGATGTCCGCCATACCGAATCGAAAGGCGTCGGCTACAAAGATGGCTATACGACTTTTGAAGGTTTTGGCATCTACGATCATAATCCTTATTTCATGCCGTTTCTAGACCTGCGCGGTCACGTCTTCAACGACGGCAAGCTTGCCGGTAACATCGGCCTTGGAGAGCGCACTGTTATTCCTTCTATCAACCACATCTTCGGACTCTACCTGTATTATGATGTGCGCCAAGAAGACCACGGCCTCACCGTCAACCAGCTCAGCCCTGGAATTGAGATGCTCGGCAAGCGGATGGAATACCGCATCAACGCCTACTTTCCCATTGGAAATGATGAAAGTCATGGGTATCAGTACAAATTTAATCGATTCCAAGGCAACCGCATTGTCCTCCAAAATAAGAAAAAGTTTGCGATGACAGGAGCCGATGCTGAAGTCGGAGCTCATATTACCCAAAGCACCCGCCATGACTTTTATTTCGGAATGGGCCCTTATTACTTCACAAATGCTTGGGGAGGAAAGACTCGTCTCTATTGGAGATATAAAGATTACGTCTCCTTAGAAGCCTCTTATTCCTACGACCACATCTTCAAAAACATCGTCCAAGGCACGGTGATGTTCAGTTATCCGTTCGGTCCTAAACTCAAGCGCAAAGGCAGAAACTGCCCGAATAATAATGACCTAGCGCTCTCCCGCGCCGCCTTTGCTCCTTACCGCTTCGAGATCCCCGTGGTGAAGACCCGTAAGCAACATAGCATTGCAAGGAACGCCGCAGGTCAGCCTTTAAGAGTCTGGTTCGTGCGCAATACCAGCAGCTCTAATGGAACTTATGAGAGTCCGTTCTCAACATTGGCGGCTGCTCAAAATGCGTCAGGACCGAGCGACATGATCTATGTCTTCCAAGGCGACGGAACTACCCGTGGAATGAATGCGGGTATCACTTTGAAAAATGGACAAAACCTTTTTGGATCGGGGACTCAACAAACGATCAACACCTCCAAGGGTAGAGTGTCAATTCCGGCTCAAACACGAGGCGCACCGACCATCACAAATGGCGCAGGGACGAGTGTAGTGACCCTCGCTAATGGGAATGAAGTCTCCGGATTCCAGATCTTGATTCCTGGAGCGACAGACAACGACAGAGCCATTAGTGGAACCAGCGTGAATGGGATGAATATCCATCATAATGTGATTATCGACGCTAGCGCCCCCGCGCTCTTTGTCCTGAACTTTGGCATCAACGTCAATGGATATGGAAACCTCTCTGTTGCTGAAAATCTAATCAGGGGCTCAATGACGACTGGTGATTTGAGTACAGGAGTTCGCATCGAGGTCAAACCAGGACCCTTTTCAAATATTAGAATTTTGAACAACACGGTTACTGGAACTGCTATTGCCCTCGACATCGATGCAGAGACTTTAAGAATTCCATCTACAGCGAATTATTTGATTTCTGGTAACGTGATCTCAGGTTTTCTCAATAGCGGTATCTTAATGGGTCGTGGAGTAACAAACTCGACTTACCATGTGAACTTCAATACGATTAATAATACTCGTGCTCTCCAAGGGGGTACGGCGGGCCTTTCCGTTATTTCAAATAACGACATTGTAAACCAAAGCTCATATTTTATTAGCAATAACACGGTTTTGATCACAACGGATACAGGTAGTGCAGGCGGTATTGCTTTCGTTCAGGACAATAACGCAGGTAGTTCAACAAGAGCTTCTATGACAGATAACATAGTTATAGATAACAGGCCCGTGGTAATCATGGGGCCCGTCCCGGAGATTTCCATATCTGTAAGAGATGGAAATACAACGTGTGCGACAGTCAGAAACAATCGCATTAGCATACGGCCCTCACCTGCGCAGGGGATCTTTATCGAAGCTCTAGGCAGCGGTGTCATCAATATCGATGACCTTTCAAATAATATTAGCCAAGGAAATCTCACCTCAGGAACTGTAGCGCTCGTTCCTGCGGGTACATGTGGGCAGTAAGAGAGTGTTTCAAAACTCAGTTTCAGTCGATTTTTGGGGCTTTTTGAGCCAAATTTCGTTTCTTTTGTTGGGGGTTATATCAACTTCGTATATTACCCCCAACAAAAGAAACGAAATTTGGCCAAAAATCCTCCAAAAAGCGACGAAATCTGAGATTTGAAACACTCTCTAAGATAAAACGTATTTGTTTTTAATTTAAAATATAATATATAAAAATAAAAAGCAGATATATTATGTTTAGATGTTTTTATTTGTTTATTCTTGCAATATTATGTGGTTGTAAAAGCTATGCTCAAGATTTAAGCGCATTCGAGCGGTTTATTGAAGAGACCAGGGTTCAATTGAAAGTTCCAGGTGTCGCTGTATCAATTGTTCAGGGAGACAAGGTCATCTTCTCAAAAGGGTTCGGAGTAAGGCGCTTCGATCAACCGGATCCTATCGATCAAGAGACCATTTTTCAACTAGCTTCAGTGTCAAAAACGTTTATTGCTGCCGGGTTAGGGATTGCAGTCGATAAGGGATTGGTGACATGGGATGAAGAAGTTATCAAAAATCTCCCACAATTTGTCATTAAAGATCCCTATCCTTCTCGTGTAGCTAGTGCGCGAGATCTCCTGGCTCACCGCACAGGTCTTCCAGCTTTTGGGGGAGATCTTTTAGGCAAAATGGGATATAGCTCTCAGGAAATTCTATCACGTGTCCGTTATATTGAGCCTGCAACGACTTTTCGAAATAAAGCCAACTATTCGAATGTGGGGTTTTTTGTCGCAGGAGAGCTCTTGGGAAGGTTAATGAGTAGCTCTTGGGAAAAAGTGATTGCGAGTTTTCTATTGACCCCCTTAGAGATGCAAAGGTCGGGGTTTGCCCCGAATCTAGATAATTCCAACGTCGCTTATGCTCATGCGATGATTCAGGAAAAGATGACGGTGATTCCCTGGGATCGGACGGGGGGATTTCCAGCAGCAGGAGGAGTCTCTTCAACAGCGGCTGATATGGGCCGTTGGATGGTCATGCATTTGAATGGGGGAGTCTATAAAGGAAAGCAGATCTTGAAATCTTCAACTGTGCAAGAGATTTTTCAGCCCTCAATGGTGACCGAGGCCTCTTTTTCAGAAGCTCCACCGATTAATCAAAACTCCTCCTTTAGCTATGGGCTAGGGTGGGGTAACTACAATTACATGGGCTATCGGATTATTGAAAAAGGAGGAGCTTTAGATGGGGTTCGAACGAATGTGACCCTCATCCCCGAGCTCAAATTGGGGATTTGTATTTTGAGTAATCTGAATCTGACGCTTTTACCAGAAGTGGTACGAGCAAAGTTCTTAGAGCTTTATGTGGGCAAAAGCCAGATGAATGTCGAGGCAGGGATTCAAGCGATGGAAGAGGCGATCGCCAATCTTTTCAAAATTGAGCCGAAACCCTCAAATGCCTTGCCTCCGAGTCATCCCCTCGAAAATTATACCGGGACTTTTGAGAACGCTCTTTATGGATCAATTAAAATTAGGTTAGAAGGGGGTGGTTTAATTTTAGAGGCGGGTCCTGCGCTTTGGAAGGGGACACTATCGCCTTGGAGTAATGATACATTTATCCTGGAGTGGCCGACGATCAATTCAGGCAATGAACAGGTCACGTTTACCTTCGGTCCTGATAACCGTGCAATTGAAATCCAAACCGAGACGCTAGGGGTCTTTAAAAAGAAGAAGGTGTAAATAGTTGCAACATGCTTATTTTCAATAAATAACATTTTTTAATCTGATTAGTAATTAATAATTCAAATATCGATTTTTAATTAATGTTTTTGTATAATCTAGCATCATAATTATGACGCAGAATACAAAAACAGATTATTATGGTTCTCAGTGGCAGGCCAGAGCCTATTTGCAAGAACCTATCGTTACCTTAGCTTTTACTGTTCTCAAGATCAATGGTCAGCTTCAGCAACCATTTATTCGATTCTTGGCGTGGGCAACTAGTCAAATCGTGTCGCAGGGAAAGACGGCGCTTGCTGAAAAGATTTTGACTCAAGTTTATTGGCTTCAGTCCTCCAAGAAAAATTTTACTATAGGTTCTGATAAGTCAAAGCAGCAAAACCCATCTTCTGACAAAATTCTCTTTCCTGCAAAAGCAGCCGAAATGATCCTGGACGTCTTAGAGGCGATAGAACACGTGAAGAGCATTCCTGAGTTACACTGCTTGGTGGAGCAAGGTGTTTCCCAAATTAGAGAGGCTTATTCTTGTGAAGTCTTGGACAAAAATCATCAAACGGAAGAGGGAATATCGATCGCTTCTGCATTTCTCCTCAATCAAGTCGGCTTAAAAACCATTCAAATGGTTTTACCCTACCATCAGCCTTCTTTTATAAAATTGATGAAGAAATTCTACCTAGATGATCAACATCCGATGGATCTGCAAAAACTTTTTCGTGATCCTGTAAGATCTCCTAAGGTAGGATGCGTGATAAGCAACCTAATGAAGATCAATGAAAAAGCCTGTCTTTTGACGAAACATTTCGCCTTTTTACCTTCACCTTTTTTCAACACATTCTTAGCCGCCTATGTGAAAAGGGTAGTTCGATCGATGGATATTGAGAAGAAAAATGCAAATCTCTTAGGGATTCAAACGGTTGAACTTGATATTTTTCAGCTCCGTAAGAGGCAAGAGAGTTATTACTCATTTTCGGGAATTTCAAAAGAGCTAATCGCTAAACAGCTTCAATTTTCAACTCCTTCTGAGAGAAAGGGTATTTACCTTTTTCCTCAGAATGAAATTCCGAGCCAGATGGGAAACGCAGACTTTTTGCAAACAGAACAGGAAGTGTTTTTGAAGGTTCTAGATGCAAATCATCGAATAGTTGTGATTTCCAAAACTGGTTTTCAAAGCTTACAAAAACTTCAGCTCAAAATGTCGCAGCATTTGTTTCAACTCATGCAAAAATTAACTGCCCTTTTCCCTGACCATTTAGTAACAGGAAGAGTAAAATCAGCACGCTCGTTTCTCGATAAGTGCGGTCGCCTCTGTGAGAAAACTCAACTAGAAGAGACACCAAGATGCGTTGCGGTAACTGATATTATCGACGGTTGTGGTTGTCGCATCACATGTTCTTCTTCTTCTCAAATTTTTGATGTGATTCAGACGCTTAAGGCCCATGGATTTGAGTTTCTTGAATTAGATAACAAGTATAACACCATTCGCAAGGATGGGGCCTATAAAGTTATTCCTTGTGCTATGCAAGATTCTACAACAGGGCTTATATTTGAGCTTCAGATTACAACGCTTACAAGCACTGCGGTGTCAGACCTATTTCACAATGTGGTTTACAAAAGAAATGCCATCGGTCTGAACCCAACTGAAGAAGAGGTGGGAATTGTCCGATCGATACAAAGATTAGGAGCTTTAAGCGAAACTGTAAGTCTTGTTGCTAAAGAGCCGATTGTACTGACAGAAAACCTGAAAGGTGAAGCTTTTTTGTGGACTCTTGGTCTTTTAAGGGAAATGGTAGAGAATGTGATACATTCTCAAAGCGAAAATGCTAAGTTATAGGAAAGCATCATGACAAGTTCATCAATTTGTGTTGTATTCGAAGTAGAGGGAGTAAAGGCACCACTTCCGTCTTCTTATTTTGTTAAAAATGCAGCTAGTAAAGATGTTGATCAACTGATGCAGAAAGTTTTAGATCATTATCAACGCCATGATTGCTCCGTGCAAGTCTTGATGGGTAGATCCATTGAAGAGCTGACCCAAAGAGCTGTTATCCCAATAAAAGAGCTTTTTGAGCCTCGCCAAAACAGCTGAAAAGATTTAAAGGGCCTAAGTTTTTTCAGTGAGTATAGTGCCCAAAAAGGCTTCGATGGCTTGAGCCCGAAATTATCAATCGTAAAGAACGTCCTCTAGTTTATCTTTTGAATATGGAAAATTCAGTATTGATGCCATGTGCAACTTTTAGCACACTATCCAACTGATCAAGTTATGGCGGTAAATTTCATCAGCGCAGAGGCGCTTCGCGCGGGAGAGACGCTGAGGACGCAGAGAGGAAATTTAAAAATTCCCCTCTGCGTTCTCAGTGTCTCATGCTTTGCACGGAGTGCCTCTGCGCTGATGAAACTCATACTCTTAGGACAAAATACTGACAACTACGTGATATGACAAAAGTTGCACATGGCGTGTATTGTGATCGGTATACAGCGGGAATGGTTCCTAAATTATTTTTCCATACAAAAAACATGAGAGTTTTATAGAATAGCTTGCATGTCCCGCATGGTGACCCCATGCGAAAGCCACGGGTCATAAACCCGTGGTTTGTTTTTTTAGCGAACATATTCCGCAGTCCTTGAAGAGAAAGCGGGGAACCCTCTACAATCAGCCCTCATATGTCGAAAAAACTGACTGTTTTTACCCTTGCGATGATCAATGTGGCGGCTGTTAGCAGTGTGCGCAATTGGCCCACGATTGCCGAGTACGGCTTTGCCTCGTTATTTTTCTTTGCCCTGGCGGCAATTCTTTTTTTTATCCCCGTGTCCATGGTAGCTGCTGAACTCTCGACAGGGTGGCCTAAGACGGGTGGTGTCTTCGTTTGGGTTAAGGAGGCTTTTGGACACCGGACAGGTTTTTTAGCTGTTTGGCTTCTTTGGGCTGAAAATCTAGTCTATTATCCTGCCCTCATCTCGTTTATTGCAGGAACCATTGCCTATGTTTTCAACCCGGCTTTATCGAATAACACCTTTTATATTTTAGGTTTTATCGTTGCGCTTTTTTGGCTGACAACTCTCTGTAACTTATTCGGTATGCGCTTTTCGGGGTGGATTAGCTCATTTGGAGTCATTTTGGGGACCATTATCCCTGGGGGACTCATTATTGGGTTAGGAATCTTATGGTATTTCATGGGAAATCCCCTCCAGATCTCTTTCACATTAGATTCTTTAATTCCCCAGATGAACTCTCCTGGGCAGTTTGTCTTTTTTTCAGGGGTTTTAGTCTCTCTTTGCGGACTTGAAATGTCGGCGGTTCATGCGCGCGATGTAGAAAATCCTCAAAAAAATTACCCGAAAGCCATTTTATTCTCTGCAATTTTGATTCTGGGGCTTTACGTTTTAGGCGTTCTTGCCATTGCTGCAGTTGTTCCACAAAAAGAGATCAGTTTGGTTGCCGGATCGCTCCAAGCGTTTTCTCATTTTGTGAATGCCTATGGGTTAAGCTGGTTAACCCCTCTCATTGCCATCTTGCTCGTTTTTGGCGCGCTCGGAACACTCAGTACCTGGATCGCTGGTCCCAGCAAAGGTCTTTTAGCTGCGGCTCAAAATGGAGATCTTCCTCCTATTTTTCGTAAACTCAACAAACATGGAATGCCCAGCGCTCTTCTCATCACCCAGGCCGTGATTGTGACGTTATTTTCCGTTGCCTTCGTCATTATGCCAACGGTCAGTAGCGCCTATTGGATTTTAAATGCAACGCTGGCGCAGCTCTATCTCATCATGTATATTCTGATGTTTGCAGCCGTTATCAAATTGAGGTATAAATTCCCTCACACTGAAAGAGCCTATAAAATTCCGGGCGGACTGATCGGTGTATGGACGATTGCGGGGTTGGGTCTATTAGGCTCTGTGGCGACATTTGGGATTGGTTTTTTTCCTCCCGCGCAAATTGCAACAGGAAATACCCTCACTTACGTGGCTTTTCTTGTGATTAGTATTGTCCTAGCTTGCATAGCGCCACGGGTGATCTTGCTCTTCAAAAAACCTAGTTGGAATTAAGTTTTTTCTCGAGAAAGTCCCACCTCAAATAGAGCTGCTCAAGGCGAGTCTCGGCTAAACCGATCTGATTGCAAAGAGACTCCAGTTGGGAGTTAGCAGGGTCTTCTAGCAAGAGATGGAGCCCCCGGATTTCTTGTTCCAGTTTCAGGATTTGGCCTTCGATTTTTTCATATTCCTTTTTTTCAGCATAGGTGAGTTTGGCTTTAGTCGTCGGCTGACCTGATTTTTCCTCTTTGAGTTTTTCAGGTGGTTTTTTAAGTGACGCTTCCCACTGCTGATAGCTGGCAAAGAGTTCGTTATGATTAGGGTCTCCAAGGGCAAGAAGAGTACTGCAAATCCTATCGAGTAAACACCGATCATGGGTGATTAAGACAATAGCCCCCGGAAACTCAAGAAGGCTCTCTTCAAGGGTTTCTAAAGTGGGAATGTCGAGATCATTTGTCGGCTCGTCTAGAAGCAAGATATCAGCAGGCTGCAGCATCAGATGAGCAATGGAAATCCGCGCCCGTTCTCCGCCGGAGAGTTTTTCAAGAGGCATGTCTAAAATATCGGGAGTGAAGAGAAACCGTTTACACCAGCCATTGACGTGGATTTTCTGCCCATGAAAATCGACAAAATCTCCTTGAGGAGAAAGCGCTTGGCGCAGTGTGATATTCAAGGGAAGCTGGGAGCGGTGTTGATCAAAGTAGACAATTTTCAGATTATCAGCTTTTTTGAGTGTGCCTTGATCGGGAGCTAGATTGCCAGCGATGATTTGGAGAAGCGTGGTTTTACCAGATCCGTTAGGGCCCATGAGACCTATCCGGGTGCCAGGCGACAGTGTAAAATCTAGATGTTGGAAAAGGAGGCGATTTCCCAGCACTTTGGAGAGGTTTTTTGCAACGACGAGTTTGCGCGTTTCGCGCTCGCTTGCGGAAAATTCAATCGAAGCTTTTTTCTGACGGTTTCTATTTTGAATCTGAGAAAGCTCTTGGAGGAGCTCATGAGCCTCACTGACCCGGGATTTAGATTTTGATGTCCTGGCTTTGGGTGTACTGCGGAGCCATTCAAGTTCTCTCCTGGCTTTTGAAGCATGGGATCTTTCTTGTTCGAGCTGTCCTTGAAGAAAACCCTCTTTTTTCTCCAAAAAGTGAGAGTAAGAGCCTTTGATGGCAAAAAGACCACCCGGATAGACAGGATTGATCTCGACGACCTGATTAACCATATTCTGAAGAAAATACCTGTCATGGCTGACGAGAAGATAAGAAGGACATTCTTTTAATAGAAATTTTTCTAACCAGAAAATCCCTTCAAGGTCCAGGTGGTTGGTCGGTTCATCGAGCAAGAGCAAATCAGGGGAGTTGATCAGAGCCTGAGCTAGGCTCAGCCGTTTTTTCCACCCTCCTGATAGACGGGCAGCAGAAGGCTCGGTTCCTTTAAAGCCCAGTTTGCTCATCCAGGTCTGGACGAGTAACTCTTTTTCATAGTCGGGGGCTTCGAGCTTTAAAGAATTCAATAAAATAGTTGCAGGGGGCTCGTCTAAAAATTCAGAAGATTGGGGAACATATCCGATTTTGAGCCCTCTTTTAGCAGAGATGGTGCCTTCAGTCGCAGGTTCATCCCCCGATAGAATCTTCAATAGAGTCGATTTTCCTGAGCCATTGGGACCAATCAGCCCTACCCGGTCTTCTGAGAAAAGACTAAAGGATAGGTCTTTGAAAAGCAGACGGTGACTAAAAGATTTACTTAAATGCTGACAGGTCAGAAATAGGGTCATGGCGAGATTATAACTCTATTTTGCATTTGGCTCTATATTTTAAGAAGTGCGTGTGGCATAATATGGGCCTTGTAACAACAGATTTTAAAAAAAAGGGCACAGCTGCAAGAAGTGTCCACAGCAAGGACACTAGATTATATGACAGATTTTAAACAGCTGGGAGTGCCCAGCGAGCTTGTGACTGCCCTAGAACGGATGAAGATTACCGTACCCACACCCATTCAAGAAGCCGCGATTCCCCCCGCTCTTGAAGGTCTCGATATTTTGGCATCAGCCCAAACAGGGACAGGTAAAACTGTCGCTTATTCGATTCCTTTAATCATGAAACTTGGCAATAACCCTGGAAGTACAGCCCTTATTTTGGCTCCGACAAGAGAACTGGCCCTTCAGGTCCAGACAACACTGATTGAAATTTTGGGTAGAGCTTCCAATTTTAGAACAGCGCTTCTCATTGGGGGAGCTCCGATGTTTAAACAGATTAAAGATCTTAAACGGCGTCCTCAGCTCGTTATCGGGACACCTGGAAGGATTTACGACCACCTCGAGAGAGGTACTCTCAATTTAGACTCAACGGGCTTTTTGATCATCGATGAAGCTGACCGCATGCTCGATATGGGTTTTCAGATTCAACTCGAAAGCATTGTTGAGTATTTGCCAGCCAATCGCCAAACGCTGATGTTTTCTGCGACAGTCCCTTCGAATATTGAACGGCTTTCCGGCAAGTATTTGCGTGATCCGAAGCGGATTACAATCGGTTCTATGACACTCCCAGTTCCTAAGATCAAGCAAGAAACGCTTCATACGACAAATGCAGAGAAGTTCCCTCAACTTTTAAAAGAACTCGAGGAGCGAGAAGGGACCGTCTTAATTTTTGTTAAAACACGGCGCGGTGCCGATCGTCTCTCTAGAGATCTTTGCCAAAAAGGGCATGCTGCAGATGCAATCCACAGCGATCTACCTCAAAGAAGGCGAGATCGTGTGATTGAAGCGTTCCGTAATCGCAAAAATCGTATCTTAGTCGCAACGGATATTGCCGCACGCGGCCTCGATATTCCTCATTTGATGCACGTCATCAACTACGATTTGCCCCAGTGCCCTGAAGACTTCATCCACCGTATTGGAAGAACTGGCCGCGCTGGTGCAGAGGGAAGCGCTCTATGCTTCATTTCACCCGAAGATGGCAGAAAATGGAGAGCCATCTGCCTACTCATGAACCCTAAAGGAACACCCCCTAGCGTCTCTTCTGAGCGCTCCAGACCTAGAGGTGGAAGGTCCAATAATAGACCCAGCAGAGGATTCGGGGAGAGACCTCGAGGTCGATTTGGTGACAAACCTAGCGGTGGGTTTAATAAAAGATCTGAGAACCGCTCCAGTGACCGAGGTAATGACAGGCCCAGTGGCGGATTCGGGGAGAGACCCCGAGGCCGATTTGGCGATAAGCCTAGTGGTGGGTTTAATAAGAGATTCGATGACCGAAGTAATGACAGACCCAGCGGAGGATTTGGCGAGAAACCCCGAGGCCGATTTGGCGACAAGTCTGGCGGTGGATTCAATAAAAAAAGTGACAGATTTGGCGATAAAAAGGCCTTCTTTAAGAAGTCTAGCCAAAGCCGACCCTGGGAACATGGGGCTGGTAAGCCAAGGTCTGATCGCGGTCAAGGAACGGATCACCCTAAGCGAAGACAGCGGGATGCTGAATAAGTCTTTAATTTAAAACAAGTTACATCCAACTACCAATTTGGTACCAAAATCTACCAAATTGGTAGTTGACCCATGTTTTCTGATAAAATAATTTTTATATAAAACAGGACTCCATTGCTAAAAAAAGAGATATTTGATAAAATGCCTCTACATAAATAGCAAAATGGGGAGCAAATGTCAGAATTAAATGGAATTAGTAGTTGTGAATTAAATTCCTTGAAAGACGACGTCATAAAACAGGGAATCGGTTCTTCTGAAAAGACAGAAACTGTTGTCACAAAAAAATTTGCGATGATGCGCGTGGCTGCCCATGATAAACAAGATCATCTCACTATTGAAGGTCAAAAACGGGCTTATAGTGCGATGGTGGTGCTTGCAGACTTAGCAAAAGAAGCCGGTGCTGATAAAATTCGCGTGATTCACTCTGATACCCCTAGCGCTAGGCAAACTGTTGAGTTCATGAGGCGTTATCAACTAGATGATCGAAATATCCAAGACGCTCGTCTCAATGAAAGCCAAAGCGGACCGTTGCTCAAACAATTGAAAAAAGAGAATCCTACAGCCTACCAAGAGTATGGTCAACTCTCACCCGAAGCTAAATTTGAGGCAAAACCGGTCGTTGGATATGAATCAGGACGTGAAATGTTCAACCGGATGAATGCTGCTGTCCAAACTCATCTTGCTTCGGCAGATGACAAGACTTTTACGGTTTTTATCACCCATCAAAACTGCATGCTAAACTGGATGCGGGGATTGGGAGAACAGGTGCCTGCCGATTGGAAAAAGCACCACGCTACGAGTGGTGAAATCTATCCCCTGCAGCAAATCAACGGCATTTTCTCGCAATTAAGAGATAGGCAAAGACCTGTCATTATTGAAGGGATTGTACCTTAAGTTTCGAATCAAAATTTAACTAAAATATAAGGAGTTATTTTATGGCAGCCCCTATTTCATCCTGTTCAAACATAACCCGACATACTTGTTATAGAAAAGAACAAGGAGGCACTCAGAACCATCGAGCTGCAGCCCCGTCTGAAGACAAAGTTACTCAGGTTATCAGGATGCCTGTGCGGTATATGCAATCCTCATTTTCGCAGCAGAGTGTACAATCCCAACCAAGTCAGCAGGAAGATCAAGTCTTCACTGCCATTGTAGTTGGAAGTCAAGAAGATGATAGTAATAAGGCATTAAGAAGTAATTTTATGACAGCACCTACTTGTCCCCCTTTGAATACTACCTATCTTAATTTTTATGGAAAAAGAGCTGCCAAGTTCGAAACTAGAGTTGATAAGGTTACAAAGGAGCGCGTACAGGGTAGTCAACCGCCGGTTAAGTGGCAGATACATACCTTTTCCTCACAACTCCAACCAAACCAGCAGCAAGTTGCGGGCCCTGCTCAGCAGAGTGGGAAAATTTTGTATAAGTTTGTAAATGAAACTCCAACTCATCCCTGTGAAGAGGAGGCTTGGTCATGGGATGACTGTGTCGAGGCAGTTCAAGTTTTGAATAAATCTGGCAAGGTGTTGGTAATTCCTAATTACATAGAGGATATGATAGACTACGCTTTCGATGATTTTTACAGAGGACGGTATGACAACGCTAAAGCAAAATGTCTTGTTCTTTTAGAGGGAGAACCCCGTCATTTTCTCAACCATTTTCAGATGGGAAAATTAGAGGCATTAAGGTACGAGCTTAATTGCTAAGTTCCATGACAAGAGGCTTGGCATCGTAGATTTTCTCAAGGGATTCTAAAATCGCTTGAGAGTGGACGCTGATCGCTCGTCCTTGGAGATCGTTATATTGATAATCCCAAATGAGTGAATAGATATTGCCATCAAAAATCAGGCCAACGAACTCTCCCTTCATGTTAACCATCGGGCTGCCGGAATTTCCTCCGATGATATCGTGGGTGGAAACGAAGTTAAATGGAGTGGTGTTAGTGGCTAGGGTGGATGATTTCAGAGTCCAGCTCGGGGGGAGTTCAAATTCTCCTTTAGAGCCGTGAGCTTGGGCATGCTGGAAGGTGCCCCCGATGGTTGTCATCGGTTTGATCAGATCTTTTTTCTCTTGGTAGCCTTTGACAGTTCCTATCGAAAGACGCAGCGTAAAGGTGCCGTCGGGATAGAGCGATTCGCCGTACTGTTTAAAAAGAACTTCTGTAATTTGGGCATAGCTGGCTTTTTTGACGCTATCGAGCTCGGTTTCTATTTTTTGACGCAGTTCGCGAGCTGGCGGATCGAGCTTTAAAGCGAGTTGGATGAGAGGATCTGAAGAGGTCGCGATTTTTTCAAGGTGAGCAAAGAGATCTTCGCGATACGCTTTGTCAGCCATACGGGTGCCTTTTATACATTCTTCCGCGACTTGACGAGGGTTTGTGATGGGACTTTTCGGCCCTAGCACCGCTTTCAAATTTTCTAAACCGCAGGTTAAGTTGAGCTGTTCCAAGCTGGGGTAGATCGGCTTTGACGAAAAAAGATCTAATTTGAGAGTGGGGATCTCTGTATCTGTATACTCTTTGAGGCGCTCTGCGTTGGGCTTTTTAAGTTCAACAAAGAGGCGCACCAACTGCTTGGCCCACCGGTAGAGGGTTGAGTAATTAGATCCAGAGCCCTCGAGGATCATATAGGAAGGGTAGTAAGGTTTTGCTTTTTCAAGGGCCTCTTCGATGTTCTGGAAGGGGACGGCCAGCGCTGTTTCGGAGGCTTCTTGTTTTTTCTTTTTCTGGATGATGTCGCTGGTTGCAAATCCTTGCTGAATCCCCTTGAGCGCTTTGAACGTATTCATCAGCCTGGCGAGCTGCTCAGAGGCGATGCGACGATTTTCGGGGCTTTTTTGGGAAAATGACTCGAGCGCTTTGATTTTTTTGCTAACCCATTGCAAAATCAAGGGAAGCTCTAGGTTATTAAAAAAAGTCAAATGAGCCGCTGTGTAGAGCCGCTCCGTATGTCCAGGATTTCCTGAGACAAAAAGAAATTCTAAAGAGTGAGGACCAGAGGCGCTCCATTTGAGATAATGGTCGGTTACAAGCGGCTGGTCGCTATCATAAACTCGGAAAAAACAGACGTCCAAATCATAGCGAGGGAATTCAAAGTTGTCGTGGTCTCCTCCGAAAGAGGCGATTTTTTTCTCAGGAGCAAAAACTAAACGGACATCGGTGTATCTCTTGTAAAGATAGAGGTGATAGAGAGCGCCCCCGTAGAGCATGACAACTTGAGGCTGCAGCGATGTGAGTTTTTGCTGCTCATCTTTAATCCGGGCTGTCGCTTCTTTCTGCGCCTTTTCTCGATCGGCAGGGGAGGTGATGCCTTGAGTCGCCTCATGAATCTGGTCTGTGATGTCGATGATGGAAATCAGTTGATCGACATACATACCCGGGCATTTGAGCTCTTGGTCGTAAGAGGGTGCGTAGAACCCTTCTTCCACAAGATTGCGCTCTTCCGTTGAAAGGCTATAAATGGCCTCAAAGCCGACATGGTGGTTGGTCAGAACAAGCCCTTTGGAAGAGACAAAAGATCCTGAGCCTCCCGAGCTGATGCGGAGGGATGATTTTTGAAGATGGGAGAGCCACTCTGGCTCAAGGGTAATCCCTTGTTTTTGAAGCTTTTCATGAGGAATCATATTGAAGGGCCACATCCCTTCTTCGGCATGAACTAGGGAGCAAAGGAATACGATGAGTACTAAAAATTGACTTTGCATTCTGTCTCCTCACAGTGGCGAATAATCCCTTTGACGACTTCGTCAAGATCGTCCGTGAGGGTGATGAGTTTGAAGTCATCAGGATCGATGTACTTATGCTCAAGAGGAATATCTTTGAGCCAGTTGAGAAGTCCTTCCCAGTAGGATTTTCCGACTAAAAAGACAGGAAAACGGGCGATTTTTTTGGTTTTGATCAGGGTTAGCGCTTCAAACAGTTCGTCCATCGTTCCAAATCCTCCGGGAAAGACGACAAAGGCTTGGGCATACCGGACAAACATCACTTTTCTAACAAAAAAATACCGAAACTTCAGCAGGAATTTCCCATCGATGAACGGGTTGGGAGCCTCTTCCGTCGGAAGATCAATGCAAAGGCCGCACGATTTTCCTCCAGCAGCTTTGGCTCCTTCATTGGCAGCCTCCATGATGCCAGGGCCTCCGCCTGTAATGACCCCAAATCCTGCTTTTGCGAGCTTAGCAGCTAATGTAGCCGCTTGGGTGTAGTAAGGGTCGTCACCTCTGGTTTGAGAGCCTCCGAAGATAGCCACAGAAGGTCCTAAGGAAATCATTGTCTCAAAGCCGTCAACGAGCTCGGAGAGAATGCGGAAGATACGCCATGCATCCCATTGGTGAGTTTCTAGATCTTTTCTAGGCATGGAAGGGGGGCCTGTATTTTTTCTTGTAGGGGAGGTGGGCATGTTTGCCATAGACCACCTCGTGGAGGTTTTCAATGGCCATGAATGCGGTGGGATCTTCTCGGAGGACGATTTCTTTCAGTTCGGCAAGATCGAGGCGCTCCACGATGATATAGAGAATTTCGCGAGAGTCTCCGCTAAAACCTCCCTTGCCATGCATGATCGTAAGTCCCAGCCCGAGCTCATCCATAATAATGTTGGCGAGCTGCTGAGGTTTAGAAGAGATGATGATCGCCGATTTCAGCTCATCGAGGCCCATGATGACCAAATCGATCATCTTAAATGCAACGATGTAGGTGATCAGCGACTGCAAAGCAAAGTGCCAATTCTGGAAAATCCAACCGTAAGCTGTGAAGATGAAAATGTTGATGAACATGACAACTTGCCCAACGGTGTATCCTTTCTTGCGGTTGATCAAGATAGCAAGGATTTCCGTGCCATCGACGCACCCTCCATGCCGAATGATGAGTCCCACGCCCACTCCCAAGAGAGCGCCTCCGACAACGATCACTTCAATCGGGTCGCCTAGGAAAGGGGGAATGTGGGAGGCCACCATTAAAAAAGCTGCAAATAAAAGAACTGCTACGCACATGTAGATGACAAAGGTGCGCCGGATATGTCTGAAGGCCATATAAATAAATGGAACATTCAAGACGATGAGGAAGTAAGACAAATACGACTCCCCAAAAAGTCTGGAAAGGATCAAGGCAATACCAACGGTTCCTCCATCGATAATCGAGTTAGGTAGCAAGAAAACGCGGAGAGAGAAAGCAGCAAGGAACGCTCCTAGCATCAGCCAAAAATAGAGCGAGAGGTGGTGTTTAAGACTCTTTTTTACAGCCGGCATGGGTTATTCCTTCGATTTTAAGATAGAACCTTTACTATTCCACAGCTTCATTTCTTGGACAAGAGGTTCAACACAGCATTTGCAAGATTGTCCACTTTGGCAGCATTTGATGCCATTTCTTTCCAGTGTATCAATGTAGGGATACAGCTGCCGGAGAATTTTAATTTTCTGAAAGATATTAGGAACTTTATCTCGGACCATCTTTTCTGCTTGAGTGCGCATCCGGCTAGCCATTTCTCGGACCCTTTGGCGGCACTGGTAGGCCGAGATCTGCTCTTCTTCCGTCTCAATTTGAATCGGTTCACAAGAAGAGGGATCAGCGTAAGCTGTAGCGCAAAATAAAAATAGGGATAGCCAGAGGAGTTTCATAGAGCTTCGTATAACCGTTTCAGGATTACAAATCAAGAGGAATTTCGCAAAGCGTCTTGGACTGTGCTTAAGTTAAATTCGGCTGCCAAAGCCGCGATTTTATTGCGATCTTGTGGAATCGCCTCGATTAACGCTTTTTCGCACTTCTCTTTAAGGTGTTCAATGTGGTGCTCTTTGGCAAGGCTGAGACATTTTTTCACAAACACGCCTCCATCGAATGTACAGATATATCCAAAATTCAGCACATCCTTAGCAATTGTCAGTAACTTATCTGTAAAGAGGCTTAAAAAATCGACAAAATTAGGAGGCCACTCTTCCAAATCGAGATTCGAGTAGGCGAACTCCATACAAAAATCAAGTCCCTCCCAGTCCTCTTTAAAATCGCGACTCGGTAAAGTGTTCTCAAATTTTCCCGATTGCAGGTGGTCGATCATGGCCTGAGTGAGTTCAACGGACTGGCTCTGCTTAATGAAAAAGAGCAACTTTTTAACATCATTTAACGTTCCATCATTGAATGATTCCTTATTTCCCCAGATAGAAGCCTGATCATTAATTTTCTTAACTTCGGGGATGAGAATCTTGAGGCACGCCTCTTTCAACTCGGGGGTTTTCCATCGGCATCGAATTGCAGTTTTCCAGAACCATTCAACATTGTCTATCGACGCGTAGGGTGCAAGACCCTCAATGAGGTCAAATTCAAGGTTGTCCATGCGCTCTTGCGTTTCTACAGTTAGTGAAGAAGAGGAGTAATGAGCCCTAACAACAGTAAAATCTGAAAATACCATTGCATACGATGGATAATTCGGATGGGGGTCAGATCGTCTTGTCTCAAGGCTGTCTAAACAGGTCATTAAAATCTCCTCTGAATGAACTTCAGCGGATAATTGAAGGAGTTTATTAAGACGCTGTATTCTTGGAAGTAAAGGGGAAGGGTTTGTCCAATCGGGGTTTCCATTCCCTAAGTGCTGTATGATAGCCTTCTCGAGGTCAAAGTTCCAATCATTTTCACACCGTGTCTTGCTAAGCACTGATACAACCATTTGGCTCAACTTCTCTATCATTTGCGCTCTAAGCATTTGTAAATCTGCAGGGAGCCATTCCCGAGATGATTCTGAATAGAATAATTCAAGACAACAGTGGAGATTTGCAAAATCGGCTTCGAAGTGGGGTTGAGAACATAATTTTTCCATTTGGGAAAGAGTTGCCTTAAACAATTGAGGCGAAGGGCAGATCTTGAAAAATTCTAACAAGCTTACAAAACTAGCTAGAGGACTAACATCTTCAAAATTATCAAATAAAGAAGGTTCTTTGCCAATTTTTTGCACCTGGGCGATGATGAAATTTAAGCAAGGGTCTTGCAATTCATCGATTTTCTCATTCACGGCTGCCAGCAATAAGAGTTTAATGTTGTGTTCAGAAATTTGGCTTTGAATGTGGTGAAGTAATGCAGATTTCAAATCTTGCATCGGATTACGCCTCTCTTTAGGCCACCATCCCAACTGTGAACTGTAATGATAGGCCACTACGAGGCACTCTAAGGGTTTGCTCAAATCCGTCTGATAGTAGGGATAACAGCAGATGTTTTTCATCCGATCTACACAGGCCTCCACAATTCTGACAGACTGGCACTTAACAGCTAACTGAAGAAGTTTTATGAGACGGAAAATTCTATTGATTCTACAGGGTATACCAAACACGTAGGGTTGGCCTATATCGCTAACATGTTTTTCCCTCTCAACGTAATCTACACTATTGAGATGCAGATACCCTTCCCATAAAAACAGATGACCATTGGTAATATCCATTTCGATCGCGTTAAGGAAGGGCTTGAGCCAAAACAGGCAAGCCTCCTCCAAAGCATCGATTTTCGTAGTGCAGGCCAATAGTGTGAATGGCTCGATGTTGCCCAATGTGAATGTTTTTTTAACGACTTCGACGAGGGCGGATTTCAACTTCTCATGCCCATAATCGTTTGCAATTGTTGCAAATGTTTCAAAATTATCGATATTGACGTGCTGACATAAATGCTCAAAACAGATTTGTTCCAGATAGGGTAAATCATAATGAGAGGAAAAGTTCACGAAGTCATCGATATGTCGGATGGAGCAGCCCTTTAAGTCCAATTCTCCTGTAATGAAGTACTCACATAATTTCTGAACGCTGCTGTCTTCCAAACCTTCCAGGCGTATTTCAATCACCTCTCCAGAAGAGGACTCTTTATAGCCGCTTTGGAATAGAGTTTCAAAATAAGCCGACTTAGCAGCGAGGATGTTCCTAGGAATGTGAAAAAGCCGATTTTTGAATTTTAAAATACAACTGTTGAATCCAAATTCTTTTTTTAATTTTTTTAAATAGGAGGAGAAAAACTGCGGATGGTCTCTATGCCAAGTGACGATGAGTTTTCGGGGAACTGTCATCGAATCGATTTGCTTAATTTCAATTCCGTAACATCCATAAAGAGCCCTGGCTACCATCATCAAATGGGGATTGGTAGGATTACAAGAAGGGGGTGAGATAGCTAGCGGTTGGTTCAAATCCAGGAGGTTGGATTTCAGTGTAAGTCCACAAGTTTTATATTGGGTGCCAATAGTCTGTTTGACCGTCTGAATAACTGTCTGAATCCACTCTTCCAATTTCACAGCTATTGAAGCTTCTTGGGCTCGGAATAATTGTTTTATATCAACGTAAGGAGGCGGTAATTCTATTAAAGCACGGATCAAATTAAAGGTTCTTTTTGTATCGGAATATTTGCCAAAATGAAAATCGATCAAACCGGACATAGAGCCCCCTTTTTGTAGAAGGAATTTAAATGGTAAGATCAAAATTTTTCAAGAGAGAATTTCGCGAGAGACGGGGCTCGAACCCGCAACCTCTGCCGTGACAGGGCAGCGCTCTAACCAATTGAGCTACTCCCGCGTAGGAGTTAATATAAGTGGGCGCAACAGGGCTCGAACCTATGACCACCTGTGTGTAAGACAGGCGCTCTACCAACTGAGCTATGCGCCCCCTAAGGGGACGAATGATAACTCAAAGAGGGATAATCGGCAACGGTTTTTCGAGCCTGGGGTTTTCCTTGTCTAAAAGTTCTTTATTAGCAAAAGCTACAACGATCCCCTGTTTTCCGAGGAGCTCTTTTTTGACAGCTAGCCTGATTTCTTGAGGTGTTGTACTCAGAAGCTTATCTCGGTAATGCTGGAGGGTTTTGCCCTCTCGTTTCAAGCTATAGGCGACCGCTCCACGGCTTCCGGGTGCCACAGGTGTATCGAGGTGCTGAATGGCCTCGAGCTTGGCTTCTTCTAGCTCAGAATCTTGAAAATGGCCCCCTGCAATCGTTTCAATGGCTTCTCTAAAAATTTTTAGAGTTGAAGCTAGGTGGGGATCGCGATAGGCGTAGAGGGTAAAATGGCCTGCCATGGGGGAATATTGGGCTCCGCAGCCGTAGGCTCCACCTTCTTCACGGATCTTGGGATGTAAAATTTTATTATCTAAAAGATGGGTCGCGATGGTGAGCGCTGGAGCGTGAGGATGGAGATAGGCCGCTACGGGAAACGCCTCGCAGGTGAAAGCGACCGGGGTTGACAGGGCTCTTGCCTGTGATGCAATCGAGGAGGCGGTATGATTCTCTCCCCAGGGAATAAAGGGGCGGGCGGGTAGGTCTAAAATTCCGAAAAACCCTTCGACTTCAAGCTGAGTCAATAGCTTCTCATCGCAGGTGATGACCAACTGGGCTTGATGGAGGGAAAGAAGTCGATTTTTGAGTTCGTGTAATTTTGCAAGAACAGGAGGTAATTTTCGGGGAAGGTCGGTCACGATCTCCTGGATCCATTTGACATAGCTGAGGCCCTGCCACCGCTCTGTGATTTTTGCCGAGACTGCAAGGCCACTTAAAGCGATTTGGGTGGCGTACTTGAGACTGTTTTTTTGCAGGCGGTGCTGAAGAGCTGTATGAATTTGTAAGATCAGCTCTTCAATCCGTTTCGTCTCATCTAAACGGCTGTGTAGAGCCAGATCATTAAAAATCGCAAAAAGCTCTTTAGAGTTTCTTTCAAGAGCCTTTCCTCGGATGATGAATGCCGGTTTCATCTGATGAGGATTTTCCATTTGAAGGTAAAGGCCCATGTGGGTTGAAAGGCCTCCGACATGGGATTGCAAGTGTTCCAAATTTTGGATGTAACTGCGTTTTCCCATGCCGAGCTCTGGCAGTAATGTGCAAAGGAGCTGAGCATAGGGAAGCTCTTCTTCTGAAAGATAGGGCAAGTCAAAGACCCAGTCGGCATAGACGATGTGGTTGGTAAAGCAAGTGTGAGACAAGAGATTGTTTTTTTGCTTAAGTGGAAAATCTTTAGCAAGTACGGGGACATCATCTAAGGTCACTTTGGGGAGGCAGTCGAGATTTTGTCCTTCGATTTGTTTTTGATATTTTTGCAGATGGCGCGTCTCTTCGACGATCTTTTCTTTTTCTGCAAGGGGTAAAGAGTCCTCGAGGATTTTAAGCCGCTCTTGTTCTTCACTCGCTTCTCTTTCGGAAAGGGCTTTGTCAGGGTGGAATGCCAGGCGAACACGGTGGAGGTTTTTGAGAAGCTGCGACCGGAGCACTCCTGGTAAGTAAAGAGGATCTTCAAGCTTTTTGCGAAGTTTTTCAAAATGGGTGTGAATCAAAAGGGCATTTTCTGGAGGACAGCCGTGCTGTTTAGCAAGGGCTGATCGCATGAAAAGAGTGAGTCCAAAAGGGGCGTGGTCACCCGTGATTTCTGTCCTTGAAAACTCGAGTTGGTGGAGAGCAGCCTCAATCAAATGACGGGGGATTCCTTTATCGAGGATATCTTGTAGGGTGTGCAGGATTAGGTCGTCGAGGGCTTGGACATTCTCTGGTTTACAACCTTTGCAGACGATCAGGAAAGGAACTTCCGACATGTCGTTATCGAGGTAAGCCTCCGCTGAAGTGCACAGCCCTGATTGAAGCAGGGGAAGCTTCAACAGTGAGGCATCTGTCTCCATAAGCACGGCATCGAGGAGTGTGAGTGCTAAGAGAGTCTCTTGATCTTGTACTGGCACCGTTAGCCATCCCCAAGCCAGCATCGTACGATGATCGGAATGTTCGGTTTCTGTGACAGGATAAAATCCTTCCCTTTCTACAGGGAAAGACATCCGCGGCTGCCTAGGTGGTGGAGGAAGAGGAGGCAGTTTTGTCGCAGCTTTCAGCACCTTCTCTGAAAGAAAATCGAGATGTTTTTTAAGCGGCAGATTGCCGTAGAAAAAAAAGAGACACCGCGACGGATGGTAGTGCGTATCGTGAAAGTGGATCAACTCTTCATACGTCAGTGAGGGGATGATTTCGGGATCGCCTCCTGAGACATGCGCATACGTCAGTTGAGGCACAAGGAGCTCCATCATCTTATGCCAAAGACGGGCATCGGGTGACGCTAAGGCCCCTTTCATTTCATTGTAAACAATCCCTTTCCAGACAAGCTCTTTCATGTGCTTGGGATCGTTAAATTCCAACCGGTGACCCTCTTGCAAAAAGCTTTCTTTCTTCAACTGAGGATGGAAAACGGCATCTAAGTAAACATCTAAAAGGTTGTAAAAATCCTTCTCAACTTGGCTAGATGCCGGATAGCACGTAAAGTCGGCCCCTGTCAGGGCGTTCATAAAAGTATTAAGACTGCGGCGTGTCATCGCAAAAAAGGGATCTTTGATGGGAAATTTTTTCGATCCGCACAGTACCGTATGTTCCAAGATATGAGCGACCCCATTGGAGTTGTAGGGCAGCGTCTCAAAAGAAAGACAAAATAAATTCTCGGGATCATCACAAGCGATCTGCATCACCTGAGCTCCTGTTGGCAAATGCTGCAGCTCATAAAGTGTGGCTTTCAGTTCCTCCAAAGGGAGGACTTTTGTCACAACAAAATCTTGATACTTATCATTTACATTGAACATAGGTCGTCAGTATACGAGGGGTGGGGATTGCTGACAATCTTTCCCCTAATGTTGAACAACTCGGAACAAAGAAATCTCTTGGACCGTATAGGCTCGACGTGAGCTAGCCGTGAGTTCGCAGAATTGCTCTGTTAGGGGATCAATTTCTACAAAGTCTCCCACGGAGATCCGATTTTTGAGTTGACGAAACTCTACCTCGTGAGTTTTGCCCATGATCGTTTGTAGTTTAATCTTGGCAAAACTTGCCTGGTAGATTTCAAAATCTTTCTGAGACACTGATGGGAGGGGGTAGACGAGGGTGTAACTTTGGTTCTGCGACTTTGAAAGATCATGACGGTGGGGAAGCGGAGAAGCAGCCATTAGGACCTCGATTTTAATGAGTAGTTTATACAACCGTTTTTGCGCCTAGTCAATAATAAAATTGAATTGCTTTTAAGTGCTACTTGAGTTAAAATTCTGCCTATGAAAATCACCAATATCGTCCTATACCCGTTACAGGTTGTAAGAAATTATTATATTCAGGGCTCTTGGGGCCTGAGGGTTGTTTATATTCTGACAGGAGCCGTAGGAGCGACTCTTCTCTATCTTTTTTTAAAAAACAAACCCACCCCGCAACCTCCTGCTCAACCTCTTTTTCCTGCAGCTGTATCGACAGGATTTGAATTATATCCTGTTGCTCGGGGGGCATCCCAGCTGGAAGTACCTGGTAGAAAAGTTGAAGATATTAAGTTTTTAAACGACGCGTTCGGCTCATTTAAGAGTTGGCTTGATGAGAAAATTGAGGAACTAGATGAGTGGAAACCAGAAGACAGTGGGCCTAGGTGGCTAGGACGTGTTACAGCTTTAAATGGGTTAAAAAAGGAACTGAAAGGGCGTCTGGAGTGTATTGTCAACGACAAAATGATTCATCAGACAAAAGCGATCTATGAGGCATTGGATCTACAGGAATGGAGAACCATCCAGCAATGGGCCGATTCTAAGCAGATACCCCCAAAAAAAGGAATAAAAGATAATCCCAATCAACCTACGATAGATGAATGGGGAATAGTCTTAAATAAACTCAAGGAATTGATAAGACTGGATGCAGCGCGCCGGGCTTATTTAGTTGATTTAGTGAAATCTGAGCTATCAATGCCTTCGTTTGAAAATCTAGAGGCCTATCTTAAATACCTGGCTCCAGAGGGAGAAGATCGTGACCATTTCGGTATTCAAAGAAGTGATTTCAGCAAAGTGGGCTTTTGTAAAATGAAAGACCTCGATGCTCTGAAAGTGAGAAATTTTGAGGGTTGTCTTCATGCGCTCCGCCAAGATGAGGCTATTTTAAGATGGGCTGAAGGTCGCCAAGAAGACGATTTTAATAATCTGAGAACTGCTGCAAAGCGGGATATGGCAGCCCAAATTGAAGCATGGAGAAGCGAGAATAATCAGGTAGATGCAGAGATGAAAGCTTTTCTAGATAACATGGAGAAGTCGTTGCTGTCAGGAGACGTGAAAACGGCATTGGACAAACTGGAAAATCAGAATAAAAAAAGGCAATGCGCGCTGTTAAAATCTCATATTCTCAATCGTTTGACAGCAATGGCGGAGAGTCAGCTGCAAGATGTGAAAGTAGCGACTTATGCAAAGATAGACGACTATCTGACCTATCTAGCACCAGATGGTGATTGTTTCGGTATGAAAAGAGAGGATTTCTTCGCGGTCGGACTTTATACAATGGCAGATATCGATGCTCTGGAGTTGAGGAATTTCGATCAACATCTTCTAAACATGCGTCAGGGAGCGTCTGTTTTTGAAAGGGCGCAAAAGAGCTCTGAGGGAGTTTTTCTTGCTCTGATTCCTGAGGCGAAAGAGGTGATACGGGGGCAGGTGGACATCCTGAACCAAGAAATTGATCAGATGAGGCTAAGAGTTTCAGGCTTCAAAGAGGATCCAGCTCTCTCTCTGACTAGCATGCAAGTAGCCCTTCAGGAGCTTGTAGTGCTTTTGGTTAAGGCAGAGCTACAGCCTAGCGAACTTCATCTTGCATTAGATAAAATTGAGGCTCAGAATAAAAGTAGGCAATGTGCTTTCTTAAAATCTTATATCTTACAGCAAGATATGAGGCGCGCTTGGGAAAGCATTACGTTGCCTTCGCTGGCAGACTACCGTCAACAAAATCAGATTACTGACCCTTATCTTCTTTACAGTTTAGGGGTTTCTATTGTTCCTCCTGCACAAGCTAGATATGTGCGGCTGAATCAATAAAAACCCCTAGGGGATTAGTTCCAGTCGAGGCTGGCGGCCGATTGGTATTCGGTGACTCTGGTCTCGAAGAAGTTCTTTTCTTTATTCAGATCGATTGTTTCACTCATCCAAGGGAAAGGGTTTTTAGAGCGGTAGATTGGTTTGAGGCCGATGCGCTCTAATCGACGGTCTGCAACGTATTGGACGTACTCACGGAACATCGGAGCAGTCAGGCCTAGGATGCCACGGGGAAGGCAGTCTTGAGCGTATTGGATCTCGAGCTCGACGGCTTGCCGGATGAGGTCAATGATATGGGCTTGGAACTGGGGAGACCAGAGGTCGGGATTTTCTTCTTTGATGCCGTTAATGAGATCGATGCCAAAGTTAAGATGGACGGTCTCATCACGGAGAATGTACTGGAACTGCTCTCCAATGCCTGTCATCTTGTTCTGACGGTGGAACGATAAGATCATCACAAATCCGCTATAGAAAAAGATCCCTTCCATGATGATGTAATAGCCGATGAGGTTCTCTAAGAACTTTTGAGCTCCTTCAGGAGTTGAGGTTGTGAACTCAGGCTTCATGATGTCGGTGGTGAGCGTCATCTCAAACTGATCTTTAGCATGGATCGTGTTGACTTCGTTGTACATGTTGAAAATCTCTCCCTGGTTGAGGGAGAGCGATTCAACGATGTAGTGGAAGGTATGGGTGTGGATGGCTTCTTCGAAAGACTGGCGGAGGAGATATTGCCGCACTTCGGGGTTGGTGACGTGTTTAAAGATGGCGAGGACGATATTGTTTCCCACGAGGCTCTCAGCGGTGCTAAAGAAGCCGAGGTTGCGCATGATGACAAGACGTTCATCAGCACTTAAGGAGTTTGACTTCCAAGTCTCGATGTCTTTTCCCATGGGCACTTCGGTCGGCATCCAGTGATTGGAACAGCCGTTCAGATAATGTTCCCAAGCCCATTTGTATTTGAGGGGCATGAGTTGGTTGACATCGACTTGGTTACAGTTGATGAGCCTTTTGAGGTCGACTTTGACGCGTTTGCTAGTATTTTGTGACATTTTTTATCTCCTTATGAGGTCTTATTGACAACTTTCGCAGGTTTCATCACCGATTTTGCAGGCTTTGGGAGCTGCAGTTTCTCGTTCGACTTTAATATTGCTAGAAGCCGATGAATTTTTCATCCAGCGAGGCTGCAAACCGCGCTTGTTGATGTCGGTGGTGGACTTTTCAATTTGGGTGGCAGCCAAGCACCGGAGGTAATAGTTGGTTTTAAGGCCGCGTGTCCATCCGAGTAGGTACATCTGATGGAGTTTTTTACCATTGGGTTCAGCCAGGTAAAGGTTGAGAGATTGCCCCATGTCGATCCATTTTTGACGGCGGCTGCCGCACTCGATGAGCCACTCGGGATCGATTTCAAAAGCCGTGAGATAGACTCTCTTGACTTCATCGGGAATGCGGTCAATCTCAGCGATGGAGCCATCGAAGTATTTGAGATCGTCGAGCATCTCTTTATCCCAAAGATTTAAAGATTTGAGCTTTTCAGCGAGGTAAAGGTTAGGGATGGTAAACTCACCGGAGAGGTTTGATTTGACAAACAGGTGTTTATACATCGGCTCGATCGATTGAGTAATGCCGGTGATGTTAGAGATGGTCGCTGTCGGTGCGATCGCCATCGTGTTGCTATTGCGCATGCCGTGCTTTTTGACAGCAGCGCGAACGGTATTCCAATCCATCCGGGTCTTTCGATCGACGTCTAAGTAGCCACCGCGCTCCTCAGCTAGGATATCGAGGGTGTCGATAGGAAGGAGGCCGCGATCCCATTTTGAGCCCTTGTAAGAGGCGTAGGTGCCTCGTTCATGGGCCAGTTCAGTAGAGGCCAAGATGGCGTAGTAGGAGATCATTTCCATCGCAGCATCGGCAAATTCGACAGCTTCATGGCTGGCGTAGCTAATATTTTGAATATAAAGAGCATCTTGAAATCCCATGAGTCCAAGACCGATCGGACGGTGCTTGGAGTTGGAGTTCTTGGCTTCAACGGTGGGGTAGAAGTTGATGTCGATGACGTTGTCGAGCATCCGGACAGCTGTCCGAATAGTGGCAGCGAGCATCTTTTCATTGAGTCCTTGCGGTGTGCAATGGATGGCCAAGTTAATGGAGCCCAGGTTGCAGACAGCGGTCTCTTCAGCAGAGGTGTTGAGTAAAATCTCTGTACAGAGGTTAGAGCTGTGAACCACGCCGACATGGTCTTGCGGAGAGCGGATATTGGAGGGGTCTTTGAACGTGATCCAAGGGTGTCCTGTTTCAAAGAGCATGCTGAGCATTTTGCGCCAGAGATCCAAAGCTGGAATCCGTTTGAAGAGTTTGATCTGTCCTGTCTCTGTCATCCGTTCGTAGTCGAGATATTTTTTCTCGAACGCTTTTCCGTAGATGTGGTGGAGGTCAGGGACGTTGCTGGGGCTAAAGAGTGTCCAAGAGCCGTTTTCAGCGACGCGCTTCATGAATAGGTCGGGGATCCAGTTAGCCGTGTTCATATCATGCGTGCGGCGGCGGTCATCTCCGGTGTTTTTCCGGAGGTCTAAAAAGTCTTCGATGTCGAGATGCCACGTTTCAAGGTAGGCGCACATCGCACCTTTTCTCTTGCCACCGTTGTGGGCAAGTCCGGAAGTTGTCATGTACGATTCGTCGTTTTCAACTTTGAGATCGTAGACGAACGGGACGGTTGCGATGGTCTCTTGTTTTTTGACACGGGTGAAGAGGTGAGGGCCGATGATAAACCAGTTACGCTTGGTGACCGATTGAGCGCCGATGCGGCTGGCAAGTTCTGGTACTGCAGGAATGCGAATATCGTAGTCGCTTTGACGGGCGCGGAGTTTCCCAGCTGTTGGAACGCCTAGACGGAGGAGTTGATACCGCAGACCTTCGATGAGGGGCTGAGAGGTGTTGGTAAAGGTGATCTCTTTTCCCCGAGAGACATTGCCGTCGGTTTCAAGGAGTCCTTGGATGAGGGCTAGGGTCTGAGAGTGGGGGAGGTGAGCAAAGCGGTTTGCGATATGTTTGCGATCCTCTCTGTCGTAGAGATCGGCATGTTCGAAGGGAAGTGTAGGAGCGCTGCTTCCAACGATACGGCCTGTGGCTCCGTCTCGGAGGGCGCCGCGTCCTGCGGCCCAATGGATTTGGAGGTAAGTTTCTCCGCGTCCCGTCTCCCAGAAATGGATGCCTCGCTCTTGGAGATAGCTGCGAATAAACTCTAGATGAGAGTCATTTTTGGGGTTGCCAGAGACTCCCCACTGCAAGCCGTTTTTCGAGAGGTGGCCGTCTCCTAAGAGAATACCGTAGAGGCGGGCATCCTCTGCGGTGAATTCGGGTACAGGGACGATTTCTTGAGGAATCACCTGGGCAATAAAATCTCCTGCTTGGAGATCTTTAGCTTCGACCCATTCAGGGCTGATTTTGCCACGTTCGAGTCCACGGAGCGTGCGAGAGTGCGCCTGTTCTTTAGGAACGTGACGGATGGCGTAGAAAGGATGTCCTGCTGTCACTGAGATAGGAGCTAGCGAGTGTTTGGGGGTGATCGCCACCATGGCATCGTGTTGGTTATAGGCGAAAGTCTCTGTGACGGCATGGTATCTACCGCTTCTTCCCAAGACCAAATCGCCGACTTTAATCTCTGAAATCGGACGGATGCCGTGGTTTGTATAAATGAGTGTATCAGGAGCAAAACATTGATTAACTGCGACGGCGGTGTCATTGGCAACTTTGAGGAAGGGGATGATGCCTTGGCTTTTGCCGTTGGTGCCTTTAATCATCGATCCAGTGGCGCGCACATTCGTCCAGTCGTTGCCGATGCCGCCAGCCCATTTGGAGAGCTGAGCATCGTCAGAGACGACTTTAAAGATATGGCCTAGGTCATCCATAACAGTGGAGAGGTAGCAAGAGCTCAGTTGAGAGTGGTTCGTGCCTGAATTGAAGAGGGTAGGAGTCGCTGAGGTAAAGTGGAATTGAGAAAGGAGATTATAAAAGGAGATCGCCTGTTCATTTTTTTTCTCCCCTTCAGCAAGGGCGAGCCCCATCGCGACGCGCATCCAGAAAATTTGAGGGGTTTCTAAGCGGCGCTCTTGATGGTGAATAAAGTAACGGTCGTAGAGGGTTTGTAGTCCTAAGTAGGAGAATAGGTCGTCTCTTTTGAGGTTCATGGCTTTGCCAAGCTTATCGAGATCAAATTCAAGTAGAGAAGGACTGATCCGTTCAACGGAGATGCCGAATTTGATGTATTTTTTGAAGTAGGCTTGGTGGGCTGATTCTAGGCTGGGTTCGGAAGCGCTGATATCCATCGCTTCGCGGTAGAGAACATCGGCGAGTAGGCGGGCTGCGACTTTAGAATAGGCAGGCTCGATCTCAATCTTTGAGCGAGCAGCCATGATGGCGGCTTGATCGACTTCAGACTCTTTAATGCCTTCATAGAAGTTCATGATCAAGGTTTCGAGAAGATCGTTCACAGAGACTTCGGGGAGTTCACGGCAGGCGAAATTCAGGCGGCTGCGGA
The DNA here is from genome assembly GCA_023265455.1 of Parachlamydiales bacterium. Classification (GTDB taxonomy): domain Bacteria; phylum Chlamydiota; class Chlamydiia; order Chlamydiales; family Rhabdochlamydiaceae; genus PALSA-1444. Next base: position 107,502 of record JAHFTQ010000006.1, read on the forward strand.
GATGCGAGGCTTTGAGAGTTCGGGTTTTGCCATCTTCCATGATGACGGTAAATTCTCGTTTCTCTTCTTCAGTCTGTTTTTCTTCAAAGCCAGTTAAGGTCTGCTCGCCAATAGACGCTCGGTGGAGGATATAATCTTTAGCAACAGCATAAAACCCTTCTTCCATGAGGAGTTGTTCGATTTCATCTTGGATAGCGGTGACGTGAAGGTGTTTGCCAGCTTTGTGAAGCGCTGCCGCTCTTTCAACGACTTTTTCGGTCAGTAAGTTGACCGCTTCAATGATGGAAGGAGGAGTTTGATCATCCATTTTCTGAGCACGGCGGAAAGTCTCTTCGATAGAGGCGGCAATTTTCATGGGATTGAAGCGAACAAACGAGCCGTCTTTGCGTTGAAATTTGAGGTTTTGCGGGGAGTCTTCTCGGAGGTGTTTATGTTGATCGCGGTAAATAATGTAGTCTCTAGCAACATCGTGATGTCCCATTTTCATGAGAGTCACTTCTACCATATCTTGGATGCCTTCGACGGTTAAGCTAGCACCGCGAGATGCTTGTATAAAGAGAAGTTCGATCACTCTGTCGGTGACTTTTTCGACTTCGGCACGAAGATCTTCAGAAAACGCGGTCTCAAAGGGGACTTTCTTCGTATCGTGGAAAGCCAGATCAATAGCTCGGAGAATGCGCTCGCGGTGGAAAGGGACGATCGCTCCATTTCTTTTGACAACAGTGAAGTGGCTCGTTGCGACAGGAGTCCCTTTTTCTTTAAGGGTGGCAAGAAGGTCTTGTGTCAGAGGGGCGGAGGCAGGTTTTTTTGTCATGGCAGCTCTCGTTTTATATGTTTTATGGGGTATATCGCCCCCTACTATGGCTAGTAGTCAGGCGCATCTAAACACACCATATATAGTATGGAATTGACGAAAGTCTACAAAAAAACAAAACAATTTTCAAGCCAAAGAATTTAAATCACTTGGAATGATTTTTGCGCTTGCCTTGATTCAACGATTGGAGTAAAATTACGAATTTTTTGACAAAAAAAACCGCGAAGGAAGATCCTTCGCGGTATAACAGGAGGAGCTCTTAAGCTCTAAATCCTGCGAGTTGCTCAACTTGTATCAAGGCATCAGCAGCAGTTTTTTCTTGCTGCTCTTTCGACTGGATGTTAGCCGATGTCTGACTAACGACACCTTGCATCATCTGCGATACGCCTTGGGCAAACTGGACTTGGGCGGCATCTTGTGTCACCTTCGCTTGAACATACCCAGTAGCTGTTTTGAAGGCTGAAGACAGAACACCACCGAGCTGAGGTGCACAGACGTTGTTATAGAAGTTACGCTCTGCTAAAGCAGCTTCTTGTTTCTTAGTTAAGGCTTTTTGGGTGTCTTCTTCTGTCTCACTGGCCTCTTTTTTGGTGGTTGCCTCAGTTTTTGTGCGACCCCTGATCTCAGCTGTTTCATCGCCAGCTGCCGTGCTACTTCTCGAAGAGCTGTTGGTTGCGCCTTCTATAACGGCGGTTTCACTGCTTTCTTCTTCAAGATCAGCCTTGACCTGAGGTCCACTTTCCTCTGGCATTGGGTTTCGGTAGGCTCCTACCATTGATGTTCCGACAGTTGCGAAGGCGCTTGCTAGCCCATCACCTAACTGGACCCAACCTGATTGGATTTGATCGTTGGCTTGTTTGTTAGCAAAATCAAGACCGCCTTGTAACATGGCAGGTGCTGTCTGCAGCAAGGTCTTCATCAGTTTTTGGTTGTCGATTTCCATCTCAGCAGCGTCAACTTGGAGCTGAGTGAGATACTTAAACACCAGGGCGGTCCCTGACGACATGAGTGAATTTGCGCTTGGTAACATAATTTTATGACTCCTATTTATTATTTAATTTTTAAGCTTTGTTATTACATACTGATAACATTTTCGCCTCGGTCAACTCTACGCTGGCGTAGTTCGGATTGTTTCCGAGCATCGTATCGTAGTGCGCTAGGGCGTTTTTCAGAGCTGTATTGAGGTTGGTGCTATTTTGAGAGGCGATATGATCAACCCCTTCAATATAGTGCAGCTGGCCCATTTTTTGAGTGACTTCTGCAGTGAGATCTTCCAGGCTCTGATTTTGAACCCCTTCAGCAATGACGGATCCTCCAACTGCGAGATTGGTGACATAACCTGCCGCTGTGAAACCCTTTTGGATCATTGTGCTGATTGTCCCAGAGGCTTTAAGGCCTTGAGAAAAGGCGTTAGAAGTGACTCCAATCGAGGCAAAGGCGGTAATGACATTCATCACCGTGTTAATGATCTGAGCAATCTCTTTGCCCTTGTCTTGATCACTGGGGTTTTTATCTACGAGCTGCCAGATGCCAAAGGCGATGTCGTTCCAGCTACTAGTGTTGGAAGTTGTCGAACTAAAAGCGTTGACGGCTGTAAACCTTCCTGCGCTAGTCTGAAGCTTTGACACGGTTTGGGAGCCGTTTTCAAGGGTAGATGCAGCGCTTTCTTCTATCGTCGTCGTTACAGTCTCTTCAACGGTTGTTGCGACTTCTGCCACAGCTTCTCCTGCAGTACAAGTAGAAGCGGCTCCACCACTGACAACGGCGAGTCCGACGGCGATGACAACATTCAACACGCCTTGGACGAGCTGAGTGGTTCCCGCGCTCCATCCGCAATCTTTACTGAGACTGTCTGCAATCCCAGAAGAGGCTAAAGCCACGAGCGATTTGCCATCTTTAATAGGAACAGCTGTTGCTAAGAAGATCGCTCCTGCGATAATCCCGGCGGCAGGTCCGAAAATGACAGCAGCCACAATACACATGAGAGCTGGCAAGACGTATTTGATAAATGCGTTCGCAATTTGCTGCCAGATGGTTTGATGCTCCTCAGCTTGCAGTTTTTGCTGATCTGACACGGCCTGCTCGGCTTGACTTTGAGCCGCGCCGACGTTGAGCTGGGAAGCCTGTGCATTAGCTTCTTCTTGCTGAGCTAGGGCCTGCACCGTTTTTGACATGTCGATTAAAAGCTCCTGCGTCATCGCAGCTAAAAGCGTAGCGAGATCTTCTGGGGAGATACTACCTTGAGTCTCTTTCAAAGGAGTCAAGTGAACGATCTTCCCTGAATAAGGCTTAGGGCACTCTTGCAAATATAATGTGTTAGGGTTGGCTACCATATAAATACCTATTTGTTATTATTTAATTATTAACCGATTCTATCGTTTGCAAGAGCTTGCCAGCCTTGGTTAACAGTTCCCATCTCTTGGATGAACTCGTTGGCTGCTTGCTGCAGGGCCGAGGGTTGGTTCTGCTCTGTCGTCAAGACGGGGTCGATGGCTTTAGTCGCCGCTTGGCCCGTGGATTGAATGACTCCAACTTCGGTTGTGTAAACTTGCAAATCGTTTTGCATAACCGCAGTGAGTGGAAGGCCTTCTGCAAGATAACATTCAATATAGGGCAATCCACACTGATTTCCCATGGCAGTTTGTTGCTGCAATGTGTTGGTTTGAATCGCATTTTCAGCATCTGCAAGCGTCGTCGCATATTTAGCTGCAACGGCCTCTAATTGGTTGACCAATTCTTGGTAGCCGATGTCAGCGAGCAAGAGCACTTGAGCTCCGCAAACATCTCCGCTAAAATGGCCGTGGCTTGCGACCACAGGAGGCGGGTTACTAGGAGTTGATGGTGTTGACATAAAAATTACCTCTTTTTTTATTTATTATTACTGGATCTCTTTCGAATCTAAGGTTCTGTCGATTTTCTGGTTCTTTTGAGCCTTTTTTCAACTCTTTTTGCAGGGGTCATATCCGAAAGATGATATTACCCCTGCAAAAAGAGTTGAAAAGAGGCCAAAATAATCCAGAAAATCGACGAACCCTTAGATTCGAAAGAGATCCCTTTAAATTTAGTTGCCCGCATTGCCCATGTTTTGAGTGATAGCTTTTTCAGCATTGATCACTTCATTGGCGGCTGCGGTAATGAACGCTAGGTCCTTTTCATTGACACCCTCTTCGTTCTGAACAATCTGTCCTTGGGCGCTTGAAGCACTCGTTACGCTCGTTGTTACCTGACCGAGATCGTTAGCTAGTGTTGAGAACCCTGGAGGTGTAGGGACGCCAGGGCTTGTCGAAGGCTGCAAGCTATTGAGTCCTAGGCCCATCATGTCCCATCTTCCAAAATAAGCGGACTTGGGGTCGTTGATGTCTTGATAGAGCTGTCCCACGCTTTCGGTGACATTCTTACCTTTGATACTGTCAAAGAAGGTGATCTGGACAGGGCTATTAGGACTTGTCATGTCGTCATAGGCCTGCTTAATCTGAGGCAAGATAGAGGCGAAACGTTGGTCATGGCTGAGTGCAAAGAGATTCTGCAGCCCTTGGAAGAAGCTTTTTGCAGTGTCTCCTGTAAAGTTGCCAGAGGCCCATTGGGAGTTCAACCCTAACGCTTTATCTCCTAACGCTTTTTTCATGGTATCCATCAGCGATCCACGGCCTGCAATCTGAGTTTGAGTATCGCCGTTTTCGTTCATCAAAATGTACATGATCAGGATGTAAGCCAAGAACGGGTTTCCTTTAACGTCAGCAGATCCTAGTAAATCTTGGATTTCTGCACTGCGCCAAGCGTCCATGTAAGAGGGAGTATCGTCGTTCATGGAGTAGTCTCCTTCCCATGCGAGGGACGATGTAAAGGTGAACTGATCAAAGTTCATCCCTTGGTTGTCAGGGTTGTTCATCCACTGCGATAACGCTTGAGGGTTACCGATATTTTCAGCGGCTTGGAGGATCGGATTTAAGATCGAGGTACTACCTGAAATGCCTTGAAGCGCTGCAATAAACTGGTTGGCAAATTGTTGTGTCGCAGCCTGGTTTTCACCATTCTTATAATAGCTTCCGTAGATAAGGGCGTCTGTAGCGTCTTTGGCAAGCAGCTGGACAAGTGTATCACCTTTACTATCAACGGGGAGGTTTAAAAATTGCTGAACTTGACCGGCGGCGCCTTGAGCTTTAAGCTGAGACCAAGCTCCACCGATGTTCATCAAATAGGATGTAATGTCTAACATCGAGTTAAAGTCCATCTGGTCGCCCTGGCTAGAGTAGTAGAGCATTTTGCGAAGCTTTTCAAGGAGGGCGCTGACGTCGATCGTCCCGTCTTGGTTGTAGGGGATAGAAGTATCAAAAGAGTTCTCAGATGACCAATCGGTAGGATCGGAGTAAGGAAAATTTAAAGGGTCATTATCTCCCACAGAATGGGATTGCTCTGCAGCGACATGGCGGGCCTTTTCGAAGGCTTGGAGCTGCTGGATGTATTCATAGCTAAAGTTGATGTCTGACATAATCTTTATTACCTCTTTTTAATATCTTCTATTATTCCTATTATAATTTTATATTAAGTGTTAATTTAATGTCAAATTTTTATTAATATTGTTAGTGGGCTTAGGCTGTGGGGGTTGTATGTAAAAGTAGATATAACTAATTTATGTTTAGAGTGTTAATTATTTTTTTGAAGGGTGAGCGCCATTTGCGACTTTTAGCAACACTATCCAACTGATCAAGTTATAGCGGCAAATTTCATCAGCGCCTCTGCGCTGATGAAGCTCATACACTTAGGACAAAGTACTGATAACTAGAGGATATGACAAAAGCTGTACATGGTATAAGTGATTTGTAATTAGGTGGATATATGTAACCAGCCGAGGGAGAGCGAGTTAGGAAATTGCTGTGGGGGCAGCGTTAGCGAGCTGCGAACAGAGATAAGCCGCGGCCAGAAAGGGGAGGTGGGGAGGTTGGCCTTGCGGTAAGCTAGATACGGGGGAGGTCGGCGGGGTGGGTCCTATGGTCATGAGCTATTTTTTTCCTAAGTTTTTTTGGAAGTCTTGGATCTCTTTTTCGGCATTGCGGAAGTGCTTCATTTCTTCAAGGGGAAGGGTGCCTTGCTCGAGGTATTTTTTGATCTCAGCCTCGCTCATTCCGAGTTTTTCATAAGCCTTTGAGGCGACTAGCTGAAGCTTCTGCTGCATCTCTTGGGCCTCTTTTAAGGCCTCTTTTTTTTCATCTTCGGAGCCGGTTGTCAATTTGTCTCGGAGGGTATCGAAGAATTTCAATACTTCATGAACGAACTCTTCAACCTGGGTCATCGTCAGGGTTTGAGATTTGTTAAACATTGATTCAATTTTGTCTATTATTGGATTATTCATATTATTAACTCCGCTTGGTAACTTAATTTTAGTAACAAAATATTTAAATTTCAATATAATTATATATAACTAAAAATTAGTGCTTTACAGGGGCTTTATTTTTGTGATAGTCTACAGATATGAGACGTCAAGTTTATTTGATCCCTAATATGATCACTGCATTTGCGCTGGCGTGCGGGCTATTTATCATTTTTAAAGTCAATATGATCGAGCCCGGCTCGGGCAGCTACCATGTCCTTTTCACATCGTTGTTATTGCTGCTCATGGCAGCTTTTGCGGATTTGATGGATGGGGCAGTGGCTCGGATCATTCGGGCTGAGAGCGAATTTGGGTTTATGTTCGATTCACTGGCGGATGCTGTCTCATTTGGGGTAGCTCCTTCGGTTCTACTCCTTAAAGGGCTCTCTCTTGAGCAGGGGACGGGACTGTCGTTTTTTGCAATTGTCGGAGCGATGCTCTATTCGATCTGTGGGATTCTTCGTCTGGTTAGATTTAACGTCAAAGTGACTCAAGCCAAAGGCAATATTGAGGAAGAGGCAGCTCAAAAAAAGAATTTTACAGGTCTTCCTATCCCTGCAGCGGCGATTACGGCGGTTGTCACCAATCTCTTTTTCATCTCACCGATGGCAGAGAAGTGGTTAAATTGGGCTCCAACGACCCTGGCAATTGTTCTCACTTCAATCTGGATTGTGCTGGGCTTTTTAATGGTCAGCCGGTGGAAATTTCCGAGTTTAAAAGCCCTTCATTTTCGAGTGCCGTCCTTTCAGCTAGTGCTGATGACTGTTGTAATGGCGATTTTTATCCTCTATGGAATTTTGCATTTTTTCCCTCTCATGCTGCTCATCCTTACATGGGGCTATATTCTGTTGGGAATTATTTTATCGATGATTCGGTTGATTGCAGGGAAAAAATCTAAGACGCTCGAAGATTTTGAACCAGATGAAGAGGATGCGGAGTGATTGCTATTGCTATTTTCTTGTTACTGGCTCTCATCTTACTAGGTTATCGCTATCAGAAATTATGGGTCCGTTGTCTAGTTGCGGAAGACAAGGTTCAAAATCAAGAAGAGCTGAAAGAGACCTTTCGGCATGTCTCTAAAGAAGCGCTTTTTGAGACATCGCAATACGATCTGAAAGACAAGCAAAAAGCGATCCAGGAGATGACTGACAAAATCCATGCGCAGATGCGTCTTTTAGAAAATGAGCGAAAATCCGATCACGGAGCCTTAAAACAACAACTTCAAGCGCTCATGGAATCTGAACATCAGCTTAAAGCTGAGACATCCAAACTGGCGAAAGCGCTCCGATCCCCTGCAGGAAGAGGTCGCTGGGGAGAGCTTCAATTGAGGAGGGTGTTAGAGTTAGCAGGGATGCTGCAGCACTGCGATTTTTTTGAGCAGGGATACGATTTGACCGAGGGTCAGCGTCGTAAACCTGATCTGATCGTTCGGCTCCCTGGAGAAAGACAGGTGGTGATTGATGCGAAGGTTCCCCTAGAGGCTTATTTGGAAGGGATCGAAACGGGGGATGAGACGGCGCGCTTAGACAAATTTCGGCAGCATGCGCGGCATCTGAAGGATCATATCACGATTTTAGGGAAGAAAAATTATTGGGAGCATTTTCAGCCCACTCCCGAATTTGTCGTGCTCTTTATTCCTTCAGATACGATTTTTGCAATTGCCATGGAGGCCGATCCTCTCCTGATTGAGTATGGAGTGGGTCTTGGCGTGATGCTCGCAACGCCGGGGACGCTCATTGCGCTCCTCCGGGCTGTCGCTTATGGGTGGAAGCAAGAGAGTCTTTCCAGACACGCTCAGCGTGTCAGCGAGCTCGGTCATGAATTATACAAGAGAATATCGGATCTCACAGGCCATTGGGGCCAGTTGGGTAAAGCTCTTGACCAAGCGGTGGTGGCTTATAATCAAGCGACGGGATCTCTTGAACGAAATGTCCTTTCTAGCGCCCGTAAGTTCAGTGAGTTGGGTGCTGCTTCATCTATTCAACCTTTAAAAGAGATGGATGAGATTGAGACAGCAGCTCGCAAATTGGTTAGCCGGGAGCTGAAAGCTCCAGATTCTTAATCCACTCTTCGTCTAAACCGGCAAGGCGCCGGTGCTGAGAAAAGAAGAGGGGAGCCCTAGCTTGCGACGGGGGAGTGCGGGGTGGAAGGTGGGCCTTCCATGTCTCCCAAGCAGAATGTTGGGGATCTTTCCAATTTTTTAGCCAGCGGCATCCAAATGAGACGTGGCCGATTTCATCTTCAAAAATTCCTTGCATCAACTCGCTCGATAAAAGATCGCCATGCTCGGCAAATAGCTGGCTATAGATAGGAGCGAAATCGAGGTTAGCCATTTCAAAGGTCAGGCTCATGGCGCTGATATAGCGGAGGGGTGTGGTGAGATGGGGAACATATGACCAAAATCCACGGTAGAGGGGGAGATCTCCAAACTGGAGTCCTAGCTCTTGCATCCGTTTTTGGTACCGTTTCACATGGTCTTGCTCTTCTTTTAAAGTGTGGGCAACTCCTTTACGGAAATGGGGTGGGGCTTCTGGAAATGCCAGCAGGGCATAGGCCATGATCTCAACAGCGAGAAGTTCGTGTCCTGCAAAGCGGTGCAAACAGATCGCTCGTTTATCAGCTTGAAAAAGCTCAGAGGGACGGGGGAGTCGGTCTTGGCGAGAATGGGGCTGAAATGTCATCCCCAGGGCCCGGCTAGGTTCCTTCCAAAGAAGGGCAGGGCCTGGAGAAAAGTCAGTCAGCTCAGTTGGGAAAAAAAGCTTATCTTCAAGCCTTCCCGAGCTGAGAATCTGGAGAGCCCATTCACGCAGTTCCAACTATTCAGCAGAGAGGACAAAGTAAGCGGGGAACGCAAAGTTGTTATTCTCCCGTTTTGTCCCTACTAGCGTTACCTTTTTACCGACATAGTCCTGGAGGTTAAGGTGGGTGCTGTAGACATAAGCAACTGGCAGATCTTTATTTTTAAGAATAAAATCTCCTGGCTTTCTTTTGACAGGGTCTGAGTAAGGCTCGACAATTCCTGTGAGAACCACGCCATTTTGCTTTTGATCTTCGTAGAACTCATCGATAGAGCGATCGTCATTGCGCGCTGCCCAACTTAAATAGAGAGATTCTTCAATGGGCTCCCACATTTTCATGCGGTCTGTTGGACTCATCGCAACTTCAAGCTTGAAAGAAGAAGGGCCGACTTCTTCGCTGGTTTTTCCTTCAGCTTTGTCTTCAAGGTAGGCGATCTTGCGTTGGGTATATTCTTCTTGTAAGACGTTGAAGGCTTCTTTGGCTTTATCGCAGAGCTCAGGGAACTCTGTGAAATCGTTCATGACGGTTTGGTAATTATGACGGATCCGATCGATATCCATCTCTTTGAACGATTTTTTCATCTCAACCTGGGTTAAGACCGTTGCGGCATCGAGCAGTTGTTCAGCAGCTGTACGGCGCTTGTCAATTTGAGCTTTGACTTCAGGACCACCAATGGCATCGATAAATTCTTTTGCAACGTAAAAACGTGTTCCAGCAGGAGGAGAAATCTCGTACCACTTATTATTCAATGAGCTGATAACGCCCTTAATTCTGTCGCCGCTATTCAGATGTCCGACAATGGGCGCATCTAAAGAAGGCTCCAGGCGCACATTGACGCGGTTGCCTTCGACGATGCCGTCGAGAATAAAGCTACGGAAAACATACGTCTTTAAACCAGCAGGAGGTTCAACAGCATAGAAGTCGCCTTTTTCTCCTAAGACCACAACGAGATCACTGCGGTTGATCTCTTTGACAACGCGGCTTTCTAAGTCAGCACTTGCACGGAGACGAACTTTTTTGCCTTTGACTTTGCCTGTAAAAGGAGAGAAGGGCTTTTCAATGGCAATGGGAAGAGGTGCTGCGACCTTTTCTTCAGAGAAATGAGTTTCCTCAGGAGCAGAAGTCATGGAATGAATTTCAACGGGCTCGATTGCAGATACAGCTGACGAAGAAGAGACGGGCTCTTCGAGACCCCCATCGCTATAGCCATGAGTGAATAAGCAAAGACTGAACACGAGAGTTGCGCGAAAAAGATGTCTAGACATGTGGTAAAATCCTCCTAAACCTAGATAAAATGAACTGCTTTGCATTCTAATCGGTGCTGATTTTTTCCACCACAAAAAAGGATTTGCTCGCTATTTTTCGATGTCAAATTTTTCTTGCTTTACCAAAAAGTTAGGGAAGGAATAAAATAAAACGTATCAAACAGGGTTCTCGATCCAATGGTTCTATCAGTTCTGCAAGATTCTTACCGGGTCCTTAATAGCGCTGCGAAGATCAAAACCTCTTTCTATCAACTCTGTCAACTAGCTGTCACTTGGCAAACGAGTTCTACCTCCTCGAAGCTCCAGATGGTTCTCAGTGGAGTTATCTCTGCTCAAGAGATTGCCAGCGAAGCAGTTTTAATCTCAGATGTCAATTATGAGAGACGGCACTTTGAAGATCTTCAAGATTTTAATCAGACCCTGCAAATTGTCAATGCTCCTCCTCCCCTCGTCTATCATCTAGAGCCTCTTTGGTTTCAAGATGACACCTTGCAGCGCTCACGAGCTTGGAGGGGCATTGGCCAAGTTGTTAAAAGTTACCAACACATCAATGCCCGCTTTGAAAAACTCCAGTGGATAGGGCTAGTTCTGCATATTTTCAAAAGTCTTCAACAAGGTCAGATTCCTAAACAAGCCGTCGCTTTTCTTCTGTTGCAAGAAGGGCATAAAGTCCTCAAGTTCCACGCCAAGGCTCGTTGTGATTCTTCTCTCTCGGTTTCTTGGGCAGCAAAATGTCTTTTATATCCTTATGAAGCGCTGCAATTTGCTCTTGCAGTCAGGAGTCTTTACTTTTTTGCTCGAAAATGGTTCTCTCCCCCCTCCAATGTCCTTGTAATAGGGGAATGGCATCTTGTGCCTTATGAGATTCCTCCTCGTAATGACACTTCGTTGCAGTATGAGAGAATGGATGAAAAATATCATGCAATGGAACCTTTCCGAAAACACATCTGCCATCGATCTAATAAGCCCGTGACTCAAGCTCTCTTTATCTATAAGGAAGGCCAAATTTACATGTTTGAAAAAAAAGAACTTGTAGCGTTTATCTATAGCCACGATGTGTTGTGCATTGCTTCTATAACATTTGTCAAAAAAGACATCTACATAGATTCAGTATTTAATGCAAATTTAGAAAAAAAATTAAAACAACAAAATGAAGAAGGTTAAAGAATGGTTCAATTTCGTAACAATTTAACAGACCTCATAGTTCCACAGCATTTAGGTCGGTGGGAGGAGATTCGGGGTCTTTCGGAGAAGATTCCCACCACTATAGTGGGAAAAATTTTTGATAAGGTATTTTCCTTTCCAGGACCTTTAATAGAAGCTGTAGGTTCTCTTCTTCCAAAGTCTGAAAGGAGTGCGAAGACTGTGGGAGGAGGATTCGCCTTATTTGTTTGTGTCGTGTGTCCCGCGGTTTTTTATTTTGAGAGCTGTCGAGTCGGTTCAATAGCTTACATTGGATTGTTTATTTTGATAGGTCGTGAATTTTACATTAAAGCAACACAAGGAGATGTATGACAGCAAAAGTAGGTGGTAGATTAACTATTGAGAACATGGTGTTTCCATTATCTCAAACACAGGAGGGGAGGATTAGCACCCTGACTTCCAATTCTATTCGTAGAGAGATACAGGGATATTGTGAATATTTTAGGAGTGTTAAAGAAGCCCGCGCCGAACTTATGACAACAACCAGAATAGGAGCTGCTATAGGAGCAGTATTTGGTTTGCTTGGAGCTATGTTCGTTCTCAGTCAGGATGAAGAAAAGGACGAGAAGCATGTCAAGGCAATGAAAGTCGGTACTTGTGGTGTACTAAGTGGGGCTTTTATAGGTTCTCTATTCGGGGCAGGTTATACCATTAATACGACTCTGAAATTGGATGCCTATACGGAGTGGAAATTCAAGGTGCTTCCAGACAAGGTATTTCCTATGTTTAGACAATTTTTGCAAGCTTCCGAACTCGAAAATTTTATGTGTCCTATCACGCAGGATCTCATTGTAGTTCCTGTTAAAGATCCTACTGGAAAGGTATATGAAAAAGGAGCGATAGAGAATTGGATTAATGAAAAGAATAAGTCCCCTATGCCAGATCTTTCAACACTACCTGACGAAGCTACTCGTAATTCAGTGAGATTTAGAACTTCGCCTACGCGCCACATGGACCTTCAGTTAAAAGATCTAAAATACGATCTTGGGTACCATGACGAAGTTGTTACTATCCTTAAGAGGCTTCATGATCAACAGATTCAGCAGCAGCTTAATGAGGGGTTGCTATCCTACCGAGCTGCGGTCCTCAAGGAGCGTGAAGACCTGATGGCGGATGTTATTGGGCATGTCAGTAAAAAACAGCTTAGAGGTGAGATTACAAAAGCTGAGTTTTCACAAGTGGTGGAAGCTTGCAACGAACATTACAACCGACTGACATAAATTCGGTATATTTCGGAAACTTCTCTAGATTTTGTCAAAATCCAGTCTAGAAACTGTCATTTTTTGACAGTTTCAGGAGCGAAAATTGGACTTAAGGCATCACAGCAAACCTTATATTCGGGATATAGAATTGGCTACACTTCTGGGAGGGAGCGAGGATAGAAGGTATTCTTGGATTAAAAGGGCCTTACAGAAGAAAGATCTTGTTCGTTTGAAAAGGGGGATCTATCTTATCGATGGGTTGCCTTTCGATGCCTTTGAAATTGCTCAACATTTGTATGGCCCCTCTTATATTAGTCTTGCATCTGCGTTGTCTTATCATGGATGGATTCCCGAGGCAGTGTATAGCACCACGAATGTCACGGCAAAGAAAAGTTTAATGGTTCAAACACCTATTGGTGTTTTTAACTATGCCCACACTCCGAAAGAACAGTTTTACATGTGTGTCGAAAGAAAAAATGGATTTCTAATGGCTCATCCCTGGAAAGCACTCGCTGATTATGTCTACGTGTATCACAAAGAATGGAAAAATCTGCAAGAAGTGGTGGAAGATTTGCGTATTGAAAAATCAAGCATTGAGGGGGTGGATAGACAACCACTCGAAGAAATTGCAGAGTATTACAAGAGTCCTCGTGTTCGCCGTTTTGCAAAAATCATTTTGAGGAAACTCAGATGAGTTTAAAAATCCTTGAAGGCTGAATCTTAAATTATCTTGAGAATCCAGGGGCAAATCCTTATTCTGTGGAGATGATTAAAGAGGTTCGGCAGAGCAGATGGTTTAACTACGGCGTCATATTGCTGGCTGTGCTGATTCCCTTTCAGCCTCGTCTCTATAAGAGTCTTAGAGCTTTTTCGGCTTCTTTGATCCAGACTAGCTGGAGCCTTCCAGCTTACTTTGAGATCCATTTCGATGTATTTGTGGCAGATTTTTTGATCATTGCTCTTATCGGAATGGCCTTGCGTGGTAAATTGTTATTTTGGGAAGGGGAAAGAAAATATCTAACGCTTTTCTTGCTGGCGGCTTTGGTATCGATTTTTGGCTCTAGCTTGCCGACCTATCCACTCCAGTACTGGCGCTGGATGCATTTGGCTTTGCCAGCAGGGTTATTCTTTGTCTTAGGACATCGGCCGCAAATTCCTTTTACAGCTCTTGCCAAAGGGGTTGTCATGGCTTCTGTGATCGAAGCGCTCATTGCTATTGTCCAGTATTTTGTCCAACATTCGTTAGGCTTGAAAATGTTAGGTGAGCCGACACTGATCGCTCGTAACTTTGTCGGCTCCACGGTTCCTATTGCCGATGGCTCTCGCTGGATCTTCGATCGTCTTTTTCATGTGGTGAGAGACCACCCCTTTATTTTACGAGCGAGCGGAACGCTGCCCCATCCGAACATCCTGGGAGGGGTGATGGTGTTTGGGCTGTTAATGACCTATTATCTCTATGGGCTGGGGAAAAAAAGAGGGTGGCTAGCAGCTATCATAGCGCTTCAGGTCTTCTGTCTTTTTATCACTTATTCACGCTCAGCGCTCTACATGTGGGTCTTGATGACGCTTCTGTGGATTGCAGTGACATCTTGGAAAGATAAAAAACTCTCCTCATTAATAGGAGTTGCAGGAGGATGTTTTCTTCTGTGTGGAGCACTTCTTTATCCTCAACTTTTTGAGAGGGGAGGGGTTGTCTCTTATACAGCGGTGTCGCAGGTTTCGGATATTAAAAGACTCGCCTTGCATGAGATTGGGTGGAAGATGATCCAAGCACACCCCTGGATGGGGGTGGGGTTTAATTCTTATATGTTAGCTTTTCAAACGATGTTTGAAAAAACAGCTGCAGAAATCGCCTATGTCCACAATGTCTACTTGCACATTGCAGCTGAAATTGGCATTCCTGGGCTGATGGCCTTTTTGGCCTTCTCTTGGGTTATTTTAATGAAAGGGTGGAGGTTAAGAGAGCAGCCCGCTGTTCTGACGAGTGCATGTATTCTATTGGCATTTTTAGGGATCGGAATGGTCGACTATTACCCTTTGTGTGATCCGTCGTCTAGGGTGATCTTTTTCCTTATGGCGGGGATTCTGAGATCTCATCTTGTGGAGGAACCTCTTTTGGTTCTTCATGAGTCGCTGAAAAATCGGGCTTAGATCGTAGTGCGTTTAATCCTTTGAGGAGGTATTCCCAAGGGGGTAAGAAGATGAAGTCATTCAAGCGGCTTTTGCCAGGGTTTGTGATAATGGGTTGGTTGGGCTGTACGTTAGTGATGATAGGGGAAATGCCAGGTGTAAAGGCGGGGATTTCAACCTTATTGACGCTTAAGGGAGCGCCAGAGCTGGCTAAGATTTGATTTTCTTTTAGCACAATACCCTCATCCATCAAACGGGGAGTTCCATCGCCTGGAAATACGTAGATCACATCTCCGGGCTCTGAGTGGATTTCAGCCTCTTTCAAAGAGGCAAACGGTTTTTCAAAGGAGCCGTCTCCACTCGAGGCGGTATTGTTCACAAACAGAAACCGGACGGGATTTGCAGGATCACTGCTGGTTGTTAAAATTTCTCTAGAGTTTCTCCTGACTTCAATAGGGATGATCTCATTTCGCATGATCGGAACTTGTCGGAGATTCCTAGTGGGTTGTTCTTTAGTTTTTTGATTCTTTGACACAGGACGAGATGCCAAGGGAATATTAATGGAGAGAACGCCTTGAAAACGCGTATGAAAAATCGAGTCGTGTGTGACGATGGCTCCAAGGCCCACATAGCGACCTAAGGTCACATCAGCCCGGAGTTTACCTCCCCAAGCATTGCCAGTGGTTAAGTGGTGGCTTTTCTCACTAAACAAGTAATAAGATCCTGCAGCAATAGTCCATCTTTTGCAAAAGGGAACCCCAATTTCTCCATCAATACAAGGGAGCGCTGCATGGAGCTTACTGCGGATGAGGGCATTATTGCCGACAAAATCGCGGAAGGTTCTTTCTTCAAAATTCTTTTTCTTTCCGACGGGAAGATAGCCGTTAAATCTTAGATCAAAATGGCGGCTCAAAAGTTCAAGCCCTGCGCCGATCTGGTTAGCAAAGAAGTGAGAAGTATCGCGGCAATCGTAGAAAACGTTAGTTCCAATGCGATAATGGTCGTCTTTGAGAGAATACCTGACTCCAAGCCCTGTGTTACCTGCAAAATGAGCATCATTAAAAAGATGACCTCTTAGATTAAAGAGAAATTCGGTTTTATCTCCTTGCGTGGTAAGGAAATAATCAACCGATGTATATCCTTGACTATATCCGACTCCGCCGGATTCTCTATGACGCATTTGTAGGGTCGATTCGGTGGCGTGCAAGGTGCAGCTGAGAAGTGTGAGTGTTGCGATGATAGATCTCTTCATAAGTTCCTGTTAGCAAAAAAATCTTTTATAGACACGAAAAATTCTAATTCGGTATAGAAAATGGTATGAGTTGGGATAAATTAGTTCTAAAATTGATCTATTTCGGGTTGCCGGTTGTAACGGCCTATCATCAGGTTTGTGACAATGTCTTTCTCAATACGGCAGCCTCAGATGCAAAGGGGCTAGAAAAAATCGGGAATATCGTGCTGACGCCTGTACAGTTTTTGTTAGCGGGGAAAGTGGCGATTAACGAAGATGGGAAGTACCGCCTTGAGCAAAAATTCAACTATCACGAAACTCTCGTGCTGAAAAGCACGGCTGCGATTGTGAGTTTTCCAATTGCACTTCCGCTGGGGAGTTTAATTAAAGGTATCGGATATCTTTCACCAGAAGTCCGCACTCGTCACCAAGAGATTGATCAAACTTTGAGCTCTCGTGAGGTGAAGCCCCATCTCGATGATTACCGCCAGCTCGGGCTTGCCCTTGAAGAGAATCCAGAAAGGCTTGAGGCTCCTCTTCATAAGAGAAGACCTGGAGAAGAGAGTGCCTTAACACTTGAAAAAGATCTCTTAAAAGAGATGGTTCATTTGTTGAAAGTGAATCAGATCCCTTTTTGGCTCGATTGTGGAACTTGCTTAGGAGCCTATCGGTATGGAGGTGTGATTCCTTGGGATGGCGATATCGATTTAGCGATACTTGCGCCGGATTTTGACAATGTCATGCGGGCCCTGGGTGGCCGGGGTGGCCTTGACAAAGATAAGTACCATGTCCAGGACTGGTCAAATCGTTGCCGACCCAAAACTTATATCCGAGTCTATATCCGCGAAAATCGTAATTATATTGATATTTACCATTTTGGAATTGATCCTGCAATGCAAACGGTCGCTTCGATTTTATCTTATGAAAACAGCTCATTCATGGTGGAATCGTATAAAATCCGAGAGAGGCGCTTTACTATTCCTTCGGCATATGAAACGGTTTTCCCTCTTAAAAAAGCAGATTTTGATGGAATCGAGGTGTACGTTCCCAACCAGACTAAAAAATATCTACAAGAGCGGTATGGGGAAAATATCGGGCCTGTGAAAATCTACAATGAAATCTCAGGGGAATACGAAAAAGACCTCACCCATCCCTATTGGCAGCTTCCGTGCGTCTATCAGTAGTTATACCAAGTCCAGAAAATAAATGCACATTTTAGCGCGTCAAAGCGCCGCAATTTCACGATCGTAAGTGGGTTTGTATTGCTTAATACTAACCCACTTACGATCGTGGAATTTCGGCAGCTTTCACGCAGCTAAAATATGCATTTATTTCCTGGACTTGGTATTACTTGAGCGCCCCTACTTGCTTGTGCCAATCAAACGTGTCTTTCAAAGTCTCGCTTAAGGGGCGGGGATAAAATCCTAGTTCTCGGCGGGCTTTGAGAGAGCTAATGTTCCGATTGCAGCGGAGCAAAACCTCTAAAGTCTCTTGTGTGTAGAGCATGGGAGTGTGGGTGATAAAACTATAAGCTTTTGCCAAGGGAACACTCATCCGAGCCAGCCATAGCGGAGAGGTGAACTTAGGAGCAGGCTTACCGCTGATCTCTTGGACTAAAAAGGCCAATTCTTTGACAGTCTTCCACATCCCTGAAATCACATACCGCTCACCAGGAATTCCTTTTTCCATTGCTGCAATCGCAGCTTTAGCGATATCGCGCACATCAACCCAGTCAAAGCCTCCGTCGACAAGTGTGGGGATTTTTCGGTTGTAAAGAGCCATCAGCCCTTGGCCTAAAAGAGAAGGTTGAAAGTCATGGGGGCCGATAGCTGCAGTAGGGTTAAGGATAATGGCATCAAGGCCTTGAGCGATTCCTTTTCTGACCTCTTTTTCCGCATCTGATTTTGCAACATCATGGAGGAGTCCTTCTGCACCAACGAGTGCTCGAGTTTCATCGAGTTCTTCTTCGGGTTGTTGCTGCAAAGCATGGATCGAACTGAAGTAGACGAGTCTTTTCACTTCACAGGCCAGGCATGCCTCGACGACGTTTTTAGTTCCCGTGACGTTGACAGCTCTGACGCTGCCATCTTTATCACCATCGATCGAGATTTTTCCTGCCGCGTGAAAGACGACATCGACGCCCTGAAGAAATTTTCTAAGTCCTGCAACATCCAAGATGTCTCCTCGGACTTTTTCAAGATCTAGCCTTTCCAATGCGTTTGAGTTGACATGGACAAGCGCTTTGACCTTGAACCCTTTTTCCACTAGGGTGCGACAGAGATTATTCCCAATAAGACCGGAAGCTCCAATGACGGCGATTTGCATTTCCACAATGTAAACGAAAACTCAAAAAAAAACAATGGCTGCTATTGCTCATTGCCCAAAAAAGAGCCAGCGCTCCTTAGATTTTTTCGAGCAGAGCAAGTTCGAAAGATGTCTATTCTGCTTTTGGTTGGACGGCACCCCTACAGCAACTCCACAGTCGAGTTGAATTGTATGATATTATAACTTTGGTTTTAAAATCTGAACTAAATCGCAAACTTTGATCTCATTCTTGCTATCTGCACTCAAAAACTGGTGTATTTTTTCAAAATTTTCGATAATAAGAGGCTCAAGTGTGGGTTCAAAGTCAAACTGTTTCATTTCTTGAAAAACTTCTTTTATTAGAGAAACATCATGATTAAGAAAATCATCTAGCACTTTTCTGCTAATGATTGTTTCGGCAAAGGTGTTCAAAAGCCAGCTATCGGAATGTTTAGCTCCTAGTTTTTCGTTATCATGCTCCATAATTTTTTTTGATGAATCAATAATTGTATTGTGTCGATCAGCATCCATTCTTCCAACTATTAGGTTGAAGAGAACGGCTCTATGAACTTGATCCATATCAAGACCAAATGTCTCAAATGACATCAAAGGATTTTTCTTTACATGGAGTTGATTTTTATGAAGTAGTAACCCCTCTTGAATGACCACACCTGCATAGTTGTTTTCCAAAGGATTAAGGGGGCTCATTCCTTGTTTTAAACGTTCTGAAATAGATTGTGGGACCAAACTCGTTATTAATTGTTCATATCCTTCAAGGGCCATTGTGATAGGAACAACATTTAAGGCTAGTCGATGGCTAATCAAAAACGCCAACTGTTCATTTTTGGCACGCTTTTGTCGCACGAATATATGCTTCCCCATAGGGAATTTAATAAAGATCGCATTTTCTTGGTTTGGCGTACTTCCCATTATGATTTCACGCGTGCAATGAGGGAGCTCATCTTCATGATGTCTACAGCCTGGGTTGAAATCTTTAAAGCTAACTAGGCGTTGAGTTTTCTGAAGAAGCGGTTTAAACTTGCAAAGATCTGCAGGTAGCAGAGAAAGATCTGCTTTGGCAGCAACAGGATTGATAGATTTTATTTTGGAAATAAGTCCATGGAGAATCTGCGTAGGAAAAGAAACATTTAGCCCCCATCTTTTCATAGTAAAAAGTGCTATTCCCAGCGCAAGTATAATGGGGGTTCCCAATATACCTGCTTTTCCAAGAGGCTCTTTATACATTCTTAGAAAAGAATGGACGACTAGATTTCGAATATTGTTAAGTGAATTGGCCATTTCAGAAGTTATTTTATCATAAGAATAGATTTTACAAAAATAAATATTTCTTTATTACTATGCGGTGCCCGCTTAGGTTTTGCGAACCGTGCGTTGTCAATGCATACTTTGGTGGGTAACCGTGCATTGCCAGCGCACGGTATGCGTAACAATCTCAATATAAGGGGATTATAATCTTTAGTATTAAAACCAAGCTTTGTCTAAGAGCTTTTTCCAATCTTCACTCGATTGCTCAACCGCATGAGCGGTTAGCTCATGGGTTTCCATTAGATCTTTTAAAAGATCTTCTCGAAGGGTGATAGCCTCAATGCCGACCGCAAGGCATGAGCGAATCTGTTCAATTGTTTTAGGGTGGACGGCAAGAAGCCGGGTATTGAAGGGGTAATGAGTCGCCATATTTTTGACGATTTCTAAGAGAGCTAGGGGGTTGTCTGTCGAAGTCAGCATCCTTGAAAATGTAGGCGCGACCCAGGTAGCTCCTGCAAGAGCTGCGAGTAACGCTTGCGTTGGATGATAAATGGCTGAAGCCATGACGGGAACTTTTGCCTTAGCCAAAGTAGAAATTGCTTCTAGGCCTGACTCTGTGACAGGAACTTTGACGATGATACGCTCTGAATACTCGTAGAGTTTTTTTCCTTGGGTGACAATGTCGCCTCCAGCTTCGACAGCGACAGGTCCTGGCTGGGCTGCTAAAAGAGCCTTCAGTGTCTCGTGTGGCTCAGCAGCTGCAGCGAGCATGGCTGGGGTGGTTGTCACCCCACGCAAGATCCCCGCGCGGTGGGCCTTTTCAATCGTCAGAGTATCAATCGTATCGAGCCAGATTTCCATTGGAAGGGATTATAAACACCTACGCAAAAAAATTCAATTTTTGCGGTGAATGAGTTGGAGTTTTTCCATCAGCCAGAGAAGGGGAGCGGATGTCATGACTGAGTGGACCAGGCGGGGGGCTAAGGCGGGTAAGAAAAGTCCGCGGGCAAAGCCGCGGGTTTTATAAAGATCGATTATTAACCGATCCAGCCGGGTAGGAATAGCTTTTTTATCTTGCTTATGGATGGCAGCAATGTAGAAGGGAGCGGTTAAAAGAACCTGGATGATTCCAGAGATCGTGCTGACCTTAGCTTTTTGCTGGGGAAAGAGACTATTGAGTTTTTCATACGTGCCAAAGAAAATCGCCGAGCTTAAGGCCCGGTGAGCAAAAGCGGCGCTGAGCCCTTTGGTAAGAACGATCAAGCCTTCCTTCTTGAGCACAACCCAGCGCTCTCCTTGGATGAACCGGGTTCGCACGGCATTTGCACCGTTGATCGTCACGGTTTCCATTCCTCCGACTAAAACGCCCAAAGCGACCCCACGAACACCGGGGTCTAAATGAGTGGGGACTGCAGATGAAGAGAACTTCACAAAGATGAAGTTCAAAGGAGTACGGGTTGTGAACTTCAATAGATTAGGTTGAAACCCTCTCCAGTAGTCGAAGAAAGACATCCCACGCAAAACTTGCTGTGTGGTCTGAGAAAGAAGAATTTCTCTTGTAGCGACTGCATCTAACGGCGTCCCAATCACAGCCCGTAGGCCTCCCGCTGCAACAGGGGCTCCGTAGAGCCACCAATAAGATGTGTTAGGTGTTGTCATTATCGATAAACAATAATTATTGACCGGAATTTATTCAAGAAACTTTGACAACAAGAAGAGTCATGTGATCAAGTTTTCCAGGGTAGTCTTCCTTAGAAAGCGTCTTCATGTTTTTTCCTTCAGATCCAGCTTTAAAGAGAGCCCTTGTATAATCGAAGACATATCGCATAATTTGAAGCCCAAGATCGTCAGCTTTAGAAAACCGTTGTAGAGTATCTAGTTTTCGAGCGTCGGCTGCCCCTAATTCTTCATTTTCTCCGGGGTTTTTGTCTAAGTTATCATGAACACCATCTGTCATGAAAATCAGCTGATCTCCTGATTTGACCTCAACACTGAAGTCATATTCAGTTTTATCATTTTCATCTCTTCCAGGGCCAAATCTTCCTCCAGAATCATGAGTATTTGTTCGGGCCGGTTTTGTCAGTTCAACAAATTGAGTGTTGGTCAGGTGATAGAGTTTACAATCACCGCAATTGACACCGGCAAAATAACGTTTCCCGTCAAGGGCTGTGAAAATTTTGCCTCCTAAGAACGTCGTGGTTGCTCCAGCATATTTATCTTCATTTTTTTTATGCTCTTTTTCTAAATGCTTCTGGGCGCTTTGGGCAGCGTCCAACACAAAAGCTTTTGCTTCCACTGCAGCCTGATGATTAAAAGGGTTAATAGATGCAAAAAACCCATCTACCATGGCTCTGGCAACCTGTTGAGAACAATGTCCTAACCCACACCCGTCAGCGATTGCGATGATCTGAACTTGATTAGTCTCAACATAGCCATAGGCATCGCAGAAAGGATCATATCCCGCATCTTTAGGATAATTTGAGCAAAAGACCGCTGTACAGTTTTTATCGATCTCTTTGTTAAAGCCAGGCCCAGCATTTTCCCTGCGTATATAAGCATCAACAGTTGCATGAGAAGGCTTGTAGCCACTGGATAACAATCGCGCTAAAACAGCAAAACCTACGACAAAGGAGGGACCTAAATTTAGAAGAGTCTGCCCGCCAGGCAACTGGTTAACGCGCGTCATTAAGGAAACCCATTGACTAGGAGCTCGAAAAAAAGAACTGATTGCATACTGTACAAGGCGAGTGGTGATCCCTGCCGCTACAGCCCATCGGAGTGCGGGCGTTGCTAAAACATTGTAAGCATACCTTAAATTAGCGGTGATTGTCATTGCGGCATCCTTGGTAGTTTGATGAGTCCTAGTCTACTGACAACCATCCCGATGATCAATACAATACTGGCTACATAACCGCCGGTACGGTTCATGTGGGTTCGAACCGTACAGGCTTCCCAGGCGGCTTGTAAGGTTTTATGAACTCCAGGATGTTTCTGACTAATCATAAGATCGCCTACATCAATCTCGTCTTGCAGGGCAATTTGAGCGTTTCGGGCTTTCAAATTGGCAATAACAAAAGTGACTGCGGCACAGGCTGCCATATAGGGGGCGAGTTGCCTAGCTGATATCTGATAAACAGATTTTGAAAAAGGTATTCTGGCAGCAGCGGCAAAGCAAGCGCCGAAATAACAACTGCGCTGCCACCACCACACTGCCCAAATCAGTGCATTGACACTAGGGCTCAGACTTCTCACAAGTCGAGCAGTCATGGGGTCTTTTTTGCTGGGTTCGTCTTCTACAATGAAATATTCACTGCAGTGGCGGCAGGCAACCATATTATTTAGAACTCCGTAGCCGACCGCTGTTAAAACAGTAAGGCCGATGATTTTTGCAGTTTCATAACGCGAAAACAGTGCGCACCCCGCAGCGACTGTGGTTGCAATAGATAGTGCGACTTCTGACCTGTAGTTAGGATGAATCAAACTTGCCATTGAAAAACCTCCTTTAATTTGGAGGGATTATAGCACAGGGATGAAAATTTTGCACTTTAATTTATATCAATAAAATATTTGAATTTAGAGGAGAGAGGCTGATTGTCAAGGAAAAAGATTGTGGAAAAACGGTTTTGTGGAGTATGTTGTTTGTTTTCGCTCTCTGGATTTCGGGGGTTTAGCTCAGTTGGTAGAGCATCTGATTTGCATTCAGAGGGTCAGGAGTTCGAGTCTCCTAACCTCCAGTTTTCCGCGGTCATAGCTCAGTTGGTTAGAGCGCGACACTGATAATGTCGAGGTCCCAAGTTCAAATCTTGGTGACCGCATGTATCTTAGAGAGTGATACGGCTAAATAGTCCGGCGTGATCAGAAAGTGCGCCTGTCTTGAACTGCCTCTAAAGTGGTTGTTGTCATAGTGTATTCCTTAAAAAAAGTCCTCACATTGTAGCAGAAATCGGCTAAGGGCGCAATATTGGTTTGCACTTATATAGAGCCGTTTCTAGAATGCGATTTATGGGACTGGGCATCAAGAGGATCGGGGTGAGTGGGGGAGCTGGGCAGATTGCCTATAGCTTGATATTTAGGCTGGCGGCAGGGGAGCTCTTTGGGAGCCAGCAGCCCATCAGTTTGCATTTGTTGGAGACTGTGGCGTCTCTCGAGATGCTTAAGGGTATTGTCATGGAGCTGGAAGATTGTGCGTTTCCTCTTTTGAAAGAGATCAAAATCGGCACAGATCCTCGCGAGGTGTTTAGCAAAGTGGATACGGTCTTTTTAGTGGGAGCTAAACCGCGAGGCCCGGGGATGGAGAGGAAAGATCTTTTGGGGGTCAACGGCACAATTTTTGTTGAGCAGGGATCTGCTTTAGGCGAGGTTGCAGCAGAAGGGTGTGTTATTCTCATTGTGGGTAATCCTTGCAATACGAATTGTTTGATTGCTCAAAAGCATAGTCAAAAACACCGGTTTTTTTCCATGGCAAGGCTCGATCAAAATCGAGCGGTGTCTCTTTTAGCTCGTAAAGCGGGTGTCTCCTTGAAATCTGTCAATCACGTCACCATCTGGGGAAATCACTCTGCAACGCAAGTGGCCGATTTTGTCAATGCACGCATCGATGGTAAGCCTGTCTTAGAAGTTATTTCAGACCGCAAGTGGCTTGAACAAGAGTTTGTTCCTCAGATTCAGCAAAGGGGCGCTGTGGTGATTGCGGCTAGGGGAAAATCGTCGGCAGCTTCTGCTGCTCATGCAGCATTGGAGGCGATGCGATCGCTATTGGAGCCTACCATGGAAGGGGAGTGGTTTTCCATGGGAGTTTTATCGGATGGAAATCCGTATGGGATCCAGCCGGGGATTGTCTTTGCATTTCCTTGTAGATCTCGAGGGAAGGGCAACATTGAGATCGTGAAAGGGCTTTCTTGGGATGATTTTTTGAAGAAGAAGATTGCAATCACTGAGAAGGAACTCCTTGAAGAGAGAGAGGCCATTCGGAACATTTTATGAGCGATGAAGTTTTATTTCAGATTACGAAAGAGCATCTAGAGACAGGGATGAGGGGTTTTCCTGTCGGCTATTGTCCCACATCGACAGTGGATCCTAACAAAGGGCTTTTCTACATGGGAAGGCCGGTGGCTCAATTAGCCTTTTGTCGGCCTGAAGAGGTGATCTATCTTCTCATGTTCGGAAAAGAAGGTAGTCCCCAAGAGATCGAGACGTTTTTTGCAGATATGCAAAAAAGGTCTCATTTAAAGCCAGAGACGATCAAAGCCATTCAAAATCTTCCGCGGCAGGGCCATCCGATGAAGCTATTTTCTGCGGCTGTTCTAATTTTGGGGATGCTCGAGAAAAACGGCGATTATCGAGAAGATTGTCTCAACTTAATTGCGAAGATTCCACAGCTCGCAGCTGTTGTGATCAACCACCATGCAGGTTGGGGAGAAACACCTTTGTCAAAACCAGAGCTCGGGTACATGGAGAATTTTGCTGCAATGGTGCGTGTTCCGGGAGCCAACGAGGCGCTCAAGCTTTTTAATATCGTTCATTACGATCACGGAGGGGGAAATCTTTCGACATTTGTCGGAAAAGCCGTCGCTTCCGGGTTGGAAGATCTGTATGGCTCCATGGCCTCTGCGCTCTGTGCGTTAGCAGGCCCCCGCCACGGGCGGGCCAATCAAGATTGTTTGGAATTTCTTCGCACTGTTGTGAAAGAAGTGGGAGAAAATGCTACAGCTGAGCAAGTGGAAACGCTGATCCGGAGCCGCTTAGCAAAACAGCAGCTCGTTTTTGGATTTGGTCACGCGGTTCTCCGTGTTGAAGATCCCCGGGCTGGGTTGATCTACGACTATCTTAAGAAGGAGTATCCGAACCATCCTCTCGTGAAAATCGCTCTTTTGCTGCGGACTGTGGGGACGAAAGTGCTGTCTGAAAATCGTAAGGTCACAGACCCCTATCCCAACATCGATGCGATTTCAGGAACACTGCTTGTGGTCGCAGGGTTTGACTATCCTGAATATTTCACGGTGCTTTTTGGCCTTTCCAGGGTCGTGGGTATCGCTCGGCAAGTCGTCTACGAGCGGTTAGAGGCTCGGGGCGGTAAGGGGACTCCGATTGTGCGGCCTAAGTATCTTTACAGCGGTCCTCAGATTCAATAGAGCTTGCGTTAACTAGTTAATAATTAGCATGTAATGCAACTATCAGATTATTAATAAATACACAACAATCAGATTGTAAATAAGTTAAAATTTAATAAAAAACTTCTTTACTATATAATTAATATTTTATATAATATGTGAACAATAACAATAAAAAAGGAAATAATAACTATATGGCTAATCAAACAAATGCTTTATCAATTGTGCCCTACGTACCTCCTACAAGGAGTGAACAAGATTCGGGGGTTTTGTCTATCCCTAACGAATTGCTTGCCAATGTGTTAGAGCATCTCTCTTCTTATAGGGATCTTACAGCTTTTAGCCTAGTTTCTAGGGTCATACACTGGGTCTCTTCACAGATCTATTCTGACGCTGTCTTTTGGAGGCGTATATTTTGCCAGGCGTTTCCTCAGAGTGTCAATGCAGCGATAACGAATTTTGAGCACCGTTTTAAGGTGCACTCGAACCTAAGCCAAAGTATCTGTACAGCAGTAACCCATTCACTTGAAAAATATTACGACCGCTTTATAGGGGCTTGCGAGGGGAAGATCATAAAAGTTTGTATTGATGGAGGAGAGGTCCAAATCATTGACTCCCGCCAGATGAAGATCATTGAAAAAATACAATGTTCAACAACTAATTTTTCGAGCATTCTCCATGTGAGTTTTTACGATGAAATGCTTGTTTTAGTATCAAACAGATGGGGACGTCGGGGTTTCGAAAAAGTTCTCGAAGGAATTATTGAAATTCATGATAAGAAAAGTGGGCAAGTTCACACTCAAACACTTGACTCTCAAATTACAGCATTTACCTATGATCCTGGTCATCAAATGGTATCGGGACATTTAGACGGTAATCTTACTAGATTTGAGAAATCAGAAGAGGGTGTAATTGCGACAACTTTAGACACAAATCTTGGGTGTCCCATTACGGCATTGGTTCTTGATCATGAAAGAGTCATTGTAGGAGATGAGCTCGGACGGATCTCGATCTTTGACCTTACATCAGGCGCTCTCATTCATCAAGTGCAAGCCCATGAAGCTTTGCCAGGTCCCCGTCCCCTACAGTTACTTCTCTCACGACTTGTCTCATCACTTGCCATTAATGACAATCAGCTTTTTTCAGCGGGTGGTCTAGATTGTAAAATTAAGGTCTGGGATCTTAAGACTCTCGAACTAAAAGAACCCTTTATTGAACACTCCATTTTGAATCCCAGCACTTCCGAGCAGGATATCCGTGAGTTCTTAACTAACGAAAGCCCTGCATATGCATTTCCTCCTGCCCGTGTGTTTACTCAGCTCTTCTTTTGGGAGGGAAGATTGATTACAGCTTCCACTGATCTAAGGAATGAGATAACTGAAGTCATAATCTGGGATGTAAAAACAAAGGAATCCACAATTTTAACATGTATGGGTCTATCGGAAACCATATCTATCGATATGGATAAGGGCTTGTTATACAGTATCGATGTTGATAGGCATAAATTACAGATATGTGATTTTGCCAATCCAGAATATCAGTAAAAACTGTAAAATTGCATACGGCTCTGGAGTATAAAGCCGGTTTTTGAGACAATGGCCCCTATGTGGCAAGAGATCGAGGGGCTTTTCAATCGGGCATTCAAATTTTCCTATACACGTAAGAAAATTTTCTTTCTGATTCCGGTGCTTTTTATCGCGGGACTTTTAGTTGTTTTGAGCCATTCGATGTGGATACATGCGAACCCTTGGATCAAAGCCAGTCTTGCGTTCGTACCGGCATTTCTCTCGGCAGGCATTCTCATGACAGCTGCGATTCCGCTGATTCGACTGTACCACGATGAGGTGAAGGGGCGTCCTCTTTCTGTGAATAAAACGCTCAAGAATTCATGGCCTCTCATGGGAAATATCGCCTCTTTAGTGATCCCTATCCTGACAGCCTATCTTGTGCTTTGGTTTGTCCTCGGAGTGTTTTATCTTCTCAAACACATCCCTGCGATGGGGGAGTTATTGGGAGTGATTTTATCTTTTGGGCCCTTTTTACTCATTTTGGGGTCTTGTTTCTTGAGCGTTGTCAATGTGCTTCTTTTGTTTTTCTTGACGCCTGTGGTTGCACTTAAGTCTACGATGCGGTGGGAGCTTGCCGAGGAGGTGCTCTTGAAGATTGGCCAGCAGCCTTTCCTTCACCTGGTGCTTTTATTCATTGGACTTGTTCCCCTCGTGACCATGGTAGGATTTTTGGTGCTGGCTGCAACGCTGACAGGGATGTCATTTTTTGTGACAGAGGGAGCCTTGGCGATCTCCCTGCAATGGTTTTTCATCATGATTCCTTTTGCAATGCTGCTTTCTCCTGTGGTTATATTCTTTTTTAACTTTGCAGCAGAAAGCTTCGTCTTTTTACAGCGCAGGATAAAACAGTGAAAACTGTCGCGGTGATTGGCGCAGGCTTTGCAGGGCTTGCGGCAGCTTACTTTCTTTCGAAGACTTTTCAAGTCACGGTTTTTGATCAGAAGGGAATAGGCGGCGGCGCTTCGGGAATCTCTTCAGGCCTTCTTCATCCTTACCCAGGAGAGAAGGGGAGGAGGAGTTGGCATGCGGACGAGGCATTAGAGGCAGCCAAGGAATTACTAGATGTCGCAGAGCAAGAAATGCAAAGGCCGGTAGCTCACCGAGGCGGCATCTTGAGAAGGGGCGAGTGTACAGCGCCTGGCAGCGATGTTGAGCCGCAAGCGGATGGAAGTTTTCTCATTCGCTCAGGAATCACCGTTTTTCCTACGCTTTACTTGGAAGGGCTTTGGAAAGCGTGTGAAAAAAGGGGAGTTGAGCTGGTTCTGAAAAAAATCGGAGTTTTGAAAGAGCTCAATCATTTTGATGCCGTCGTCGTTGCGGCTGGAGCCGGAGTGCGGGGGTTCCCCGAGTGCAAATCGTTAGCTGTTAATTTTGTCAAAGGGCAAGTCTTGACATGCGCTTTAGACAAACCCTTGGAAAGGAGTATCTCTGCTAAAAGATACCAAGCTTTGACACCTAAGTCGGATCAGGTCCACTTAGGAGCCACTTACGAGCGTGATTTTACAGATGAGGAGCCGTGTTTGGAGACAGCCGTTAAGCTTTTGCAGCCTGAGACAGCGGTACTGGATTGCCGAGCAGGAATCCGTGTGACGAACCCGGCCCATTATTTTCCGATTCTCGAGCAATTGAATGCAAAAACATGGGTGATGACCGCTTTTGGATCTCGTGGACTTTTGTACCATGCTTACTTCGGTCAGAAAATAGGGAAGTTAATATGAAAAAATCTTTTCTTTTTTTGGGAACCGGCTCTTCGATGGGAACGCCGGTCCCGACATGCCATTGCGCCATTTGTAGATCTTCACATCCGTTTAATCAACGGCTCCGTCCTGCAGGTCTTTTAAAGTTGGGGGAGAAGCGGTTTTTGATAGATGCAGGGCCCGATTTTCGTCAGCAGGCGCTGAAGTTAGGAGTCGAAAGGCTCGATGGAGTTCTTCTCACGCATACGCATTATGATCATGTTGCAGGGCTCGATGATTTGCGCGTCTATTATTTTTTACATCACAAACAGCTCCCCTGTCTTCTCTCGAAAACCTCTTATGATGATTTAAAACAGCGGTTTCCCTATTTTTTTCAAAAGTCAGAAGATGATGTCATGGGAGGAGCTCGCTTTCAATTTCAGCTCATCAAAAACGATACCGGTGAAGAAGAGTTCGAAGGGGAGCGGCTGCAGGTGATGACCTACGAACAAGGCGGCATGAAAGTGACAGGCTATCGCCTAGGGTCTTTTGCCTATGTCGTCGATCTGAAACTCTTCACTCCCGATATCTATGACACTTTGAAAGGGGTTGATGTTCTTGTCATGAGTGCGCTAAGATATCGTCCATCACCGGCTCATTTAAATATGGATGAAGCGGTCGAGTTTGCAAGGAAAGTGGGCGCTAGGCAAACGTGGTTTTCTCATATCTCTCATGAGATCGATCATGAGGAGACCAACAAACAACTACCCCCCGGCATTCAGCTGGCTTACGATGGGCTTGAGATTAACCTATGTTAACTGATAATAGCTTCAAAAATGCCAAAACGTCTCTTCTTCTGGGAGCTTATACCTCTACGAAGGATAAAGAGGCATGTGAAGACTATCTAGGAGAGCTTGAACGGCTTTGCGATACTTACGGCCTCCAAACGGTGGCTAAAGTCGCTAGCCCCATCAAAAAAATCGATGCAGGCTCATTTTTAGGAAGCGGCAAATTAGACGAGCTTCTTCAAACAGCCGATGAGCTAGGCGCCGATGTGATTGTTTTCGATGATGAAATCACTCCCAATCAGCAGCGCAATCTTGAAAAGTTCTTTGCTCGTCCTGTGATTGATCGAACAGAATTGATCATCGAGGTATTTGCTGAGCGGGCGCAGACAAGAGAGGCTCGCCTTCAGGTCGAACTTGCTAAAGTCAAATATCAGCTGCCGCGCTTGAAAAGGATGTGGACTCACTTGTCTCGTCAAACCGGAAGCGGCGGTGGTGGAGCCGGAGGATATTTACGGGGTGCAGGAGAGCTACAAATTGAGCTGGACCGCAGGCTTTTGAAAACTCGGATTGCGCAGCTGCAAAAAGAGCTCAAAGAAGTTGAAAAGCAACGCGAGACTCAAAGACGCCAAAGGCTCCGCACCACGATCCCCACTTTTGCTATTGTCGGCTACACTAACGCCGGGAAATCAACACTGCTCACCGCGCTGACAAAAGCTGAGGTGTTAGTCGAAGACAAGCTATTTGCCACACTCGACACCACCACCCGAAAATTTGTCCTTCCCAACCGGCAAGAAGTGCTTCTCATCGACACCGTCGGGTTCATCCGCAAAATTCCGCACACCCTTGTTGCCGCTTTTAAAAGCACACTCGAAGAGGCGGTTCATACCGATATTTTACTGCATATGATCGATGTGAGCCACCCCATGGCCGAACTTCAGGCCGAAGCGACGATGCACGTGCTCAAAGAACTCAAAGCAGACAACAGACCCATCATCAATATCCTCAATAAAATCGACGCCAACCAAGATCGGGGTATTCTTCAACGTCTTCGCATCAAATACCCTAAGACGGTGCCCCTTTCAGCTCTGACGGGAGAAGGGTTTGATCATTTGATGGAGCTCATGATCAAAGAAGTCGGCTCTTTGCGTAAAATCTTTAGTCTTCGCATCCCTCAAAGCCATTACGCCTTAGTCAGCGAAATTATGCGCGAAGGAAGAGTGATCTCGTGCGAATACGATGAAAATGATGTCCTTCTCAAAGTTGAAATCCCTAACCGTTTAGAATCCAAAATCCATTCATTCACTCATGAATCTACGTAGCCTTCCCTCCGATGAAAGACCGCGAGAGCGGTTGCAAGCCCTTGGCAGCGACGCCCTTTCTTTAGGAGAGCTTCTAGCAATTTTGCTCACCACAGGAACACAAAACAAATCGGTGCTGGAGCTGGCTCAAGAACTGGTTGTCCGTTTCGGATCTTTACAGCGCCTTCTAGAGGCTTCTCTAGAAGAGCTGATGGAAATCAAAGGGATTGGCAAAGCCAAAGCTTTACTTCTGCAAGCTGCGTTTGGCATTGCCCGCAAAACCGCCCACCGTCCGATCAAGCCTCAAGATCAGATCCACTCCCCAGAGGCGTATGAGCTGGTCCGGCACGACCTTGCGGGCCAAAAGCAAGAGATGTTGATGGTGGTCTTGAAAGATGTCCGTGCTAGACTCATTGCTGTGGAAAAAGTTGCGATCGGGACTCTGTCTGATGTTCTTTTTCATCCTAGGGAAATTTTCTTCCCCGCCGTACGGCATAAAGCCAGTAGTATGATTTTAGCCCACAACCATCCGAGTGGGGATCCCACGCCCTCAAAGGTCGATCTTGAGTTGACCCGTCATTTAGTTCGATCCAGTCGCATCATGGGAATTGGTCTCGATGACCATCTCATCGTTGGATCGCATTCATGCGTTTCGTTATTTACGATGCATAAAGCTTTATTCAATCCCAGCCTTCCGCAGGGGACTCGGGGGGACGATGAGTGGGCTTTCTTGAATGAAGGACAAAGGTCATTGCAAACGCAATGATTAAGACGAAAGCCAGTGCAAAGTGAACACCTGAAAAGCTGGAAATTTCTGCCAAGCGCTTCCCTTCTTTGGGGATCCGAATGCCTTCTACAGCGCTGATAAACAAATGGATCAACGCTAAACCGATCGTGCCGCTGAGCATCCGTAATGTGGTAATCATCCCCATGGCAGCTCCACCTTTTTGCTCAGGAACGGAGGCAATTGCAGAAGAATAAGAAGGTGTAAAAATGAAGGGAATGCCTGCGCTAAATGCAATCAGTGCCACCATCAAACTCATCAGAGAGGGTGTACTAAAAAAAGCAAGCCAGAAAAATGAAAAGATCAGAAGCAGATAACCACACGCAACAGGTAACTTGTGATTAAAGCGGTCTGACAAAAAGCCTGCCAGCGGCGCCATAAACATCATGGGGCAGCTAGAAAAGAATATGATCAATCCTGTTTGGGAAGGAGAATAACCTAAAATTTCCTGAAAATAGACAGTTCTAAAAACTATAATCATCATGATGAACTGAATCGTCGATACACTGATATTGATCGCCGCATAGGCAGAATGTTTAAAAAGAGTCAGGTCAAGGAAAGGATGAGGCGCCTTTTTTTCCCGCCTTATCAGTAAAAAACCGGCAACGAGAGCCAGACAAATAAAAAATAGTGTTTTATTGGACGTCCATCCCCAATCGGCTGCCTGCATAAATGTCAGCGTTAACGCAGTGGTTCCAATCGCAAAAAACAGAAATCCTAAGCGGTCGATTTTTCCTTTGCCAGGCTCTGACGCTGGCAAAAAACGGTAGATGAGCCAAAGTCCTAGTGCTCCAATAGGCCAATTGATCCAAAAAATCCATCTCCAAGAAAAATTCTCCGTCAAATATCCGCCTACTAGCGGACCTAAGATCAGAAAAAGCGAGCCGACGCTCACAATCATTCCTGTAGCTCTACCGCGTCTCTCAGGAGGGAAAATACGAGCTATCATTGCGGTTTGAGAAGGAAACATTAAAGCTGCGCTGACCCCTTGAAGAGCCCGGGCTCCTACCAACATCCAAACATCTTGACTTAACCCGCAGACAATTGAAAATACAACAAATCCAGCGACTCCCCAGAGGAGTGCATTTTTATGTCCGATGCGATCACAGAGTTTTCCGCTGACTAAAACAAAGACGGCAATCGCTAGCAAATAGGCGTTCACACACCATTGCAACGCCGTATCGCTTGCCATCATTTCTTGTTGAATCGTCGGCAAAGCCACCGGCAGGACCGTTTGGTCCATAAAGTTCAGAGCGACCGCCGGGATCAACGCAGAAAATTTTTTCCAAGGAGTATTCATTTGCAATGAATCAGGCTTTGTTCAAATAGAGCTAAGACGCCTCTTGTGAACATCTGAACAGCGATTAAAGAGATGAGCATGCCTCCTAACCTTTCGCACGCAATCAGCCCTTTTTGGCCTAGAAATAGCTTGATATTGGAAGCAGCTAAGAGCACCAGAACCGTGCAAATCCAGGCAAGACCGATCGGCATTAACATCCACGAGATATTATGGGTTTGCTGAGAATAAATCATCACCGCCGTAATTGCACCAGGTCCCGCAATTGCAGGGATGGCCAAGGGGAAAATAAACGGCTCTCGATGAGGAGTTGAGAGGTGATTTTTCTTAGGGAAGATCATCGTCAGAGAAATCAAAAAGAGTAATATCCCTCCCGCGATTCCGACTACACAAGAATCAATCCCTAAAATATGCAAAATCTGATCTCCGAAAAATGTAAAAAGCACCAAGATCAACAGAGCAATGAACATTTCACGCAGGATGATTTTCCTCTGTCTTTTCACCGGATAACCGCTCAGAATCCCCACAAAGAAGGGGATATTTCCCAGAGCGTTTAAAACAAAGAAGAGAGAAGTGGCTACACTAAAAACTGACATAAGCTTAACTTCCTTCTATCGAGTTAAGCCTATTTTGTCCATGATTTGGACCAGTATTAAGTGAATACAGGCCCACTTCCGATGTCTTAACCTCGGGGTTTTGACGCAGCCCAAAAGGCTACTTTTCACCCGATCGCGGTATAATCTGGCAGCTTCAAACGGTTGATCTCTCCGTCTCTAATTGCTTCACTCGTTCCAGCTGTAAAAGATTCCACTCATCTGTACTAAAAGGAGTTTCAAACCATGCGATTAGAATTTCTTGGAGAAGAGCAGGTGATGTGAGGCGTAGGCTCAGTCCTAGCACATTAGCATGGTTCCAAGTGCGCGCTCCTTTTGCAGTTTCAGCGTCTACACAGAGTGCTGCCCGAATTCCTGAAACTTTATTGGCAATTAAAGTACACCCAGTCCCTGTCCAGCAAAGAACAATCCCTTCATCAGCTTTCCCCATTTTAATGTGTTGAATCGCTTGAAGTGTTACCTCAGGCCAATCCACACTTTTTTCATCTTTGGCTGGCCCAAAATAGAGAGCCTCATGACCTTTTCGCTGCGCCTCTTTAACAATAAGATCAATTAAAGGGGAGTATTCGTCGGAGCTAATAACAACTTTCATATGTAACTCGAATAAGTTTTTAGCGTAACTTTAACCTAATCCTCAATGTTGCGCAAGTTTTTGTTATAATATTTTGTATGTAAATCAGTTAAATATTAACTCACAGCTGGATTTGCGAATTGCTCTGGTATCGGATTTGTAAAATTATTTCCGAATTGAGTATTCAGTATCAACCAGGTATTAATTGCAGAAATTACCTCTTCAAGTGATTTAGGAAGGGAAATCAGCGATGGGTTAGATGTGAGCTTTTGTTGATAGTCGTCCCATAAAGGTTGCAGTATTCTCATGGCTTCAACATCGAATTTTAGTGGCAACCCCTGCAGCGTGGTTTGTCTATGGTTAAACACAGTTAGAATAACTTTATTGGTATAAGCAGGATCTAAACTGCCTTCTAAAGAAACGAGCGAATAAAGATCGTGGAAATCCTTCATGCGGGTGTTACCCGTGTTACGATAAACGACGGTTTCAAGTTTCTCTGCAAAGATAAACTCCTTAGGATAAGACCTTACTTGGATTTTGCTTTCAAATAAGGGGCCTTTTGAAGTTGATGTCAAACTCATTGGATAATCGATGGCTTCAATGATATCTCCAAAACCAAGATCAATCTGAATATGAGTTTGCGGCCCTCCTAATTTTGCTAACAGTAAAACTTCTATACCCGTGTAGTCCATATGGGGATGCGTTAATTTGCCAATTTTCACCTTTTCAAAAAAAAATCCATCTTCAAGATGAATAGAGCAAATGTGATCAAAGGCCATACTTAGAAACTCTTCCGTATTTTTTAGTCGTTCAACTAGAAAATCCAAATCTTTTGTCTCTCTTCCAATGGGGATATATCGAGCTAGAAGGGATCCTCCTTTCAGAATAAAATTTGTCTTATATCGAGATTGACAAAGTCTTGCTAAAAATCGTTCCAAAATTAAATTGTGCCAAACTTCGTCATAAGTAAGATTGCGCTCTTTTGCAACTAGACGAAGACGTTCTTTCATTGATTGCTTTAAAGAATTATTCATGTTGTTAACGCCATAATATAGGGGTGAATGTCGACGTGTAGGGATTTAGCATACTTCATGAGTTTATTAAGGTTAGGCTTCTCTGGGACCCTTTGGCGGAGATAAGCTTGTAGCGCTTTAATTGCCACTTCTCTACTCAAATATCGAAAGGAGTCGACTACAGTTCTCTCTTTATCAAAAATTTTTAAATGGGATGTCCCCAATTGAATTTCAGTTTGTCCAAGTTCAATATTTCGCATTCGAATAATTCGTGTTTTGAGTCTTTGAGGACTTTTCGATGCGTGAGGAATGGCTATCCAAAATTCTCTCATTATTTGATCAGTAAGGTCATAATAACATAAGGCTGAAATGAGGCAGATTACTCCATTAGGTATACTCATTGCCACCAAAGCCAAATCTTCCCATTTAAAGTCGATTTTCATTTTTGCTTGGGATCCTTTGTAAACGCCTCGAGTAACTCGCTCGATGACTCCCTTTTTGCAAAAATGAGAGAGCATACGAGAAGGAATACCCGCGGCTCTAGCCTCAGCAGCAGTGAAAACTGGTGACTTTATAAAAACACGAATCATATTTTCGTACTTGGAGGAATCCATGCTTAATATGTAACACAGGTACCCAAAAATAGCAAGTGGGTACTTGTATTACATAAAGATCGATTCCACTGATTTGTGTAAGAAGCAAGCCCAATAAGGATTAGAGGTCAATTTTATGCTTCAATCTATTGTATATAAGGCAGTTAAATATCAATGCCCCGGGAGATGTCCGTAGCTTTGGTAGTTTACTTGTGAAATTTCTTCCAAAATACTAAATTTATTAGTAAGATAAAAGAAAAACAGCAAGTAAGCCCTATGAAGCTAGATTTGTTTTTTGCAACACATCCTATTTTTACCGTTAGCGAGTTGAAAGCTGCTCTTGGAGCCGCTTACAAGGCTAACTCAACATTGCATAACCTACTTCAGTATCATCAAAAACAAGGCCATATTTTACTGATTCGAAGGGGGCTTTATGCGGCAATTCCAAGGGAAGCTCAAGGATATGAAAATCTTGTCGATCCTTTTTTGTTGGCCTGTAAATTATCTGAAGATGCAGTTCTGGCTTATCAAACTGCTTTGGCTTTTCATGGCAAGGGCTATACAACCGCTAATGTTTTCTATTATTTAACGCGCACTCGAAAGACAAAAAATTTTGAGTTTCAAGGAAACACATATCAAGCTGTATCTGTTCCTTTGACTTTGAAAAAAATCGATACAGGTGTCATTCAAGCTAACCGGCTAGGGTTGGCCGTGTCTGTAACTTCTTTGGAAAGAACTTTTGTCGATATTTTGGATCGGCCTTATCTTTGCTTGTCTTGGGAGGAAATTTTTCGATCAGTTGAAAGTATTGAATATTTGCATTTAGATAGGGTGTTAGAATATACTTTACTTCTTCGAAAACGAAAAACGGCCGCAATTGTTGGGTTTTTCTTAGAAATGTATCAGGAAAAATGGATGGTTTCTTCTAAGCAATTAGAATCTCTTCAAAAACGTTGTCCTAAAAAGCCTTTCTACTTAAATCGAGAGCTAGGTGGGGCACAAAAGTTGATTTCGAAATGGAATTTGATTATTCCGCAAGCGTTCCTCAATAAGAACTGGGAAGAGCCACATGCAGACATCTAGAATACAAGATTGAATTAGCAAAAAACGTAGAATTTCTATCGGATATAAGCAAAATATGGATATAACGATTCGGCAAGCAAAAATGGAAGATGCCCGATTTATTGTTGTTGCTGAGCAAGAGATTGCTCAAGAGCCTGGATATTTTTGTTCACAACCGTTCGAATTAAATGAGCAAAAGGTCAAACAGACAATTGGATCGACCCAAGGCGGCTATTTTGTGGCTGAAAAGGGAGGTCATATTGTGGGGCATGTCTTTTTAGAAAGGCTCCATCTACAATCCATTCGCCATGTTGCCCAGTTGACTATAGGAGTGCATAAAGGCTATCAAGAGCAGGGGATCGGCACGTTGCTAATGGAGAAGATTATCGAATGGGCCAAACAGTCAGATACTATAGAGAAAATCGAACTCAACGTCCGAGCCTCTAATACAAGAGCCATTGCTCTATATAAAAAGATGGGATTTTACGAAGAAGGGTGTTTGAAAAAGCGGATCAAGATTGGGGATCAATATATCGATGACATTCTAATGGCTTTGCACGTATGTTGAAACACGAATCTTCCTATGAGGACCAAACATTCAAAGTGCTGGATTTAGGTGGTGTCAGCCTAAAAAAGAGCGTGTTCGATAATGTGGCCTTTGAGAGCTGCCAGTTTGTGAAAAGCGACTGCGAGCAGGCTCAGTTTAATGGGTGCCGGTTTAAAAACTGCAATCTGAGCCTTGTTAATCTTAAGGGATGTCGTCTGCAACAGGTAATCTTTGAGGAGTGCAAAATCGTCGGGCTGGATTTTTACAAATGTGACAAGATTCTTCACGTCTCTTTTCTCAAGAGTATTTTGCAGACGTGTAATTTTACCGATTTGAAGATGAAAGGGACTTGCTTTTCGGGATCAAAACTGAGAGAGGTTTATTTCACCCATACCGATCTTTCTGAGGCCAACTTTGCAGAGACGGATCTGCAAGGGACCATTTTCCATCAGTGCAATTTGACAAAATCTGATTTTAGGCATGCCAAAAACTACGTGATTGATTTGCAGGTCAATTCTGCAAAAAAATCCCGTTTTTCCTTTCCTGAGGCCATCAGTCTATTGAAATGCTTTGATGTTGAGATTTCCTAGCCAGTGTAAAGTCAAATATATGCTTTCCTGATTCACCAAAAATTGATTATACTGCTTTCAGTTTACCAAGGAGATTCTTTATGGCGACTGGAACAGCATTAGGATTGCTAGGTGCCGTGGGTGCAAGGTACTTTGTTTCACAACTTTACCATATCCCCCGCAATCAAGCGATCATCTACAACGCAATTGACATGGTAACAAGCGCAGCGGCCTATGGTGTACTTAGGAAGATTAATCAATCTGCACCGTCGCACGAATTAGCAATAGGAATTCTTTTAGTTTCAAGGGTGACAGGGTGGTTCTCAGGTGCTTTAGCGATCGATCATTGGGGTCAGACGGAGCTCCCCATTATGGTGGTATTGAATGTCTCTTCATTGGTGGTGTGTTGGTTCATGCGTTTCCTAAGCGATGATACTCAGCAGAAGAGCTTTCCGACACAAGGCCAGGAACAAAATAGTCCAACTGCTCCTCCGCTTGAGTCGAGTTGGAAGATTGTCTATTTTTGAAACTTGTCAACTCAAGCTGGGTGCGATAAACTAGTGACCCATGGATAGTCAGGTAAGTAAAAAATTTAAGACAGCGACGTTAGGGTGTCGAACTAACCAGTATGAGTCAGAGGCGTATGCGACGCAACTGCGTCAGCTGGGGTATCTTGAGGCAGGGGAGGGCGAAGAGGCCGATATCTGCATCGTCAATACCTGTACGGTGACGGCTTCTGCCGACAGCCATAGCCGTCATCAGATCCGCCAGCTGCACCGCAAAAACCCCGGTGCGTCTATCGTCGTTACAGGGTGTCTGGCTGAGCGAGAGCCCGAAGAGCTGCGGGCCATGGAAGGGGTCACGCATCTGGTGCCCAACCGCGATAAAGAGCGTTTGCTGGAGGTTCTGTTTCCGGAAGAGGAGCTTCCCGAGTTTAAGATTGATCAGTTTTCTGCTCATACAAGGGCATTTGTTAAAGTCCAAGATGGATGCGACTCATTTTGTACCTACTGCATTCTTCCCTATGTCAGAGGAAGATCTCGCTCAAGGCCGCTTCAAGAGATTGTCGAGGAAGTGAAAGGTCTTGTTGCCAATGGGTACAAAGAAATCGTGCTGACGGGGATTAACATCGGAGATTTTAAGGGAGAGCAAGGGGAGAGCCTAGCTGATTTAGTGCATGCTGTCGATGAGGTGGAAGGGCTCAAAAGATTGAGATTGTCATCGATTGATCCCGATGAGGTCGATGACGCTTTGATGAAAGCGATTTTGGAAGGAAAGACAACCTGCTATTCGCTTCATATCGTATTGCAAGCGGGGTCTAACTTGACTTTGAAGCGGATGAATCGCAAATACACGAAGCAGATATTTTTAGAGACTATTCGGCGGCTGAAGAAAGCGGCCCCAGATTTTACGTTTACGACTGATATTATTGTGGGATTTCCTGGAGAGACAGATGCTGATTTTGAAGAGACGCTTGGCGTGATGAGAGAGACCTATTTTGCTAAAGTCCACATGTTTCCGTTTAGCCCTCGCAAACGCACACGGGCCGCTCTTTATCCGAACCAGATTTCGAGAGAGGTCATTCAAGAGCGCAAGCAGCGTGTGCTGCGAGAGTCGGAAAAGTTGGCATTTGAGATGAGACAACCTTATGTGGGCAAAAAAATGAAAGTGTTGATTGAAGGGGAGAGTCGAGGACATACCGATAATTTTTTGCCGGTCATTTGTCTGACTCCTGTAGAGAAAAATACGATTGTCGAAGTGGAGTGCATTGAGAATCGGCCTGAGGGTCTTGTCGGGAAGGTGCTCTCATGAAGCTCACAATTGCGGGGCGGCTCAAACCCTTTTGTCATCTGCCGGGAACGGCTTGCATGGTTCCTTGGAGCGGTTGGAAGGTGCAGCTGTTTCCAACAGTTGTCAAATTCGAGCATATGACGGAAGGAAAGAGAGGAGAGTTTCAGCTGGGGTGGAAAGGGCCGATCCTCGATTTTACCACTGAGCTCGATCTTGAAAAAGGGGTTGTCTCAGTTTTTGGTCATACTGCGGAGGGGTACCGCCGCTTGTCGATTTTTATGGCGGGAGAGAAGCTAACCCTCTCTTTAGAAAAAGAGAAGAAAAAAGTCGTTCTAGCCACGAGCGAAGCGATGCCACGCCATCCCTTGGAGAGGTTGTCGCTGGGAAGTCATAAAGCGCTTGACTGGGAGCTGGTCGTACGCCGCAAAGATCTTAAAGAAATTCTCCCTGTCTGGGTCCACCTCGGGCAGATGGTTCCCTCATCTCATGGAAAACTACCGGTTTTGCAATCCTTTCTTAACCTGTTTTTAGTGGGCTTTGAGAAGATGATGGTGCCGAGAGTCTCTGATACCGATCATCAGGGAATTGTCGAGGGCCCTTTGACAGATGCACCTTTAACCTTATTGACGGAAGGGAGGCGAGCGATCCGTGAGCTCTTTTTTAAAGAGACTCCGACAGAGTGGGTGTTTTTACCATCCCTTTCTCCCCAGTTTCATGAGGGGCGCTTTTTAGATGTGAGAGGTGAGCTGGATTTTGAATGGTCAAAAAAAATGCTGCGCCAAGTTGTCATCAGGCCCCATACCTCGCGAGAAGTTGTCATGTCACTGCAAAAGCCGTTGAAGTCGTTTCGATTGAGAAAATCCCTTAAAGAAAAAGGCGTGCGCTGGGAAGCTCTGCAGCCTTTGCCGTTAGAAGTTGATCAAACCCTTTATTTGGATCGTTTTGAAAAATAAATCGCAAAAAACGCGCTTTGCGCTGCTGCTCTCGGGGTTGCTGACGGAGCCACTTGTTGGCCTCATCGCCCTTTTGCCCTATTTTTTACGTAAAGATTTACATGCTTCGGCATTTCAAATTTCGCTTTTCACCATGGTTAAACCAGCCGTGGCTCTCCTTTCATTTTACTGGGGAGCGTCGCTGTGGAAAAATCGGCACCGGCTCTTGTCGAATTGGATGGGATCATGGCTCTTTGCTCGCCTGCCTTTTTTACTTTTTCCTTTCATCACTCATGTCGGCTGTCTTATTTTAGGGGCGGCAATCTTCCAATTCTTCCAGCGGGGAGGAATACCGGCACAGATGGAGATCTTAAAACAAAATGTGCCCTCTGGCGCTCGCGAAGGCTTTTTTTCCTGGAGCTCAGCGGTGATTTTTCTAGGTGGCGCCTTGATCGGGCTGCTTTTAAGTTCTGAGATGGAGGGCGCTAATTGGAAGTTTCTGTTTTTTTGCAGTGCAGTTCTAGGACTCGGTGCTCTCTTTTTTCAGGCTAGAATTCCTATCGAAATAAATACCCGTGAGACAAAAATCAAAACAGGACTTCTCGAGCCTTGGAAAGATAGCTGGAGTCTCCTTCGGCAAAGGCCTGATTTTGCTAGGTTTCAGCTCGGGTTTATGATGGGAGGCATTGGCCTCATGCTCATTATGCCAGCGCTAGTTCTCTATTCCGCTGATGATCTGGCCATCAGCCCTGCCGATATGGTGA
This sequence comes from Parachlamydiales bacterium, assembly GCA_023265455.1. Classification (GTDB taxonomy): domain Bacteria; phylum Chlamydiota; class Chlamydiia; order Chlamydiales; family Rhabdochlamydiaceae; genus PALSA-1444. The sequence goes on from JAHFTQ010000006.1 coordinate 149,061, forward strand.
TGAGCCGTTTTGTCTGGATGGGGCTGGGATTTGTGCTCGCAACGCCGTTCTGGAGAAGGAAGATCTCCTATGAAAATCTCTACTGGTTAACAGGGATCGCCTGCCTTTTATTTGCAGTATCGGCGCTCTGCTGGATTTTGGGAGTCCTAAATTTGGGATGGTTCTTTACGGCGTTTTTTTTCTATGGAATGGCTCAAGCGGGCAGTCATTTGATCTGGCATCTATCAGGCCCTCTTTTTGCAGGAAATCAGGGGAGCAGCCTCTTTTCAACGGTAAATATTTTGACAGTCGGCTTAAGAGGCCTTATAGTCCCTTTTTTAGCGGGCTTTTTGTGTGAATGGGTCGGGGCGCTCCCCGTACTTGCACTGGGTTTATTAGGATGCCTTTCTGGTGCAGTGTACCTATTTGCTCAAAAGTCTTTAAAAGAGCAAACGCATGTTACAACTCCAACAATTTGAGCCGACATTCAAAGAGATGGATCTCCATCTTTTCAATCGAGGGACTCACTACAAACTTTTTGATGCCATGGGAGGGCGCCTGGTTCGCCACCAAGGATGTGACGGGGCGAAGTTTGCAGTGTGGGCTCCCAATGCCAAAGCGGTTTTTTTAATTGGGGATTTTAACCATTGGGATGGCCGAGGCCATCCTCTACGTTGTTTAGGATCTTCGGGAGTTTGGGAGCTCTTCGTTCCAGGTCTCAAAGAAGGTGAGTGTTACAAGTTCGAAATTCATACGAGAGATGGGAGGCGGCTTTTTAAAGCTGATCCCTATGCCTACTTTAGCGAACTCCGTCCTAAGACGGCGTCTCGACTTTTTAATATCGATCGTTTTACGTGGATGGATCAAGCTTGGATGGACAAGCGAGGAGATCTCAAAGGACCTCTCAACATTTATGAAGTCCACCTAGGCTCTTGGAAACAGGGGCTTGGCTACCGTGAGCTCGCGCATGAACTGGCTAACTATTGCAAATGGATGGGTTTTACTCACGTGGAGCTCATGCCAATTAACGAACACCCTCTCGATGAGTCGTGGGGGTACCAAGTCAGCGGTTTTTATTCTGTCACAAGCCGCTATGGGACACCCGAGGATTTTCAATACTTTGTCAATCATCTGCACGCCCAAGGTCTGGGTGTGATTATCGATTGGGTTGCAGCCCATTTTCCAAGAGACGATTTTTCTTTAGCCTATTTTGATGGAACAGCGCTTTATGAACATGCCGATCCGCGCCAAGGATTTCATCCTCATTGGAATACGCATATCTTCAATTACGGCCGTCATGAAGTCTCTAATTTTCTCATTGCCAATGCCCTCTTTTGGCTGGAAAAAATGCATGTCGATGGTCTTCGTGTGGATGCAGTGGCCTCGATGCTGTATCTCGACTATGGGAGAGAGCCCGGCGAGTGGATTCCCAATATTCATGGGGGCCACTACAACCTAGAAGCCATCGAGTTTCTCAAACATATGAACTCAGTTGTCCATCACACCTTTCCATCAGCGATGATTTCTGCAGAAGAGTCGACAACATTTCCAGGAGTGACTCATGCGTTAGAGGCAAACGGCCTTGGTTTTGACTTCAAATGGAACATGGGGTGGATGAATGATACGCTCCGTTATTTTTCCAAAGACCCTCTCTTTCGTCAGCATCACCACAACGACCTCACCTTTGGGCTTGTCTACGCCTTTTCTGAGCGGTTTATTCTGGTCTTTTCTCATGACGAGGTGGTCCATGGCAAAGCCAGCCTCCTCGCAAAAATGACAGGGGACGACTGGCAAAAATTTGCCGGAGTCCGGCTTCTTTATAGCTACATGATCTGCCAGCCTGGCAAGAAATTACTCTTCATGGGAGGGGAGATGGGGCAGTGGAACGAATGGGACTGCAAAGGAGAGCTTCCTTGGCATCTTCTGCAATACGATCGGCACCATCATCTCCAAGCCTGCATCCGCGCTCTGAACCATTTTTATCAATCCCAGAGCTCTCTTTGGGAAAAAGAGTTTGAATGGATCGATGCGAGCGACTCACAAAACTCTGTCATCAGCTACCTGCGGGGGAACTTAGCCTGTGTGCACAATTTCACACCGGCTTATTTCCCCAGCTATTTCATTCCCCTCGCGAAAGGTCAGGCTCTGCGTGAAGTGTTCAATACCGATCAGACAGAATTTGGCGGATCGGGTAAAATCAACTCTCCTGTTGAAAAAGTTCCTGGCGGCTTTAATATCCAACTCGCACCCCTTGCCACGATGATTTTTGAGGTTCTATGAATAAGCACGATTACGACAAGCTCGTCCAAGACATTCGCAAGCATGACCGGCTCTACTACGTTGAAAGTAAACCCATCATCTCCGATTACGACTACGACATGCTGTTTAAAAAGCTCGAGAAGATGGAGGCTGACCATCCGGAGTGGGTGACAGCCGCATCTCCGACCCAGCGGATCAAAGATCCGATCTCCAAAGGATTTAAACAAGGCGCCCATTCGACACCGATGCTCTCCCTTGACAACACCTACAATACTGAAGAGCTCCAAGATTATATCGCCAGAGTCCATAAACTCTTGGAAAAATCACATGTCCCTTTTTGCGCCGAACTCAAAATGGACGGTGTTGCTATCTCCGTCCGCTATGAAAATGGGCTCTACACCCGCGCACTCACCCGCGGCGATGGAAAAAAAGGAGACGATATCACCGCAAATCTACGCACCGTACATGCACTTCCGTTGCAACTTTCCGGCTCTTCTATTCCGGAGGTTTTAGAAGTTCGCGGAGAAGTCTATATGCCGCATCACGCTTTCCAAGAGCAGAATCGTAAAAAAGAAGAGGCTGGCGAAGAGCTCTGGGCAAACCCTCGCAATGCCGCTGCCGGTTCATTAAAGCTCCTCGACTCTCGCGAGGTCGCCACTCGCGGCCTCTCTGTTGTCTTCTACGGCCTTGTTGAGGCTGCCATCGAGACTCAGCACGAAGTGCACGATTATCTTCGGCACCACGGTCTTCCTGTCTTTTCCTCTCACCACCACACTATCTGCTCCTCACTAGACGAGATCATGACATTTGCTCACACGATCGAAAAACAGCGAGACCATCTTCCTTTTGATATCGACGGCATCGTTATTAAAGTGGACACCCTCAAATGGTGGTCCATCTTAGGCACCACCGGAAAAAGCCCTAGATGGGCTGTCGCTTACAAATTTGCGCCAGAGCAAGCCACTACTCGCATCCGAGAGATCACCGTCCAAGTCGGCCGCACAGGCGTCCTAACTCCTGTTGCCGAGCTCGACCCGGTTTTTCTTGCGGGGAGTACCATTTCTAGAGCCACCCTCCACAACTTTGAAGAAGTCACACGTAAAGAGATCCGCGAAGGGGACTGGGCCGTCATTGCCAAAGGGGGCGATGTGATCCCGCAAGTTCTCGAAGTTGATAAAACAAAGCGTCCTCACAACTCTCGCCCCTGGAAAATGCCCACCCATTGTCCTGCCTGTGGCGCCCCCGTTGTGCATGTCGAAGGGGAAGTTGCCATTCGGTGTCCTAACCTCAAAGGGTGCGAAGAGCAGATCATCCGCCGGATCACGTATTTTGCCAGCAAAGACGCCATGGACATCGACCACCTTGGCGAAAAAGTTGTCGAACAACTGGTTAAGAAAAAGCTCGTCCGCACGCCTTCCGACATCTATACCCTCACCGCTACCGCCCTTGCTCAGTTAGACGGATTCAAAGAGAAATCGATCCACAATCTCCTCACCAGCATCGACAAGTCGCGTCATGTCAGCCTCTCCCGCTTTATCCTCGCCTTGAGCATCCGTTACATCGGAGAAGAGACTGCCGATATTCTCGCGAAAGAAACCGGCTCCATCCATCAACTTGCAAAGACATCTCAGGAGGGCCTCCTTGCCATTCCCGGAGTGGGAGAAAAAATGGCCGAGGCGATCTTGGCCCACTTCAAAGATCCCCATAACCTCAAAGAGATTGAACTCCTCCTCCATAACGGCGTCCAACCCCAGGCTTCCCAAAAAACCACCCGGACTGACCATGCCTTTTCTGGCAAAACGTTTGTGCTGACCGGCTCTCTCACGAACTATACCCGCGATCAAGCCTCTGACCTTATCAAAGACCGGGGTGGTAAAGTCACCGGCTCTGTCAGTAAAAAAACCGACTATGTCCTAGCCGGTGAAGACCCTGGCTCTAAGCTCGATAAAGCCCAAGAACTTGGAGTCTTTATCCTCACTGAAAAGCAGTTTGAAAAAATGCTTTAATGTGTTAAAATCGCTCCCATGTGCTTAGCTGCCGTTACTCCTGCAATCGGATCTTTTCCGATATCTAGATACCGCCTTGGTGTTTGTGGGACTGCCCTCTTAGTGGTTGTAGATATTTTTTGGCGAGTGCAAAGAAACTTTTTTAGGCCTACTCTCGAGCAGGGGGCATCTCCAGCCAGGCTTGCAGAAGACCGCTTAGATAGGTATCAAGAGTTGACATTAGGAGCGGCGCTTCTAGGCGCCACAGCTTTGTCTGCCTACCACGATTCTAAGATCGGATTGCTCACCACTTCGTTTGTAAGTGGATCTCGGATCTTTGAAATGTGTGTTTGGGTAAGGCCTACTTACGGTCGGGCAGCTCAGGTTCCTCTTGCCTTTGGGCTTTGGGCCGCGTGGTTTTTTTGTTGTCTTACAGGAGGGACTAAGGTGTTGTTTTACTCCGGTACGATTGTAAAGGAAAATCTTATCAAAGGTGCGGCCGTTGGTTTTTTGCCCCTACTTATCCATCCTTTTGAAGGGAAAATTTTCAAAATTCTCGTGAATATAGGGTGTCTAAATGCGCCCTATTTAGATTCTACACTCTTCAAAATAAACAGGATCAGGACGTTGTTTACGGGTATGCAGTTCCCTGCAATGGCATTATGTTTGGGCTCTTTTCTGGGTTTTTTAGTAAAGGCCCGGCACGTCTTCGATAGAAGATGGCATCTATCTCAGCCCGCTTATTATCTCAGCAGTACTTTTCTTGGGGTGATGATGTTTGTAGGATTAGGTTGTTGTGCTTTTCAGTCTTTACATGATTTGCTATTGCGCATGTCTTCTTTTGGGGATATTCCTCAGCGACTGGACCTTGCTAAGACGGATTTATTTGCGACTTCACAAAAAATCACGGCTTTGCGTCGGCAATTGATGGCGATTGCCTACCAAGGTAGCTGCCTTCGATTATTGCCGGACAGTTTGGGTAGAGATTTGATCAAAGCTTGCCAAATGATCTCTATGCAGCCGGATCAAATTCAGGAAATTTTTAAGCTTTACCTGCCGCTTCTTTCCACACATCAAGCTCTACAGGTCATTGAACAATTCCAAAGTTCTTTACCTCCTGAATTTCTATCGGCTCAAGCCAATTTATGGACGGTGTTCAATGAGGGGCAAATTAAAAAACTTCTGCTCACACCGGAGCTCAAGGAGCTTTTGGAGGATGAATCTGAACTCAAGGTTCTGGCTGATGCAATTGCAAAATTTGTTAAGTTCGACTTGATAGAGGGCAAGGTGGTCCCTTTTCCTGAAGACAAATGGCACGCCATCTATCCCATCGTTCGCCCTCTTTATGAAAAATTGGAGATTTCTGAAAAAGTCTTCCAGCCTTTAAACTTTTTACCCGATAAAGCCCCTGCTAAAGAGTTGATCTTGCGTTTGAAACGCCTTAAAACCACTAGTCAGGAACTCAACAAATTAACTCAGAATTTGGAAACAGCGGTGGGAGATCTTTTTCAACCTGTTTCTGAGAGTTTAGCAACACTAACGGCCAAGGACATCGAAGACATGTTCAAGGATTGGGATGAGGATCCTTCGAATTCTCCGTTTTCAAAAATCACAGAAATACTCACAAGTCGGGGAATCAAATGGAAAGGGGATTTGATTCAGAAAGGCATTCTGCAGCAAGGAGACAAGCCAGATAACTCCAAAGACGCTTTGAAGGCCCGCATTGAAAGTCTCATTTTCTCTTAATTTTTTTATCTAACTTATTTGAAACCAATTCACTAACACGGTTTTTGCACAATAACATAGCCTACGTTATCGTGCAAAAAACATGTTACTGAAAAGCAGTTTGAACAAATGCTTTGATGCGTTAAAATCGCTCCCATGAGCTTAGCTGCCGTCACTTCTGTTCCGCTATTTCGCATGTCAGGAGTTCATGCAGGGGGGATAACTGTTGCGGCTTTGGTTGCTCTAGAAACATTTGCTAGATTGCGATTAATATCGCAGGATAGCCCCCATTCATCATCCCATCTTGCTGAGGTAAATATAGAGGTGGCTAGTGGAGAGGCTCTCTTGTGTCTGACGGCTCTTTCCACCTATTGCGCGTCTTCAATAGGGCTTACCGGCATCGCTATCATAACTCTAAGACGGCTCTATGGGGATTTCAGGGTTATTCCCGCTATTGGAATATTACTAGAGAGACATCGTTTTTCGTCACAGTTTATTGATGTGGGTTATTGGGCAGTGGAATGGATGGCTCTAGCTGTTATGACAGCTCGTTTCTTTGTTCTCAGTATACGAAATCCTACGGTAGGTAAAACGAGCACCTTTCTTAGTGTAGGCCTCCTCGTAGGTGAGGGGCTCCTAGACATTGAGAAAAGATTTTTCAAAATGGTGGTGAGATCAGGATGGTTTGACCAAGATACCACCGTTCGTCTGAGAGCTCGAAAAATTGAGCGAATACAGTCCTTTTCTATAAGCCTAAAGGGTCTAGCTACAGCATTAGAGATTAGCTCTTTTTTAAGCCATTTATTTATTCCTATTGAAGGGGGTCAAGTTATCAAATTGAGGTTTCTCACGGGGGCTCCTTTTTGGTCCCTGATGAGCAGTATAGCTGTGATAGGAACTATTGCAAGGTTTGTCATTGATCAGACGTTATTTGTGAAGATTTATTCTGAAATAGTGAGTCTATCTATTGCTTTTAGAACAACTCTCTTGCCCTTTGAGGAGGCAACGCGAACTGCTCATCGAAAGTTGCTAGAAGAGGCTTATGAGATAGCTTACGGTGAGACAGCAAGGGGTCGCGCAATTGGAGAACTTCTTTCTTCGCTGAGCGGTGGGGAATTAGACCAGATTCAAACAGCTTTCAAAATTTGTACTCTTATTCTCGATCCTCTTGAGCTTGAGCCCATCATCGCAAGATTTTCTAATATTCTAACGCCGGATGTTTTGTCCTTACAGGAAAATTTGTGGAAGATTTTCAATCAAAGGCAAATCGAACAGTTTTTGCTCACGTCTGAACTCAAGGATCTTTTGGATGGGAAACTGGACATGATTACAACCCAATTGAACGCGCTAGCTCAGGAAGTTGCAGAAGTAAAAAATCCTCCAGAAAATGGTCGAGATATTTATGACGTTATTAGGCCTCTTTATGAACAGCTCGAAAAGTATAAATTTGACAAAACTCTCCAGATTTTAAATTATTTGTCTGCCGATTCACAAGCTGAAGAACTTTTGTCGCGTCTAAGACAACATAAAACTTCCGTCGAGAACCTCAAAATACAAGCGCAAAATTTGGAAGAAAAATTGGAGAGTTTAGTTGGAGATCTTTTTACCTATGCTGTGGAAGGTTTAGCAGCGTTGACTGCAGATGATATCAAAGTGATGTTTGAGGAGTGCGGCGAGGATCCATCAGAGTCTCCATTGTCCAAAATCACAGAGATGCTTGCTAATCAAGGAATCAAATGGAAGGGGGATTTGGTCCAGAAAGGCATTCTCCAGCAAGGAGACAAACCAGATAATTCCAAAGTGGCTTTGAAAGCCCGTCTTGAGAATTTCTTTTTTTCCTTTCGAATCAACTGAAACTCAAAAATTGATTTGAAATGGGCTTTGCATTAGGATGAGGAAGACTCTAACAAAGGAGTGGTATACTGTATGAAGCAAAAATTGATTAAATGCGGTCTCATAGGAGGCCTGGTATTATTCGTATGGAGTGCGATTTTCTGGATGGTTTTCGCTTGCCAGATGAATTACATGATGGGCTTTAGTGATGAAGGCGACGTCGCCTCAGCCATCGTTGATAATGCACCCAAAAGTGGTCTTTATATTCTTCCAAATGTCGCTGCTAAATCGGGCAATCCCGAACAAATGAAACAAGCTGAAGACAAAATGGCGTCAGGCCCTTTTGTCTTTGCTGCAGTTAGATTAGAAGGAAAAAGCGCTCGCATGGGTGGGGCAATGTTCGCTTCTTTCATTTTGAAAGTCGTGGCTGCCTGCTTAGTCACATGGCTTTTAATGCAAGCTCGTATTACGGAGTTTAGAAGAGCGGTTAAATTTATCACAGTCGTTGGTGTGGTTGTCGGCATTTTAGTTGCCTTCCCTCATGCGATTTGGTTTGGCTTTCCCGCGGGTTCTGTTGTCTGCGCACTGCTTGATACAATCGTTGGCTGGTTTTTTGCTGGCTTAGTGATTGCTAAATTCGTGAAGTAAGCTCTCATTGAATTCAAAAGGCCGAGAGGGTTCTCCTCTCGGCCTTTTTTTTAGTTGAAAAGTTCACCTAGAAGTGTTTGGTGGCTATAGCCGTGGATTTTGATTTTTTGCAGAGTGCCGATGAGTGAATCGGTTCCAGGGAAGATCACTTTTTTCCAGCACCTTGTACGCCCTTGAAGATGCGCCTCGTCGCGGTTTCTTCGTTCGACTAAGACTTCCATTTCTAAGCCGAGCATCCTCTTTTTCTCTTCGGTCGCCATCTCATCATAGAGGTGTAAAAGGCGCTGCAACCGGTCTTGCTTGACTTCTTCTGAGATATCGTCTTTCCAGCGAAACGCGGGTGTTCCCTTGCGGGCGCTGTAAGCAAAGAGAAATGCGACGGAATAGCCGATTTCTCGAAATAGATCGTACGTTTGCTGGAACTCTTCTTCGGTCTCTGTCGGAAAACCGACAATGATATCGGTTCCAAGAGAAACGTTAGGGACGATTTTGCGCAGCATGGAGACCTTTTCGAGGTATTGCTCGATTGTGTAGATCCGGTGCATCTTTTTCAAAATCCGGTCGGAACCGGCTTGTAAAGGGAAATGAACAAACTCACAAAGAGAGGGGAGATCGCGCAGAGCCTCCATGAGTTGAAGGGTGATGTCGATAGGGTGAGATGTCATGAACCGGACTCTGGCGAGTCCAGGGATTTTATCTAGCCGATAGAGAAGATCGTGAAAGAGGCAGTTCCACTCAGGTTTATCTTTTCCATAGCTGTTGACATTTTGCCCTAAGAGGGTGATTTCTTTGTACCCCTTGTCAACGAGCCTACGGCACTCTTCTTCAATACTCTCAGGAGAGCGGGAGACTTCTTGTCCACGGGTGTAGGGAACGACACAGTAGGTGCAGAATTTTTCACAGCCCCGAATGATGGAGACAAAAGCTTTGACAGGGTCGTCTCTTTTAGCTGCTAAATAATCGAGATTTTCTTCGAACTGATCATCGGTGCGGATGGTGGGACGGCCGGTTGTTAAAACTTCATCTAGAACCGTGTTGAGATCGGAGATGTTATTGGTCCCGATGATGAAATCAATATGGGGCAATTTACGAAATAAAGTCTCTTTTTTTGCCATGGCCATGCAGCCAGTCACTCCGATCATGGCTCTTTTGGATTTGGTGCTCATTTTACCGATTTTTCCCATGACTTTTCTCTCGGCAAGGTCACGGATGGAGCAGGTATTGAACAAGAGGAGATCGGCTTCATTTTCATCAGCGATTCTCTGAAGGCCCCGTTTTTCGAGGAGGCCGACCATAATTTCCGAGTCGAGCTCGTTCATTTGGCAGCCGTAGGTTCGTATAAAAAATGTTTTTAAGTTTCGCATAAGTCCCCTGGGAGCCATAGCTTAACGTAACCCGAAAAGATGTTCAACTTTAGATTGTTAAATTATAGTTTACATCCCTCCGGAAGGAAAATGTTGGCAAAAAAAGTCAAAAAAACGTATATTCGTGCCTAATCATTATGGATAGGAATTTTCGATGAAAAAGCAGACAAAATTGCTCACAGAGAAGGAAGCCCTGGATGACCGTAAGTGGTTTCTCCTGGACGCGGAAGGGAAGACTTTAGGGCGTTTTGCCTCTGAGGTTGCTAAAATCCTCCGTGGCAAGCACAAAGTGACTTATACCCCTCATGTCGATGCAGGGGATGGCGTAGTAATTATCAACGCTGAAAAAATCAAAGTAACGGGTGCTAAAGAGGCTCAAAAAATTTATCGCTACCATACAGGTGCGATGAGTGGCCTCCGTGAGGTCCCTTTCCGTGTGATGAAAGCTCGTAAACCCGATTATATCCTCCGCAATGCGATTGAAGGGATGATGCCTAAAAGCCGCCTTGCCCGTCAGCAACTTAAAAAATTGCGGATTTTTGCGGGGAACGAACATACAATGCAAGCCCAAAACCCCTTACCGTTGAATACCTAATATGGCAAAAGAATTTATTGGAACTGGAAGAAGAAAAAACGCTGTTAGCTCTGTTCGGATGCGTCCCATTACTGGCAAAACCGCTGGTAAAGTCACCGTTAATGACCGAGCGTTTGAGACCTATTTCCCCCTAGAAGTCCAGCGCAGCGTCATTTTAGCCCCTTTCAAAAAGGTTGCAGACGCCGAGCGTTACGACTTAGTGATCCGTGTGAAAGGCGGAGGAACAGAAGCTCAAGTGATTGCAACTCGCCTCGGGATCTCTCGCGCACTCGTTGCTGAAGACGAGACTCGTAAAGGCGATCTGAAAGCGGTTAACTTCTTGACACGCGATTCTCGTAAGAAAGAGCGTAAAAAGTATGGCCTTCGCAAAGCTCGTAAACGTTCACAGTTCTCTAAACGTTAAACAATTCTTTGCTCTTATAGGAACTTGCGTTTCCCAAATTTTTGGCTTGACAGAACTGTTCTCTATAGGCGACCGCAAGGCGCAGGCACGACGGATATAGCCAAGTGGCTATTTCCGAGTGCCTGCAACACAGCGGTCGCCATAGAGAACAGGAGATGTCAAGTTAAAAATTTGGGAAACTCAAGTGAAAAGCCCATGGAAAATTTCCATGGGCTTTTGCTTTAAATCTGAAAATTGTGGTATAATCTCTCATCATAAACGAGGATTATAGTCATGTCTCAGATTGCCGCTACTCAGCCTTTAAAAGTTTCATCCTATGGTTTTCGATCCATAGGAGTGGTATAATTTAGCCCTTAAGTTAAACAACCCAGAGGTTCATTCATGACTCAGATAGTATCAGCAAAAAATTTAACCGGTTCATTTTATCAATCTTTCATAACAAATTCATGGGGACGCACAGCCTTAGTGGTGACGGCAGTCACGGTCATTTTAGGAATTTTTGCGAAAAAATTCGTGCAGCAGAATCAAGGGAAGATTTTCTGGGGATCTAATGATGCTAAAGCAACTTTTGTACAAAAGATGACCTTTGTTGTTAGAAATGCCCTGTTTGGGCTTGCTGATAAGGAAATTAGTAATTACTTAGCCAGTATAGCTTCAAAAGGTAATGAACAATCTGCAAAATGCTTTCAGTTAAATAAAGAGGCTGCGTATTTTGCTTACGGACCCGATGCTGCTCAGGGGGAAACACTTCGTTTTGAGAACATATTGCAAAGCAGCTCGGCTGACCTAATCATTAATCTGATGGATTACGACCCCACAATATTTTTCAATGTAACAGGTCTGAATGTCAAACAGGGGGACCATTTAGGCTTCGGTGACAAGTCAAAACGGTTTACTCTAGGTGATAAGCCCCTCTACCATTTCCCCTTATATGATGATGGAAAAACTGTTGAGAAGCAGCTGATAGGTAATCTGATTTTCTTGGCTAAAAAAGCCGCAATGGCGACCCAGGAGGGCTCAAATGTTTTTGTTTTCTGTAAAGATGGATTACAAAGGACCGCTGCTTTCATCTGTGCAGCTGAGTTTATTCGTCGTCAGAAACAAGATCAGTTTAAAGGATTTTCAGATGCACAGCTGCGCCTGGCGATGGTTTCCATCATGGAGGAGGTTGCCCAAACAGCGAAAGGTCGTATCCCTAATCAAGCTCAAATCGATATGCTGCTTGATCCGAAGTTTTTGCAACAACTGATGAAGGCTTAAGCAACAGCATTGTAAAAAATAGGTTTAGGCTTTATCTGTGAAGAATGAAGCCTAAACCTGTCGCAGCATCAGCCATTCACGACCAAACGTCCGTGGTTTTTCCTAATGATCTCAATGCTTATGGAACGCTCTTTGGGGGCCGGGTCTTGGATTTATGTGACAGGACGGCAGGCGTTGTCGCCAAGCGGCACTCGGGAAGAGTGTGCGTGACGTTGGGGATCGATTCGGTTCGTTTTTTAGCTCCAGCTAAACACGGTGATATTTTGGTCCTGAAGGCCTCGGTCAATCGCGTCTGGAAAACATCTTTGGAAATTGGGATCAAGGTGTTCAAAGAGGATTTTAGGACTCAAGAAAGGATACACATTCTCTCAGCCTATTTCACCTTTGTTGCTTTAGATGATCATCTTAAACCTGTAGAAATCTCTCCGATCGGACCTGAGACAGATGACGAAAAACGTCGCTATGCGCAGGCAGAAGAGAGGCGTAAATTAAGGCTTTCTCAGAAGCGTTGTTAAAATCCAAGAAAGGCAGTTGTTAAAATAGGGGTTCTTTGGTATACTCCCATCTTGCTAGATCAGAGGGAGTTATGATCGATGATGTTAAATTCCCTGGGGTGGCGTTGTTAAATTCACTACAGGAAAGCCAAGATGGTAGAGTCAAAATTTAAGCATTACAATCTCAAGCTGGAAGAGCCGCCATTCGACTCTCCTTTGATCGATCTGATCATTGATTTAAATCACCTTCGCCGCAAGCAGCTCGGAGGGACTACCCCTGCAGAGTGTTTTTTCAATTAAAAAATATTTTTCACATTATGGAAAGTATTGGATCGGCTCGGATTGAGGGCAATAATACCACTCTTCTCGAATATATTGAGACTAAACTAGAAGAGAAGAAGGATGTTCCCTTTGGGGTTAAAGAGATTCAAAACATTGAAAATGCGATGGATTTTATCGAGGAAAATGTGAAAGATCAACCCATTAATCGGGCTTTTATCTGTGAAATTCATAAAATGGTGATTGATGGATTACCTCCGCCCCCGAAAGGTGAAGGGGACAAACATCCAGGCCAATATAGAAAGTTCAATATCAAGATTAACAAATCGCTCCATATACCTCCCGATTTTCTTCTAGTTGAGGACTATATGAGAGAGCTCTTTGATTTTATTAATCAAAATGACAGCCCTATACCAGACTCGGCTGAAAAAGTCACATTTGGGCTGCGTCAAAGCCCCGGGATTGAGATTGCCGGAGAGGGGGGTTGTATTCCCTCGATACTACCCCCCCTCTCCGGCAACTCAATCGCGGGAGCTTTCACGTCAGCCCAAATGTAACTTTTTCAGCC
>JAHFTQ010000030.1 GCA_023265455.1 Parachlamydiales bacterium
AGTGGAGTTTATGCCGTTTTTGCATTTTATGAGACAAGGTATCTGAGGCTTGGGTCAGTGTCGTACCAAATTCTGTACCGTAGCGGATGCCTTGAGTGTCTGTCATCACTTCGGTATAACCCAGGTCAACGGCCTCCAGGGATGTTTTAGGAGGGGTTTTCTTTTTTAATGCTTGGGGAATGTGAAGGTTAAAAGTGTTGTCAGCTGAAAAAATGAGTGTGATTGTGCCGGTGATGGCTGTTTTGCCGGAGAGGGGGATACAAATCCTTTTGCCGGGTGTCAAAGACATGAGCTTTATGTATTGGCACTCTTTTTTTTCAAATACATCGTAACAGTTGGCATCAAATCGGACGCTTCTGGATATTTTGACGGTAGGAGGTTTCCCTTGGCAAGCTCTGATAAGTCTTCGTACATAATTTGCAGTGCGTTTTTGAGCTGATTTTTCGATTGGGAAAGAGGGGTCGGGACTTTTGCCTTGCATCAGGGCTGCAAATGATGAGGAGCTTTTGAGGAGCCAGTAAGCATAATGCTGCTCTATTTCTGTGAGGTCTTTGCGACGGGCAATCTTTGGACGGACTTTAACAAAAAGGGCTTGCCAGTATTTGTCCCATGTTTCGGCTGCGTCTTCAAGGGCAAGTTTCCAATGACGGGCTTGCAGCCCTTGGGAAGATTTATATGCTTGCTTAATCATCTTGTCGCGGATAGTTCGTGATCTGCCTAAATGAACTTGGAAGCTCCAGGCTTGAAATTGACGCAGCCAGTACTGTTTTTCTTTGGAATAGGCCTGGCAGATGTCTCTCAGAGAAATTTGTTTTTTGGTATTGAGTGGTAAAGTATCACGCTTAAGGGTTCTCATTGTCTCTTGCCATCTCGATTATCTTTTTTTTGTATTTTCTCAGTCCATATAAACGGCTGGAAAAACAATGTATAATTGATAGGAGGTCTTTTGTCATTATTTACCAGGAGAATATGTGTTCTTCATGGGCATGAATTTTCACATATACGTATATTTTTATACTACTATTAATTGCTCCTAAAGCACTTAATGCTTGGTCCACTGTTAGGGAAAATTCAGAAGAGACGTCTTGGGTAAGACACCATTTTTTTGCAGTTATTAGTTCATCACGGGTAGGCGCAAGTTTTTTTAAATCTGCAAAATGCTTGCTAGTAGGTCCTTGATCTACTGCAGCGTAGAGTTTGAAGCAAATTTGATCTGAACGACCAGCAAAGTGAATTATCAAACCTTCATATTTACGTATGATAAGACGCTCTTCAAAGCCCTTAGGGAGGCCAGCATCTAATAATGAAGCGGGTCCTGCGTTCACCCAAAATTCGCCGATTTCTAGAGCAGTTCCAACTTCTGCGATTTCCTTAAGAAGGCTTTGGGGGAGTGGGTTTGCTGACATTAGGCAGCCGTCTTTCATAATGGCAACCAGATCCAGGTCTTTAGTGGCTCTATCGATATAGCCTAATAGAACCAAGCTGCCTCCGCCAATGGCGACGACTTCGTGGGACTGTTTTGATCTTGCAAGGCGTTGCCCAAGCAGTATAAGGGCATTTTCTAAAGTAGTAAAATCCAGTCCCATATGAAGACTCCTGTCTTTCTTTCAATATACCAAATCTCCGGAATTAATGGATAGCAATACTGCTCGATTCGCGCAGTATTGATGCTCGATTCTAGTAGTATAAATGCGCTAATTCTTTAATTTTCAAATTGATAGAATTTAATCGTTAATAAATGCTTCCTAATTCTACTGACAGGTGCCTCGAGGGACAATCGTGATCGGACCTCCTGCGCCTATGAAAAATGAGGGGGGAATTGAGAAGAGAGGAATTGGAGGAATAGAAGAAGACGATGAGGGGACAAAATTGATGGTTCCGCCATTACTTTGATATCCCTCTTCTAGGTTAATCGTTGTAACAATCCCACCCAAGGCGGGGTTATATAAGATAGCGCCCGTATCATTGATGTTGTCTAACATTTTTAGGCAGAGGGTTCCTGGAGAGGCTACAGGGGCAATATTTATATTGAGGCCGAGGACGCCGCCTTCTTCTAGATTTTGAAAGAGAGTATTATTCGCAATGGTGGCTTTAACATTTCCTGCACCTTCTACGGCAACAATTAAACCAGCTCCGAAAAGGTTGGCTCCAGGGCTTTGTCCTCCCCCACTGACTGTGTTATTAACCATTGTGACGGTGCAATCGCTCGCGCCAAGATTTGCAAAGCCGATTCCTGCTGTTTTGCTAGCTGTGACTGTGTTAGCTTCGACCCAGCTGTTTTGAACACTACTGTCAGACATTTCCAAAATAATTCCGGCTGAAGGAGTGCTCCCTGTGACGGGGACCGTAAGACCGGGTTGAATTTTATTGGAAACGATGGAGGAATTAATCAAAGCATTGTGAAACGTAAGAACAGAGATTCCTTGGGCTTCATGATGTAAACCGAGATTGTCTGTGATGAAAACCGTGGCTGTAGATGAACCCATTCCCTGAACTCTAAGCTCATTGGGTCCTGCACCAGGAGGGAAGGGGCCTAATTGAGAGCCCTCAAAGCCTATAGGAGCTATTAACGTGTTGTGAACCACATTAATCACATGATAAGAAGTTCCATTCATTCCGATGAAAATTCCAAATCCTCCATGGTTGTTAAAAGTGTTGTTCAAGACAGCAATTGTTGCAGAGGTGTTTGTATCATTGATAATAATTCCGTTAGAGTTTTCATCGACAATGCTGGTTGTGAAAAAGTTGCCCGCAATGGTGATGTTGCCAGAGAGGTCTGTTAAATTAATAGACG
>JAHFTQ010000017.1 GCA_023265455.1 Parachlamydiales bacterium
CTCGTATCACTGCATCGGGAGAAACTATGTCTTTAAGAGGGTTCTTGAACCGCCGTATACGGAACCGTACGTACGGTGGTGTGAGAGGACGGGGGCTTAACAACCCCCTCCTACTCGATCAGATGAAACTCATGCCTTTAGGAAAAGAGTTTGAAAGTTGTACCTGGCGTAAATTAATAAATTGATATGTAAAACCGTGAAAAATAAGGCAGGGGTCAAAAAAAATCATAGCGTGGTTTTTGAAAGGTTTTTTTGCTACACTATGCCTCAAATTATTTGAGGAGTTTAAAGAATGGCACCTGTCAGATGTTGGTCGAGTGGTTTTACCACCGCGTTATTGCAATGGCGTAATCCTCAGGGCAGTGAGGAAAATTGGATGGGAAGGTCAGCTGTCTGCGATAGTTATTTTAAACATACGGTGAAAGTGCTGACGACAGAAGCCGGAGTTGCCATTTTGACTGTGACTTCAGCTGTGGAAACAGTGGCTTATGGGGTTGGTTTTTTTTGTTCCATCCCCTTTATAAAATTAGACAAGAGGCCTTTAGATTATTTTGCTGAGAGAGCCTCAAGCAGTGGCTTCACATTTGTGTGGAATATTGGAAACTTGACTGTTTTCAATTTTTTTTATCCAAACATTTTTACAAATGAATCGTTGGCTCGTTATGCGATGGACCACTTAAGTAGTGGCGTTGTTTTTCATTTGCTTGTTACTGCAACTCGTATAACTTCGATTGCCTATGTAATTTTTTGGATGTCTTCAACCTCTGTTGTCTCTTTATTAGTCAGGACATTACCCGCATTGCTATGTGAAATACTTCGGGAGCGGCAGATGCGTCCTCAAGATCGGGAATATATAGCAAATTGGGCGGCTGAGCATGCATTACAGAACACCTTTCCAGCTGGGCCGGTCAGTCGGAGTGTGATTGAGCGGTTATCAGAAGAGATTGCACAAGAGGGGGCTAAAATCAATGAAGGGACCGTTTTTTTCGAAGAGTGTATTCTTAAGAAGGGGCAAATTAATGAAGACTCTCGAAAACTTGTGATGGACCGTGATGCGAGTGCTTTTCATTTTGTAATGACTCATTGTGTCTATCTGTATGTCCTTGGTTTGAAAAAAGACGACCTCGTGCCTCGGTTTTTTAAGGTGTCTACGCAGGAAGCGATTACAGATCTTCGTAAAGCAGGGTTGGTGGATTCAGATAATGTGTTGCTAGCCTATATGAGAGATTGCAAACTTTTCGATCAATCCACTCATGCACTTCTAGTACAGTTGAAGATTGCAGCTTCTCAAGAATTACAAGGAAGTCTTTTTTTACAGAACTGCTGGGGACGCGCTTGTGATCAACTTTCGAAACAGACTCCCGCCTTTGAAACTGAACTGGTTTTAGATTCCTAGAACCTATCTCACTATTGTAAATATGGGATTTTTGAAGGATTTTTTCGTTCTTTCCAAAGCCGCTTCGCAGGACATACTTGAACAATTAGGCCAAGAAGCGGCTTTGGAAAGAACGGAAAAAGACTCGAAAAGCACATGTTTACAATAGTGAGATAGGTTCTAAGGCTGCTTTTTGTTGATGGGGCGGCGGTGGACTCTGGCTTGCTTGATGAACCGCTCAGGAGTTGTTTTGAGAAGACGTTCATTGAGCTCGCTAAGGCTGGAAATTTTGTTTTCTAATCTAGCGTAGAGGCGAGGTGTTTTTCTGAGTAAGAGTTGTTTTTCTACAGGGTCGAGGCTGTAATTGAGGATCAAGAGATCGTTCAGGAGTTTTTCTTGAGCTTTCTCTAGTGCGGAGCAATCTTCATGATCTTCTTCACACTCTCTAAGATGCGCGGCATTGGCAATGAGAGCATCAAGCTTCAATTCCATCTCTTGCAACTTTTGAGTCGATAACATTCTTCCCTCCATCGATCTATATTCTCTATCTACTGAAGGAGGGAGAAATGTGTCAAATAATATTTTTACATTAACCTCAGTAACTGCTGCAAGGGTCGAAAAGCCACTCGGATGTGGTGCCGTAGGCCTTCACAACAACAGAAGTAACATCAACTTCGGAAGACCGTAGAGCCATGTAGGTGTTTAAAGCTTCAGGAGAAACTTCTTTGCTAATATCTTGGTAGACGCGATTTACCTCTCTTGAGATTTCATTTCTGTCGATAACAGGAAATTTGGTCGCTAGAAAATGGATGATTTTATTCGGATCATTGGCCGTTGTGATCAAGAGGTTCATTTCTGGTTTTTCACTATTCATAAAGGCTCTATCAATATGGTCTTTGAGATTCTTAACAGGTCTTCCTTGCAAGCGATAATCGCAAAGCACCATCAAAGTCGTAAATTGTTCGGTATAGGCATAGCTGAGTGGTTTACGAGCGCAAGGTGAATCGTACTTGCTGGATCGAGGAAAGCATTGGTGGACTGCTGGAACAAATCCTGTTGATGAAGTCATAAAATCTCCTTATGTTTAATAAAGTACGAGATCAAGTTTATATTTTTTTATGGATTGATGTCAATGGAAGGAGATCGGTTTACTGAGAGTGTCTTGGTAGGCAATGGAGATGTCGATTTCGTAGCCAGATTCGAGGAGTTTTTGACGGACGATCTGCTCGGCGAGAGTGGGATGGTTGCATTCTTGGGAGAGGTGGGCAAGATGGATATGTTTGAGGTCGGGATGAACGACTTCGGCGAGGAGCTCAGCGCATTGGTCATTGGAGAGATGGCCTTGTCGACTGAGAACACGTTGTTTGTAAATGGGAGGGCGGCTGGAGGAATGGACCATGGAGGGTTGGTGATTGGCTTCGACGTAGAGGTAATCACACTGTTTGAGATGATTTTTGACAAGGGTGGTGGCAAAACCAAGGTCAGTACAAAGGCCTACTTTAAGAGAGCCTGTGTGGAGGGTGAAGGCGACGGGATCGAGGGTATCGTGTTGGACACTGAAGGGGTGGATTTCAATGTCACCGAACTCGAAGGTCTCTCCGGTGGAAAAAATTTTGAAGCGGGGGATCTCTCCGAGGATCTCGACGATGGCTTTCGCAGTGTCACTGTTGGCAAAGACGGGAATTTTATTTTTGCAAGCGAGTGTGATAAGGCCTTTAATGTGATCGGTGTGTTCATGAGTGATTAAGATCGCGTCGATGGTAGAGAGCTCGACTTCAAGTTCGCTGAGCTTTTCAGAAATAGCTTTGGCGGAGATGCCCGCGTCGATGAGGAGGCGCGTTTTCTTGGTGCCAAAATAAATGGCGTTTCCTTTGGAGCCTGAGGCTAGAGGACAGAATCCATGCATACCGTAGACCTCCTTCGAAATTAAGGGTTCGTCGATTTCCTGGATTATTTTGGCCGATTTTCGATTTCTTTTGCAGGGGTTATATACGAATGTTGATATTACCCCTGCAAAAGAAATCGAAAATCGGCTCAAAAGAACCAGGAAATCGACAGAACCTTATTTTCGAAGGAGGTCTGTTATTCTGAATCTTCTCTTTGAAGTCTTTTGGTTTTTTTCCAAGCAATCACAAAACAAAGAGCTCCAATTGTTCCAAAAACACTGGAGACGAGAAATGAGTTGAGAGGAGGAAGCTCTTCGATCTCTTCTTCTAAGAGGTAGACATCGTCGGAGAAATCGGGGAGGCGCTCAAAGAAGAGGGCGATCACTGCAAATGAGAGTAGGACAATCCCTAGAAATTTCAGGCGGCGAAGGAGGTGTTTTTCAAGGGGCTGTTTCATCAACGAGTACACGCCGGGGTTTGCTTCCATCTTGGGGGGAAATCACGCCACGGGACTCTAGCTCGTCCATGAGGCTTGCAGCTCTGGCATATCCGATTTTGAGTTTTCTTTGCAAGAAGCTTGCGGAGGCAGCTTGGTGTTGAATGACAAAGTTCTTAGCTTCTTCGTAGAGATCGTCACGGGGGGTCTCATCTTCATCGAGGAGGTCTTTGGGCATGCTATCAAAGGAGGAGATGAGATAATTGGGGGAGGCTTGATCGCAGATGAAGCTGACAACGCGGTTGATGTCTTCATCGCTGACATAGGCTCCTTGGGCCCTCATGAGATGAGATGATCCCGGTGGGAGAAATAACATGTCGCCATTGCCCAGAAGACTTTCAGCGCCATTTTCATCGAGAATGATCTGAGAGTTGACGCGGCTGGCGACTTTGAAGGCGATGCGAGTGGGGAAGTTGGCTTTGATGAGGCCGGTGATCACTTCGCGAGAGGGGCGCTGGGTGGCTAAGATGAGGTGGATGCCGACGGCTCTTGCCATCTGAGCAATGCGGGCAATGGGTGTCTCGAGGTCAGAGCTGGAGGCCATCATCAAATCGGCAAATTCATCGATGATGCCGACAATCGCAGGCATTTTTTCGGGGATCGGGATGCTGAGAGAGGCTTCGAATTCGGGGTTGATGGTGCGAGAGTTGAAGGCGGCGATATTGCGAAGGCCGAGCTGTTTGAGAATTTCATATCTCACTTGCATTTCGCGGACCATCCATTGCAGGGCTGCGTAGGCGCCGTGGGGTTCAGTGATGACGGGAGCAATGAGGTGAGGAAGTGAGGTGTAAGGGGTGAGCTCGACTTTTTTCGGGTCGATCATGATGAGTTTGATCTCATCGGGTCTAGCATTCATCACGATCGACATGATGATGGTATTAATGCAGACCGATTTTCCAGAGCCGGTTGCACCCGCAATGAGGCAGTGGGGCATTTTGGCAAGGTCAGTCATGACGTTGTCGCCCGTGACAGTTTTTCCCATGATGATCGGGATATGGAATTTACGCTGACTCTGCTGGTAGGTGAGGAGCATTTCCTTAAAGCTGACTTCTTGAGGATGAGGAGAAGGAATTTCAACGCCGACGGCGGCTTTTCCAGGGATGGGGGCGATGATACGGATCGATTTGGCCTGGAGATTGAGGGCGATGTCGCTTTCGAGCGCTGTGATTTTTTGAACTTTGACACCGACAGCGGGGTGGATTTCAAATGAGGTGATGGTCGGGCCGCAGTTGATATCGCCGACTTTAGCTTCAATGCCGAAGCTGAGAAGGGATTCTTCGAGAATTTCGGCTTGGCGGCGTAGCTCTTTTTTAAGAAGGGGTTGGTCGACTTTTTTAGGATTGGTCAGCAAAGAAAGAGGGGGGAGTTCGTAGCCAGAGAGTTTTTTTTCGGATTTGGGAAAGGACTGTTTTTTCTCTATTTTTTCTTCGAGAGTTCGAATACGAATCTCAGTCGTTTCGTGAGGGGGAGTGGACGGTTTGCTCAGTTTTTTTTCGAGTTGATCTTTGATTTTTTCTGTCATCAAAACGAGATCTTCTTTCGTGCGGCTTGCTGCCCATTTTTGAATGAGATCGGCGATGCTAATTTCTGTCAGAAAAAGAAAAGAGAGAGCTCCTGTCAGGAGAAAAGTGATAGCAACACCGGCATCGCTGAGGATTTTCTGAAGGCTGAAGCTGGGGAGGTCTCGATAAAGGTAATAAGCAGGAACGCCACCCAGGTTGTGTCTGATGGTGTGTTTGGTAAAGGGAAGATCGAGCGTGAGCGATTCTGAGAGGATCTTATGACGCAAAGCTCCCGGGATAGGAACCCCTTTTTCAGCGGAGAGATTCAGTAAGATGGTCAGAGATAGGGTGAGCAAACTTAAGTAAAAGATCTTCGTCTTAATCTGAGGAACTTCACCTTCCACTAAAAATTTCCAACCGGTCCATCCAAGAAACCCAAGAATGGGATAGATCGCCAGTCCAAAGAGGTACATGAGGGTCCAGGCATATCCGTGACCGATCATTCCTAGCCAATTGGTGGTCCGATCGTCGGTATCGTAGCTGAAAAGGCATAAGAGAGACAAAAAAGTGATAAGAAGCAGCAAGAGACCCTTGCCTTCAGGATAAGTGGAAGATTTTGTCGTCTCTTTTTTCGTCATAAATATACAATTAACAGAATTCCAACAATCAAGCAATACCAGGTAAAGGGTTTTAAACGGCCTTTCTGCAGAAAGGGAATCGCATGTCGGATCACGACAGTTCCAGAAGCAGCAGCAGCTGCGAACCCGATGATACAATGGGGTAGCTGAGTTATCTCGGAAAAAAGGTGGGATCTGGCTTTGAAAAGCTCTAGAAAGGTTCCTCCAGCGACAGCAGGAAGCGAGAGGAGGAAAGAAAATCGCACCGCTTCATGCATAGACAATCCTCGCCACAGCCCGCCTGTAATGGTTGCAGCGCTGCGAGAAACGCCGGGGATGAGCGCCACGGCTTGAAGGGTTCCAATCCAGAGGGAGTCTTTGACGGTCCATGCCGTTTTTTGTTGGGGTTTACGGCGCCCAGCAAGATAGAGGAGGCCTACGGTACCGATCATGCAATACCCTAAACAGTGGGGGTTGGAAAGGGCCTCTCGCACAGGTTTGAGTAGGACATAGAAGGGGACGAGCGGTAGGAGCGCTGCGGCTAAAGGAATAAGCCTCCGGCGCTGATGGGTTAGGAGATTATAAATATCTTTGCGAAAATAATAGACCAGAGCCAGGAAAGTGCCTAAATGGCAAAAAAGGTCAAATAAAACGGTCTCTTCGCTGGAGTTCAGGTTAAAAAAAGTTTTAAAGATTTTCAAGTGAGCAGAAGAACTGACAGGGAAAAATTCAGTGAGCCCTTGGACTAATCCTAAGATAAGTGCGTGTAGCCAGCTCATGAATAGACCTTTTTTTCAGAGAAAAATTGGGGCGATCGACGGGGCTCGAACCCGCGACAACCGGATCCACAATCCGGTGCTCTAACCAACTGAGCTACGATCGCCATAAAGACAAGAGGGCCCAGTGTACTAGAGCCTCTCCTTTCCGTCAAAAACTAAAAAACTCTTCCATAAAAAAGTGTTTTTGGATAAAATATCAGAGGAAGCCCGGTTAAAATATCCGCAATAGGTCCAAAAAAAATTATGCGAAAACTGATCAAAGGTTCTGTCTTTTTGCTCTTGTTCTTAGTGACTTCCTTACAAGCTGAGGAAAAAAAAGAAAATACTTATACGATTAACTTTCATGATGTTCCTGTTGTGGAATTCATTCAGTTTGTCAGTCGAATTTCCGATGTAAATTTTATTTTTAATCATCGCGATCTCCAATTCAATATCTCACTGGCATCGGGTAAACCCGTTGCTCCTGAACATGTCGTGCGAGCGCTCACGCAGATTTTGAGAGCTCACGGCTATTCAATTGCCAGGGAAGACGGCTATATGGTGATTCATAAAGGAATCATGGAAAAAGAAATGATGGGTGACGTGGCTGTACGGCGAAGTGGTGAGCCTTTTCTGGTGGAGGAAGAGTCGGAAATCCCTGCTTTGATCCCACTTCCTTCTCCTATTCAATTGAAGCCGCAATTTTTAGTTTATAAGGTGCAATACCACGCAGGCGATGAGGTTGAAGAGACGGTACGCCGGATTGCAGCAGATTTGTCGCTGAAGCCTGAGACGTCTCCTAAGTACTTGGCAGCTTTGAAATCGGTCCAATGGATCAAGGCGACGAACTCGCTGGTTTGCTCAGGTGATGAAGATTCTCTTCAATCGGTGAAACAGCTGATCCAAAGTCTAGATACCCAGCTGCGCCAGGTGTTCATTGAGGTGCTTGTTGTAGAAACCGATGCGCGCAATACGCAAGATTTCGGATTGCAATGGGCTGGCGGCGGCAAATACAAAGATGGCCTGGGCTTTGGAATGAGCAATTATACTCCAACGACGGGAGGGCCTTCTCCTTTCCAGCTAGCCTTTCAAAATATGAATGGTTCTCAAGGTCCCACAGGGCCCGATCAGCTCTCATCGCTGGGTGGTGGCTTTGACATGGGAGTCATTGGAGATATCATCTTCCATAAGGGAAAATCGTTTGTTTCGCTCGCCTCTTTAGTCTCGGCTTTGCAGATGGATGGCGATAGTTCGATTGTTCTCAATCAGAAGATCATTACGCAGGACAATAAAAACTCGACGATTTTCGTCGGTGATAATATTCCGTTTACAGGATCGATTGTAACGACGGTGGGAAGCAATCAACAGTCGACAGCTAACGTCGAATACCGGGATATTGGAGTCAATCTTAGTATCACGCCACGCTTGGGAGAGGGCGATGTGATTACGCTGGATCTCAATGAAGAGATCACTGAAGCGATACCAACGGGTTCTAATTCAGTTTCGAACTCTCATGTAACAGGAATTCAGACGACTAAGACGAACATGATGACGCATGTGCATGTTCCCGATCGGCATTTTCTTGTCTTAAGTGGAATGATCCGCAATGCTCGCAGCCATCACAAAGCAGGTCTGCCTTGCCTAGGGGGCATTCCTGGGATTGGGGTTTTATTTAGTAAGACACGTAACCATGATGAAAAGCGCAATGTGATTATCTTTGTACGTCCTCACATCATTCGTTCGATGGATGATTACCGTCAGCTGACAAATCAGCAGACAGATATCTACCGTGAGCGTTCACCAAAAGGGGTCATTGATGAGGCTCTTGAGCTTGCCCAGTAAGAGGCAAATAGGATCAAACTGATGGCAGCAACAGCTGCCGTCAGGGGAAAATCGTGGATTCTCCACTGAAAATCGTACAAAGCCGGAGGGTGGGTTGTTACCTTTAAAATCCCTTCTGTCAGCTTCCCCGTAATTGCCAGCAGCCAAGGTCCTACAATCGGGAGGGATATTCCTATCACCAACAGCAAATAGACAATAGAAACGGTAGCTGGGAGAAAAAGGTTGTAGACGAGGCTCAGCAGAGGAAACTTATGGAAGTGGTAGAAAATCAGCGGGAGCGTGACGAGATGGATGGCGCCGTTAAGAGCCAGGGCCTCTCGGAAGAAAAATGACAAGAGATGTCCGTGCTGATCAAGAAAAGGCAGCCTTAGAACTTCACGAAAAGACCGTTTTTCAAACCATTGATAAAGTACTGACCTGAACAGGGGATAAGTCATTAAGATCGCCGCTGTGCAAAGAAAACTGAACTGAAATCCCAAATGAAAAATGACAAGCGGATCTTTCACAAGTTGCCAGAGTAGTGCAACTCCCAGAGCATTTAAAGCAGAGATACGCCAGCCGCATAAGTGCGCGGTGAGATAGAGTATAGAGCCTACCCAGGCCCTTTCAATCGGGGGAGAATCTCCTAAGGTGAATGTATAGGCCGATAGGAGAGCCATCAGGACCATATCAGCAGCGCGGTGGGGCATGAAACTACGTAGAAGTGTTCCTAATAAAAAAGCGAGTAGAGCAAATTGAAAACCCGAGATGCCTAGCAAGTGGAGAATTCCTAGGCGGTTAAATTCAAGAGCTAGCAGCCTATCATCGGTTTCGCCCGTCAGCATAGAGAGCACCAAGGCGCGGCTTTTGGGATCGGGAAAATGGGCGCTTAAGTGGGATCGCAGCTGATTTTTAACATTAAAGCGCCACTCAGCCAAAGAAAACGTTTTTGCGAGGGGCTCGTAGGCAGCGACTTTGAAGACATACCGATGATCGCCCTTAGGGATTAAACGTCCCGTGACACGCAGAGATGAAGAGGCTAAAGGTCGGGGTTTGTTGTCCTTGAAGTAGAGGCTGCAGGGGATGCTTTTTGAAAAGGGAGAAAATTGTTTCAGTTTCCCCTTGTAGAGAAGCGATCGCTGAAAGGGTGAGTGGCTATAGGAGAGGGTGCTTATATGGAAGATGCCCTGTCCTTCGATTCCCTCTTCAGGAAGGGCTGGTAGAGAATAGGTCATGAGCCCCCAGCCAAATCCCAAGATGTAGATGAGCAGTCCCCATTTGATTCCTTTGGGGTATAGCCATAAGCAGAGCGCAAAAGGGACAACATAGATCGGATGAAAGGCTAAAGCACAAGCGACTCCCAACAAAAACAAAACACCATAGAAAAATGCAGGAGTATTGTATGACATTAGAAAAATACTATTCTGCCGTAGAGATTTTTTCTATATATTTAGACCTCTTTCAAGCTCTTTTCCTAAAGGTATGAGTTTCATCTGCGCAGAGGCGCTAAAGCGCAAAGCATGAGTCGCAGAGAACGCAGAGGGAGGTTTTTTAAAATCCCCTCTGCGTTCTCCGCGTCTCTCCCGCGCGAAGCGCCTCTGCGCAGATGAAACTCATACCTTTAGGAAAAGAGCTTGAAAGTTGCACACGGCGTAAGACATATCAACGTTTGGGGAGTTGTTTTTCTAATGAGCCGTAGATGAGCCTTGCTCCACGCTGGCCTGTCAGATAGAACACGAACCACTCGATCATGACGCTTAGGCGATTGCGAAATCCAATGAGATAGACAATGTGGATGAAACACCAGATGAGCCAAGCGGTGACACCTGTAAGTTGTAGTTTTCCGATCCAAGCAATCGCTTTGCCTTTGCCGACGGTGGCAAGGCTTCCTTTGTCAAAATAATGAAAGGGTGGGCGTTCGGCTTTGGGGATTTTTTTCCGAATGAGTTTAGCGACGTATTTTCCTTGTTGGATTGCAACAGGAGCAATACCTGGGAGGGGTTTGCCCTCTTTTCCCTGAGCTGCGGCCGCATCTCCAATGACAAAGATTTCAGGGAAGCCTGGCACAGATAAATCGTTTTCAACGATCACCCGGCCTTGCCGATCTAGGGGGACTTCAAGAGTTTTTAGAAGAGGAGAGGCTTGATTGCCAGCTGCCCAGATGACATTTTTGCAGGGATAAAACGTCTCTTCGACTTGGACGCCCTCTTCGGTAATGTTGGTGACTTTTTTTCCGGTGATCACTTGGACACCGAGTTTTTCAAGATCTAACTGAGCGTGTTTGGAAAGCTTAGGAGGATACATCGGGAGAATATTCGGAGCGGCTTCGACCAGGTAAATCTTGGATTTTTCGGGTTTAATCCGTCGAAAGTTTTTAAACATCGTTTTGTGAGCGATTTCAGCAATGGCACCAGCCATTTCGACACCTGTCGGGCCTCCGCCAATAATGACGAAATTGAGATATTTGGAGGCTTCGGAGATGCTATCCAAGCGTTCGGCTTTTTCAAAAGAAATCAAAACGTTTTCGCGGATTTTAAGCGCATCTTGAATGGTCTTGAGTCCAGGTGCATGAGGCTCCCAGATATCGTTGCCAAAATAGGAATGCCTAGCGCCGACAGCAAGGACTAGGTAATCATAGTCAACCCGTTCATCATTGCCTAAGATGACCTGTCTGTTTTTTTTATCGATCCTTACAATTTCTCCCATCATGACAGCTGTATTGTCTTGTTTGCGCAAAATTTCGCGGATAGGAATGGCGATTTCGCCAGGTGATAAAGCTGCGCTGGCAACTTCGTAAAGAAGAGGTTGAAACAGGTGGTGATTTGTCTTATCGATCAGGAGAATTTCTAACGGGCACTTTTTAAGATTTTTAGCGACATTGAGTCCACCAAAACCTCCGCCGACGATGACAACTTTAGTGTAGGGCATATGAGCCATTGTATAACTTTCAGTTCTCATTTTGTAAAGAGCCAATTAAGGGAGTAGGTGTTCATCCCAGAATCGCGAACTTAAACTTCTCGATTCGAGAATTTAAATTTCGAAAGAGATCTAATGTCGTATTTTGAATGTTTGGATGATTTTCACTTCGTCTTGGACGGAGAGTTTGGACGAATCAAAACAATAATCAAACTCTGCTTTGTCTATTTGCTCTAGTTGTTGATGTGTTTCAATGACGTACTCTCTGGCATATTGAGCCTGTATTTTAGTGCGCTGGAGCTGAGATGTTCTTTTAGCGTCACGTTCCAGTAGGGTTTGCAGAGGGGGTAGGACTAAAAAATAGAGCTCTCCGAGGTTCTTTTTTCTCCAAGGAATTTGAGCATCGATAATCACTCGATCTTTGATCAGCTCGATTCTTTTTTCTAAAGTAGCGTTTGCAGTTGAGTCGGAGCATACACCTTGTTCGATGAGGTCATCTCGATCGATGTAGGTCCAGTGAGTTCCTAGGGTAGAAAAAAGGGCCTTCCCGAGAGTGGATTTTCCACTGCAGGAGGCCCCAAAGAGATAAATCAGAGTTGTCGAATCAGTGATGGCAGCCACAGCCCCCGCATCCGCCGGTTTTATAGACGGCAAGAGGAGAGTGCATTTCAGAAGCTTTAAAAAAGAAGGAGACTTCTTTTTTAGCATTTTCCAAGCTATCAGAGCCATGAACGACGTTGCGGTCGATCGATTCAGCAAAATCTTTGCGGATTGTGCCAGGTGCTGCATCTTGGGGGTTTGTCGCTCCCATGATGGTGCGGTTTAAAGCTACAGCATTATCACCTTCTAAGACCATGACCATGACAGGGCCTTCGATCATGAAGTTCACCAGGTCCATATAGAAAGGGCGCTGGGCGTGGATGGCGTAGAAAGTTTTGGCTTGTTCTAATGTCAATTGCAACATTTTAGCAGCAATGATTTTCAGCCCTGCTTTTTCAAAACGGGCAATAATTTCTCCGATATGGTTATCGGCGACGGCATCAGGTTTAATAATCGAGAGTGTTTGTTCCATTTTTTTCCTCATAAGGTAAGGTGATTGTAGTTCATTTTTGAGTTTCTGTCGAGGCGAAATAACCGGAGATATTCTATAATGACTTTCAAGAATTCATATGACGCCGCTTAAGTTCGCTATCATCCGTCGCAATGGTCTGGGGGATCTTCTCTCTGTCATGCCACTGGTGGCCCTTTGTAAAGAGAAATTTGAGGGTTGTAGGGTGACACTTTTCATTGATGAAAGGGCGGCTCCTTTGGCGCCGTATTTGGAGGGTGTCGATGAAGTGGTGGTTTTTTCTCCTTCGGTAAATAAGTATTCTGGACTTATGCGGACAGCTTGGTCGCAGCGGGGGCGTTCGTTTGATGTGGCCATCTCAGGGCGTCCCACGCCGATGAAGCTATTAAACATATTTTTATATATGCTAAGGGCCCGTGAGCGGATTGCTTATGTTGATGAGGCGTGGCACTCGAGCTTGATTAATCAACCGAGGATCTATGAAGCTGGGGAACAAAGACACCAAATGGTCAAAAGCTTGAGGCTCTTAGATCCATCTTTGGAGAGTGTGCCGCTGCATCTACGGCCCCGTCTTAGGGTGAAGCCTGCGTTGAAGTTTCAGCAGAGGACCGTGATGGTCTCTGTGAGCAATCATCGGGTGGGCAGTTTGTTGGATGTGGATAAGACGGAGAGGATTCTCAATCAGGTGGGGGGCCAAATTCCTTTTCAGGTAGTGATCAATTGTGAGCCTCAAGATGAGAGAAGGGCGCGCTCTCTTGCTGCGGGTCTGAAAATGAAGAGTGAGGTCGTTGTGACGGCATCCTTTGATGATTTTTTGAGGTTGATCGCTGCGGTGGATGCGTTACTGATTGGAGATGGGGGGATCATGCATCTTGCGGCAGCGTTGGATAAACCTCAGGTGGTTCTTTTTGGGGGGACAGAGATCTGGGAGTGGGCGCCTCTTTCTGAAAAAGCCATCTGTCTCAGAGATCCTCACAATGTCAATTTTATTCCGGAAAAAGAGATTCAAACATCCTTGGAGCAAGTTTTGTATGCACTATCCTGATTTAACTGAGGTTAAAAAAGTTCTCGTGATCAAAATGCGGCATCATGGTGATGTGTTGCTGACTTCGCCGGTCTTTTCAAATTTAAGGCGGGCTTTGCCTAACGCTATTATCGACGCGATGGTCTATCAGGAAACGACTCCGATGTTAGAGGGGCATCCTGCCATTCGACAGTTTTTAAGTTATGATCGGGGATGGAAAAAACTTGGATGGGGGCGTAAGCTTGCAAAGGAATTTGCGCTTTTAAGACGTGTCAGAAAAGAAGGGTACGATCTGGTGATCAATCTGACGGAAGGGGATCGCGGTGCCATTGTCGCGCTTGTGTCAGGAGCCCGTGTGCGGGTGGGTTTTGATCCTCAAGGGGGTGGATTTTTAGGTAAGAAGAGGATCTACACCCATGTTGTCAAAACGTGTAAGACTCCTCGTCATACTGTTGAAAAAAATCTCGATGCACTCCGCCGTATTGGGATTTTTCCAGGTCCTGATGAGAGAGATCTTTATTTTGCCTTTTCCGAGGAAGATCGATCCAGGGCTCTTCAGCTTTTGCAAGGTGTAGAGAGTTATTTACTTCTCCATCCAGTCTCTCGCTGGAGATTTAAATGCCTACCAACAGACAAAGTGGCTGAGTTGATTAAGCAGCTTCACGCTAAGGGAGAAAAGATCGTGATGACGGCAAGTCCCGATGCTCAGGAAATGGCGATGGTGGAAGAAATTTTAGCGAAGGTGCCTCACATTCCTGTGATAAACCTAGCGGGGAAGATTTCGCTTAAAGAGCTGGGGGCTTTGATTGCCATGAGCAAAGCGCTGATCTGTGTCGATTCGGTGCCTCTCCATCTTTCGAGCGCTCTCCAAGTTCCTGTTGTGGCTCTATTTGGGCCCTCTTCTGAGATTAACTGGGGGCCTTGGAGAAACAGCCGAGCCCGGGTTGTCACGCAGCCCTTTTCTTGCCGTCCTTGTTTTATGGACGGATGCGGAGGAAGCAAGAAAAGTGATTGTCTATCTACTTTACCGGTGGCTAGGATTATCGACGCGATTCCAATTTAGGTATTTTTGCTGAGCCCAAAAAAGTGCTTGTGCGGCGTAATCAATCACGTTTTTAACTGGGAAATTGTCAAATAACCTTGAAGGGTTCGTTGCGTCAAATGTTCTGGTTTTCAGGAGAAGAAGACAGACCATGGAGATCCGGTCAGATCCCTCACTCTTGAGAAGGCCCGAGGCACCTTTGAGAAGGAGCCATGCTGAAGAGCCCATATAGTTGGTCTTGGGGTCTAAATAATTACCGACTTCATAAAGAACGGCGCAGCAAACAGCGCTACCTAAGTGGCCAAAATCTTGATTAGCTCTGCTCCATGCAAAGCGATGAGCCAAAACAAGACCAAAGGCTAACAAGGGGCGTGCTATAGCACTCAGGAGTTTCTGATTATGCTCTAGTGAGGGTGACTTCCAAACAGCGGTGAAAGGTACTTTGAGATCTTGCCAAGCAAGATTAAAGGGTGCAGCGAGGTTTTCTTTGAGAGGGATAACAAAGTCTCTGAAAGTAGCTCCGAGTTGTACATTGGTTGACATAAATAGGACTCCTAAAGTTGTCAGCGCATCTTGCCAAAGGGAAGAATTAGTTTAAAGTCTAAAATCTTCGCCGAAGTAGGTAAGGCGAGCTTCGCGATTTTGGAGGAGTTGTTGGACGGTGCCGGAGATGAGAATTTTCCCTTCACGGATTAAATAACTCCGGTCGACAATCGAGAAGATTTCGCGGGCGTTGTGGTCGGTGATCAAGATGCTGATCCCTTTGTTTTTGAGGTGGCGGATCATCTTTTTGACGTCAGCAACAGCAAGAGGATCGATGTTAGCAAACGGTTCATCGAGAAGAAGAAGTGCGGGCTCGGTGACGAGAGCGCGGGTGATTTCAAGGCGTCTACGTTCTCCTCCGGAGAGGCTACCGGCTTTTTTTTTGGCGAGTTTGTCGAGGTGGAGCTCGCGGAGAAGGCGTTGGAGGCGTTCATTTTTTTGGGGAGTCGTTAACGGGAGTGTTTCTAGAACGCAGAGGATATTTTCTTCGACGGAAAGAGAGCGGAAGATCGAGGGCTCTTGGGCCAGATAGCCCATCCCGAGCTGGGCTCTTTTGTGGATAGGTAGTGAGGTCGCGTCGTGTCCCTTGAAGAAGACGGAGCCCTCATCCGGATGGATGAGGCCGATGGCCATATAAAAAGCGGTGGTTTTCCCGGCGCCATTGGGGCCGAGAAGTCCAACGACTTCGCCGGTTTTGACCTCAAAGGAGAGGCCATCGACGACAGCCTTATTACTGTACGACTTTTTAAGGTTCTCTACTTTAAGGAGTGGGTATTGCATGGCCAAAATATTTGCTTAGGGAGGCTTGTTCTTCTGCGGAGAGCGCGAGCTGCACATTGCCAAGACCTTTGACGGTTTGTTTTTTAGTCGTGGGGTCTTGGGTGATGTGGACTTCTTGCGCACTGATGCGCAAGTGGTCTTCTGTGTTGACAAAGATGACTTTATTTCCTGGGTCTGCCCCTAAGATAAAGGTGCGGGTTGTGGGGCTATAGGTGAGGCGGTCGGCAAGGCCGTAAGTGGTGGGCTGATCGGAGCGGCTGGAGAAAATTTTGATATGTCCTTTGAGGGAGACGGAGATGGGTTGAAAGGTGCCATCTTTTTCGTTGTACTCGATATGAGCTTTGTCGGCGAGGACTGACATCTCGTTTTCTTGGTAAGAGAGTTGAAGGCCTTCGGGGACGGAGCCTTCATGGAGAGGGCTTTCGACGGTGCCGATGTTTCGCTCTCGATCAAAACTGAGTGTTCCATGGGACACGAGTTTGTGGTTGTTGAGATAGGTGAGAGTGGTGGAGCCAAAACTTTTAAATCCCACGAGTTGTTTCTCTTTTTGAAAAAGGAAAAGTTCTTTGTCAGAGGCAAGGGTTCCTAAGTTGGGCTCTTGGATAACAGGGTTTCCTTTTAAAATGAGGGTGTTTTTCTCATGGTCCCATAAAAGGGACTCGGAGGTGAATTTGACTTCTCCTTTGGAAAGAGAGGGGAGGATGCCTTCAGGGCGAGTCAAAAGAAGTTTTTGATGAACAACGTCAAGATCGAACCGGTCGGCCTCAATGGTGTCGGCATAGTGGACGAGTTTACACCGCTCGGTTCCTTGAGAAGAGAGATGGCTTTGAAACTCAGTGCTAGGGGTATTTACGAGCTCTTTTTGATAGAGCACAGTATCGGTGAAGAGGGTGTAATGATCTGCATAGGTCAGCTCAACGAGGTTGCGTGCAGTCACATTCTCAATGTCGTATTGAGTTTTTGTCGGATCAGAGGGGGACTGGTTTTTTTTAAGAAATTGTAGATCGATGGTTTGACTTGCCAATTGAAATGTCGACGGTTTTCCTTTTTTTCTTTTCAGGGTATCGGTGTAAGAGACGCGTCCTGCCGAAGTGAGGACTCCTTTGAGAGTAGAAAAATCGAGTTCTGCATCATCGCACTTGAGGAGGCCGCTCTGGGGCAATTGGAGGGTGACGTCTTTTTGTAGGTGAATTTGGGAGAAGGGGAAGTCTTTACCGATCTCTTGCTTTTGAAGTGTGGCCTCTTCGGCCAGCATTTTACCAAGACCGTGATCGAGAATCACTTGCCCTTTCAAGACAAGAGCGCTCCCGTCGTAGGAGGCGTTAGAAGAGGAGATAGATCCTGTATCGACGGCAAAGAGCCCGCTGCAGAGCAAATAAGAGAGCAATAACATTTTCTTCATGGCGCCTCCCGCTGAGAAATTAAGTTCGCTTTAAAATGCTGAGCATGGAACTGAGGGGTTTTCCCCGCAATAGAAAAAGAGACTCCTTCAGCAATTCCTCGAAGAAAGGCGCTCTGAGAATCGGTTGTGGGAAGAAGTTCAGTTCCGGGCAAACGAAAAAGTGAAAGAGCCACAGTGCTGGCTGTAAATTGCTGGGAAGAGTACTGGTAAAGCCCTTCATCAGCGACAAAGAATCGCATTTGCTGCATGGGGGTCGTTCCTTGGAGATAGAGTTTGTCTTGCATCCAACACTTAAGCTGCTTTAAATTTTCAACGATGTCGAGTTTGTCATCGCAGGGAATGAGTGTTAAGATAGAGCTTGTGCTTTCAATTCTGTAATGCAGGCGTGTTTTGTCGGGTTGGGAGAGCCACAGATCTTTGCGAACTCCGCTGCGGTACTGATGGGTCTCTTCTTGAGGGTTTGTGTAAGCGATCGGCTTGCCAGCCTTTTTGAGGGCCTGGTAGGCCTGTAAGTTGGTAGAGGAGGGATAGCTCAGCTTGAAAATCCATCCTGCTGTTAGCAGGGCTGCACAAAAAAATGTTAAGGTTAGTGCTTTTTTAAACATGGATCACATCATAGATTTTTTTCACATCTTCGAGGAGTGTTTTCAGTTGATCAAAGGGATAGACGGAGTCTTTGTCGCTGAGGGCTTTATCAGGATTGGGATGAGTCTCGAGGAAGAGGCAATCACATCCGGCAGCTGTCGCAGCTCTTGCCAGCGTGGGGATAAATTTCCGCTGTCCTCCTGAAGAGGTGCCATGTCCTCCCGGGAGCATCACGGAGTGGGAGGCATCAAAGCAAACAGGAAACCCCATCTCTTGCATGATGGGAATCGAGCGCATGTCACTCACGAGGTTATTATAGCCAAAGCTGGTTCCGCGGTCTGTGAGAAGAATCTGCCGGTTGCCAGTTGCAACGAGCTTGTCGATCACATTTTGCATATCCCCAGGAGCCATGAACTGTCCTTTTTTCACGTTAATCACAGCGCCGGTTTTTCCGGCTGCTGTGACAAGGTCAGTTTGGCGGCACAAGAAGGCAGGGATTTGAATGACATCGCAGACAGCGCCAGCCGCAGCCGCTTCTTCAGGGGAGTGGATGTCGGTCAAAACAGGCAGGTCGAGCTCTTTGCGGATTTTTTCAAGGATTCTTAATCCTTTTTCTAGCCCCGGGCCCCGGAAGGAGTTGTAAGATGATCGGTTGGCTTTATCATAGCTGGACTTGTAAATCAGGTGTATTCCTAAAGCGGAAAAAAGATTTTTCAAAAATTCTGCAGTTGTGAGGGCATGCTCTTCACTTTCGATCACGCACGGGCCCGAGATCACGACGAGCGGCTTTCCTTTTCCAATAAAAAAATCTTTAACTTTGATGAGGTTCATAGAGAATATCCTTGATCGAATAAAGCCCGGGGGACTTAAGTTTTAAAAATTTTGCTCCTAGTAAAGCTCCGCGAGCAAAAGCGTCGCGTGATTGAACGGTATGTCTAAGCTCGATTCTTTCGCCCTTCAAAATAAAATGAACGGTATGATCTCCAATGATATCGCCGGCTCGGATCGCATGAATGGGAGCTTCAGGATGCCCTGATGCCTTGGCTAAAGCTAATGCTGTCCCACTGGGGAGATCTTTTTTAGTGTGATGGTGGGCTTCGACAATGGAGATATCACAAGCTTCGCCTAAGAGTGAGCTGATCGTGTGTGCAGCTTCAAGGCAGACAGCGAGTCCTAGGCTGTAATTGGGGGAAAAGAGCACGGGGATTTTCTGGGCGGCTTGTTTCAGGAGGAGGTTGGCCTCAGGTGGGTGTCCTGTTGTCCCGACGACGAGAGGCTTGCTGAAGCTTACACACCGCTCAACGAGAGAGGCGAGTGCCTCGGGCGCTGAGAAGTCAATCGCGACATCAGCTTCCTCAAGGTTGTCTTGCAGCGACAAGGAAAGGTCTTGCTCAGTTAGCCCCGTCAGGGTCTTGCCCATCCGTCCGCTCGCACCATTCAAGTAGATAGAAAGTCCCATATTGAATATGATCTTACCACAAGTTCTCCTGGTTCTCCAAGAGCTTTTGTGGCAAAAAATATATTTTAAATTGAAGTTTCAGATAAATCAGTATAAAATCTTATTAGTTGCAAATATTATATGAGGATTGATAGCTCAGAGGATAGAGCACCCGCCTTCTAAGCGGGCGGTCGCAGGTTCGAATCCTGCTCAATCCGTTTTTTGGGAGAATAAGACCTTTTTCGAAATTAAGGGTTCGTCGATTTTCTGGATTATTTTGACCTCTTTTTGGTTTTTTTTGCAGGGGTCATATCGGAAGTTGATATTACCCCTGCAAAAAAAATCGAAAAGAGGTTCAAAAGAACCGGAAAATCGACAGAACCTTAATTTTGAAAGAGGTCTAATGAAGCATTTGGGCGATCATGTCATTTCAAGGACACCTTTTCTCCAGTTAGAAAAGAGCTGGAAGGAATTTTCTTTGCCGACGTTTCGGTCTCTTTCCGAGCAGGAAAAATTCGAAGCTGTAAGCCGTGTCCTTCTTCGCCTGATTAAAGAAGCGCCTGTGGGGACTTTTTTATTGATTCCTGTGCTTGATTTCATTGAAAAAGTTCATCAAGAGAAACTACTCGATCATTTTCACTTCAATCATTTTGAGCTGTGGCTCAACCAATTTTCCGGGTTGAATGCAGAGGAAAATGCCCATATCCGTGGAAAAATTGCCGGAAGGTGGGTGCCGCGTGAAAGTTATCAAGAGATTTTCCCTGTGGGAATGGGAAAGGTCTATGCGGGAAGCCATTTTGTGACAGCCCACGGCTCTCCGGATCTGGATACCACCGTTGCTTCATTTTGGGGCTGGGTGGATGCTTTTGCAGCGCGTGTTTCAGAAGGGCTGCACGTCTGGAATATTCCGGGTGGAAAGCCTCCTGCACAAGTCGAGGTGACTCTACTTTTCGAACATGTGTTTGGAAAAGAAATCTTTTCTCACCTTGCCAAGCATAGGACGGCTCTTTCAGTTTCAGGTCTTGATCTTGTGACGCAGCAAGGAATCGAGAAGAAGCAGCTGGGAGATTCTGTCTTCGATATCGACCATGAAAAGGGGACGCATTCAGTCGTTCTTGTCGATGTTGAAGGGTGTTATGTCGGGGAGTGGAGAAGTGCCGATGCAGAAAGGGTGCAATCGGTGATCAACCTTCTAAACCAGTGTCTTCGCTGGTATGAAAATTCGCTCCATGTGAAGCTGATTTCAATTTTTGCCACAGAGAAACTCACCCGGCAAGATCTTAAAGCCTTTTTCGATTCAGTCTTGCAGATGAAGATCGTTGAGAGTCAGCCAGCTCAAGAGTTTACTCGGAAGCAGAAAGATCTTGTTGAAGCTTATCTTTGTAAAGTTCTGGGGGTGTCAGGAGGTATTAACTGCACATTCGCTGAATTTGCCAAGGCCATGTCGGACTTATCACTGTTTCAGTTTCAAGAATTTATGACTCTTCTTGATCCCGAAGCTGTCTTTGATGCTAAAGGCAAGTTAATTGAAAATCGTCAGCAGCTTTTTCGTTATTTAGCGGGCGTCATCAGTGCTTTAGAAAATGCGATCTACAGTATCCGCCGCTATGTTGATAAACTAGAAGTGGCCCTGCAAGTTAAGTCAAAGGTCTTCGGTCTTGCGCCTCACCATATCAATTATCGTGCTGACGTCGATGAGATCCGCACTAAAATCGACGGTTTTCCCTATTTGACAGTGACAGCGACGGATAAAGAAGGGAAGCATTATCCTCTGGGTGTGATCCGCGCGCCAGATATTTTTAAAATGCCGATTGGAACGGTGACGGTACGTGATTTCTCAAACCGCGAAGAGACTAAAATTCCTTTTTATCTCGAAGTGATCAGCATCATCGACCATCATAAAAGCCAGCTCTCCACATCGCTCCCCTCCGTCGCGTGGATCAGTGATGTTCAATCTTGCAATACTCTGGTTGCTGAGCAAAGTTTTAAGATCACGGATGTTTATAGCACCGGGGGGATGACTCTCGAACAGATCGAGAAGCAGATTCAAGAGGTTCAAAAAGACCTCAAGCAACCGTCTCAAAGAAGGATCCTACAGCGCCTCTTGCAAAAGTCGCTTGCCGCGCGTCATCAACAGCACTATTTTGTAGCCCCTGAAAGAGAGATTGTTGAGTGTTTTCATTTTCTCTATGCAATTCTCGATGATACGGACCTTCTAACTAAAGTTTCGCCGCGTGATATCATTTGCATTGCGACACTCATCAACCGACTCAAATCTCTACTCGTAGGTCGTGAAGTTGAAGCGATTCATTTCGATGACATTGTACAAGATGTCAATTTTAAGAAAAAAGCCGCTCTCAGGGCTCTACAGAATGAAGATATGTATTCGCTTTATCGTAAAATCTACCATTCGAAAGAAACAGCTCTTAAAGAGAACCTTCAAAGTGCCGCTTTAGGAAAGCCTGCTCATCTTTTTGCAGATACAAAAGAGCAAGGCGGCTGCTGCCGTGTAGGGCAGACGAAGCTTTTTGGAACCACATTTCCGATTTTTAACCAGCATGTCCAAGAGCTCAGACGAGCATGGGTCGCTGAATGTCGACTCGTTTATGCCAAAAATCCGGAAATTGATCTGCATCTTTATATGATGAGTACCATTCCTAGTGCGGAAGAGCTCTATCAAGGTCAGCCCATGGAATACCCTCACTTCGATGAGCTGTGGATATGGAGCCCTCTGACCGAGGTTGGTATCGAGCATCTGAAAGATTTCTTAAGCAATTTCAGAAGCTCACCTGCGCTCGCAGAAACCCCCCTTGAAGTGGAGTTATTTGGCGACTCAGCAAGTGAGCTCAAGCAAATCTTTGAAGAGAGTTTTAAACCAACCCACTTCAAAGCTGCGCAAGAGAAAATATCGCTGGCTGTCCTCCGATTCAAGGCAGGCCTGCTCAACTCTCGTAAGGCGATGATCTCGCCTTACCTTCCGCATACTTGAGTTTCCCAAGTACATATCGGCTAAGAAGTCGGCTTCGGCTCTTCGATGATCTCGAGGGAAACGCGAATGCCATTGCGACTTGCAACGGACATCAGCAAAGTGCGGATAGCGTTGATCGTTTTCCCCTTTTTCCCGATGATTTTCCCAATATCAGACTTATCCACAGCTAACTCAATAATGAGGGTGTGGGTTCCTCCAACTTCATTGATGCGTACCTTATCCGGATTGTCGACAAGATTTTTGACAATGTACTCGACGAATTCTTTCATCTTTTTTTCTGCATGGAAACCCAGTTCTTTAGGACTGGGATGAAATGCAGCTCCTTTATAAAATTTCTAAAAATGGGAGCCTTACGACTCCCAAAATCCCCTTACGGGGCTTGTAACGGAATAGAGTCGACTCTCTCCATTCTCTCCCCTCGACAATGTTGTATACCGGCACGTGGTCGAATCCGTTTCGTACTTACCCTATAGCTTGTCTGCAACAAGACCTTTAAGAGGGCAGGACTGAGGAAGCATCCTGCCGTTAGTCTTTGGCCTATATACAACGCAGACTCTTCAACGCTTGTCAAGCTCAGAATCTTAGTCTGGTCAACCCAGGCGTATCTCACGACAAGCCTCCACCCTTAGGGAGGGGTAGTTGACGAGCGGTCCTAGGTTAAAAACTCCAAAGATTAAAATTCTGAGCTTAAGAATACGTCAAAAGTTATTATTTATCAAGAATTGTGAAACGATATTTTTTAAATTCATCCGGTAGAGGAGCCCTGAGATCTAGAGGCACCCCTGTGATAGGATGGAAAAATTTCAGCCTGTAGGCATGGAGCATCATCCGAGCTGCGGCATGTTTTTTATTACCATAGACGAGATCTCCGAGAACAGGAGTTCCCAGATGTTTTAAGTGAACGCGGATTTGGTGAGTCCTTCCTGTGATGAGCTGTACCTCGACCAAAGAAAGAGTCCCATCGCAGGCGATAGTGCGGCACTTAGAAATCGCAGGCTTACCCAAAGGATCAACGGCCATTTCTTTTCTCTTAGTGGGGTGCCTTTTGATTGGTAACGCGATGTCTTTATCTCCTGGAGAGCCTACAGAGATTGCTAAATAGAATTTCTCGATGCGTCTTTCACAAAACATCTCAACGAGCTTCTGGTGAGCCTCAATGGTCTTTGCTGCGATCAAAACTCCGGATGTCTCTTTATCCAGTCGATGAACGATTCCAGGTCTTAGAGAATCGGCGCCTGGCAAAGATTTGCAGTGGTAAAGTAATGCATGGACAAAAGTTCCCGTATAATGGCCGGGTGCGGGATGTGTCACCATCCCTGCAGGTTTATTGATCACAATGAGATGATCATCTTCGTAAAGGATGTCAAGAGCGATGTTTTCAGGTTCGAGGGAAATTTCAGGGGTGAGTTGAAAACAAACTTCAATCTCATCTCCTAATTTGGGCCGATCCTTTTTTTTGATGGGCAGCCCATTGATTAAGACAAAACCTTGAGCGATGAGCGACTGAAAATAAGTTCTCGAATACGTGGGGAATTGTCTCACAAGAAAAGTATCCAACCGTTGCTGGATCATATCAGGAGTGACGATGAGATTAGAGCTCATAGCTATTCGTCGCCAGTGATCGCTCTTTTCATAGCTTCTGCAGCTTCATGGGATTTTTTCTTCATGCGCGCAATTTCATTTCCAAGAGCTTGTCTCATGTTATCGAGAAACTTGTAGGCGTACATGCTGAGAATGCCTGGATCGACATTAGGAAATAGCTTCATTAAACCTTGAACAAAAGGGTTACTCATTGACATCGGAGGTCCAGGAGGAATCTCTCCCGAGGTTGCCCAGGGGTTGCTAGCAGAGGCTCCACCGGGTTTGGGGGGTAGTGCAGGTATACTCATCATTGACCTCGAATTTGATTATATATTATAAAGTTCATGAATGATAGAGAAAATTGCGATCCGTTTATTAAGCCTTAAAAGCCAAAGTAGTTGCGAGTTAAGAAAAAAATTGACCCGCAAGGGATTTAGTACGCAAGAGATTGATCCTGTATTAGAAAAGTACACCCGGCTCGGCTATCTTAACGATGCTGATCTGACTAAGCGTAGATCTGAGGCCTATAAGAAAAAGGGGTATGGCCCCCACTGGATCACCGGTAAACTTCGGCAACAAGGCCTTCGTCCACCCCCTTATCCCCTGGAAGAGCAAAAAGCTAATATTGCCAAACTACTAGGTACTGCTGCCTTTCTTAAAAAAAATTCTTCGCAACAACTCTCTGCTCTTCAGCGCCGGGGGTTCGATCTCCAAGCGATCCTAGATACCATCCAAATTGAGTATTGAAAAATACATCGCCTTCTTGTAAAATGTTTCTACTTACAAGGAGAAAATTTTGTATGACAACCTTTACCCCGACTGCTTACCAATTTGTCCATAACATTGCTCATCATTTCGATAAAAGCTGTTATCCAAAATCTTTGCCATGCGATATTGTCCATCCTGCAGATCAAAATTTGGTGAAACAAGTTCATCAGATGCCTTCAGACGTGCAACAATCTATTTACAATCAAGCTCCGAGTATTTCGAAATGGTTTTTAACAACAGGATTCATAGCGCCTCCTGAGAAGGATGCTAATCAAGAGACGCTTAAATGGGAGGCTATTGAATCAAGCGCTAGACATCGCCTAGAAAGCGTTGGGAAAGGGGTCGGTTTTTGGACAGCCCCTTCTACTCAGTTACTCCATCATATTTTTGAAAAAGCACTTACAGATGCCACCCCCGACGAAGTTGAACATATCATTCAGCAACTTGAGCCTTTCCGTCCAAGGCTGGATCATGTCTCCTTCAAATTTCAGCGCTTTCTATTCAAAGTCGAATCTCTTGCAATCACAATTTTGAGCAATTGGTACGTGCAATGCATCTTGAGTTACGTTGCTTATGTTCTTTTCAGTCATAGAATTCAACCTTGGGCAGTAGCTCACTTGAACCGACACATTCTACCCCGCAGTGTTAATTTGATCATTAATCACGCTCCCTTGCCGGTCATTCGTGTGATCGACTCTATCATTAGAGCAGTTCAGTTTGTCTTGACGAATCCCTTGAAGGTTACAGTAGTTTTCTATGGGGTAAGATGGGTCTCTTCGCGGATTGACCCTCGCACTGGTGTTATTTTTCGGATCGTTGGAATAATTCTATTCCTTCCCTCTAAAGCTAAAGAGTTTTTAGGATCAATATCTAGTTATGTATTCAATCACACCTGGACAATGCAGGGAGTGATGGCGCACAAATTGACTCAAATCAAGGACAAAAGTCAGGTTCGTCATTCTCAAGAAGAGATATTGAAAGCCTACCAACTTTGGATGGACTTGATGCAAAAAGGTGAAAAGCGGCATTTGTTCGTCAGCTCTCTTTCGTAAACCCATCTTGCATATCTTTGCCGTTATCTCCTAAGTTTCATCTGCGCAGAGGCGCTGCGCGCGGGAGAGACGCTGAGGACGCAGAGAAAGAAATAAAAAAATGTCCTCTCTGCGTACTCCGCGTCTCCTGCTTTGCGCGGGGCGCCTCTGCGCTGATGAAACTCACACTCTTAAGTAAAAAGCCTATAACATTTCAGGTCGCGATCCTGCTGACTTTCCCAACAAAATAGTGATTTTTGCAAAGTATGTAAAAAATAGGTTTTTCAAAACACACCGGATTCGTACAATGTTTGGCAGAAAAAGACGTATTGGAATACAAATGCGAATTTGGACAAGAGACCTCTTTCGAAGTTAAGGTTCTGTCGATTTTCTGGTTCTTTTGAGCCTTTTTTCGGTTTTCTTTGCAGGGGTAATATCAACTTCCGATATGACCCCTGCAAAGAAAACCGAAAAAAGGCCAAAATAATCCAGAAAATCGACGAACCCTTAATTTCGAAAGAGGTCTAAGGAGAACTGGATCATTGAAATCTGAAGAAAACATCGGGC
This sequence comes from Parachlamydiales bacterium, assembly GCA_023265455.1. Lineage (GTDB taxonomy): Bacteria > Chlamydiota > Chlamydiia > Chlamydiales > Rhabdochlamydiaceae > PALSA-1444. The sequence continues at coordinate 26,191 of JAHFTQ010000017.1, forward strand.
AAGAGTTTTACTTGAAGGGATCTCCCATTAGTGAGGGAATTGCCATCGGTGTACCCGTCTTTTTAAGCTACTGTGAAAAAGACGATATTCCTGATTTTCCGATTAGCAAAGGAGAGATTGAAGGAGAGATTTCTCGGTATAGACAGGCGCTCTTTTCAAGTCGCGAAGATTTAAAGAAACTGCAAGAGGATCTGTCTCAAGAAGGATCGAGAGAAATCGCCTCTATCATCGGAACTCATATCGATATGTTGGATGATCCGCTCATGACGACGGGTGTGGAGATCAAAATTCGGGAGATGCTCAAAAATACGGAAGCTGTTTTCCATACCGTCATCAATGATTATGAAAAACGGTTCAGTGAAACAAATGATTCGTTTTTTAACGAAAAACTTTCTGATTTTAAGGACCTTTCACAGCGCGTGCTACGTAATCTGTGTGACAGCGAAAACCTCTCATTAGATAACCTTCCTGCAAATTCCATTGTTTTTGCTAAAGAACTCATTCCTTCCGATACCGCCTCATTAGAAGCGACACGGATTAGTGCTTTTGTCACCCAAAGCGGTGGAGTGACTTCCCATGCAGCATTGATCGCCCGTGCTAAAGGGATTCCCTATGTCGCAAGCATCGATATGGATATTTTAAAAACTGTGAAGGGAAAATGTGTCATTGTCGATGGGATTACAGGTGATATCATCGTTAATCCCTCTCAAGAAACCTTGTTAAAATATGAAAACCTCCAATATCGCATGAGGCAGCAAGATCATCAGCTTGAGAAAGACAAAGATCTCCTAGCTGAGACCATCGATGGATACTCGATTCATCTCTATGCGAATATTAATTCGATTAACGAAATTGATATCGCTTATCATCACGGTGCTGAGGGGATTGGTCTTTTCCGTTCTGAATATCTCTTCATGCACGATCCTTCACTATTTTTTGATGAAGAGAGACAATTTTTAATTTATCAGCAGATGATCAAAAAGATGAAACGGCTTCCTTTTACTTTCCGAGTGATGGATCTGGGAGGGGATAAGTGTTCAGATGTCTTTGAAGAGATGTCAGATGAGCCTAATCCTGTTCTGGGATGCCGGGGAATTCGATTTCTCTTGCGGAGAACAGATGTTTTCAAAAAGCAGCTGAGAGCTCTTTTCCGTGCCAGCGTAAACAGTGAGATCAGGATTTTATTTCCTCTCATTTCGGATATCAGTGAATTTCGTGAAATTCAGAAAATTGTTGAGGAGATCCAATCTGATCTTCGCAGCCAAAAACTTCCCCATCTCGTGGATCCTAAAATGGGATGTATGTTGGAAGTCCCTTCCGCTGTTCTCATTTGCGATGCTTTAGCTCAAGAAAGCGATTTTCTTGCCTTAGGCACAAATGACTTGACTCAGTATACCCTTGGAATTGATCGGAGCAACCCTGGTATGAGTGATTTTTATTATCCTACCCATCCAGGGGTCATCCGGATGATCAAGATGACCATTTTAGAGGCGAAGAGATTTCAAAAACCGGTCACGGTTTGTGGAGAAATTGCCTCTAATCCTTTGTTCACAGCTCTATTAATTGGCTTGGGAGTCCGAGATTTTTCTTGTGCTCCACGCTTTATCCCTATTATTAAACGGACCGTTCGGCGGCTACTCCTACTCGATTGTTCTGAGATTGCCGAACATGTGCTGACCCTCAGAACTTCCACTGAGATTTTTGCCTATCTCTCCGACTGCTTGCAACGGACTGCAGGGCTCGCTGATTTTCAGGCTTTGACAAATTAAATTTTGACATGAGGATAATGGTATTAATAGGGAGTTGTGCTATCCTCCTTGCACAACAATACTTATTTTCGGAGACAGGTGTGCCAAATTCAGCTCTTGAACGACTCTTAGAGGGAAATCGCCGGTTTGCTGCGGATCAATCGAGCCATCCTGATCGTACCAGCGAAAGACGGCAGGAGACAGCAGGTAAGCAAGAGCCTTTTGCAATTATCTTGGGCTGCTCGGATTCTCGTGTGCCGGCTGAGATTATTTTTGATCAAGGTATCGGAGACCTCTTTATTGTCCGTGTGGCTGGCAATGTTGTAGGCCCTCTCGAATTGGACAGTATTGAATACTCTGCGATCTATCTCCACTCTTCTGTCATTGTTGTCCTAGGCCATGAAAGTTGCGGGGCTGTCCAAGCCGTCTTACAAGGGACTACCCAAGATATTGAAGCCGTAGCTGAGCTGATTGCTCCTGCAGCCAAGGCTACAGAAGGGCAGAAAGAAAACCGGGTTGAAAATACCATTAAAATTAATGTCCGCAGAATGGTGGACCAACTCAAAAAAAGCCCTGCTTTAGAGCGGCTCATGAAAAAGGGTAACCTCCTCATCGTGGGTGGTTACTACAATTTTCATACGGGGAGAGTTGAAATTCTTGATGAGAAAAATTAATGAAGTTACCTCTCATTGGCCTAGGCACTTGGGATCTTAGAGGAAAAGAGTGCACTCAAGTGGTCTCCCAGGCACTTGACCTGGGTTATCATCATATCGATACTGCCCATGTCTATGAGAACCACACGGCTATCCGGAAAGCCCTGAAGGGGAGAGATCGTCACAAGTTTTATCTAACCTCGAAAATTTCCCTCGAACAAATTGACCCGAAAAACGTCTCTTCCTCCGTGGAAAAAGCGTGTGATTTGGCTCTTCACGAACTCGGAGTTGACTATCTCGATCTCTACCTCATTCATTGGCCTGATCGGAGGTTTCCGCTGGTGGAAATTTTTAAATCGTTAGAAAAACTCATTGAGAAAAAAAAGATTAAACACGCTGGAGTCAGTAACTTTACCATTCATCACCTGCGAGATCTTCTAGATGACGGATGCAAGCCTTTTGTGAATCAAGTCGAGTTTCATCCGTATCTTTATCAGAAGGAGCTTCTCGACTACTGCCGCCTTCAGCGCATCGAGCTCATGGCCTACAGGCCGCTGGGCAAGGGAGTTCTTCTTAGTGAACCCCTTTTCAAGACAATAGGGCTTCGTTACGACAAAAGCCCTACACAAGTGATCTTAAGATGGCTCGTTCAGCAAGAGATCTCGGTTATCACAAAAACCTCTTCCTCTAAACATCTTGCCGAAAATCTGGCTATTTTTGATTTCAAGCTGACGTCTTCCGAAATGGAGCAGATCGCCAAACTTCATCAAAACAAGCGGTTTTGTCTCTCAAAGAATTGGGGAGATTTTGATTATTAATGGTGGAGTTGGTTGTCGCGGTACCATTTGAGGGGATCGGCTTTTAGACCTTGAATCATGACTTTCAGCGACTCGTCTAAGCGGTGCTTAGGCTCCCACTTCAGAAGCTTTTTTGCTTTAGAAATATCAAGTTCGTAATGGTCATCGGCCAAGTCGATCATCCAAGGTTTGATGAAGGGAGAAGGAATGAAGGGGATATGTCCTTGGACCCAGGCGCCGACTTTTGCGAGCAGCTTCGGGACGCGGAGTGTTGTAAACTCTCGCTGAAAGAGTAAAATGCTGATTTGACGTTGAAGCTCATCGTAGCTTAAGGTTTTCGGCTCACCGAGTAAGAGCACGAGCTCTTCTGGTAGCTGCTGGCGCAGGTCAACGGCTTTTTCAAGAGCGTCAACTAAATCTTGCATGTGAAGAAAAGAGCTTCCGTGATGAATATTGCCTGAGAAAAGACGGCTCTCGAGTTGCTTTTCATAAATACGCTGGATTTGATGGCTAATGGGAATCGAATGGCATCCATCATCATAGACGCCGGCGATCCGTAAGATCACCGTTTTTATCTTTCCTCTTAAATCGTGAATGAGCTGCTCTGTATGGACTTTTGAAAGGGGATAATCCCACTTAGGTTGCAACGGCCACTCTTCGTTGATAGGATAGCCCGGCTTTGTGGGTGCGTGAACGAGCATCGTGCTTGAGAAAATGAACTGGTCGACTTCAAAATTTTTCAAGGCGTTGAGAAGTCTTTCTGTTCCCCGAACAGTGACAGTTTCATATTTGTCCGAGTGTTTTTCTGCAAAGCTATAGTAAGCGGCCAAATGAATCACCGAAGCGATGCGGTTTCCATAAAAGTGACGGATATGCATAAAAGCTTGGTGGACGCTCTCATCAGAAGAGAGATCGACAGGGACGAGCTCTTCGTTATCCGAAGCATAGATCGCCTTTAAAAGCTCGAATCCGACGATCTGATAACGGTTTCCCAATTGCCGTACGGTGTTGGCTCCGATCCTCCCGCAGCTTCCCGTCACAATGATCACATCTTTTTTTTCACCCATGTTCTCTATGTAGGTTTTTGTAATTTCCCTGTCAACAGGCATTCCCCTGTTCTCCTTAACCCATAAGTCTGCATTTTACGAGTTATCAAAAAAGACGCTTAAGTTTCATCAGCGCAGAGGCGCTGCGCGCGGGAGAGACGCTGAGGACGCGGAGAAAGAAATAAAAGAGGGGGTTCCTGACTGGGCGAAGCCCAGCAAAATGTCCTCTCTGCGTCCTCAGCGTCTCATGCTTTGCGCGGAGCGCCTCTGCGGTGATGAAACTCACACTCTTAAGTAGAAAGCTTATGATACTTCAGGCTTACTACCTTAAATTGTGTTAGTTATCTGTTGAAAGCAGTATTTTATCCTCTTTGTTGGTAACCTAAGGTTATGATCGGTAAAGATAAGTTTGAAGAGCTTGAGCGGAGAATGGAGCAGCTAGGCATCCACAAAGACGATATGATCGAAAAGTTCATCTTGGGATCTGGCAAGGGGGGGCAGAAAATCAATAAGACGTCTTCTTGTGTCTATCTCAAGCATATTCCCACAGGCATCGAGATAAAATGTCAGCAAGACCGTTCTCGGGAGACCAATCGGTATTTGGCTAGGAGGGAGCTTTGCGATCGCATAGACTATCAAATCCACAAAGTCAAAACAGACAAACAGCATCAAGTTGAAAAAATCCGTCGTCAAAAAAGGCGTCGCTCGCGCCGGTCTAAAGAAAAAATGTTAGTTGGTAAAAAACTGCGGGGAGAGCACAAAACTCATAGACAAGAGCCTAAATCTTGGAGTGAGTAAAAAAAATCCCACTCGATGTTGATATCGAGTGGGATCGAATAAACCTTCGGTTTACGAATTACTTAGAAGAAGGTATCCAGGAGACAATTCTCTGAGCCAAAGAAAGATTTGCATTAGCGCCTAGGTAATAAGCCACTCCATGGGCTATTCCCGCAAACGCGCAATATCTCAAAGTATCAAGAACAAGTCCGTTTTGTCCCTTCGTTGATTTTAGAATGGTCAGACTTGTGAAAGCAGAGAGCAATGCTTTGATATCTATGCCGGATGTATCACCGTCTTGCTTCTTTGGTTCCTGTTTGGGTTTGTCTTCTGTTTTTTCTTTATTTTTGCCAGAATAGATCTTGCAGGCCCTGTCTATTAAGCTACTGCCAAAACTATGGATTGTTTGAAAACCTTTTACGGTTGCAGCTGCATCTAGAGCAATCACTGCTGCGCATGCAGCAAAATTTAAAGTAGGTCTTATCATGCTTGTCATAAAATCTCCTATATGTTTAGTGTTTTCGCTAATCCCCATATCAAAGATTAGAAGGTCATATCTTTTCAGAGAGGCGATTAAAGGTGAAGGAAAAAAAATTTACAAGAAGGGGATAAGTAGATATTTTTTGAGTTGTTGGGGGTTTCCTAGGAGATAGTTCAAAAAAATCTTAGGTGAAAAGTTAAGAAATTGTTTTTAAAAAATAAAGTCATGAGAGGTGTTTAATGAGTTGTCCTTGTTGCAGTGGAATAAAGTATGAGCAGTGTTGCCGCCCTTGGCATGAAGGAGGGGCTGCTCCGACAGCTCTTGCACTTATGCGTTCTCGCTATGCAGCGTATGCTTTGGGAAATATCGATTATATCTTAGCAACCACGCATCCTCACCATACGGAAGCGTTACGGCCTGTTGAAGAGCGTAAAAAGGAAATTGAGCAGTTTTGTAAAGGCACAGTGTTTAAAAAACTGGAAATCTTAGAGGTGTCAGAGAAAACCGTAGCTTTCAGGGCCACCTTGTCTCAACAAGGAAAAGACTTTTTTCTTTCTGAGAAAAGTGTGTTCGAAAAACTGAACGATCGCTGGTATTATCTCAGCGGCGACGTTAATTTAAGTCCGTAGAACAGCTTGGATGTGTTCGCAGTTTTTGCTGCCGCAGGTGCAGCCAAGAGGCTCTCCTAGGAAGACGTTGTAGTGTTCTTTAGAGTCAAGAGGGTTGCTAACGGAGTAGAGTTTTTCATTTTCCATTTTGATGTCCCATGTCCGAAATTTCAAATCTTCGTCTGAGATGGTCTCTTCAGGAAGGGGGGTATTGGCCTCTTCTTGTGTGACAGCTCGTAGAATTTGGCAGTAGGGGCAGTTGCAATGGGCTTCGCTTTTGGGGAAGAGTGAGGGGTCTTGCGGGAGAATATCTTTGAGGGATTTGAGTTTGTCAAGAATTTCAGGAGGAAGGGGAGGGGCGTCGGCCTGTTCAGGGTTGTGTTGCAGAGCTGCGGTCATTCCTTCAAGAGGAAGAGGAAAGGCAAATGTCTGTAGGATAGAAGATGTTTTGGAGCCTTCTTGCTCGACTACGCGGGCATGTGTGGCAAACACCATTTCTATGACCTTGGGGTCAAGATTGGGGACTTCGGCTTTGGTTCCGGTGGCAAGCTCAATGAGAAAGACATGGCCGTAGGGTCTGCTTTCAACGCATAGAGAAACCACGTTTTTCCAGCATGTTGAAATATAAGGGGGTAAGCTTAAAATTTTGTCTGTAATCTTGATGTCCATACTAACCTCACTACTAGTTCGTTCTTTATTATAGAAAAAGGGGAAATTCGGCGTCAACAAAATTAGCAAAATTAACATCCAAGTGCTGGATATTTGACTTAATTAATTGATTGTTAGTAATTAATAAAATTTATTGTCACAGATATGGTCTTGGGCTATTCTGCGAAAAAAGGCGGAGGTGAAATATAGAATCACATACAGCGGCTTTAATGGAAGATTCCCTAGACAAAGGAGTAGAAGTGGCACGAAAAACATTCATCATAGATACCAACGTCCTGCTCCATGATCCCGACTCTATTAAAAGATTCAAAGACAGCGATGTCATCATCCCTTTAATGGTTCTCGAAGAGCTCGATTCAATGAAGCGGCTGTCTGATGAGATTGGGAAGAATGCCCGGCATGTGATGCGGTATATCGACTCTTTAAAAGATGCAAAAGCTGGCAATCTCACGGAAGGGGTCACGATTGAAAATAATATCCGTGTGAAAATCCACGTTGAGCTGAAATCTCCTGAAAAAAAGACGTTTCCTCTTCCATTGGATCGTAACACGAACAAAATTCTTCTGATTGCTTTTCTCTTAAAAGAGCAAGGCGAAGAGGTGGTGGTTGTCTCGAAAGATTTTGTGACGCGGGTTAAAGCGGAAGCCATTGGCTTAGAAGCCGAAGATTACGAAAATCTGAAGTTTTCCTATGAGAACATCTACCGGGGATATCGTAAAATCGAGGTGCCTAAACGAGATATCGATCTGTTTTACAAAGATAATTCACTCTCCATTGAAGCTAAAGATTTGTCTCCTAATGAATACTGTATCTTGACATGTCCTGAGCAGTCATCGGCGGTTTGTAAATACAACAAAGACTCGAAAAAGCTCGAGCCTTTGATGAAGTTGACGCGCGATATCTGGGGAATTCATCCACTCAATGTGGAACAAAAGTGTGCTCTTGATCTACTACTGAGAGATGATATCAAGCTCGTCACGCTCATTGGTCCTGCAGGGACGGGAAAAACCCTGCTCGCCTTAGCGGCGGGACTTCGGAAGGTGCTCGATGATAATGTCTATACGAAAATTCTCGTCAGCCGTCCGATTGTTCCCTTGGGAAAAGACATTGGGTATCTCCCCGGGACTAAAGAAGAGAAGCTGTACCACTGGATGCAGCCGATCTATGACAACTTAGAATTTCTTTGTCAGTCCACCAGCGGAGCTGGTAATGGTGCAGATGCGCAGCAGTGGATTATCGATAGTAAGAAGCTGGAGATGGAAGCTGTCACTTACATCCGCGGTAGATCACTACCTAAGATGTACATCATCATCGATGAAGCGCAGAATTTGACTCCTCATGAAGTTAAAACGATCATCTCACGGGCGGGTCAAGGAACGAAGGTTGTCTTGACGGGAGATCCGACGCAGATCGATAATCCCTATCTTGACAAGGATTCTAACGCCCTCACCTATGTTGTCGGTAAGATGAGGGGGTATCCCGGCTATGGTCAGATGTTCCTCGAAAGAACAGAGCGTTCCGAGCTAGCAGCCTTAGCAGCCGAGATGCTTTAGACTCTTAGACTTTTCCTGCTGTCGCAAGAGCTGCGGCTTTTTTCGCAGCTTCTTCGCGACGGGTTCTATAAATGATATAGAAGTTACTCCCGACAATCACCACAGCACCGATGAGCGTATAGAGGTTAGGAGACTTGTGCCACCAGAAAAGATCGAGGGCAACGACCCAGAAGAAGGTGGAGTAGTCGACAGGAGCTAAGATAGAAGCTTGTGTAAAACGCAGAGCCTGTGCAATCGCATACTGACCGCCTGCTGTCAGCAGTCCCACAATCGCAAAAAGACCCCAATGCTGCCAGGGCATGGGTTGCCATGATCCGATGAGGAAGGGTGTCGTCACCAGAATCATCATGAGGTTAGGATAGATCGCAATGGCTAGGCTATGCTCAGTTGCTGCAAGTCGACGCATGAGGATTTTGTTGAGAGCGCCTAAGAAAGTTCCGATGAGAACGAGGATGGCTGCCATCTCAAACATATTTGAGCCAGGTCTCATGGCGATGACAACTCCGACCATTCCGATAGCAACAGCCATCCACCGCTCACGGCTGATGTGTTCTTTCAGCATCGCAGCGCTCAGCAAGATCATGAAGAAAGGGGATGTGTAGCTTAAGGTATAGACCATGGTGAGAGATCCCTTAGACATGGCGAACATGAAAGCGTAAGTGTAGGCAAGGTTGACAGCCAGGCGTATCAAGTGTTGTTTGGGATGCTGTGTGCCGAGAACTTTACGAATTCCACCTTGGAAAAACATGGCGATGGAAAGAGGAATTAGACGCGTCACAGCTCGGAGGAATGTCGTTTGATGGACTGCGTAGGTTCCCATGAGGTGTTTGACAAATGCATCTGCCAAGGGATAGAGCGCCAATCCCGCGATCATTAAGAGAACGCCCAAGACCGCACGATTTTGCAATTTTCGATCGGATCTAACCTCTGCAGACATGAAACCTCCAAAAATAAGTTCAAGGAATCAGACTAACAGGAGTGGGGTGTTGTCGTAAACTTTTAAAATTCCCATGTAAGGGCAAAGTTGTAATGTCACCTTTCAGCAAAGTTAAAATGTCCCCTTTTGAACCAAGAAAGGTAGAGGGATATGAAAACGGAGCTGACCATGACTTTGAAAGAAGCAGACCGCTT
>JAHFTQ010000018.1 GCA_023265455.1 Parachlamydiales bacterium
GAACGTGGACGGGTACAGTTAGAGTATAATTGAACCAGTTATGCCAGGCCAAAAAGTGAATGCCCTTCAAATGAAATAGGTAAGAAAAAAGCAGGCCGATACTAGGATCCCAATTTCCAGTTCCTCCAACATCGGTTCCAAATCTAGCCGGATCTAATCGGTCATATTTCCCCAAGGGGGCATTTAAACCAAGCCGGAGCTTAATGGTGGGATAGGGGTGCGTGGGACTCTCTTTTAAGAGTTGAAAACTAAGCGACATGGGGATGTCACTGACTCTCCATTCATGCTGCCCCCGAGTATTATTATAAAGAAATTGAGGAGAGATATCGAACTCCGTAGCAGGGAGGATGCCAAACTGAAGAAGAGGTTGGAATAAAAAATCTTTGAAGCGAGGCCTGCTATGAGAGTGCCAGTGGTTATCATAGAATCCTGAGACTGTTGTCCAATAGAAATAGGGTTCGTAGTTTTGATGACCAAAGGGGATCACATGAGCGGAAGGGGTGAGGAGTGTGCCTGTAAACCAAGGGGTGGGTTCATTTTTTCCTTCAGGTGGGAGCGGAACTTTGCGGGCATGCAAGAGGAATGGGAGAGCAAGGAAAAGAGTGAGAAGCGATCTATACTTCATGTAAAAGTGGTTTTTGAGCGAATGTAGCACACTCTTTTTCTTTTTGTCGAGACCAGTGTAGGTAGGGTTGTAAAAGGGCGGGAGATTCTTCGTAGGTCACGATGACAGCAGCATCTGTTAGTGTGAGAAGTTGGAGAGCGTCTTGGGAAGATAGAGGCGCTTTCCGGAGCAAAATAACGTAGTCGTACTCTTTTGAAAGTTTTTGTAAGAGCTGTTGGAATCTGTGAGATAAAAGCAGTTCGATGCCGTGACGGGTCGGATGACCCGCTGGCAAAAAGTCGTAGTTTTTTTCATGACGAAAAGGTGGAGTCTCGATGTGTTCTTGAAGATAATGCCATAAGCCCAAAGAGCTGTCAGTGGGAGAGGCACGGTCAAAGTTGCAATCGATGAAAACGATTTTTTTGTGCTGAAAAGCGAGGAGGTGAGCCAAATTAAAGCAAAAAGAGAGGTCTTTCTCGCTTAAGAGGGCCAGGCGTGAGGAGTTTTTTTCTAAGACAAATGCAGCCAGGCTTCGCAGCGTCGCCAAATCTTGCTCAGAAAGGTCATCAAAGTGGGCGCTTAAGTGGGATAACATTCCGGCAGTCTTAGCGCCCATCAGGCGTAAAGTGGCTAAAGAGGCGGGTAGGCCCTTGAGGAAAGCTCGGATGAGAAAGAACAGGGTTGCAAGAGCAAATGCGCATACGCCAAAGGTTGCAGATTTAAAAAGAAGTTGGGGAGGAAGCGGAGAGTAAGAGATGAGAGCGGGGTCTAACGGCTTGGACTCAACTTGATATAAGTGCTGGGAAAGATTTTTGGATTCGGCGATTTGTGTTAATCCTTCCATCATCCCTTTGGTAAGTTCCGAGCGAAATTTAAGTCTTTTGTCGAGATGCCACAGCTCGGGGAGATCTTTCAGACGAGTTTTAAGCTCTTCAATTTTATTTTCTAAAACAGATTTTTCTTTTTGCAAAAGAAGGTGCATGACGGATTGAAGAGATTGGAGTTTTTCTTGGAGAAGCTGAAGGCGGATTTTCCCCAGCGTGAGTGTTTGACTTAAGTGGGCTTCTAAAAAACGCTTGTGGGTCGAAAGTGTCTCTTTCAAACGTTCATGTTCACGTGGGCTATGATTGAGGGTGTCACAAAGACGACTTTCTAGCTCAGTCGATTTTTGGACGAGCTGCTGAGTGACGGAATCGGTGAGGATGTTGGAAAGGGTGCTGATCTCAAAATGGGGCTCTTGGAGATGATCGCGGAAAAAAACCACCTGCTTCATTTGAGCATGAAGATCATCGAGCTGATGGGAATACGACTGAAAAAGGTCGCGGCTGGCAGGAAGTGTTAGACCAATAAAATCGGGCCCCGGTTGATCAAAGTAGGCTGACGCTTCGTGTAAATTTTTCTGGCGGGAGGTGAGATGCGCAACCCAAGAATGAAGGTGGGATGTCAGCTTTTGTTTATGGATGTCGTAGAGGTCTTTTGAGGCTCCATTTTGCCAGAGCCTCCTGGCCTCTTCAACGTCATGAGCGAGTTTTGAAAGTGATGGAGCAGTGGAGGGAGGCAGGGGCTGATCTGCTTGCAGTTGCTGAAGAATGTCTGAGGCTTCAGTAATTTGTCCAGAGAGGTGATTTCCAAAGCGGTGCAGTAATTTTTCGGTGGCTTTTCTTTTTTCTAATCCTGCCAATTCCACTTCGATTTCGTTAACTCTTTGGCGGTAGTGTTGCAAAGGCTCTAAGATCGAAGATTTCTCTTCTTCAATGCCCATGAACCCTTGCGAGGAGAGGCTTTTTTGTAAGGCCACGGTATGGTCTTGAAGATCTCTGTCCAATTTTGCGCTGAGCTCGTCTTGGCGCTCTTCGAGATAGCCTAGCTGCGCTCCAATGACTTTTTGGTTTTGTTCGATTAAAAATTCTTCATATTTGGACATCAACGTGTTGATCAATAAAGCAGCGCGCTCACGGCTGGGATCAGAAAATGCAATTGTTAAAATAGTTCTGTCATCTTTAAGAGGTTTGACCAGGGTCTTAGCTTTAACGGCGTCGATCACCGCTTGGCGTGGAAGGCAAGAGAGAGGATAGGGCTTGCCAAGTTTGAGGGATGCGGGCGTTTTAACCAGCGTAAAAACGAGATTTTTATACGAGACTGCCTTGTTCAAACGGCCTTTGAGAAGAGGGCGGCGGCTTTGATCGAGGAAATCAAACGTCTCTGAAGAGGAAAAGCGGAGATAAAAAAAGCTAGCCCGCTCATCGGGATAGGAGACTTTTCGAAATTCGAACAATTCAAGATCTTGAGGCTTTTTGCCCAGTTCAGCGAGTAAATTATCTTGAAGGCATTTCCATTTTCCTCCTTGAGGGGCGGCCGTCATCTGTAGGCCGAGCTCTTCAACGGTCTTGCCGACGACAGTGCGTGAGAGCATGAGCGGCGTCGCGGCGCCTTGAGCTGCTCCCGATGAAAACGTGCGGATCAGATTTCTAAAATCAAAGCTCTGCTCAGATGCTGAAGACGATTGTTTAAAAGTCGCTGTGGATGGGTAGGAAAGAGGTTTGAAAATCAAATAGAGGAAGCAGGCAAGCGCTCCATAGAGGCCGATCCATCGAATGAAGCGCTGGTTCTTGAGATAGACTCTTTTGAGATCTTCCCACGAGATGTAGATATCATCCATCACGGAACGTTCACTCCAATGCTTTTGATTCCTTTGGTGATCAAGTCGATATTGACAAAAGTTGGCAGCAGCTGTGACATGAAGCGGTTCCAACTTGTAATGGGAGTTGCAGCCACATAGATGATATCTCCAGGGATGAGCAGCATGCTTTCCGAGGGGAGATGGATCACGTGGTCCCATGTTAAGGTGTAGATTTTAGGATTTAAAATATTTCCCCGGATGACTTGAATATACGATTTGTTTCCGGTGTAGGGGATGCCTCCCGCTTCTGCAAGCGCCTGCCGAATGGTCATAAATCCATTGGGGACATCGACAAGGCGTTCTTTACCGACTTCTCCCAAGACCATTAGCGTTGAGGCAGAAGGATCAGCGACGTAGATCTTATCGCCTCCTCGCATGACAATATTTTGCGACATATCGCCTTCCTTCAGGAGTTTAAAAAGATCGACGGGCAGCATCTGATTATCGCGGACCACATAGCTTTTAAAGAGATTCGCGTTGGGAGGGACTCTGGCTTTGGAAAGAGTTTCAAAGAGCCGGATTTTTCCATCGACGGGAACAACGGGGAGAGCGACAAGTCCTGCGAGCTCAACTTTTCTTTCAAGGCGGTCTTTATAAGAGAGAAACACTTGAACGTCTCGGATCTGAGAGTTGTAAAGCATTTGGAGATGTTGCGAGGCTTGCTCTAGTGTCAATCCTTGGACAGGGATTGGTTCTAAATCGGGCAGACGGATTTTTCCTTCATAGACCTGGAATCCGACCGTTGAACCAATCGCCTCGACGGCTGCTGAAATATCAGAGCGGGATGGGTGGTAGACCGCGACGTAGAGGATATCGCCCTCTTGAATGACATCTTGGTAGTCTTTCAGATATTCGGTGGGGAGCTCCTCAAACGATTTCCCTTCAAGTTGTAAAATTGAAAATTTTCCTTGTCTAATTTTATACGAATCCATGACGAATTCGTCAGCTCCTACAACATCTTTTCCCATGTAGGGAGCGTTGCCACAGCTGCAAAGAAAGAGTGTTAATTGCAAAAGAATGATCAAATACATAAAAATAGTCATAATCGACCGGAAGGATAATTTTTAGCAATGCGCATCTTCATCACTGGTATCGCAGGGTTCATTGGTTCCCATGTCGCGCATGCACTGCGTCGGCGTGGAGATTTCGTCATGGGATGCGATGATTTCAATCCCTATTACGATCCTAGCCTCAAGCGAGCTCGCGCAGCTCTTTTGGAAAAGCAGGGGATCTCCGTTGTTGAGGCAGATATCCGCCAATCTGCTTTACTCGAGGAGCAGATCGTCCAGTTTGGAGCGACCCATGTTCTACATCTGGCAGCTCAAGCGGGAGTGCGTCACTCGCTCACTCATCCTGAATGTTATGTTGCGAGTAATCTCGATGGCTTTGTTCAAGTGATTGAGATCATCCGGCGTCATCCCCATATCCCTTTTATTTACGCCTCGTCCTCTTCAGTTTATGGGCTGAATCGCAAGATTCCTTTTTCAGAGACCGATCCAACCGATGCGCCTTCAAATCTTTATGGAGCCACGAAAAAATCAAATGAGCTGATCGCTCACGCCTATCACCATCTTTTTGGGATCAAAACAACGGGCCTGCGTTACTTCACTGTTTACGGCCCCTGGGGCCGTCCTGACATGGCCTATTTTTCTTTCACACGGGCCATCTTGGAAGGCAAGCCGATCCAGATCTTCAATGAAGGAAAAATGCAGCGAGACTTCACCTATATCGACGATATCGCCGCCGGAACACTCGCTGCGATCGATCTTGCAGCTCCCTGCGAGGTGTTTAACCTAGGCAACCACCGCCCTGAAGAAGTTCTCCATCTCATTGCTCTTTTAGAAAAACATCTAGGGAAGACGGCCCAAAAAAATCTGCTCCCGATGCAACCCGGAGAAGTCCCAACCACCTATGCCGATATCACCAAGAGCCAAAAACTTTTAGGCTTTTCACCGAAGGTTTCGCTAGAGGAAGGGATTCAGAAGTTCCTGGCTTGGTATGGAGAGTATTACTAACGGTTTTTTCTGGCAGCAAAGGCGAAATAATAGAAATATTTGTCGAGACCCTCAAGGGTTGTGCCATATTCTGTTCCACCAAAGTAAGCGTCACACAGCAGTGCTCGGACGCGTACAAGCTCCTTGCGGCGCCCCCGCCAACGGTTATCGCTAATGGTTAAGTCGAGCAGTTCAAGGCCACGAAATATAGCGTTTTGAAAGCGCTGTTCATCTTTTCCACGGGCTTTAAGTGCACGGCTGACTTCACTGCCGACATTGCCCAACTGCTCAGCTAACGTCATAGTGAACCATCGTCCGGCAGCAAGAGATGCATGATGATAGTGGATGGTCATGATTGTACCAAAGTGTTAACGATATCTTTAATTTTTTGACGAATGGTGGGATCGTCAACACTGCGTGTACGGTTCTCTTGAGCGGGCCTTAAATTGATAACTGAGTCGAATTCGATAAAGTCTTCACCCGATTTACCTGGATAAATGTTAATGCCCCATAAATTATGCTGGCATGATCCTCTATCCAATAAACGCTCTTCTGCGTCAGAATGCAATTCTCCACCCACCATCATCAAGCCTTGATCGATATCTACTACGGCTTTTACCAAATCACCATAACGTTCATTAGCGAGATCAATAAGTTCTGTTTGGGTGATCTGTTTATCAATAATTTTCATCGGCATAAAGCTTCTTGCCTTCCTAATGGATTTTCTAGCGAGTTCATGGTAGCAAAAATCGATTTTTAAGCGAATGAGTTTAGTAGATCTGAGTAGAGAAATCTTAGCAAAGATTCCGATAGCTTGGGGATTTTGATTTTTCCATTTTCCCAATGGCGTATGGCCTGTTCGCTTACGCCTAATAACCTACTTAAGGCTTTCTGAGACAGTAAGAGTTCATGTCTCAAAAAACGTATTTCTTCTCCGGATAGACCTTTTTTAGATATTACCAGCAATAGCCCGATCGCCTTGTGTAAACCATCTACATCACTAATAGAAATGGATTTGCCTCGAGGGGTCTCAATGGACTGATAGCCCTTCTTAAGGAAAATATTAGAAAGGCCACACTCAGTATAGTGATAAAAATTATTCATCAATTGTCCTTCCCACTTGAAGATATTCTCTGTAACTACGAAAAATTTTAGTAGTTACGAGGATTTGCATCAAGTCGTCCCTATGGCCACAGAGGGCATGGCTAAAGAAACCTATCATGTTTTCCTTATCTGTAGAAATTTTCTCGTGAACCTTTGAACTATAACTCCGATTCTGGCATAACTAAGCCTGTTTTTATCTGGAGGATTTTTATGACAAACCCTGTTTCCTCTTATTCTTACAAACAAGCATTTGTTCAAACCATCGCCAAGCATCGTTGGGCTTGTGCCATAACAGGAATCGCTGCTCTAGCTTTATTGGCAATCTATTCCAACAGACGGCATTCTGTTCATCAAATCGGGACTGATCAGGGGTATTTTAGAAAAACCTATCTAACTGTTAAAGAACGGCTATGGGGGCTTACAAACTGTGAGGTTTACGAACTTTTGTTACTGATTTCCGCTCAGGCTCCTGACCAATCTGACAAACCCTTTAGCTTAGGGATGGGTAAGTATATCGCTTATATGCCCGCAGAGTACCGTTGGAAATCTTTTGGAGGTGGTGGCCTTCCCAAATCATTAAAACCTTTTCAAGAGCAAGTTATTGAGCCCTCTACTGCCAAGGTTGTGGTCAATCTCATCTATGGGGGATCGGAGAAAGAAGATTATCTTAATAAAAGTTGTCATTCAGAAGAATTAAGCACCGCAAGTTATGGCGTTTTTGGAGCCAAATATGAGAGCTTACAGTCAGCAAATACGCAGACTAAAAAAACTTACTTACAGATCACTGACAGCCCGCATGGCGCCTTCATGAATCTAGCAGGGTATGTGGCTAAAAATTATTCTAACGACGAGCTCATTTTTGTTCATTGTATTGATGGACGGCAGAGTACAGCAGCGTTTATTAGCTGGATTGAGTACATGCGACGCCATGAGCGCCTCAACACAGTTTCAAATCCGGCTCTTCTTCGCCAGGAAATGATCTCCATTTTGAAGGAAGTTGCTAAAACGGCAAGAGGTCGCGTTCCGTACGAATACGACATGCAGTCTTTACTGAATCCACCCAAGTACTAAGCTGGTTTTTGACTAAAGCACCAGTGTCAGTAACGCTGCAATGCCGAATGCAGCAATCATGATTCCGGCTCCACGGTTGATCCAGAGCATCACTTTCTCACTCACGTTTTTCCGAAATAGCGTGACCCCTTCGCTGAGCAGCAACCACCAAAGGGCGGATCCTAAAAATACGCCTAATACAAGTACTAAAGATTCCCAGTGGCTCCTGCTGATGCTGGATAGTCCCACGCCAGCAAAAATGGCGATAAAGGCAAGAATGGTCATCGGGTTAGTGATGGTTAGAAAAAACGTCGAGATAAAGTCGTGCAACAGATTTGTATGCGAAATCTTCTGGCTTTTATCCAGCACTTTTGTAAAGAATGTTTTCCATCCTAAATAGAGGAGAAACGCTCCACCCACTAACCTAAGCCAAAATTGTCCCGCCAGGAGAGCGTCTGAAATCAAAGTGAGACCAAAAGCGGCAATGACGGCAAAAATCGTATCGGCAACTGCCGCTCCAAGTCCTGAAAACAGTCCAGAGAACCTACCGAATTGCAACGTTTTGCGAATGCAAAGGATTCCGATAGGTCCGACGGGAGCTGCAATGGAAAACCCCAGAATAATTCCTTTCAAAAATAGGTTCATGAATTTTGATTAATCATCGAAATTTCCACACATGGTTTGACAGTTATGGTAATCTTTTTCAGAGGTGGTATACTCTGCACATGCCAATCGGCACCGAAGTTCCTCAGGGGATACATGCTCTAGTTTTGTCTGGTTTTTTTTATTAAAAACACCGAATGTTTTTGTGATAGTAGCGTGGGGTATGGAGCGCTCATATGGCATGTCTGAGTGTATTAGCCCTAGAGCTGTTTGACAATTTACAGTGTGTTGAGTTTGAGTCTGTGGTGAAAATAGAGTAAAGCTAGTTGTGCACATTGTTAGGTCTCCATGTTGTTGTTTTTCGGTTCATTTGCAGTGCTCTTTTAGAGCTTCTGGAAGATAGCTAAGGATATCAGATGCAATCATGCCATAGGACGTAAGGTGTTTTGCAGCGAGCTCTCCTGCTCTGCCATGGAGGTAAGCGCCTAGGATGGCTGCCTCTAGGGGTTCCATTTTCTGAGCGAGTAATCCCGCTATGATACCCGTGAGAACATCGCCTGTACCTGCGGTAGCCATGCCAGGGTCTCCTGCGGCGATGATGAGAGGTTTTTTTCCCGGATGAAAAATTATCGTCGGAGCTCCTTTGAGCACGACGGTTGTCTTGTGATGCTCGGCGTAGTGCTGACAGGTTTCTAAAGAGGGCTCTTTTTGTAGGAGCGCTTTCATCTCTTTGTGGTGGGGAGTTAAGAGAGTTTGTGAAGGGATGTTCCATGAGGGGTTTTTTGCGAGGAAGTAGAGAGCATCAGCGTCGAGAACACAGGGGAGGCTTAAGGAAGGAAGAAGCTGATAGAGGAGTTTTTCAACTTCAGAAGTGCGGCCAAGGCCAGGGCCTACAAAGAAGGCTGCGGCACGCTGAGACTCTTCTTGGATACGGGCAAGGTTGTAGTCTTCATGGATGACTTCGGGTAAAAAAGGATAAGAAGGTGTCCCTGGCAGGGTTAGGAGACGGACAATTCCAGCGCCGGAGTGAAGAACTCCGGAAGCAGCAAGGGCTGCTGCGCCAGGCATGGTCGGTGAGCCTGCAATACCTAGGACGTAGCCCGCAGTGTATTTATGACGGGAGCGTTTGAGGGAGGGAAGTTTCAAGGAGGTGGGATCTAAGAGTGTGGCGATCGAGAGTTGTGGTGGGGGAAGGCCGATATCGACAGGAATGAGCTTTCCGACATGGTCCCAACCCTGTCCGATGAAAAAACCGATTTTAGGAAAACCTAAGTAGAGGGTTGCAGTTGCCTGAATAGCTGTCGTTGCAACGTCTCCGGTTGTCCCATTAAGACCCGAAGGAATATCGATGGAGAAAATCGGAAGTCCGGAGCGGTTTGCCCAATCGATCGCATGGGCTAAAGGCCCTTCAGCTTTTCCTTGAAATCCTGTCCCCACAAGGCCGTCGATGATCAGGGAATAGCTTTCCATATCAGAGGGTAAAGAAAAAGCGATTTGTCCTTTTTGGGAGATGAAACGGCCATGTCTTGCCCGGCACAAAGGAGAGACATGATCGATAGAAAAAGTCGAGAGGGCTTGGACAAAAAAACCTTTTTGCAAAAGGAGGCATCCCGCGGTGTAAGCATCTCCTGCGTTGTTGCCTTTTCCTGTCAGCAAGATGACGCGGGGAGGAAGATGATGGTCGTAGATGAAGGCTTCGACGGCGCGAGCTATCCCCTCAGCGGCTTTGTCCATGCTAGTGGCGGGGTCAAGGGCTGCATCAAACCGTTGCATTTCATCGGAGGTGACGATAGGAATCATAAACGCTCTTCCTTGATGGCCCGCTGCAACAGCGCTTTGACAGCATCTTTGGGATTGAGATTTTCATATAAAATAGAATAGATGCCTTGTGTGATAGGAACTTCAATTCCTGCTTTTTGGGCTAGTTGCAGTGCTGAGACGCAGGTGAACGATCCTTCTACGACCATTCCCACGGCATCTCTGGCAGCATTGGGACTCAAACCTTCTGCGATCAAATGGCCATACTTGTAGTTACGGCTCAATTTTGAGAGGCAGGTGACGCAGAGATCTCCCAATCCAGAAAGGCCATTTAAGGTTTCTGCCTTAGCATTTTTGGTAATCGAGAGTTTACACATTTCGTGAAGGCCGCGTGTCATGAGAGCCGCTTTGGTGTTATCTCCAAAGCCCAGGCCGTCTGAGATTCCGCAGGCAATCGCGATGATATTTTTCAGCGCTCCGCCAAAAGTCACTCCACTAATATCGCTATTGGGATATATCCTGAAAAAGGGAGTCGAAAAAAGATCCTGAATTTGGAGCATCAGCTCGGGAGCATAGGCAGAGCAGACGACAGCAGTGGGGAGCTTTTGGATGACTTCTTCCGCGTGACTCGGGCCGCTCAAGCAGCCTATCAAAGGACGGTGCGAAGCTCCTAAGACGTCAAGGACGACCTCAGGGAGGAGAAGGCAGCTGTTTTGTTCGATTCCTTTGGAAGTTACAATGACAGGGCACTCAAGTTTACCTTGAGCGCGGATGCTCTCGAACACCGGGCGGATTCCCATGGAGGTCACCGACTCAACAAGATAATCAATTCCTTGGAGAGCTGTGGCCAGATCGCTCGTAAAAGAGACATTTCTGTCAGCTTTAAATCCAGCAAGTTTGGGATGTTCTCTTGTTTTATTTAAGAGCTCTGCGAACTCATGACGTTTTGTCCATAGGACAACATCGTGGCCTTTAGCAGCGAGAAGTGAGGCGAGGCAAAAGCCCCAAGTTCCGGCTCCTAAGTAGCCGATTTTCATTTTTTTATGCATGAAAATCAGATTAGCATAAGAGAGTTCTTTGCTCAAGTCTGAGCAGATTTAACTGTCATTGTTTTTTTGATGCCTTGCTCGACTGCCGGATCTTGTTCCCCTACTGTGATCTCTCGGGTCTCAAATACAAGATTCGTGTTGTTCTCCCACCTTTCTTTTTCCCTCTCCGGTAGTAACTGAGTTCTTATTGCTAATGCCAGGGTGCTCTCTTTGGGTGGTTCTGGTAGCTGAAACGATTGATCTTTTAATGAGACCTTTGTGCTCATAGAATCCTCCTCGGTATAAACTGGTTAAAGTTTACTATGAAAACTCTATTTAATTGAAATATAATCGTCAGGAGGGAGAGCTTGCTGGACGGCTAGGATGTCTGAGGGGTTTTTAAGAGGGGCAAAGATATCTTCGCGGGGGAAAACTAAAACGTCGCTGCGATCGGTGTAGTGTAGAGCGTCAAATAAAAAATGTTCATATTTCCAAATCAGTTGTTTGCGTGCAAGGTGCCAAGGGAGTTCAAGAGGGGCGATCTGCTCAATCCATGAGAGGCGAAGACAAAGGAGTCCGATGTAGGCGAGGGGAGTACCATTTGGAAAGGAGACTTCAGAGTATTCTTGCACAGCAAGACGTCCGTTTTTCCGGACAATGAGTCCGATTTTCTCAGAGGGGTCTGTACGTAAGATAGCTTTCAGGGTGGCATCGTGAGACTTCAGGGCATGGTAGCCGAAAAGAGCTGCATCAAAGGGATCAGCTAAGGGGTTGTCAATGGGAAGAATATTGATCATTTCAATTCCCTGATCTTTCCACTTCTTTGCGATGCCTGATTGGACGAGTTTTTTTAGAGCATGGCCATTTCCGTCGGGGCCTGCTGCAATCTTTCCGGGGGCCTGTAAAAACCAAGATTCTTCATCGTTTAGAAAAGGGGCCATCTCTTGCACAAAGAGATGGACTTGAGAGGAGCTAAGTCCGAAATAGTGGTTTTTGTGAAGGTAGTCTTTCAAAGTGGTGTAATTCAGAGGGGAGGCCATGAGAGCTATTTGCAAAGGAGTGTTGTAAGCGTGAGAGGCAGCTCTGGTTTTTTCACAGAGGAGCTGTAAGAGCGTTTTTTGACGGACAGCTGTGATGGGGAAGAGCGCTTTGGGTTCTGAAAAACCAAGACGGCTTCCTTGTCCTCCTGCGAGGATGAGGCAGGCAGTTTTTCCCGAGGCGATTTGGAGCTGTCCCTCCAGAAAAAAGGAGGGGTCTGGTTTGTCAAATTCTTCTACCGGCTCCCAGGGAGTTACTACGGGCTTGGAATGCAAAAGAGAGCGCTGCTCCTGGAGAAGGGAGGAAGGAAGTGTTTTTAATTGCTGAAGAAAATCGGTTTGCTCGGTTAAGGAAAGAGCCTCCACCCCTTCTGCCAGATGAAGCTGCCCTAACTGCTCAAGGAGGCTGAAGATCTCTTTTTTCAACATACGGCCTCTCGGACTTGGGAGACAGGTATGTGCGCAGCATTTTTTCTGTCAGGGCTGATGAGGGGACGGTGGTCCAACAAGGGATTAGGAGAGGCGACATTTTGTTTAAGAATGCCATGATAGGGGTCGGCCCAGAGAGAGACAAGACGCAGTGGAAAGGAGGTGTTGAGAAAATAGATCATCCCCAGAATGCCGGAGTCCGGAGCAATTAAACAGCGGCATCTATTTTTCAAGATGGAAAGAATTTCAAAGAGAGAGGTTTCCCCTCGTAGGTCATAGAGATGAGGATGTTGAAAAATAGGCTCTTTTTTAAGTCCTAGTAAAATGAGAGGCTCTTTCAGAGATGAAAACAACTCTTGCCAACGATCCGAGGGCCAGTTCCTTTCAAAATAAT
This sequence comes from Parachlamydiales bacterium, assembly GCA_023265455.1. Taxonomy (GTDB): domain Bacteria; phylum Chlamydiota; class Chlamydiia; order Chlamydiales; family Rhabdochlamydiaceae; genus PALSA-1444. The sequence continues at coordinate 12,682 of JAHFTQ010000018.1, forward strand.
AACTCGTCTCACAATGAACGTGAATAGCTGTGCAGCCAGGCGGAAGATTAAATCTCTCGCAAAGAGAATCCCACGCAGGGTTCCACTGCATTTTAGGTGTCAGTGTTCCTCTTTGCCAGGCCACCCAATGCGTGGGATCTGCATCTGACAAGATCAAATCAAACGGAGGAAGATCGGTAGGGAGGATAGCAGGCTTGCCGCGAGACCAATCGGGGACAGCTAGGACTTCGACGCCTTGTAAAAGCTGAAAGCCATCTAAGAGATCGGGTCTTGTTAAAAAGGTGATCTCTGCATGGGGGATGAACTCTCGGATGCGATAGACGATCGCATAAAGGCCAAGAGCGATATCTCCCAATCCACGGTTCCAGGGGATAAGAATGGTTTTGCACCCTTGCCTTGCTGCTTTTTTCAGTTGCTGGTCCAGAGGATTAGGACCGATCTTTTTCCAGATTTTTTTAAACATGGGTATGTAGAATTTGCATGAGAGCTTCATAGACTTCGTCAGTTTCTATCCGTTTCATACAACGAAAATCAATGGGACAAACGCGTTTATAACAAGGAGAACAGGCAACCTCTTTGTGAATCACGCGGCTCATGGGGGTTTTATAAGGGCCTGTCACAATCTCATTTGTTGAGCCAAATAGCGCAACCACAGGTGTTCCTGTGGCTGCTGCAATATGCATGGGGCCGCTATCATTTGTCAGGAGAGCGCGGCAGAGTTTAATGAGACAGCCGAGCTCTCGCAGCGAGGTGAGTCCTGCAAGATTAACAACGGGAGAGGGAAGTCCTTTGCAGATCTCTTTTGTCAAAGACATGCTGGTCTGATCGCCAAAATAGAGGATCCGAATATCTTCATGGCGCAGGAGTTTTTCCGTGACCTGGCGAAATCTCTCAGGCAGCCAGCATTTTGCAGAGCCGTAGGCGGCTCCTGGATTGATTCCGACAAGGCGGTGTTCGGGTCGAATGCCTAGTTGATGGAGAAGCTTGCGGGCCTGCTCGATTTCTTTATCTGTAAAGAACAAACGAGGGAGTGTGTCAGAAGTCGAAATTCCCAGAGGCTGCAGAAGTTGTTTATAGGTCTCAACAAGGTGTTGCTCGTGTATTTTGGAGGGTAGAGCTAGCGCATCTGTTAGAAGTAGTCCACGACAGTTGCCACGGTATCCTAAACGGCGCTGAACTTTTCCTCTCCAGAACCACCAGGCTGATGAAAACGAATGGGTGAGTAAAATTCCTAAATCGTATTGACCTCTTCGCAGTTTTTCGATGATATCGCGTCTTTCAGACCGCCTTCCAAAGCTGCTGGCCTTACTAAAGCAAAAGAGTTCATCGATATCTCGATCTTCTCTCAGTAGATCGCAGATGGGACTTAAGCTCATGGCGGTAATGTGCGCCTGGGGGAACGCCTGGCGGATATCTGTCAAAATCGGGGTTGCCATCACCAGGTCGCCAATCCAGTTGGGCATCCTAATAATAATTTTCTCGAATGTCATCCCTTCAGGATATCAGTCTGAAAACCTTGTTTGCAACACCCTTAAGTTTAAGAAAATATTTTAAATTGAAGAGTCATTTGCAAAAAAACGTTCATCTCTCTATCCTAATACGTTTTTGGCCAGATAGCTCAGTCGGTAGAGCAGAGGACTGAAAATCCTTGTGTCGCTGGTTCGATTCCAGTTCTGGCCAATTTATTCCATAAATTGGACAAAAAGAAGCCAACTGCTTGGCTTCTGCCTGGAATCGAAGTGAAGCTTGCTTGTAAGCGAACCGGCGGGCGGCCCGGATTCCAGTTCTGGCCAATTTTTAGGTGTTCGAAATGGTTTTATTCAAAGATTCACTTGTTAAAGAAGTTGTTGTATCTTGGAGCAAGGGGATTACTCAAACGGTTTTTGTTCTTGCTTTTGCATTTTCTTTAGCTTTTTTTCTAGTATGTGCCCTTGTTCCTATGAATCCAACGCTATTGTTTTTTTTCGATATAATTTCGATTGCGCTGTGGGCCATGACTGTGCTTGGCTTGTCAGATGTAGTTATACCATTTCCAGAAAATAAAGCCATATTTTAGCTGCGTGAAAGCTGCCGGAATTCCACGATCGTAAGTGGGTTAGTATTAATTCAATACAAACCCACTTACGATCGTGAAATTGCGGCGCTTTGACGCGCTAAAATGTGGCTTTATTTTCTGGAAACGGTATTACTTGGTCTCGAGCAACTCCAGCAGAGCAACTTAACAAAAATATTTTACATTGGATCACCCGACTCGCCTTGTTTTTTTCCATCCTTGCGCTTTCTCTTCACTTTCTGAGTTATAAAGTTTGAATATTTACCTTCACCTTTCAGACAGGCTGTCAATTTTTATTTAAATTTCCCATGGCGTTAAAAGATCTTCTAATTTTTAAACGACTAAATCCGGAAGTTCTTGACTTCCATGTTGCCTTATTCGATTTGATCTAGAAGGATTGCAATTTGCTCTGGAGATGGAAGCTCGTTCTTCAGCTTTTTAGGGAGCTTTTTTACGACTTGGTAGGAAGAGACGTTGATGGGTTTGTTGGCATCCTTCAGGGCATATTCAACTACGGTTCTTTTCTTGCTCTTGCAAAGGATGATTCCGATGGATGGATTTTCTTCCTTTAAGCGAACTTTGTCATCTAGGACTGAAAGATAGAACTGCATCTTCCCGACGTATTCAGGGATAAATTCAGAAACTTTCAGTTCAACGGCAATGAGGGATCTCAATCTCCTGTGATAGAAAAGAAGGTCGATAAAAAACTCTTGCCCTTCCAGTTCAACGCGGTACTGTGATCCTAAGAAGGAGATGGATGTTCCTACTTCACGTAGAAAAGCTTCAATATTTCTGACGATTGACCGCTCAAGAGCCTCCTCGCTGTGTTTATTTCTTAGACCAGCAAAATCTAATAAGAATTCATCTTTGACAACCAATGCCGCTTCTGGGTAGAGGTTGGTCGGGAGATTTTTCTTAAAATTCGACTGAGCTAGCAGGGTATTTTCATAAGCTCCTCCCTCAATATGGTGAATGAGTACACGATAGGTCCAGCCATTCTTCTTGGACATTCTCATATAAAACTCCTTTTCGAGGAGGTCTTTGCATTTCGATAAAATGGCCACGTTATGGGACCAGCTAATTTGTGCAGACAATGTCTGCACTTTTTCGCTGTTTTTGTATGTTGTATATAAGTCACTCATTATATATAGGTTGCGATAAGAGAATCCCCTCATCCCAGGGAATTTCTTTTGAAGATCGGAGGCTAATGTTCTAACGACGGCATCTCCCCATTTACCACTTTCTTTTTGCTCGTAAATGGTTTTTCCAATATCCCTGTAAACCTCAATAAGCTCTTTATTGACGGCGGTCAAAGCTCTTGCATGAGCAGACCTGATTTTCAGGCTGATGGAATCGAGAATATTGCTATATCCTTGGGGGCGTTCCACTGGCAAAATTTTCTTTTTCACAATGGCTTTTTTCCTTTTAGGCATTGGGCACCTTCCCGATCTCTTTTTTGAAGAGCAAGCGGATACCCTCGCATAAAAGGGCTGATTTATCAGTCTTTCTTTTTTCTCTTAGGCGTTTAATGAATAGCTCATTGAGCATCATCTCTTCTTCTTCTGTCATATAGACAGTGGTTTTTGCCTTTTTTGGCATTGTGGTTTTTGCTGGCATAAACTAGTCCTCAAACTAATGAACTCACTAGCCTGCCATTGCGGTTCAAAAAAGTCAAACTATTGCCGCGATTTAGTGGTTTGATGATTTAGTGTTGGTAATGCCGTAATATTTCCATAAATTTAGACTGAAAAAAAACCCAAGACTTTGGGTTTCGTCCCAGCAGATGGCTCGGATTCCAGTTCTGATCTTTTTAGGTGTTGGTGTCGTGAGATGTGAGTAATTCGACGATGGTTTGATGTCCAGAATCTGTTGCCAAATCTATGGCTCTTTTTTCATCATCGTTACGGATATTGATATCGACCCCATGTTCTAACATAAGTTCTACCAGATCTTTTCGACCTGATTGAGCAACATAGTGTAAATAAGTGTTTCCTGAATCGTCGATATGGTGAACATTAGTTCCATTTTTGATCAGTAAGCGGCAGATATTGAGTGCATCAGCAGTGCCCGTGTGACCCCTTAAAATAGAAGATCCTCCTTGGGCTAGCGCGTTCACATTCGCTCCTGCCTGAATGAGTAAGTTAGCAATTTCTACTGAACGAGCTTGCATTAAAGGCGTATATCCTCCTATATCGGCCGCGTTGACATTAGCCCCCTTTTCAATCAGGCATTTTACACATTTTACTGCCTTGCAAACGGCAGCGATCTGTAAAGGAGTAATGTCCCGAGAGTCTGCAAGATTGACATCAGCGCCATTTGTAATGAGGAATTCAAAGCATTCTATGCTTGAGTGGCCCTTTGATGCCTCAATTAATGCTGTGGTTTGATCGGGTCCCTTCTGTCGAGCATTGATATCAACACCATGGTTTAGCATGAATTCTACGATATTTTGAGCGCCTCGTTTTGCTGCATTGACTAGGAGAGTGATGCCGTACTTTTTTATACTATCAGCTAGCTCTAAATCTTGTTCCTTTGATCGGAGGTGTAATTTAAATGATAAGAGTTGCCTAAAAGAAGGTGAGTTCATGACCATGTCATCTGCTAAAATATGAAACAAATTCTCAGTTGATATGTTTTCTAAGCTTCTTAGCGTCTCTTCAGAATCTAAGATTTTTTTTGCAAGGTCACTATATTTTGCAGGAACAAGACCGCCAAAAAACCTGTAAGAGTCGCATGCTTCTTTGACTTCTTTAAATAAGTTCCCAAGATGTTGGGTGGCTCCAGCAAAATCCAGGGCTTGGAATCCAAATTCTTTAGAGCGTCTTACAAAAGCATACGATCCATGAGTTTCTCCATGCCAGTTGACCAACCTTAGATTGCACAGCTCAGAAACTTTTAAATACGATGTGATTTCTGCCATCGCCTCATTTGGTAAGGATGAGATGGTTGGGTTGGGTGATCCTAAAAAATTTGTAACCAGTGAGGTTGCAAAAGAGTAACTTCTTTGAGTAAAACCACAGATTAACTTGAATGCCATTCTAACCTCAGTTTTTGTTTAGTGCTTATTTTACACAAATAAATATTAAATTTAAATAAAAATAAGAGATATTGCGCAATTAAAATTTCCATGTCTTATAATTAGTAATTATTTGACACGGCATCTTTAGCACCCGAGATGAATTTGCTCCTAGAAATGTTTTTACTACAGAATTTAAAGTAATTTTTTTGAATCCGAGTTCGGAGTAGAGAAAAAAATGAGGATCCGTATACGGCTCGTAGAGAAATCTTCTTTCTGGCCGCTTATTAGGCGGAATGACTACAATTGCCCGTGTCTTGCAAGGGCCAGTCTTTACAGTACTAGCCTCCCGTTAATCATTTTATTGAGGAAACATGAAAGTTCGATATTGGGTTGCCATTGTGGCTGCTTTAGCTTCTACTTATCTATTTCTAACCTATCTGGGAAATTCTCAAAGGACTGAGCTATTGAGACTCATCAAACCTCTTGAAGTGACACTTCATCAGACAGGGATTAAGGGGATCGACTGCATTTATTGTATTAATCTAGATGTACGAAAAGAAAAATGGGCATCGATGGAGCGAAAGCTGTCTCATCAAGGGATGAAGGCAAACCGCGTTTTAGCAATTAACGGTTGGGAAGACATCACACGCGGACAAATTAAAAAAATCCAAAAACCTTTCAAAGCGAGATTAAATCGAGGGCGGATAGGATGTTTGCTCAGTCATCTCTCTGTTCTTCATGATGCAAAAAATAGAAATTTAAATCGCATCTTGATCTTAGAAGACGACGTCAGTTTTATTTCTGATATGAAAAATGTGAGCGCCTATCTAGATAAGATTTCCGCGCTCGATCCCGAATGGGATATTCTGTTTCTGGATGATTGGAGTTTGGTAAAAGATCTAGAAGGTCGTCCGCCTGAGAATCGACCCGGCTCAACAATGTCCGAGGTTATCAAAAAATCTAAAGAGACCCTTAAAGGGACAGGTTTTGTGCGTACGTATTTCCGGCATGGAGCCTATGCGATGATTATCTCAAAAAACGGGGTCAGAAAAATTTGCGATTATTTCGCCCAAACTCCTGTATTCTTTGCCTACGATCTAGAGTTCAATCACATCGACAAAATAAGAATGTACGAAACCAATAAAGATTTTGTGACTGTCGATGGGGCCATTTCCGACACCTGCTCCAAGCCTCTGAAGAGCTTTTAATTATAGGTCTTTACTTGTATAGGCTTGATCGACACGGTTCGGCTTTTCAGGGTATCGTAAACGAAGAAGGCCTTGTTCTACCATCAGAATGAGGAAACGGGATCGCAACCCCTCAAAATTTCGGTCTAATAATTCTGCCAGCTGTCTTCTTGTCAACCAATGTTTTTGACAGAGTCTTAAAAGAGTTGATTCAATCTCTCTGTAGGACATGCGTCTATTTTGCCTAATAGGTTCTGCAATTTTAACTAATTCCTCCCATTCATTATCAGGAATTTTTATCATATGTATGGAGTCAGAGCCCATATGTATGGAGTCAGAGCCCATATGTATGGAGTCAGAGCCCATATGTATGGAGTCAGAGCCCATATGTATGGAGTCAGACAAAGGAGGTAGGCCATATCGGGTCCATCTTCTCTGACCGTCTTGAATCAAAGCTCCTTTGCTAACAAGGTGTTGAAGAAGTCGGGTCATATCTGTGGCGTGGGCAGAGGTGATTTGACGCATGCGAGCATTATCCACCCACTCTTCTAGGTCGGCTGTGACTAGTGCCTGCACTTCAGGAGGTGAAAATTTTTCAAATTTGGTTCCAAAGCGCTCAGTGAGTCTAACGAGAGACTCCTCTGGGATTAGGCTAATCATGGGCAGTGTCCATATCACGCGGTCCGGCTGAACGCGTTCTCGAATGATGGGAGAGCGCCAGTGCTGAGAACTCCAGCCGCGTTGAATTTTATCTACACCCGACCCTGCTTTTTCAGCTGCGCCGATCATTGTAAACATGGTTTGCAGCGATTTATTGCGGCATTCACTCACATTGCCGAGCAATAATTGATCGAGTGAAATCAGCAAAGAGCCGGGGTTAGAAAACTCAAAACGATCCTGATACTTTTCAATGACTACCCCTCCCTGGCCTAGGTAATCGGCATGAATGAGGGCGTTGACTAAGGCTTCACGAATAGCTTCATGAACGACCGTTTCTCCTTTACGGAAGAGATCAGAGTCTAATTGGAAGGGGAGCTTTAAATCAGCAGAAAGCCTTTGAACCACCCGGATGTAAAACTGAAACAAGTTTCCTGCCCACGTACCATCTAAAGTGATTCTGTCAGTCCAGCGTACCGCGGGGTCTGCAGAGAGCTTTTCCCGGTAGTCTACAAAGTACTGTGGCAGTGCATCGCGAAGAGTTTCCTCTTTACCAAACATGAGTAGTCCAGCTACTGTGAGTCCTTTGAGGCCGGTTTCTCTGCATTGTCTCCAACCACCTAATTTAGTCAGCAAGCCCCTATCATCCTCACTTAACCAGGGATGGGTTGGTTTATGGGATGCAAGTCGCTGGCGGTATTGTTGAAGGCTTTGGGGATCTAAATCGTCCATTAGATAATGCTTTAGAATTCGGCCATCTGCATGTTCTTCAGATCTGTCAACTAGCATTCGACTCACTTCTTGTTCAGTGCAGTGATAGTCTCCTTCGTGGTTGCGCCTGAAAGTTCCTCTGAGAGGATTTTGCTCGATGAACACAGGGCGTTGATAGCGAGATGCTCGAGGGACGTGAATTGCAATGATTTTTCCACAGGGATGGTCGAATTCTTCAACGTCGTGATTTCCAAGGAGATTAGCACTGACCTTTGTTCTATTGTTAAGCGTATCCCAAAAACTCTTTTTTATTTTGTGTGGGTCTGCCAGTCCGATAACATTTCCATTACTCTCGACACCGAGTAAAATAACTCCACCTTGAGTATTTGCCATGGCGCTGTAGGTTTCCCATAAGCTTTGTGGTAAGCCGCCCTTAGCGGATTTGAATTCTAAATCATCGCTTTCGCTCCAACCGAGATGAGTTAAGATATCAAAAGGATTTACGATGGATTTTTGTTCTGACATAGGTTTGCAATTTTTTTACTAATTATCAACCAAGGACTTATTCCTGAAAAGCTAAATCAAGGTGCCAGGAACCTCATGGGTAAACAATACTGCGCGGTTCGCGCAGTATTGTTGCTCGATTCTTTGGTCATCAGGATTTTCTAGAACAAAATCGATCTCTGTCTATACACTCTTGCGAGATTGGTCCAAAGCTTATTCTTAGGAGATATATGGGTATTCCTCTTGTTCTAGCTTCCATGATGTATGTTCTTACGGGTGCACCATCTGTGGGGAAGACGTCGATTGTTAAGGAATTGGAAAAACAGGGAGAGTCTGTCATTCACGAGGCAGCTACCGACTGGATCGAAAGTAGAATTCGATCGGGCGTCAAAGAATTTTGGAAGGGAGGCGACTTTATTTATGAGATTTTTAAGTTGCAGCTGGAGAGAGAAGAGCCGTTTTTATCTGCCCCTAGACGTACATTTGTTGATCGGGGGATTTTCGATGGTTATGCTTTTATTTTGCCCAATTCTTTAGCAGGAACAAGCACTCTTGCGTCTATCAATGCGACACTGAGTGCCATTGATATGAATCAGCGCTATGCGGCTATTTTCTTTATTCTTCCCTATACAGATTCAAATTTTTCTCCCACTCAGACTGAAATTCGACGGGAAAATTCCAAAGAAGCGGGAGAGTTCCAAGCCGCGCTATTTGCTGTTTACTGTCAGCACAAGAATTTTATTGTGGTTCCTGGTAATCTATCAGCTCAAGAGCGAGCGACTTTCATTTTAGAGTGTGTTAACCGCCTTGAGCAGCAACGATAAGGAGATTCATAATGTCAATGTCAGAAAAACCAGCACTTCCTCAAATTTCGTTCAATGGTTATGTTTTTAACCCGAAAAGGCCTGCTTCAGATGCGAGCTATTCCATAAATTTGAAAGAAGGTGGATGGGAATTACAGAGTTGTAAGGGTAAAAACTATAAGATAGAACTCGTAGAGTCGAATGAGAGATTTTCAACGACTCCGGCTCTTAGATTTTTGGCCCGTTGTAAAACTATTGAAAGGTTATTTGCCTTAGGAGGCTTGATATCGACGGGTAGTGCAGGGTACTTTTTTGGAGTAAAAAAGGATTACCGTTTTAGTATCGTGAGCGTAGTCATAACAGGAGTTCTTGTGGTGGCTTACTCCTATTTTAATGGACAACGTAGAAGAGCAAGTTTTGATATCGCTAATGGGGCGCTGAAAGCTCATAAAAACCTAACGTGCACGCCTTCCGACTACGGCTTGGCGTAGTTAACTCCGGCTAAGATAGCTTGTTGCAGGGCGGGGATGCCGAGGTTGTGGAGGGCGGAGATTTCAAAGATGGGAGCAGAGTTGATGGCTTGGCGGAACAGCTGGGCATTTTCGGGGGCCTCTTCAAGGTCGATTTTATTGAGCACGATGAGAGAGGGTTTTTCAAGGAGAGCAGGGCTGTAGGCGCGTAGTTCATTTTGAAGAACGCGAAAATCATCTAGGGGATCGCGCCCTTCGCTGCCGGAGATATCAATGACGTAGATGAGGGCGGCGGAGCGTTCAATATGGCGTAGGAATTCAAAGCCTAGACCGCGGTCTAAGTGAGCTCCCTCAATGATGCCGGGAATGTCAGCGAGTAAGACGCGGGAGCGGTCTTCACCGTAGACGTAACTGAGGTTAGGAAAGAGGGTCGTGAAGGGGTAAGCTCCGATTTTGACTTCTCGGTGAGTGATGCGGGACATGAGGGACGATTTTCCAGCATTGGGCATGCCGATCAAGCCGACGTCAGCAATGAGCTTGAGTTCTAATTCAATTTCAAGGGTCTCTCCAGGCTCGCCTTCCGTGCAGACGTAAGGAGCTTGGTGAGTGGGGGTTTTGAAACGGTTATTGCCTTTTCCTCCTTTGCCTCCTTTACAGAGGATCTCAGTGCGAGATTCTTCGATGAAATCATAGATCACTTCGCCGGTGAAGGCATTTTTGACGAGTGTTCCACAGGGGATTGTTAAGGTGAGATCTTGTCCATTTTTGCCTTTGCAGAGGTTGGCGCCGCCGGGTTGACCATTTTCTGCTTGAAGGAGGCGGCGGTTACGGAAGCTTTCAAGGGAGACTACTTGGGGGTCGGCTTCGATGATCACCGAGCCGCCTTTGCCTCCATCACCTCCACAGGGGCCGCCTTTGGGGATGTACTTTTCGCGACGCCAAGCGATAACGCCATTCCCCCCGCGTCCTGCGGTTAAAGTGAGTCTGGCTTTATCGACAAACATAGTTATTTACTGGGGAAGGGGCGAAACAGAAACGTAGGTCTTGATACCTCGGCGGTAAGAGACGACTCCGTCGATCATCGAAAAGAGTGTATCATCTTTGCCAGTTCCCACGTTTTTATCGGCTGCCCATTTTGTGCCGCGTTGCCGAATGAGAATGCTTCCAGCTGTGACGATTTGTCCAGCGGTAGCCTTGATTCCCAAGCGCTTAGATTTTGAGTCCCGTCCGTTCCGGACCGATCCTTGACCTTTCTTATGTGCCATAGTTCGATTATCCTACAATCTCTAGAATTTTGACTCGATGATAATGCTGGCGATGGCCGACCTTGCGGCGGACACCTTTGCGCCTTTTGTACTTGAAAGAGATGACTTTATCTCCTTTTGCGTCTGCAATGAGTTCACCTTTTACAATGGACTTTGCGACGTAGGGCGCTCCAACTTTCGTTTGCTTGCCAGTGCTTAGAAAGAGAACGTTTTTAAATTCAACGGCTGCTCCTTTTTCAGCTTCAAGCAGCTCAATATCAATGACATCATCCTTTTCTACCCGGTACTGTTTTCCGCCGGTCTCAATGATTGCGTACATTTTCTACCTCTAAAATATCAAAATATAGAGGACATCTTAATCGATCGGAAGATTCTGTTCAATACCCATATTCAGCTAAGAGAGTGTTTCAAATCTCAGATTTCGTCGCTTTTTGGAGGATTTTTGGCCAATTTGGGCTTCTTTTATCGGGGGTAATACCAAGTCCAGGAAATAAATGCATATTTTAGCTGCGTGAAAGCTGCCGAAATTCCACGATCGTAAGTGGGTTAGTATTAAGCAATACAAACCCACTTACGATCGTGAAATTGCGGCGCTTTGACGCGCTAAAATGTGCATTTATTTTCTGGACTTGGTATAATATACGAAGTTGATATAACCCCCGATAAAAGAAGCCCAAATTGGCTCAAAAAGCCCCAAAAATCGACTGAAACTGAGTTTTGAAATACTCTCTAAGGTTCAGGGTCATCAAAAAACAGTTGTAAATTGGTGGTTTAATTGATAATATTAAATTGAAAGTAGTGATATAAAATATAGGCGGTTTGTATGAAAAATTTTAATAAAAGAAAAGCTTCCAAAATAACATACAAAAGCCATCACAAGCATAAGCCGTTGATTAAGAAAGGGCGGATTCGAAGTATGGTCGAGCGTTACACGGCTCTATAAGACCTCTTACATAACTAAGGTTCTGTCGATTTTCTGGTTCTTTTGAGCCGCTTTTCAATTCTTTTTGCAGGGGTAATATCCGAAGGTGATATGACCCCTGCAAAAAGAATTGAAAAGCGGCCAAAATAATCCAGAAAATCGACGAACCCTTAGTTATGCAAGAGGTCTGCAGTTCTTAAGTAAACTGACGAGATAAAAGGCGGCTGCGGTGAGGGCAATGGTGGCACCGGGAGGCCAGTTTAAAAAATAAGAGGTTGATAACCCGATCATCGTCAGGGCAGATCCTAAAATAACTGCCCATCCCATCATCCGTGAGAGTCGTTTGTTAAAGCTGCCTGCAATGGCAGAGGGAATTGCCAACATGGCAATCACTAAAATTGCGCCGACGACTTGAATGAGAATCACAACAGAAACAGCGACGAGATTCAAAAGAAAAAGGTAATATTTTTTAACGGAAATTCCTCGTAAGAGGGCTTGATTTTCATCAAAACAAACAGCTTGAAATTTGGTGTGAAAGATCAGGGAAGCTAACGCGATGAAGGCTGCGAGAGAAAAAAGCAAAATCAAATCGCTTTTCGACGTCCACAAAATATTTCCAAAGAGAAAATTCATCAGTTCAACATTGTAGCCAGGAGTGAGTGAAACAAAAATCACTCCGATGGCCATGCCTGTCGACCAGATCGCGGCAATGACGGTGTCTTCACGTTGTCTATGGCGCAGATGAATCCATCCAATTAAAAATGCCGATAAGATGGCAGCGATTAAAGCTCCATGAAGAGGGTTCATCCAAGCGATATTGTAAGTTCGTTTCAACCACAAAAATAATCCCATGCCTCCTAAAACCGAATGAGCGATGCTTCCACTGATGAAGACGATGCGTTTGACAACGACGTACGATCCGATGATGCCGCTTGTAATCGAAGCTGCAATACCTGCAAGAAATGAAAACGGAAGGAATGGGTGTGAGAAAAGTCCTTGTAGCATGCTATATTCCTGTCATATTTCGGGACGGTGGTAAAGGCCTTGAGAAAAATGGTCGCACACTTCGGAAGAAGAGTAGGGTGTGATACGGCGGTTGACACAGAGTAGGCGGTCGGCTTTTTTTAGAATAAGGTGGAGATCGTGGGTAACCATGATGAGAGTCATTTTTCCTTTGAGGGATTCCAGGATGTGGGTGATATTGTCTTCAGCTTGGGCATCAACGCTGGCGGTAGGTTCATCGAGGAGAAGGATGGCAGGATCGCTCACTAATGCGCGGGCAATTAAAACGCGCTGGGTTTGTCCACCCGATAATGTCCCGAACGGATGATCTTGATAATCTTGCATTCCCATGTCCGAGAGGGCCTGAAGGGCTTTTTCCCTAGCGCCGATTTGATAAGAGCGCCATATCGATTTGTCTAAACATCCCATCATGACAACATCGAGAACCGTGAGAGGAAATTGCCGGTCCAGTTGAGAGATCTGAGGAACGTAGCCCATGCTCTCTCTTGCAACGGTGGTCAGCTTGCCTTGGCGAGGTTTTAAAAATCCCATGATCAATTTCAGGAGGGTGGTTTTGCCTCCCCCATTGGGACCGAAAACTCCGATGAATTCTCCTGGTTGGATCTCAAATGAGATGTCCTCGAGAATAGGGACGTCTTCATACTGAAAGAAAAGATGTTCAGCTTTAATGGTCATAATGATCGATTAAGATTTGGGTAATCTGCTCTAACATGTCGAAATAATTAAAAGCATAAGGGTCAATGTTTGCGGTCGGGATCTGAAGCTTTTCAGCGACTAAAGTAGCCCCTTTGGTACTATATTGGGGTTCAGTAAGGACGACTTTCACATGCTTTAAACGGGCTTGCTGGACGATAGATGCGATCTGTCGGGGCAGGGGATCTTTCCCTTCGCATTCAATGGAAAGTTGGTGCAGTGAGTACCGGTGGCAGTAGTAGCCCAGTGCAGGATGAGAGAGAAGTAAGTAAGAGCCTTTTACAGATTGGAGTTCAGAGGAGAGTTTTTGATTGAGGGTAGTCAGTCGATCAGAAAGGGCGGAGAAGCCCGCCTCGAACTGGGACTGATGATCTGGCCAAGCTGCCGATAGGGCGTCGGCGATTTTTCTGGCCTGCTCTTTTGCTAATACGGGGTCAAGCCATAGATGGTGATCTTGCCCTTCATGGTGATGGTCACAAGGATGTTCACAGATCAAAGAAAAACCCTCAGACAAGTCGATGTCTTTCACTTGGTGCTCACGAAGAAACGGGAGGATCTTAAGTTCAATGGGATCTCCATATCTTAGCCACAGGGTAGACCTTGTGAACCCTTCGACTTGACGAGGGGTCGGCTCATAAATATGGGGGTTGGCGCCGGGGGGGACAAAGATTTTGACCTCTGCGAAATCTCCTGCAATCTGCTGCACGAAATAGGCATAGGGAGGGATGGTGACGAGAACGATAGGTTTAACATTTTTTTTTGAAGATGCTGCGCAACTCCCTAAAAGAAAGAGAAAAAGTAGAAACATTTTTTTCATAAATGAGCTCTATCATATAGAGGACTGGAAAATCTTGTCACTTAATTAATAGTTAGGTAGCCTATTGCCCTGAGCCTGCAGTGGAGGAGTGTCCGAGCGGCCGATGGAGCACGCTTGGAAAGCGTGTAAACGAGAAATCGTTTCGTGGGTTCGAATCCCACCTCCTCCGTAATAGCAAGGTTATAGAAGAAATACTTTATGCGATGTCCATTTTGTAATCACTTCGAATCGAAAGTCACTGATTCACGCAATGCCGTGGAGCAGAATGCTATTCGTCGGCGAAGGGAGTGCTTAAGCTGTCAAAAAAGATTTACGACTTTTGAGACGGTCGACCTGACAATTCAGGTGCATAAACGGGATGGTAGGTACGAAGATTTTCAACAGGATAAACTGATTCGCGGGTTGGATTCTGCCTGTCGCCATACCCGTATCAGCCACGATCAAGTGCGGGCGCTAGCGGCACAAATCACAGCTGAGCTGATGGAGAGGCAGGTGCGGGAGATTGAAACGACTGAGCTAGGGGAAATTGTGATTAAGCATCTTAAAGAGCTCGACACCATCGCCTTTATCCGTTTTGCTTGCGTTTATAGGCGGTTCAAGGATATGGATGAATTGATGGGTGAAATCCAAAATATCTCAACGGATGAAAAGGAATAAAAGATTATGCCTCTTAAAAAAAGTGACATTGAGCGTTTCAAAAAACGGTTGTTAGAACTCAAGGCGCAGTATATGCAGATGGTTCGCCACGTCAGCGAGGAAGTCAAAGTTCCTGAAGAGGCAAAAGGGTATTCTCAGCATCAGGCTGATGAAGGAACTGATGACTTTGATAGGAGCATTAGTCTGCAAGTCTCTGGCGAGGAGTTCAAAATCCTCCGTCAGATCGACCGTGCGCTCGAAAAGATAGAAGATAACTCTTATGGAAAATGCGATATTACGGGCGATGAAATTCCTCTGCCCCGCCTGGAAGCTATCCCTTATGCGACGATGACAGTCAAAGCGCAAGAGATGCTGGAGAAGGGACTTCTCCAATGACCTGGAAAAAGGGCCTCAAGCTTTTTCTGATGATCTGTGCTATTCTAGCTCTAGATTTTTTCACAAAAGCTGCGACCCATTTTTATCTTCAGCCTATGGAGTTTTCTCCCTCATTTTTCCCGTTTGGAGGGATTTCAATTTTTCGGGATTTTTTCGGGATTGATTTCTGTATCCATCACGTGACGAATCGAGGGGCTGCCTGGGGAGTCGGTGCAAGTTGGCAGGATCTTCTGCTCATGATGCGCCTTGCTGTGGTGGCGGGACTTGTTGTCTATACCTACGCTTCTCCCAAAGCTTACCGTCTCCGTTATCCTTTGGCGCTGGTCATTGCTGGCGGGATTGGCAATATTTTTGATTATTTTATTTATGGACATGTCGTTGACATGTTTCACTTTTTCTTTTGGGGATATTCCTATCCGGTTTTCAATATCGCAGATGCCTCGATCTTCTGCGGTATCTTAGGGATTTTTCTTTTTTCATTCATTCGAGTTCGATATGCCCCTCAAAATTAGTTCTCCTCTCCAGGAGGGGAACTTTTCTGTTTCAAAATGGATCAAACATCAAGTGCTCTTGGACTTTTCTGAAATGGAGGAGCTTTGCTCTCATCTTGCCCCTGTCCAATTTTTTAATGTCAGCACCATCACTCCTCTCGAACAGATCGCTATCTCACAAGAGCAATTTCTAGCGGCTTACCGGGCATACATTGAGACTCTTCAATCAGGAAAGCTTTTGCAGGCGCAGCCAAGAGAATTTTCCTCCGCACTTGCAAGAGATTCTGGTACGCTTTATGCTCATGAGATTCAGCCGGGAAGATATATGGCTAAGCCTTTGAAACCTCTCATACAGCTTCAACCTCATCGGTTTTTTCATTCAAAAACGGCAGAAACGATCCATCCGATGGTGATGGGGCTAGACAGCATTCACTGGGGAATTCAAGCTGCTTATCCTCAGATTTTTTTCGAGGCGGCCAAGGGAATCTATTCCAAAGTTCAAGATACCGAGCATTTTCCAAATACTGCCCTTTTTACGCAGCTTGTCAAATGGCTCCGCCACCACACGGTGCCGACAACGTTTGTTCACGAAGGGAAAAAGATCTCTACACCGCTGCGACTAGGTAAACGGTGCTTTTCTTGGATCTCGTCTCATCCTCAACTTTTAGAGCAAGGACTGACCGTTCATGCCTATTAAAATTCATGAGTGGATGCAGGAGCATCACAAGACATTAGCCCTTGCCGAATCGTGCACAGGCGGACTTATGGCTTCTCAAATCACGGCTCTTCCAGGGGCGTCGACCTATTTTCTGGGATCATTGGTGACCTACTCTAACCATCTTAAAGAAGTTATTCTGGGAGTTTCTTCTGCAACTTTGCAGCAAGAAGGATCTGTCAGTCCAAAGGCCGTCCTAGAGATGTGGCAGGGACTCATGCAAAAGACAGGTGCTGATTATGGGATCGCTGTTTCAGGGATTGCGGGGCCCTCTGGTGGTTCTGAGCAGAAACCCGTTGGAACGATCTGCTATGCTCTGGGTAGCAAAAACTCTACCCCCGAAGTCGATACTTTTCACCTAGAGGGCGATCGTCAGGCAATTATTTTTCTGACAGCCCAGAGGCTCTTTGCCCGTCTTTGGAAGCATCTTCAATAGTAGACCTCTTGCGTAACTAAGGGTTCGTCGATTTTCTGGATTATTTTGGCCGCTTTTTAATTCTTTTTGCAGGGGTCATATCACCTCCGGATATTACCCCTGCAAAAAGAATTAAAAATCGGCTCAAAAGAACCAGAAAATCGACAGAACCTTAGTTACGCAAGAGGTCTAGTCTGGATATTATCTACTAGTCCTTTAAAGAACTCTTTAGACCACATGCTTTTAATGCTTTGTTGATCGCGGACAAAGTGAATGATATCTTCGATAGCAGCTGGGACATCTAATCGATCGATACGTTCTTTGACCATTGTTAGAAAAACTTCGCGGTTCAATATTTTCTCCAACCCATTTAGTTTTGAAAACAAAGTTAAGTTTAGAGGGGTTTTTTTTCGAATAAACCATACCATGTCATACCAATCTCGTCCTTTAACGCGTCCTTTCCAGGCGCGATAAAGAGCCGCATGCATTTTGCATGCAAACAGCCACTCTTCATTGACACATTTGATAGACACTGGAACGGGCTGTAATAAAAATTTTTGTTCACACCCATATTCTGAAGTTGGAGCTGTGTCGATTTCAACTTTGATGCGGATTAAAGTTTCCGGATGGATTCCTTTTAAAAAATCGGAATGTACACCAACTTTTAAAAGTTCCTGAACTGTCGGTGTTTTCAAGAAAGCCGATTTGATCGCTGTTTGTGTCTTTTTTTCCTTTTCGACAAAAGAGACTTCGAATCCAAAAGAAGACAATTCGTTTTTAATAACTTCTCCGAAAGGCTCCCAGTTCCAATGCGTATTCGGTGAAAGAAGTGTAAAATCAAGATCTTCAGAAAATCGATCAAGACCATAGAAAATTCGAAGTGCTGTTCCCCCATAAAAAGCGGCATGTTCAAAAAATTTCCCACGCCATAATCCTACAAGGGCAATTTCTTGTAATATCTCGCGAAGAGCCTGTTCATGCTCTTGCAAAGAACGGCAATCATATCTGGCTAGCATCTGTTTCACGGCATTATTCATAAGTCGCTCTCAATTGTATAAGATAGTGAATGGCGCTGTGAGGTCTTGCCTGATGGATAGCTTTCAGCAGTTCAAGATCGAGATTTTCGATATCCTCTTCTTCGACGCGCAAGTCCTCAAATAAGATTTCTTTAAAATGTTTTATCGAAGAAAACCTACCTCTGCGTAAAACCAGTAAGTCGGCAAGCGCTTTTTCTTTAGTGGCGACCAGTGCTTGCTGTCTTTCAGAGAACTTGATCAATGTAACTCCGATAGGATAAGCCTGAGGGTGAATGTGGTCATATGTAAATAGCCCTAGGGGAGTCTGAAATTCCCTGGAGCGTTGAGTTGTTACGCTCGTGACCGTTGTAACTTTTTCGGGAATTAAACGGTAATATTGACATGCCCATTCTAAGGAAGCATAAGAGGGCCCGTACACCATGTTAGCCAACACTTCTGATGAGTAAGGATGCCTTGCAAATTTTTTTCCAAAAATATAAATCCCTTTTTTGACACGAATTAAAGCTTCTATTTTTAAAAGGTGATTTAATTTTACCCGGGGATTGTTATATTCTTTGAGACATTCCATCACGAAGCCATAGTCTAGGACTTCGTTGGGGGCTCTATCCAGCAAAGAAGCTATTCCGGAGTCGATTCCTAACGATCTTTGCATATTTTACCAGTAAGTTATCTTAATCATAACATACTGGTCATTTTTGCTGAAGTTATTTTATTGATGTCTACGCTACCGAGAGGGGCCATGCAGACGAGTAAAGAAAAAAATAAGACCTGAATTGAGCTTCCCATTTAGTTACCTCTAACAGGGGTATCAAAATGGGAAGCTATTGCCTATGGATATTTTCTCTTAACTTGTGAAACCACGGTAGGTCAATAAACCTCCTATGACAAGCATGAGGATCACAGAGAGCCAAAAGCCTCTGTTGGTCATTTTAGTGACCATTTTTTTCACTTGCTGAGGAAATGCGAATCGTAGAATTCCTCTTAAAATCATCAGATATCCCAAAACGGTGATCAACCCTTTCCAGTTGTATTCCCAGATGGAGTGATCAATTGCAATGACAAGACCAAAAAGTAGGCTGATTTCAGCTGAAACTGCCAAAGTAATGGGCGAAGATGCAAAATCTTTTCCCATAATCTTAATTTGACGACTTCTAAGTACGCTTAATACACCTAGGATCAGGAAATAAAGCCCGATCAATTTTGCTAAAAAAATAGATATGTCCATGTTACCACCTATAATTATTTCTATAATCTAAGCTGGAAAATTGGATCAAGAAATTTTTTGGTTCCTTTTCTCATTACCCCGTTTCGAGTATAATGCTCTCCTTATGGCATATACCCTTCTCGATAGTGGAAATCAAAATAAGTTAGAACAGGTGGGTGACTATACCCTTGTTAGGCCCTGCTCCCAAGCCGTGTGGAAACCTCAGCTGGATGAAAATGGCTGGAGGGAGGCCGATGCTATTTTTTCTAGGGAGCCTTCTAATCGCTGGAAGGGGAATCTCCCCTCGTCGTGGAAGCTCGAGTATGAAAATCTTTTTTTTAAAATTGTGCCAACCGATTTCGGGCATTTAGGAATTTTTCCTGAGCATGCTCTTTTATGGAGATGGATGAAAGGGCGGCTTCGGAAGGGGAGCGCAGTCCTCAATCTTTTTGCCTACACAGGTGGGGCGACATTGACCGCTGCTCAAGCGGGCGCTGAGGTGTGTCATGTCGATGCTTCCAAAACAGCGGTGGCCTGGGCAAGAGAAAACGCTACTTTAAATCGGTTAGACAAAGCTCCGATTCGGTGGATCGTCGATGATGTCATTAAATTCTTAAGACGCGAAGTGCGAAGAGGAAAGCGGTATGACGGAATTATTCTTGACCCGCCGACATTTGGAAGGGGCAATAAGGGAGAGATTTTCAAAATCGAAAACGATCTGCCAGAAATCTTAAAACTCTGTTTTGAGCTGTTAACTCCCGAGCCTCTATTCGTGATCCTCTCTTCACATACCCCAGGCTATACGCCGCTCGTCCTTCACCACCTTCTAGCGCAAATCAGTGAAAGGGGCACGATCGAGAAAGGGGAAATGGTTGTTGAGGGGCCCTTGGATCTTCCTTCAGGAACTTACGCTAGGTGGTATGTTTAAAATCCTCACCAGCGCTCAAAATCCCAAAATCAAGCAGCTTGTCCGTCTCAAAGAACGACGTGAGCGGGATGCGACGGGGCTTTTTTTAATTGAAGGGTATCGAGAAATCCAACGGGCGGCTTTAGGCGGCATTGAGTTCGACACGCTCTTTGTCTGTCAGGAGCTATTTTTAGGTTCGAACGAGCCGCGGCTCATTGAAGACGTCGCCACGACAACGTTCGAACTGCCCGCTCACCTTTTTGAGAAGATTTCTTATCGGGATCGTCCTGACGGATTGATCGGGATAGCTCGGCAGATGAAAAAAAAGCTGTCCGATCTTCCGCTTAAAAAGTCTCCTCTCTACATTGTGGCAGAGGCAATCGAAAAACCCGGCAATCTCGGAACGATCCTTCGCTCTGCAGATGGTGTAGGGGCAGATGGTGTGATCGTCTGCGATCGGTGCACCGATATCTATAATCCGAATGTCGTCAGAGCCAGTGTCGGCACATTATTTACTCTTCCTGTGGTTGAGGCGGAAGGAAGTGAGACACTCCAGTGGCTCAAAGGACGAGGTATTCAGATTGTTGCAGCAACTCCTTCTGCTGAGTTGGAGTATACGGCTGCCAATTTGTTAGGTCCCATTGCCATTGCTGTGGGAACAGAGCAGCTGGGGCTCTCAGAGCGGTGGATGAAAGCCGCTGACATTTGTGTAAAAATTCCGATGTGCGGTGTTGCAGATTCTCTCAACGTCGCCATGGCAACAACCCTTTTAATTTATGAAGCACTTCGACAGCGCCATCTATTGCGATAACCATATTCTGGCCCTCGACAAACCTGCAGGGGTCGCGACGCAGCCAGATTTTGAAGAGGCTGCGAAGGCTTGGATCAAAGCCAAATACAACAAGCCTGGAGCCGTCTTTTTACATCCGATTCATCGCCTTGATAAACCTGTCGGGGGGCTCGTGCTTTTTGCACGGACGAGCAAGGCTTTGTCGCGTTTGCAAGAGCAGATGCGGGAGAGAAAAATCGAAAAGACTTACCTAGCCTGGGTAGAAGGTGAGCTTCCTCAATCTGAGGGGCGGCTGGTTCATTTCTTAGAACATGGGAGTTTTCAGGCGTATGTTTCAGCGCAAGGCAAAGAGGCGATTCTCGATTATAAAATTGTCGAACAAAAATCGGGACTCTCTCTTGTGGAGATTCAGCTGGTGACAGGAAGATACCATCAGATTCGGGCTCAATTTGCAGCGGTGGGCTGTCCTATTGTCGGAGATGAGAAATACGGCAGCAGACGCCCCTGGTCAAATGGAATTGCACTTCATCATGTCAGGATGCGTTTTACGCATCCTGTCACAAAAGAAACCATCGCTCTCGAAAGCCAAAAAACTATCTCATAGAATACTGAAACATAGGAGCTGGAGGTGCAACCGGTTGGGGAACTTGCCAGTGGAAGTACTGGTTGAAGTTGACGGGTTGGTAGGCTTGGCCGTTCCAGGCACATTCGGCTTTTGTGAGGAGCTCGCGGGCTGCGCTGTAATAGTTCAGCATTTGGTAGGTTTGCTGACCATCAAGAGATTTTAAACTCTCGTCACGTCCTTTCTTCACTTCTTCGATTTTTTGATCAAAGTATTGATTCATCGGAGCGGTGGTTTGTTTGTAATCGTTTTCGTACAAGTTCTTCATTGTCTTGAAGGTGGCTTCAGCATTTTGGTGCTCTTTGGAAGTTTCAAGAGGGTGTTCTTTGAAGGCAGCATCACGCACATTTTGAGCATTGGTCAGAGCCACTGTTTTTTTCTCAAGCAACGGCTGGAGAGTGGCTTTTCTTTGATCCTCATAGGAAGTGATCAGTTTGGCATAGTTATCTTTGACTTGATTCTTTAAGTCAGAGAAAGAGGTTTTAAGGGACTGGAGGATTGAGTCAAAACGTTTGAAATCCTCGGAGACAGCTTTCATACGATCAGGAATGACACCTAATCCGTAGTTCATCAGATTTGCAGAAAGAGGATTCAGATGAAGAAAATCGTGCATCCATCTTTCCCGGCCTTTGTCGTGATTTTCTTCGCGACTGAGGAGTTCTCTGCAAAATCCTTGGATATACCTTTCATACATGGTTTTGACTTCATCCGGATGGAGAATGCCGCGAGACGAACCTTGTTGGTCATGTTTGAGATGGTTCGAATAGGCGTAAGGAAATCCATTTTTAAGCGCCTCAGAGCGTTGGTTAGCCAGTTCCCGGGCAGGGGATCTATTCCAGTTTTGGACTTCTTTGGCAGCTTTGTCTGCATTATTCCATTTGAAGCCAACGAAAATTGCCGATGCGACGATCCCTACTAGGCTAAGTAAATAAGAAGCAGGAGCATTGCTCCGATTTATCGCACGAAGACACATCCCAACGATTACAGTAACTAGCCCATAAACCATTCCCTCCTTCCCTTTTGAGGTCTCTTTCTCATTAATTTTTTGCTGTAAAGAGGCTTTGTGTTTGCGAAAAGCATCAGCAGGGGCCCTGATCTGGATAGTAGAATCAACAGACCATACTGAGAAAATGCCCTGATCTTCATCACGGAGCCATTGAATGCGCTCTTTGGGAACAGAATTAGGAATGTATTGAGGGTCAAGGCTCAGTGAGCGGTGGTATTTTTCCTGATCAAAATGTTCTGGGGTGGTATCGAAAACTCTATCTACAACTGACATAAGAGAACCTCCTAAATTAAAGAGTTGCCATTATGTCAAGGAAGACAATTAAACGCACGCTAAATACTTGAGTTTCCCAAATTTTTGGCTTGACAGAACTGTTCTCTATAGGCGACCGCAAGGCGCGGGCACGACGGATATAGCCAAGTGGCTATTTCCGAGTGCCCGCAACACAGCGGTC
>JAHFTQ010000026.1 GCA_023265455.1 Parachlamydiales bacterium
AAAAGTAGCCTTTTTGGCTGCGTCAAATCCCCGGGGATTTGACGCAGCCAAAAAGGCTACTTTTCACTGACGTGTGGTATAAGTGTAAAAGCTCCATTCGCTGGCCCTACCACGCTTGATAGCTGACCACCAAAAAAATTTTCAATACGCTCATTTACAGCCTCTGGTATTGTTTCATTACAAACAAGAATATAGGAATCTTCTGAAACAAACTTTCCTAAGCCTTCAAGCCGGAAACAGACTACTTTGTTCTCAGGATTACAGATAATTCTCACTCTAAGCTTTTTCCCTTCATGGTCAAATGTAAATACCTGGTTTGCAAAAGTTTTAGAATCCCGATGTTCTTGTAACTGTTGGTCTAAGGGCCTGTAATAATAGTCTATCGCAGCTTTAGCACCCCCTACAAACAAAGCCCATGAACAACCAAGTCCTGTCAGCTGAACTAGGCGCGGAATCGAGGTTATTAATCCAGTGATTTGCATCACTTGAACAACACTACACATTGATAAACCGTAAGAGACGATATTTTTGGGCCCAATAGGAATAGGCCCAAGAAACGCGGTTGGGCCCGGGATGAACTTTTGAGTTAGTTTATAAAAAAGCTTCTCTGCAACGGCTATTCCCCCCAGACATAAAGCTCCATTTAAAGGGCTTACGACTTTTGAACCTCGAATAGCATTAAATATGCCTACTCCTACAGCCCCTTGTAGAGCGCAATATATCCCATCTAAAAAGAGATTTGGGCTTCTGATAATCATGAATATCCCGCAGTAAATTCTTTGAAAGAAGTAGTGTAAAAGACGATCGCGAATAATTCAAAGCAATTTCATCCTCTTTTTATCCTGTATGCCTGCCCAGGGTGATTAGGATCGGTGAAAACATGTTCTAATTCCTCAAATTTGACCATGTTGTTGAGGTATTTTTCCCGAACATACTTTGGATGCCTTCCCAAAACAACCGAAATCTCACTCAATTTTAGTGGCTGCAGAGCACATAATTCTTTAATGAGATTTCTGATTTCTTGAAGAGACTTTCTCTTTTTGAGATCCCTGATTTTTTTCTTTAATTCTTCTGATAAAGTAGGGAATCCCTCAGGCAAGGTTGGCAACTCCCCATTTAACGGGCTTATATGGGGAGCTTGCGCGCTTATACCCGGAGTTAATAATTTAGTAGTTGGAGTATAAAAAGTAGTATTCCCTCTCCCCTTTTGCTCTAAAAGCCCCAGATCCCACAGGCGTCTTAGATGAGCGCTGGCGATGAGGGTATCAACGCCATTGATAGTTCGATATTCTGCATTTGAGATCTCACCTTTTTCACGGATGATAATCAACGTGCGGGCCTCTTCGTCGGTTAAATTGTAGTCTTTGAATGATTGAAGCCACTGGATGTCTTGTTTATCAAAGAGATGGTGGGGCAGTAGTGTTAACACGAATAAATTACTGGAACGACTTGATTCAATAAGGGGAACGGAGAGGTTAGCCTTTCTCATTTCATCGCGCATTGTCCCAATACCTGTCCCTTTTCCTTCAGCATAGTGAATATCCCGAAACACTTGGGCAAGAATAGGATTTCTCAGCATTGACCCCTCATATAAAGGGTTAATATGAGGGGTTAACCCCTCAGGCAAGGGTGGCAACTCCCCATTTAACGGGCTTATATGGGGAGCTAACTCCCCATATACTCCTTGGATTAGGTTAAGAATACGAGATTAATTTAATGTCGATTCGGAATTTTGTCGTGTCCAAATACGTGCAAAACAGACGCCCAACCACACAAGACCTATGACCGCAACAATAGCAATCATAGAACCTCCGATTATTGTAAGAGGGTGGTTAAGAGCCTCAGGAGATCTTGTTCCTAGTATAACGTGCCAGACACCAAATCCCATCAAAGCAAGCGGTATAGAGGTGCAAAGAATGCAACATACACAGTTGAAAAAACACATGCAAAGACGACTCTTAAAATACGCACAACGGCATTCCTCGGCCGTGAAACAGAAAACGCTCATTTCTTTTTCAAAACTGAGGGCTTGATGTAATAATGGTGTCGTTGGTCGAAAAGTAACAGTTTGGGTCATAAAAACTCCTTTGCTGAGTCAAGAAGACATCTTATTCTCTACTTAAAATTTCTAGCAATTTTTTTATTTTCTGAATCTTCCTATCTATTAGACATCTTTCAAAACTTTTTTAACAAATACATTTTTTATTTTAATTCTTTTTTATTCAGAACATAACTAACCTCTATTGCGTGACTTGTTCACAACATGGAGATTATATGAAAAAACTCATCGCTATTGGATTACTGACAACAACACTGGCTTTCGCAGACGCTGGAGCCTCAACCGAAGCTGAAACTACAAAACAAGCCGCTGTTACCGAGACAGAAGCTGTTAAAGCTTCTCATGCTTACCTGAGCTTAGGATTAGGACCTTTCCCGATCCCACTACCTTTATTTGCAGTTGGCGGACGGTTCCAAAATGGCCACCATGGAGCTGATATCTCGCTTCAAGGGATCAGTTTTGGAAGTAACCTGACAATCCTGAAGGAAAACATCGACTATGTGCATTATTTCAAACCTAGGATCGCTTCTCAGTTTTACATGGGGATTGGCGCCAGCGTTACTGAAGTGATCTCTCACAAGAAATGTAACACACTTCTTTCCCCGCAAGTCCTCATTGGAAAGCAGTACACCAATGACGACGGCGATGTCCGCTTTTTTCAAGCTCAAGTCGAGCCTGTTTTCCTCAAACTCAATAACGTGCATAAGAACCGTAGCTGGGGAACTTTTCCAGCTGTGATTATCTCTTACGGGATTTGCTTCTAATACGCATTTTCACGAGGGAGCCTACGGCTCCCTTTTCTTACCTGACTAAAGCTTCCAGGCAGGCATTACCTGCTTTAATTTCAATCTGATGTTTACGCTCATTCGACAAAAACGCATTGGACTTCCGCTGAGCTAATACGATGGCGCATCCTGCTGCAGAAATATCCCCATTGAGTTTTGCTAAGTGAAACAAATGAAAGGTTTCCATTTGGAGCGAGCCGGTATTGGGATGCTTATTCATAAACGTATCAATCAGCCCTTCGTTTCTGTCATCAAATTCGTCATCAAGCCTTCCTTGACTGCCATAGAATGAATCTGCAGTGGCATCCGTCCCCTCTACAACAGTAAATGTTCCGTTGCAATTCTCTTTTAGCACTGTGACAAGGGTCTGATGTAGCAACAAATCGGGTTCAATAGGGGGAGTGAGAGTAAAATAATCAAGAACTGAGTCAGAACGCTCTTCTTGATGATAGGCGGCGTAGTTCGTCGTGATACAAAAAGATTTATCTGCAACGACAAGTGTACCAATAGGAATATCATCATGCGGAGTCCCACAAGATCCCAAACGGATAATGAAAAGAGGCCCCTCGGTGATCGCACGAATTTCTCTGATTGCAAAATCCATCATGGGAAGTCCCATCCCAATCGACATGATCGTCACAGGTGTTCCACGTTTAGTTCCAGTGTAGGTCGTAAACCCTCGATTCGACGCGTAGACAAACACATCCTCAGGGTGATCGAACATCGTGACAATAAGCTTAGCGCGGTCGGGATCTCCCACGAGTAAAATGCGGTTAGCAACTTCCCCTTTTTTTAACCCAAGGTGGTAGACTCTGCCTTCACCATCTTTCGGAAAATTCGTGCCTACGGGATTTCCAATACTCTGAGTTTCAATGGCAAAACAAGAGACACACATCGCTGCTAGAACACACATTCCAATCTTAAATAGACTTT
Organism: Parachlamydiales bacterium; assembly: GCA_023265455.1. GTDB lineage: Bacteria > Chlamydiota > Chlamydiia > Chlamydiales > Rhabdochlamydiaceae > PALSA-1444. Next base: position 3,778 of record JAHFTQ010000026.1, read on the forward strand.
GCATACGGACTCCGTTGTAAAGAAAAGATCTTACGAAGGAACAGATTAACTGTCCAGTGCAACGCTGCCCTGCATCAGCAACCGGTAATACTCCGATTTCATGAGTAGCTCCAGAGGCGGGTAGATCTTGATGTCCTGAGTTTCTGAAAGCAAAGAAAGGTCAATGAGTCCTGCTGCTTGACTGACGGTCTTGAGTCTGTGGGCGATAACCAGTGTGACGGCTGAAGTCGCCAGCTTGGATAGCATGGCTGTAATTTTTGCCTCGCTGATTTCATCTAAACTGCTCGTCGGCTCATCGATCAAAATGAGATCAGGTTTATAATAAGAAGCGCGTAAAAAAAGAGCTGCAAAATTCAGGCGCTGCCTTTGACCTCCTGAAAGATTTAATCCCCCTTCTCCGATCCTTGTCTCAAGTCCTTGATGGATATTTAACACCGAAAGCAGCCCCACATCATCGATCAATCTCAGTAAATCTTCGTCGCTATATTTGTGATTTTCAGGCAGCCCCAAGAGCAAATTACTCTTTACTGTCCCCTGCATATTGGTTGAAATTTGCCCCTGCAAAGCTATCAACTGGCGGCGCACCGTATCACCTTCTTGATAGATATCAATACCGTCTACGAAAACAGTGCCGCAAGTCGGCTTGAGCTGACCTCCTAAAATCGATAGCAAGGTGGTCTTCCCACTGCCGGATGGACCGATAATCCCGTAGAGTTTATTCGTTTGTTTTTTAGACACGCTCAGCACAAAGGAATGGTTATTAAAGAGGGTTGCCCCACCGTAGTCAAAGTCAATGTTGAGAGCTTTGATCTCAATGGTCTCGGGTTTATGTACCACTTTATCAGTTCCAAACACAGGAATTTGCTTTTTTCCAAACGTGAGGATAAACGCAAATAAATCTCGGATGCCAGCTAAACTACGCATGGTTTTTCTAAACAGTCTCAAAGATGATACAAGGAACTTTGTCCCTTGCATATACGATAAAAATAGCCCCAGAGCAGAGGCTGCGGGCATTGATTGGTACTTCACTTGGGCCACGAGAGCCATGGCTAAGACAAAGAGAGATCCCAGATAAAGCAGAACAATCCCGCTAGATACAAAGTGATAGGAAAGCCATAGATCCCCCTCAGTCTTCATGTTTTCAACGATATTTTTTTCAAGTAAGGCGCTACGATAATCGGTAGCAAAGGTGGCTCGGATTAGCTGAACTTGCGCCAAGTTTTCCACTGCTGTTGTTTTGAAGACATCATCGGATTTAATAAATCCTTTTTCCCAGGGCAGAGAGGCATGTTTTGCAAAAAAATAACCTCCCGCAAAGATAGCCATGATAAACCCTACCATAGCACCTGCTACCCCATACGAATAGCTGGCGATAACAACAATGACAGTGAGCAATCCCACGATCAAAGGCGTATAGTCATCAATGATATAGTCCAGGATGTCTTCATATCCGCGTGCAGCACGCTCAATTTTTCCTAAAATGGCGCCACTGGAGCGGTGGACATGGTATTGCGGGTCTACTGATAGTAAATGGAGATGAGCGTTTTGGTAGACACTGTAAACAGATTGCAGCTGGAATTTAACGTTCAGCCGACGCACTAACATTGTAATGATCTCCACTGCCAGCCATAGGGCAAAAATGCCCACGCAGACCAGATATCTTCCTGACTCAAAAACGAGGGCCACTAAAAAAGGTGACACTGTGAGAAAGATCTGCATGAGCGCAGCTACTATCAAAAGCAGAAAAAAGACGCCCTTCTGTTTAAAGATTAAACGCCACCACGGCTGTGCGAAATCGATAGGAAAGATTTTAGGATCTTTGATTTTCCCGATCATAAATTTTATGGTGTTGAAATTCAGTTAAATATGACATGTAGATCTCACAGAATCAAGAAAATTCAATTCCGTGAGGTCTAAAATGGAACTCTTTTAGTCTGCGTAGTGAGATCAGCAGCGGCTTGCTGGGCATCGGGATCGGTCTCATAGGCCATCAGCAACGTCGAATACTTGTCAAAAAAATGGAGTCCAAACGGGTTGCCAAAGAAGGCGACAATCGTCTTCTTGTGGTAGCGCTGAAGTTGATCGACTAAGTTAATTAAAGAGGCTGGCAGACCGTGCACACGAAAGTGCTTGAGCTCTTCTTGTTGGTTCTTTTCACTGAGCAGCCGAATCTGCTCAATCCGGCGAGGATCTGCGGGGTACACGGCTAAGATAATCCAATCGTAGCTGTCCAGTTGTAATGTCTCTGGTGAAGGATTAATGAACATCTCTAATTTCAGTCTCTTGCTGAGCATTTCAAGATAATTTGAAGACGGAGCATCTCCTAGCTGGACGTAAGCAATGGTTCCCTGGTGGGCAAGAGGAACCAAATGGCCCTCATCTCGCACCAATTCAACTGCACTCTGATACAATGAGGTTCTCAGGGCCTTGGCAGCGGGGCTGTGGAGCTGTTCTAAAGTAGGCATAGGGATCATCTTAGAGCGATCGAGCTGGAGTTTTTCTTTCATTTGCAAGATTTTTAAAACTCGCTCGTTGATATCTTTTTCAGTGATCTTTCCTTCAGCTAAGGCTTTTTTTAAAGCGCTGCAAGCTCTAGGAAAATCTTGCGGCATCAAAAGCATGTCGCTACCCGCTTGAAAAGCTTTAAGAATGATTTCCTCTTCAGAAAAATGGTTGGTGAGTGCTTTCATGCGTAAAGCCCCGCTCAGCACAAGCCCTTTAAAGCCTAGTTTCTGCTTCAATAAGCCGCTGACGATCTTAGGAGAGAGGCTGGCAGGAGTTTCAGAGTCTAAAGCAGGAACAACTAAATGTTCAGTCTGGATCGACATCACACCGGCATGAATCGCTTGCACAAAGGGATAGAGCTCGACATCATTCAGCCGTTTTTGACTATGCTGGCTCACGGGCAATCCCAGGTGGGGATCAACCGAGATATCTCCTAAGCCAGGAAAATGCTTAGCAGACGAGGCAATGCCTGCATCTTGCAGCCCTCGGATCATCGCAATCCCTTTTTCAGCTACTAGCTGCGGAGAGCTGCCAAAAGAGCGGACATTGATGGCAATATTTTCAGGTTCAATATTCACATCTAGAACAGGGCTCAAATTCATATGAACCCCAATCAGTTTCGCCTGACGACCAACCTCTTTGCCCATGTCGTAGATGAGGCGGTTTTGCTGAATCGCACCCAAGGTGATATTTTTAGGAAAACGCATTCCATCTTTGATCCGCATAGAAAGACCCCATTCGAGATCTTGCGCAATGAGCAGGGGGTATTGACTGATCTTCTGATAATGATTTGTCAGCTCGACTTGTTTTAAACACTCGCTAGGGCCGACATAAGCGAGCCCTCCGACATGGTAGTGAGTAATGAGGTGATCCATCTCTTGGATGATGTTGGGGTTGCCAATTTCACGACTCGCATAGTCACGATCTACATAGGCAGCGATCATGAAAAGTTGCCCAATTTTCTCATCTTTCGTCATCTCTTTCAGCGTTTTTTCAGCCCATGAATTTTCACCGAAGAGAGAACATCCTAACATCATGAAGCAGATCAGTTTTATCATATTTGTACGGTGCGGACACCCACCCCTTCAGGGGTGGGAGGAAGCGCCGCTCCTCTATTTGTATTTTTAAAATTCGAAGGATTTACACTGCTTGAGTAGTAATATCCATTTGCACGTTGAATAAGTTTGCAATCTTTCCAGTTAATCCCCTGAATAACTCCTTGAGAAACCTGGATATTAAACGACCCCGATGCACGAACTGCAACACGACCCTGATAGCTACCTTGTTTTTTACCTTTTGAAACCAAGGCTACAATCTGATCACCTGTCTGAAATCCCTGTATCCTTTTCTTACGTGTAAGGATTCCACGAGGAAATCCAAATTTGTCAGAGCGGGTTCTTTGGTAAGAGCCTCGTCCTGTGCAGGCCATTTGCTGAATAGGTATCTGCCAGTTGTAGAGATTTTCTACCACTCCTGTACATGCTGCATCCAGCGAGTGGGTTTTGGGAACGCCCATCCGTTCACGATTATATTTAGTTTGACCTCCTGTGCCGCTTTCGCAAAGAAGTGACAATTGTGACAGTTTTTCCCAAAGAGCTTGGCGTGTGCTATTGACAGCGGCTGCGTCGCTTAGAGTTGGTTTTTTATGGATATTTTTTGCAATCTGTGGAGCAAAGACATCTACTGGCAGATTTCCCTTTTTCTGATTGCAAGCGCTGCAGGCAAGGGTGAGATTGTCAACGCGGTCAGATCCTCCTAGGCTACGAGGATGGATATGATCGATTTGCAAGGGAATATTTTTTGCGTCGCAGTAGGCACATTTACGTCCCCATTTTTCTAGGAGATACTCTCGGATTTCACAGCCTAAAAGCGTTCCTCTTTGATACTCGATTCCTTGGATTTCGGGATCTAAGAGTTTTTGTGTATCAAAACGGACGGTCTCACACGTCACAGCAGTCAATGGAGCCACTGTCTGCATCCGTTTGACAAAGGTTACAATACCTTCAACACGGTGGTTTAACGAGGGTGGGATCCAACCCTTGGGCCTACAGCGATTATCAAAGCGAGGAGAGCGATATCTCAAATTGCCACGCCTTCTTCTACGGAGAGCTGAACGAGCTTTAAGGGATTGAGTGATGACTGATCCGCGGTGTTTTAACTCTGTTAAATTGAGAGCAGTCTGTTCTCCTCCG
>JAHFTQ010000007.1 GCA_023265455.1 Parachlamydiales bacterium
CGTCCCCGTACCCCTGGCCGTTGGTATCTAAGTTCCCCTGAAGGTGACATTTTAACTTTGCTCGAAAAGGGACATTTTAACTTTGCTCAGGAGGGTGACATTTTATCTTTGCCTTGACACAAAAAGCACTGTAATTTTAGTCTACAGATTGTTTTGCAAGTGCGGTGAGCTTTGCGCGGTTGGGTTTGAGTCCTTCAAATTCGGGAAGTGGCAAGAGGCGGATGGGGATTTTGTATTTGGGCAGGTGAGGGCTGAGTTGCTGTTGCATCTGAAGAAAATCAAAAGAGGGTTTGACGAAGGCGACGGGTCTTTTGCCGAACTCGGCATCAGAGAGGGGGACAACATAGGCTTCTTCACAGCTGCAGAAACGGCGGAGCGCGTCTTCGATTTCTTCGGGTTGGATGTTTTCTCCTCCTGAGATAAAAAGGTTATCTTCTCTTCCTAAAAACTGAAATCGGTTTTGAACCCACTGTCCGAGATCTTTTGTCAAAAACCATCCCTTTGAATTTAGGGGGAGATGGATTCCTTGTGTTTTTTCATAATATCCCTGGAACAAGACGGAGCCGCGGACCCAAATTTCGTGGTGGGGTGTGATATGGAGTTCAGCGAACGGGTGGATTTGGTGGTTGGTGATGATTTGGGAACTCATCTCGGTCATGCCATAGGAGGGGAAGATGTTCCAAGGGGTTTCAATGTCGGGAAGGGGAGCGCCTCCGAGGAGCAGGGTTTTTAAGCGGGGGAGTGCGGAGGGATTTTTTAAAAGTCTAAAGAGCTGGGTGGGGACTAAAGAGAGATGGGTGGCGGCTGTCCAGTTTGAAGAGAGGAGTAGAGAGCATTTCGCAAGGTAGCATCTGAAGAGGATGCCAAGGCCTCCGACGTGAAAGAGAGGAAGGGTGAGTGCCCACTGATCAGAGGGTTCAAGAGGAATGAGTTGATTTGAGCCGAGAGCGCTTTGAATGAGGTTGCCAAGGGTGTGGCAGGCGATCTTGGGTTTGCCTGTAGAGCCGGAGGTGTAGAGGAAAGTGGCGAGTTTATCGGGGTTCCAATTTACAGGACGGGGAGAGAGGGGCTGGGGCATTTGGGGAGTAAATAGGGTGGTTTCAAGCTCTTCCAGGGCGGGTACTACGGAGGGGAGGCGAGGGCTGAGAGGGCAGGCGATTTTGCCGGTTTTCCAGATCGCAAAGAGGGCTAAGAGGGTCTCGGGAGTCGAAGGGGCCCAAAGGGCGACGCGTTCGTGGGGAAAGGCGCGTATTTGAGCGCACATGCCTTCAACGTAAGATTCAAAGGTGGGATAATCCCAAGAGAAGTTATTGGTGATTAGCATGGCTGATTTTGTTGGGAAAGGATGTGATGCAAGACTTCACTCCACCTTTGCTCAACATCTCGACCAACAACGAGATCGTCTATAATTCCCTGATTATAGAGATCGATAAAACGGATGAAATCCGATACCCGGTGTTCCCATTGTTCTTTTCCATCCACGAAGACAATATGATAGATTCTAGAGTCATGCTTCGCTTCATACTCCCGCAGTTCTCTTCCTACCAATAAGCATTCATAGACGGCATCACTCATTTTACTTCCACCCTTTGTCTTGCCCCAGTATTCTTTAATTTCCCAGACAACAAAGGGATTGACTAAGCAGGGGATGGCTCCATCCAGATTCCTGGCAGTTACGTGCAAATCTCGTTCCTTGAACCAGACACAACGGTGGTAAGGGTCAATATCTATGTTAAACCCAAATTTTGCAGCAATTTCTGAACTAATTTGAGTCACGGCAGCCACGAGTGATTGAGAAGATTGATGATGATCTTGGCTTCGTGTTGCCGTATTTTCCACTTTGAAACCTAGTTTTTCACAGAAGCTCAAAGCTTCTGCTTCAGTTCTAAGGCACGATTTGAGAGATTCGAATTGGCGTTCGGAGTCGGCAAGATATTTAAAAAAAAGATCAGTCGTTTCTTGTTTTAAGGGGACACTACCATGAATTTTACATTTTTTAGAGTTTTTCTCTGTATCAAGTATGGCTAAAGAAGATTTTTCTCTAAGGTGGCCTAGCCAAAACTCTCGCAGTGTTTTTTCGTTTTTTCCAATGGATCGAAAATATCTTACAACTTCCCACAGCTCATGTTGCCAACCCAAGTTTTGGTAATAGGTAGTGGACTCTTTGGTTTCAAATTGTGTTGTCATAGTTGGTAATAAGTAATTCGATGACTTTTCTATTCTGTGAGTCTAAATTGATTTCCCGCCTCGCCGAAATGTGATGTATGTGGAATCCTGAGAATAGATCTTTAACAAAATCTGTGTTGCTATTGCTAACGGCCCATTTGATGCCTTTAGCGTCGAGTTCGCGACAAAGAGCTGCCAGCCTAAAGTGGTCTTTTTCTCGAAATTGTTTAGAGGTATATCGATTGAAATCTGAATAACCACCCAGTTTGTAATAGGGGGGATCAAAATATACAAAATCATTTCTAGTAATGCCATCAATTCCAAACTCAAAATCACTAGATTTAATTTCTACATCAGCCAGTAAAAATGATACAGCCTCTAGATTTTCTAGATTATAATAACGTCGATTATAAGCGCCGTAAGGGACATTAAATTTTCCAGTTTTATTGACGCGGAATAATCCTCTAAAACAGGTCTTATTAAGATAGATGAATTGGGCAGCGCGCTCAAGTTGGTTTAAAGAGTAGGGATTAACTGAACGGATTTTAAGAAATTCACTGCAGGTATTGACCATTTTTTCTAAATATTCAGCGACTTTTTTCCAGTCATTTTTTAAGGCTAAGTAGGTATCGATTAACCATTTATTTTCATCGGATAAACAGGCTTTTTGAGGAGATAAAGTAAAAAACACACCTCCGCCACCCAGAAATGGCTCATAGTATTTTTCGAAAGAGCGTGGAAAAAAATCGACCAGCGCAGACGCTACGGTTTGCTTTCCTCCAGCCCATTTAACGAAAGGTCTCGCCACCTTGACTTCAGGAAATAACTGCAACTCAACACTCATTAATTACCTCGTTAACTTAATTTTCACTTTTTTCTGGGAAAGAGTAAACAGAAATTTAGCATGGCTGTAGCCGTTTTCTATTTATGCGGAAATCTTTAGGGAAATGCAGAAGTCCGTGTTGGAGAGTCAGGGGCTCTTCGAGAAGATCTTCTTCTAGGTTTAAGAAGGTGCCGATTCCGAGAGGATGTGAGGGGATCTGGAGAGCTTGAGAGAGGGCTGCAATTTGATGCAGTCCAATGCTGGACTCATAGGTGCTGCTTAAAATGACGGGAGTCTGAGGGGGAGGAAGACCCCGGACCATGGGTTTCCAGACAATGGTTTTTCCGAGGGGTTGATCATCGGAGGCCATTGGGAAGGGGGAGATGTCGTAGCCGGGATCTTCGATAAAATCGAAATCTTCCGGAGAAAAGTGAGAGAGAAAGGCGAAGGTTTTTTCTTTGGTCCATTTAGCGCCGATATCAATGCGAAGGCGGAACCGATTTTTTAAGGTTTTGATGAGGTTGACTGCGGTGGGAAGATCGAAGGGGGAGATTTTGACTTTGGCGGTTTTGCAGCCGAAATCTTGGTTGGCAAGAGTTTGAATGTCTTGGAGAGTCCCCATGAGAAATAGACAGACAGGAGCTTGTAAAATGCGGGGAGCCGTTAGTCCAAAAAGGCCACAAGCAACAGAAGGGAAGAGAGGCCGGGTATAGCCTTTTTGAACGGCTTTAAGCTGCGCAAGGGCGTCTAGGAGGGTCTCACGGTTTCTAGAAGGAAGCGGGGAGACTTCTGCCCAAGCTCCATGAGGGCTTTCGAGAAGAAGCCCTTCTTTGGGTCCATAGCCTCGCACATTCAGGCAGAAGCGATAAATTTTAAACGGCTTCAACATCGTAACTATGCTCTAATCTATCAATCTTCATAAAATTGCGTTGCAGGTGTGCCTTTGAAGATTAATTTACCGTGGGCCGAAATAATTTGTTTCCAATTTAAATTAAAATTCATGACATGTGTCGATATTCCATTTTCTTTATCTTCATTTCCAATTGGATCAGCGCCAAAATAATTGTAAAATTGAACTCGAAGACCATTTAACTCAGCGAAAGTTAATTTGCCTTCCGAATGCAAGTGGTCCAGTCCTTTAAGATGTTTTTCATAGGATACTTTTAGTTGGTTTTCAACAACTTCTAGCTGCAATTTTGTTAAAATATAATCACTAGAATTTTCTTCCAATTTACCTAAGTCCTGCTGCAAAAGATGCTGATACCTTTTTAAAATTAAAGCATTGAGTTCCAAATCAATGTTTGGATGATCTAAATCAAGTATTTCTCGTGTATGAGGGCAAACAACATTTCCATCTTTATCTGGTCGGATGTTCAATAAAGTATCTAAATCAATTAGATGCCCTGTCGACAAACGTACGGGAATTTTTATAGGCGTGTAATTGATGCAATCGTTAAATTGATTTAAAAATTCGTCTTTTTCATGATTTTTAGATATAAAATCGTTTGTTATAGTGCTTAACTTTAGAAATTTCCATGTTTTGAAAAAAGCATCTCTTTCATTGAGATTTATATAAATATAAACGCCAGCTGAACATCCTAGAATGACACCTCCGCTTTGTAAAATGGGCTTCCCCTTTTCAATTTTAAACGCATCTGCCGCCTTGGTAGTTGCAGCAAAACCTACAAATCCTCCAGCCACAACAAGGCTAATTGGTAAAAGCCGCCCATGCAAACCTCCATAAGGACGTTCACGAAGATATTCGTAATGACGTTCCAAAATTGGCTTAAATGCATCAGACGTATAAAATTCAGTAAGGTTTTTGTAAGTTGTCAGATCAGGTCTAAAGGTAACTGGGTATGCCATTTTTATTCTCTATTTTTAAAGTTTAGCAATTTGCGATTGAACTATAGACACGACACCCACAAAAATAATTAATCCCGAGGCAACAGCGCATAGGACAAAAGTCCAATTAGTTGGTGCATTTCGAGTTAACGCTTCTAGTTTTTTGTTAAAAAGTTCCTGTCTTTGATGTGGTAACGCGTGTGCCCATTCAAATTTTTCAAGATACGAAAGGTTCTTCACAGTGCCTTCTATATCTTTCCAAGTTATTGGAATGACTTTTCTTTCTCCTTGATATAAATAAAGAGTTCCCCCTGGAAAAACCTTAGGACCCCATTCATCCAAGCTAATTCCTGCTGGCGGTCGAAGGGCAGGTGCGCTCATCTTAAGTCTCCTTGTTTAAGTTGGTAAGAAATTCGATTTCTGATGATACGCTGATAAATTTTATATTTATAGAACTAAAAATTATTTTAACTTTTATTCCTAGGCTTAGGTTGCAAGGATGGACCAGGAGAGGAGAAGGGTGAAGAGGACCATCAATTTGCCGGTTTGGGCAAAGGGGGTATTGAGCTTGCGAAAGTCGTGGAGGGTCCAGACGGCTTTTAAGGGAACGATGGCGGGGAGAAGGGTGATTAAAGGGAGATAGTAGCCATAAATGCAGGGGAGAGCGCAGCCGCCGATTAAGAAGAAGGTGTACTCACACCGGCCGAAGGTTTTTCCTAGGCGGACGGCTAGGGTTTTTTTTTGACTTTGGCGGTCTTCATCAATATCGCGAAGGTTATTGAGCGAGATGATCGCTGTTGCTAGGAAGGCAGGAGCCAGGCCTAGGCAAAGGATGGGTAGCGAGAGCTGGTGTGTTTGCAGGTAGTAGGTGCCAGCCATGGCAATGGGGCCAAAGAAAATGAGAACGAAGAGTTCTCCCAGGCCTAGATAGGCCAGAGGTAGAGGACCTGTCGTATAGGCAAACGCCAAGAGAATCATCAGAAGGCAAGTGAGGCCGATGAAGGGTCCACCGATCCACATGAGGGTAGCGCTCAAAAGAGCGGTCGCTAGCGTGATGAAGATTAAAGCACGTCTCATCTCGGCAAGGGTGACAAGGCCTGCTTGGGTGACGCGGCGGGGGCCTTTTCTCTCGGTCGTATCAGAGCCTTTAATAAAGTCGAAATAGTCATTGGCCCAGTTGGTCAAGATCTGGATGGCAACTCCTGTTAGGAGCGTTATCAAGAAGGTCAGAAATGAAAAGGTGTTTGCTTTCCAAGCGAGGGCTGTTCCCATGAGAATGGGGGCTACACTGCAGATGAGAGTTTTAGGGCGGCTAGCTTCGATCCAAATTGCAACGGGCTTCATGGCTTCCTTTTGAAAGTTTTAAAGTTGGGTTTTCTTTTTTGGATGAAGGCGTTACGTCCTTCTTGTCCTTCGGCTGTCATGTAAAAGAGCATGGTAGCGTTGCCGGAAAGTTCTTGCAGTCCTGCCTGGCCATCGCAGTCGGCATTGAGGGCGGATTTGAGGCAGCGGATGGCCATTGGGGAGTGCTGCAAGATTTCATGGCACCATTGGAGGGTGGTGGTTTCTAAGTCTTCATAGGGAACAACGCAGTTGATCAGTCCCATGTCGAGGGCCTCCTTGGCATTATATTGCCGACAGAGAAACCAGATCTCGCGGGCTTTTTTTTGACCGACCATGCGGGCAAGGTAGCTGGATCCAAAACCGCCGTCGAAGGATCCGACTTTAGGGCCGACTTGTCCAAAGATGGCGTTGTCAGCAGCGATGGTCAAGTCGCAGACGACGTGCAAGACGTGGCCTCCTCCGATGGCATATCCAGCAACCATAGCAATGACAGGTTTGGGACAAGAGCGGATTTGCCGTTGAAAATCGAGAACATTGAGTCTTTCCGTGCCTTGGTCATCGGCATAGCCAGCATCGCCGCGAACTTTTTGATCTCCTCCAGAGCAAAAGGCTTCTTTGCCCTCACCTGTTAAGATGATGACTCCGATGTCGCTATCGTATCTAGCATCTTGCAGAGCATGCATCATTTCATCGACGGTCTGAGGTCGGAAAGCATTGCGGACCTGGGGGCGGTTGATGGTGATTTTTGCGACCCCTTCTCTTTTATGGTATTTGATATCAGTGTAGGTGTTACAGAGGGTCCATTCTTGGATTAAAACGGTCATACAAGGGCTCCTGCTAATGTCATGATTTTTGCTTTGATATTTTCTTCAATGCCGTGATGCAAAGCGCGATTTTCAGCACGGTTGGTTTTACATTCAACGATGATTGTTTTCTCACTTTGGAAAAGGCGGGAGAGTTGAGAGGGATCAGTCAGGGCAAGGTAAGGAAGGCGGAACATTTTTGCAGCCTCTTCGAAGCGCCAGTTGTGGGCAGCTGCCCAATAGTTTTCGAACATCTCTTTTTTCTCGGCAATCGGCAGAAAAGAGAAAATCCCTCCTCCTTGGTTGTTGATGATGAGCAAAAGGATGGGAACTTTGCTTTTATGTAAGAGCGGCAAAGAGTTGAGATCATGAAGAGCGGTCTGGTCACCGATGATGGCGCAGATCGGCCTGTTGGCTCCTTCGGCAAGGCCGACAATCGTCGCAATATTGCCGTCAATTCCAGCAGCTGCTCTTTTTCCAAAAATTGGGCCTCGATGAAAACGGGGGAAAAAGAATTGGTCAGCATCGCGGACCGGCATGCCATTTGCAGCAAAGAAGGCGTAGTGAGGGGGAAGGTGGTGGTGGAGGAATCTTAAGATTCCGGGCTCAGAGGCTGAAGGGATGAACTCATCGATGTGGCCTTCCACCACTTGGCTGATATTTTTCCAATGGCTCAGCCAAGAGGGGCGGCGTGAGAGTCCATGAAGAATGAGTTCTGCAAAGAGGGTAGGATCGCATTGGACGCGATGGGTGAGCAGGTGGGCAGGGTCGTGTCGGAACGGATGGTCAGCGACCATGGCGTAAAGGGGAGGTGGAAATTTCTCAATCCATTTGATCACCGGCTTGGAGACGATGCGATCTCCAAACTGAAGAATACAGTCGGGACGGAGGTGGGGAAGTGTTTTCAAGACGATATCGTAGTAAGGAATAACGTTAGGGTGCATTCCTTCGGAGCGCAGGCCCGACATGATGTCGGGGAGAATCGGCCAATCGAGGTGTTCAGCGAGAGAAAAGATCGATCTTAGTGAGCGATTTGTAGAAAAAGCTCCTACCAAAATGACTCCTTGCTCACACTGGGAGAGTTTTTTAGCCCACTGCTCGCAGAGGGAAGGCGGCAGCGTTAATTGACCTGAGTCGTAATGAGTAGATGGAATCGAGGGGGTACGCTCTCCGGATAAGAAGGGCTCACGAAATAGGCAATTGAGATGGACAGGGCCTCGAGGAGTGTGTGTGGCGCGAAAGACGGCTTGAGCAATCGTCGAGCCAATGAATCCTTGAGGCATATCGGAATCAGGACAGGGGATTTCAAAATACCAACGGGTATAGGTGCCAAAAAACTTGGTTTGATCGCAGGTTTGATTGGCTCCGCAGTCTCTGAGCTCCGGAGGACGGTCTGAGGTAATGATGATCAAGGGGACTTCATCTAAGTAGGCTTCGATCACTGCGGGAAAAAGATTAGCAATTGCAGTTCCCGACGTGCAAATTAGAGCCACAGGGGTTTTAGATCCTTTGGCATAGCCATATGCGTAGAAAGCTGCACCTCGTTCATCGAAGTGGATGGTTTTTTCTAAGCGATCTTCTTGAGCACAGGCATACACAAGAGGAGTCGATCGCGATCCAGGAGCGATGCAAACGCGCCGCACTCCTTGTTGGACTAAGTGGTGGACAATCTGCTGAGCGTAAAGGTCATTCATAGAAACCTCAAAAAGTAAGCGATTTTTTTGTCGAGTTCTTCCCATTCTTTCTCAGGGTTGGACAAAGATGTAATCCCAGCTCCTGCAAAAAGGTGTATTTGGGGGCCACAGATGAGAGCCGACCGGATGGCAACTGCCATATCTGTTTCGGTGTGCGAGAGAAGACCAAAAGGTCCGCCGTACCATCCGCGGTGGAAGGGTTCCATTTGAGAGATATAATGAAGAGCTTCCTTGTGAGGAAAGCCTCCTAGTGCGGGGGTCGGATGGAGATGGGTGAAAAGAGTAGCGTCACAGATTCCTTCTTTTAAAACACCCTCGACGCCTTGGTAAAGATGGTTAAGACGGCCGAAGGTTTGTTCTTTAGGAGGGAGCCATTTGAAGGTGTCGCAACAGAGGTGGAATTGGTCATTTAAAAACGTCTGTACGGGTGTAATTTCTGCGAACTCTTTGGAGGTCCAAGAGTCTGAAAGGTCTTTGGTTCCTGCAAGTGCCTCAGATGAGAGGGCTCGATTTTTACGATGAAAGAGTTTTTCAGGAGTCGCTCCGAGAAAAGTTGTTTCAGAATTGATCTGCAGGAGAAAAAGAGAGGTCTCTTTTCCTAAAGGATTGAGCATGCGCAGGATTTGGTAGGGGTCTACAGAATTTTCAAAAGAGAGGGTTGTTTGACGGGCAAGCACGACTTTTTCAAAATCTTTCCGGCCAATTTTATGAGTGGCATCTTTGACCTGCAGAATCCAATTTTCCTTGGATGGCAAATCTTGCCTTTTTAGAAGCCGTGGCAAAGAAAAGGCAAGGACATCGGGGCTCCAGGCTTTTTGTATTAAAGCTTGGGGTGAAAAATAAAAAGAGGCAGGAAAACTTTTCCAGATGCCTTGGCAGGCTTGAGGGGAAAACGCTTGTCCGCCAAAAGAAACCCCGCCATGAGAGCCTTCGCCGCAGCCCGCAAAAGCCACGGAGCTACCTCGGGATTTCCAGTAGACCTTGGGGAACTGGGTTCCTGTCTCCAAAAACTGAAGAGCTGAAATGTTTTCCATAAAACCTAAGAAATCGTTGTAACACAACTTGAAAATTAAAAACCATATTTGGATTTGAGGTGTAGGCGGGTTAAAAGAGAGGGCTATTTCATCTTGGCCTTGCGTTTCTCAAAGATGTGGCAGCGGCTTTTTGGGCTCGCTTTTTTTCTTTGGCGACATCTTTAATTGTTTTCCACTCATCTTTTTCAAAAGAGGTCAGTAGTTCTTGCTCTTCTGGGTCAAGATCTTGCTGGGAGAATACTTTATGTTTTTTCATGCTTTATTTGTATAACTTGAAAATTAAATACCATATTTGCATGTTGATCGCAAGATGGCAGAATTTGAGAATGGGATTTATCTTCACACGCCTCGAGAAAAAATCACAGCAGATCGCGCGACCTTACTGCAGGGGGATTTTCATGCCCTGCGAAAGAGTCACCCAGGCCTGAAGCTTTCTCTTGCGCTGGATAAGAGGGGATTAGAGGCCGCTTCAGGATGGCAAGGTGCCGGAATAGAAGTGACAGTGCTAGCCTATGTTGGCATCTCTTTGGAAAAAGAATGCAAAGGGCTTTTGAAGCAAGGTTTTCAGGTGAGGGTTGCGCTTCCTTCTCGGCTTGAGCTTCTCGAAGATCTAGATATCGGTGCGCTTTCAGCGTTAGGCATATTTTTCGATCTGATGGCATTTGATTTGGTTCGGCCAGTCTCTGGAGAGCGGACTCAATTTCACTCCCCCCTGTTTGCCTGGGAGGGCCCTTCGATTTCTCAAACTCTCGATTTTTTGCATTATCACGGAATTGCTGAGGGAAAAATCAGTTTAGGATTAGCTGATTTTGGAGTTGTTTTTACAAATGTAGCTGGAGGGCTCTCCAATGCGGGGTACGCGCAGCCTTGTCAGGGGGCTCAGCTCGAAGATCCTGAAATTAACCCTTCTGTTTATCTTGAGAATCACCCTAAGGCCCGGGTTTTCTACACCTCGGTTTTAGGGTGTTTTCAATCGTTTATCTATAATCCTGAAAAGGGTGACTGGATCTCCTTTGATGATGCTAAAACTAGGGACTCGAAGACCGCTTGGGCTCGCAGGCGCGGCCTTAGAGGTGTCTTTTCTTGGTCAAAGATATAATCATTTAATATAAATAGTTGAGAAAATATTTTCCATTTTCTGCGGTCAGAATGTCCAATATTTCTGGACATACTGACCGCGATTAGACACTTCGATTGTGAACCCGTTATCGGCTTGCTTATTCTCATTGGAGGAAATTTTTCAATGAGTTACAATGCTCTGCTGGAAGGAGGCTTCTTTCGAAAATAAAGCATGAAATTAGACGAAGTGAAGCAGCTTTTTTACATCACTCACATAGAAAACTTAAGTTCTATCTTAGAAAGAGGTATTTTAAGTCATTCAAGAGCTCAAAGCTTGCCTCATAAGAGGATAGATATGCCAGAAGTGCAGGAACGACGTCGAGCTAAACGTATTTCAGGGGGAGGACTATTACATGATTATGCTAATCTCTACTTCTCTAGCAGAAACCCCATGCTGTTCAAGAGAAAAGATGAGCATAAAGACATCTGTGTGCTAAGAATTAATTTAGAAGTGCTAAAAATCCCAGCAGTGGTGGTCGCAACTGGCAATGCAGCCAGTGATTATACCTCTTTTCATCCACCTGAGAGTGGAATTGAAAAATTGGATCGGAAATTGGTATACGCAAAAAAGTGGACGGATGATGATCCCATTATTCAAGCCAGAAAAAGCGTCGCAAAGTGTGCTGAAGTTTTAGTGCCTGATTTATACCAAGTCCAGAAAATAAATGTACATTTTAGCGCGTCAAAGCGCCGCAATTTCACGATCGTAAGTGGGTTTGTATTGCTTAATACTAACCCACTTACGATCGTGGAATTTCGGCAGCTTTCACGCAGCTAAAATATGCATTTATTTCCTGGACTTGGTATTAGTACCACCGTCTCTGATTTTTGGAATATATGTGTCGAATGAAGAAACAGAGATGAAGCTTGCTAGGATTTATCCTGACTTACAGATTGAACAAAACCTAATTATATTTTTTCAAGAATGATTAAAGTTTTAATTGGCGATTTATTTGAATCTACAACTCAAACGCTTGTCAACACTGTCAATTGTGTGGGTGTGATGGGTAAGGGCATTGCTTTAGAGTACAAGAAACGTTTTCCTGATATGTTTTATGACTATGAGCAGCGTTGTAAAAGGGGGGAGGTTCAATTAGGCAGACCTTATCTTTTTAGGCCGACTAAGGTCGATAGTCAACAGTATCAGTATTTGATGTTTTCCGAACATAGGAACACGCCGGGTTTTGACAAGTGGATTCTCAATTTCCCAACAAAAGATCATTGGAGGTTTGTCGCTACCTTAGACAGCATTATTGAAGGTTTAGAATATTTATTGGCGCATTATAAAGAGTGGGGAATTCAATCTCTGGCTATGCCTCCTCTGGGTTGCGGGGAAGGGCAGTTAGAGTGGAGGATTATTGGCCCTACGCTCTACCGTTATCTTAGCAAGATGGATATTCCAGTAGAATTGTATGCCCCTTATAACACTCCGCACGAAAAATTGCAGATTCAGTTTTTAGCTGGGAATAACACTGCTCAATTACAGATGCCAGACCCAAAATGGATTCCTTCTGGTTGGGTAGCGATAGTTGAGATTATCAGACGGTTAGAAAGTGAGCCTTATCGTCACCGTTTGCCAATTGGAAAGGTGATTTTTCAGAAAATCGCTTATGTGGCGACAAGAGGCGGGATAAATACTCAGTTGAATTTTCAAAAAGGGAGCTATGGACCCTATTCAAATGTGCTCCAAAAAGATGTGCTAAGTCGTCTAGTCAATAATGGGTTGGTCAAGCAAGAATATTTAGGAAAGATGAATTTAATCAAAATTGGGCCCACTTTTGCTGATGCCAGACAAGCCTATTTGGAAGATCTTCAAGGCTGGGATCAGACTATCAGCAAAGTTGCAGATTTATTCATGAGACTCGATACAGAACAAGCAGAAATTATTGCGACAGCGATATTTGCAACAGATCATCTTGCTATTGAAAAAAATAAAAAGCCCTCAGAGCGAGATGTTTTTGATTATGTGATGCAGTGGAAAGAAATGAAAAAACCTCCACTTGCGCCACAAAAAGTAGCCGACGCTATTCGAAATCTAGCAATTCTTAATTGGATAGAAGTTGAGGCCAGTAGCTGTCTGCCCCTGTCTGAAGAAGAATTCTAAAGTTCTTCGCTGATGTGAGGAAGAATCCGAACTTTTTCGATCGATCTTTCGTCAGAGCTTAAAATTTCTAAGTCAAAGTCGTCGTGGTGGAGTCTCCATCCCTTGGAGGGGATAGCGCCAGCGCGATGGTAGATATAGCCGCCTAGGGTGTCGTATTCGGGGCTGGGGGGAATGATCATGCCGAGTTCTTTTTCAATATCTAGGATGCTCATGCGGGCATCGACAATCCAACCACCTGAAGGGAGAACGGAGTAGAGAATTTCTTGTTCGACGTCATCTTCGTCGGAAATCTCTCCGACGAGCTCTTCGAGAATATCTTCAACGGTGATGATCCCTTCGGTTCCACCATATTCATCAACGACAATGGCAAGGTGGATCTGCTTGCTCCGAAATTCCTGAAGAAGGTGAGCGATCTTTTTGGTTTCAGGGGTATAAAGCACGGGTTTGACTAACGCTCGGATGGGCTCGTGATTGTTTTTGCTGGTGTAGGCAGAGAGCACGTCTTTGTAAAGGAGAACCCCCATGATGTGATCGATGCTATTTTGGTAGATCGGAAGACGGCTGTAGCGCTCTTTGAGGAACACTTCCGCAGCTTCAGCGATGGTGGTTTGATCGGAGAGGCTGATGACATCAATGCGGGGGACCATCACCTCCCGAACATTTCTTTGTTTGAAGTTGGCGACTGATAAGATGAGTTTGCGCTCTTGAGGATCGAGATGCGTTGAAAGTTCTGACTCGTAGAGCACTTCGAGGATTTTATCGCGGATGGAGGGTGTGGTAGGGGTTTTATCGGCGTTCTTGGGGAAGAAGGCCTGAGACATCCGGAGGAGAAGGGCCGTGAGTGGTGAGAAGAGGAGTAAAAATAAAGAGGCCAGGGGAGCAAAGAACTTAAATGATAGGGTGGGAGCTGCAGTTGCGATGAATTTCATTAATAAGTCGGCTGCAAGCGAGAGGAGGATGACGGCTCCTCCTATGAGCCATATGGAGAGGTTTTGGGAGAAAAGAAGAAATAACAAAATGACGCTGTAGCAGAGGTGTAAGACGTGTTTGCTGAAGCTTAAGGTGAAAAAGAGGCCTTCCCATTTTTGACGTCCAAAGAGGGGTTTAAGGACGTGCTGGAAAAAAAATAGGGAGGGAATTTTTTTAAATTCTTCCTTGGAACGCAGGCGGCCCATCTGCAAAAGGGCCGTCGTCATCCCTGCTAAGATAGCGGAGCTGAGAAGGAATAAGAGGGCTAAGAGGGTTGCAATATACATTTGTGTTTTTTTGCGAGCTCCATCAGCCGTTTTTCTTCACGCCGCATGAGAGCTCTTTTCTTTCTATCGATATCGTCATAGCCTAAAAGATGCAAGAGGCCATGTAAGATATAGAGTGTGATTTCTTGGTAGGGTCTCCGAGGATTGTAGTCGAGAGCGGCCTCAGGACATACAAAAATCTCACCCAGGTAATCTTCATCAAGGGGGAAGGTGATACAGTCGGTCGGGGTGGGGTCTTGAAAATAGTCGACATGAAGTTTTTTAATCGTGCGGACACCAACAAAATAGAAGGCAATCTCTTGGCAGGCGATTTTCTTTTCTTGAAGAAAAAAAAGAACAAGCTTCTTCACAGAAGAAGCTTTCAAGGGAAGTTTCGACTGACGATTAAAAATTTTTATGCGAGGACAGGCGTTTTGGGAAGGCCTGTGACCTTGGTGTTTTCGCCGTCTTTCCATTTTCCAATTTTGCGTAAAACATCAACGCGCTCATACCGTTTGAGGACATTGCGTTTTTTTGCCGATTTGCTGGCTTTTCCGTAGCTGCGATGACGTGTCATACCTTAACCTAACCTCTTGGGAATAAAGATTTTCTGAGCAAGAGCGGCATCGGCCACGCTATTAGCATGAACTTTATATCCTTCCGCTAACTCGTCTTTTTTAGAGCCTGTTTTAACGGCCGGTGGGCGGGGGCGGTGAGGGCACTTTGCGCGGCGCTCTGCTTGTTTACTGATGCGTACCATGGAGATTCTCCTTAATGAGGGCACATTCTAGCAAAAATGATGTTGGCCTTCAAGATTAAAAAATTATTTAGGCGGTGGTTGGATCACACCGCAGGAGAGAAGGAACTTAAAGGTGTCTTCGACAGAGACGTCAATGGAGTGAAGAGACTTGCGGGGGCAAAAAAGGACATATCCTGAAATGGGGTGGGGAGCTGTAGGGACGAAAACGGTGACGTCGACATGGGGGATAACACGTTGCAGATCGGGAGGGACCTCTCCAGTCACAAAACCCACTGAGTAGGTTTCAGGGGAAGGGAAAGGAACAAGGATGGTTTCTTTGAAGGCTTTTTGATCGGTCGATAAGATGGCCTTAGTGATGTCTTTAGTCAGGCGGTAGATCGTTCCAACGATGGGGATACGGACCACCACTTGATTGAAGAGTTTGAGCAGGGCATCAAAAAAGAACTTTCTGGCTAAAAAACCTAAGATCACAATGAAGAAAAACGTCAGCGCAAGAGCGGCGATACGGCTGAGGAACCGGACTAAGGTCTCATGGTGGAGTAGGCTCAAGCCCTGTTGTTTTTCATAGACAAGCAAGGCGCTTTCAATGATATGAAAAATGGGGTTTGTGAATAGGTCGAAAAGGTAGTTAACAACCCAGAGGGTCAAAGCAAAGGGGAGAAGAATGATCAGGCCTGTAGAAAACGATTTTTTCATCGGAGTCTTTTCTCCCGGGGTGTGAGAACGCCGCAAGAGACGATATATTTAATGGCCTCATCAGGCTTCATATCGAGGTAGATGAGATCTTCTTTTTTATACATCAGCAGAAACCCCGAGGTAGGGTTAGGAGTTGTCGGAATTAAAACAGAAACCAAGGAAGAGCCTAGACTAGAGCTACAAAGCGTGGGGGAGTCTCCGGAGATAAGTCCTAGCGCATAGATATCTTTGCGGGGAAAGGGGACCATAACGACTTGCTTGAAGGCCGATGTATTTGAAGTGAACACTGTTTTGATGATTTCTTTAGTCGTCTTGTAAACAGTGCTAACGACAGGAATTTTCTGCAAAACAAAGTCCCAAACTTTAAGTAAGGCCCGAACCAGATACCAGCGGGTGAGCATTCCCAGCACGACAATCACAAAAAAAAGGCAGATAAGAATAAGTAGCTTGCTGAGGTATTCGATTGCTTTTTCAGGGGAGAGAAATAAAAACCCGTGTTCAGCCACATGCATTTTTTGAAGAGATTCTGTGACCATTTCGACAAAGGGGCCTGTGAAAAAATTGATCAGGAAACTGACAATTGCGATTGTCAGGGCAACGGGAAGTAGAATAACCAGCCCTGTCAGAAAATACTTTTTCATGCCTTAGGTTTAACAGCAGAAATGATAATAATCCATGCATTTATATCTATTTGAATATCAACAGCTTATATTTATAAAGCGCTATAGATATTATATTTAAATTAATGTATAATATAGGTACTAATATGGGATTATGGATAGCATCATTTTTTATTAAAAAAGTCATTCCAATTACTAATAATTGGGAAAGGGCTTGCCATGACCAAGTGAAGAAAGTTGACCAGACTGTCCGGATCGTGAGTCAAGGAGCCCTTGCAAAAAAGGGCTTGGAGATCGGCGCGGTCTATGCTGTCAAATCAGCGGGAGGTTTTGTTGGAACCTGCTTTCCCGAGGCAGCCATTGCTACAGGGATTGCTCTTCGCGCGGGCCAACTTGTGACTGGGCGGTTGCGCTCCAATAAAGCCGGTCAAGAAGGTTTTGGTTCTGTGTTGGCCGACCTTCAAGGGGCCGCAGCATCGTCTCTCACGGCGTTGATCATTTTACAACTATCTTCTTCTGGCTACTTAGATTTATCACAACTCAACTCTGCCTCTTTGCAGTTTCTCTTGACGATGATAGGGGGAATGACAGGAAGTTGGATCACACTATGGATGGCTAATAAAGAACCTGTTGGAGATCTGAATAATCCGGTTAAGGATGGATATTTTAGTCGGTCACTACGAAGTTCTCTGACCAAAGAGGCGCTTTATGCGGGGATGGCTCCCATCGGTATTTCCTGGCCTATTTCAGTCTTTGTTGCCAACACTCTAAGTTTGGGAGCCTTCTATGCCTTTCCCTTAAGCCAGGCTTATCAATCAGGTAACCGCTTTTCTAGCTTCCAGCCTTACGATCCCAATCTTCTCATCAAAATCATGGCTCATAGTCAGTATGAAAATACGGCAGCACTTGCAGCCTCACTGACCGAGGGCCAGACCACTTTTCCTACCGTCAATCGCCTGATGGCAGACCTTTTATCCCACGGGATTACTCACCACTATGGTGTGAACTTCCTGGTGCGAACTTTTAACCGTTACATCGCCTTGATTCAACAAGATGGGTATATTCGAGTAGCTCTCAAAGAATATTCTCAAGCGCTCATCTCGAATGCCCCTGATTTAGCACTTAAGAAGGAAAAGCTAGAGCGCTATCTCTACTCCAACATTTTACAAACGGAGAAGTTTTCAGCGCGTTCCATTTCTCCTCGTGCAGTGAATGAAGGTGTGAAATTGCTCGTCGAAACGATAGAAAAGCTGGAAATCGAACTTTTGGGATATCGTCTCTCTGATCCCTCTTACAACCAAGCCATGCTTGAAATCCAAGCTCAAGGTTTTATCCATTTTGCGCTGAAAACAGCAGACGCTTCACTTAAAAGTGCCCCTCCCTTGACGCAAAAAGAAATTCAAGAGTTCTGTCAAAATTTCCGCCATATTTTAGGGGTGAGCTATCCTTCAAAAATCACTGAGGTTTTAAACTTTATAATTCCTTGGATTTTAAATAGAGGTCAAACTGTTTTTAATCTCATCTTGAATGGATTGTCACTGCAAGAGATGGACGAAAATCAATTTGAAAATGAACCCTACTTTGATGCTTTGGATCGCGCCCCCGGGGATAATCTTGTAGAAATCGATGAGGGAGATGCCTATTACGATGCTTTGGATGAAGTTTCCGAAGATGATGGAGAGATTTATTTCGACGCCTCATCTGAGGGGCCGCCTCTTTTTCCTGCGGACCCAGCAAACATTCTTAAAATTGCAGCGCATTACCAATTGGGAAGTACTCAGGCCCTGATCGATCAAATCAGCGGTAAAATCCCTTTGGTTCCTTTATTTCATACGCTGGTCAAAAAGATGGTCTCCTATGGAATTGATAGCGATCTCTTCTTAAATTCATTCGTCCGGGTTATGAATAAATACAGCATCTTACTCACCCAAAATGAAGAAGTGAATTTGGGTATAAAGAACTTCATCTTGACAGGGGAAAAAAAACCTCTCAATAAATTGATCCGTCAGCAGATCGATCCGAGTCTAACGAAAAGCTTTGCGATTGTAGTGACCCATACCTTGTCCTTGTCAGGGCACTTTTCAAAAGCTGCCAAGCAGATTGTTACACAGTTAGTGGCTTCGGAAGATTTCTTCTACAAATTCTCTGATGAAGAAAAAATCAATTGCCAAGAACTTTTAGAGATTCACTTGCATAACTTAACGATCCTGGCGATGATCCGTGCTCAAGAAAGCAGGCTACGAGAGATCCCGCTGACCATTCCTGAGCTCGATCAGTTTTACTTAAACTTTAATCGTTTAATCTGGACGCCCCTTTCCGACCCTGCTTTTGATCCTATAAAAAACGGATTAAATGTCCTCATCCCTTCACTGGTTGAGAGCAGCCCGCAAATTGCATCGTATTTTCCCCATCCGTCAACGCCTGTCACAGCTCCTGAAAAAAGACGTTCATCGATTTTCTCATCTTTAAGGCACTCTATCCGTTTTGCGTGGGTCAAAACGAAATCGATCTTCCATTATTTCAGAAAGCTCTTCAATCAAAAATAATAATAATCCATCTCCTCGTTTTTTCGAGGGCCAATGACACGCCATTTTAAACGGAGGCATGACGCGCTTGAAATGAGCTGGCCAAAATAGGCATCGTCAGCGCAGAGATGAGTATCAACTGATGCTAGAACCTGGCGACTCGAGGGAGCTAGATGGAAAAGAAAAACGGGATGATTTAAGCCTCTCCGTAAATGCTCTAGTGAAATCATCTTGGTTGCTCGGTCAAGAGTCCAACGAAAAGTGTTACTAAAGCTCATTTCAGATCCTTCTTTGCCGATCCAGCTTCCTTTCTCATGAAAAATCAAAACATTGCTTCCCTCAGAGATGACAATAATCTCTCCTTGACCTCGCCGGGTCGTGTCTCCTTCTTCAGAAGATTTTATTTTCGCTGTAAATTTCAGTTGCTTGACTGCAGAGAGTTTTTGCCAAAAACTCGTGAGGATTTGTTCGGGATAATCCAATCTAGCTGGAGCTTTAGGATCGATGCTGCAATAAAACCGTTTTTCTTGAGGAGGAAGAAGGGTGTAGGCTTTCTTCAGAAGCTGTTCTAGCTCATTTAGAAGAGGAAAAGAGGGGTTGAATTGATAGAGGCGAGTTTTCCCCTCATATTCACTGAGGATGATACCTCCTCTTTCCAAGCGGAGCAAAGCTTTTTGCAGCGGCGTCAATGGAGTGTTGAGAACACGGTGGAGCTGAGTTCCATAACATTTGCCATTCACGAATAGGAAAAGCAAAATCTTTTGCACATTTTTATTGCCGCAAAGACTTTCGAGCATAACGCACCTTGTTCCAACCGGTTTTAAGTTGGGTCCTTTTTCGTGAGCATACAACTTTCTATATAAACCTTAAAAGCAGTTTAATCAACTACTTTTTAGTTTATAGGTTTGAGTTTCACGTTGAAAAATAGAAAAACCACCCATAAACTCTGGCTTTCACAAGGAGAACTCGCATGAATGAGCAAAGAGCTGTTTCCATTAAACAAGAACTGCCCCGTATCTTAAAAGAGGTGGGTATCGCCTTAGCAGGGGGCTGCTGTTTAGCGCTTCTTTCACAGGTCGCCATTCCTCTTCCTTTTACCCCGATTCCTGTGACTTTGCAGACATTGGGGGTTTTTCTCTTAGGAGGTATTTTAGGAGGTCGAAGGGCTGCCTATAGCGTGTTAGGGTACCTGGTGCAAGGATGCTGCGGGCTTCCGGTCTTTGCAGGCGGTGTATCGAATCCTCTTTGGATAGGAAGCCTGCAGGCGGGGTTTTTACTATCATTTGTGGGTGCAGCCTATCTCATAGGAAAGATGTGCGAGAGGCGGTACCACTTAGTCCTCGCTTTAACAACAGGACAACTGGTCATTTTTGGAATAGGAGCTTCATGGATGGCTTGCTATGTCGGATGGGAAAAAGCCTTTTTCCTAGGTGTTGTCCCCTTTCTCACAGGAGCAGTGCTTAAGATCATAGCAGGTGCGATAGGGCTCTCTCTGATAGGAAAACGGTCATGATTTCTTCCATTAGTGGTCGGCAAGCGTTGGTGTATGAAGATGAAGGAGTCTCTTTTTCTAGCGCAGAAGCCCTCGTTCAACAATTGCAAAACATCTTAGGCCCCTCTATCACGGTCAAAAAGGTCAATAGCGCTTATCTAGCTAATGAGCCCTGGGAGGATAAAACAGATGTCGTTGCAATGGGAGGTGGAAAATGCAGCCTATGGGAAGTCCAACTCGGTGACAAAGGAATGCTCAAAATTCATCAATATGTGCTTAGAGGAGGGAAATACATAGGCTTTTGTGCAGGAGCTTACTTTGGAGCTTCTAAGAGTTATTTTCAGGTCGGAGATCTTCCTCCGATTATCAAATCAAGACCGCTCTTTTTCTTTGAGGGAGAAGCGACAGGACCTTTATGGGGGGATGAAGATTACCTAGCGCCAAAGTCTGCCCGTGCTGCTCAGATTCATTTTCGTAAGGGGGATATGACTCTGCAGGGGAAGCTATACTATCAAGGAGGATGCTATTTTGAGGTGCCAGCCCAGTCATCTTCTGTTGAGGTCTTAGGAACCTATGCAGGGCTGCCAGAGGCCCTGCCCGCTGTCATTTTATGCCGTGTAGGGCAAGGAATGGCCTTCCTCTGCGGCCCTCACCCTGAATTTGCCTGGAGTCAAAGCTTAAAAGGGAAGGGAGTTTCAGGAGATCTTGTCAATGAACTGGCGCCCGAAGAAGAATTCCGCCATCAGTTCTGGCAGCAGATCGGAGAGAGTCTTTGTCTGAAAGTGATTTCAGTAAAAATAAAATTGGATATTTTAAAGACGACTTAAGCTATATTGCATGTGAATTGCACAACAAGTATAGCAATTAGGAAGGAAGTGATTGATATGAAAGCCAAGGCTGATATCTTATCTGCAGGAAAAGTTGCTGATTTTTTGCTGACAGAATGCAGAGAGCGAGGAGATGTGATCACAAATCTGAAGTTGCAAAAGCTTCTTTACTATGCTCAAGCCTGGTATCTAGCTCTTAACAATAAACCTCTTTTTGAGGAAGATTTTGAGGCGTGGGTCCACGGGCCTGCTTTACCATCCCAATATCGTAGATTTAAAAAGTTTGAATGGAAGCCCATTGTAAAAGAAATTTCTTCAGTAAAAATAGACGACGCTGTTGCTAAACATTTAACAGAAGTTGTTGATGTATTTGGAGTCGAAACTGCTGCAGCTCTTGAGATGATGACTCATCATGAAACTCCTTGGAAAGATGCAAGAAGAGGATTGTCTTCAGACCAACCCTCGCAGGCCGTTATTTCCAAGAAATCAATGGCGTCATTCTACAAGTCTTTAAGATGAAATCTCTCATACAACAGTATGTCGATGGTTGGAAAGAAGGCAATGAAAAGAAAATCCTTGGCGCCCTTGCGGATGACTGTATCATCGTTGAATCTCACGGCCCTACCTACCGTGGAAAAGAGATCGTCAAAAAATGGATTGTCGACTGGCACAACCGTGGAAATGTCGTCGAAAAGTGGGTCATTACCTCCTACTATTCATGCAAAGACTTGATCGTTTTTGAGTGGGTTTTTGCTTACAAGAGCAAGAAAATCCGAGAGGCCTTTGGAGGCGTCACTCTTGCAAAAATCAAGAATCGCAAGATCGCTGATCTGAAGGAATACCGCGCTACTCAATTCCCCTTCATGTGGCAGCCAAAACCATCCGATTTGGAGAAAAAATGAATATGTATTATTTCAATTGAGTTTTCCGTTCCGAAAGAATGTGCTCTACCTGTTTGCGCTTGTCTCGATGGATAGCGGCGCAGTTTTTCCGAAACTCAAAGAGCGCAACTTCAGGGAAGCGGATATAGAGCTCAAGTCGTTTCATGGTATCTCTACCGCCTGAATGTCCATTCTCTATGGAAATGAGCGTTTTTGTTCCGATGGCAAATCCGATGGCAAATTCTCGTGTTGTTAATCCAAGTTCTTGACGAAAGGCTTTCAATTCTTCCATTCCCAAGGGAATTTGCTTTTTTCGCTCAAAAATGAAGGAGGAAGGCCCTCTTTTTCCAATAGTGGTAAGCAAAATAAAAGGATCTTGTTCAGTTACATCAATGTTTTCTGCTGCGCAATATTCTTGATATGCAGGATTTTCCCGCGAAGGGAGTCGGTCGATAAATGGTTCAAAAAGAGTGGGAGATGTGAACTTTCTTGGACTTAATGGCAACTCCGGTCCCAATGGAATGAGATGCGAACCCAAGTAAGCTTTATCATAGGCGAAAACATATAGATGTTTCCTAAAATTATACGTTAATTCGCCAACGAATTTGCGGCTCTTTCTTTGCTCCAAGTAGACGAGCACAGATGGCACTTTACCGGTTGGAGTGTGCATCGGCCACCTTTTTAAGTTCGTGGTATCTTCTGTGTAGCAGCTTAGAAAATGCAGTTTTCCTCGTGGGGGAAATAAAACTTCTATTTACTAAATCAATGATCTCTTGGAGTGCGATTGAAAGATAAAATTGTGCGACGAGCTCTTCATATCCCATCTCGCAAAAATCAAGAGCATATTCGCGCATTTTCGGTTCTTTGGAGCGAGAGGAATGAATTTTTCCACAGGGTTCTAATACCGCCTTTAAAAAACTCTCTTCCTCAATTCCCAAACACGAAGGATTGTCGTAGGTGGGAGATAACAATTTGCCCTGAGTCGTCTGGATCAGCGCCAAATTCCTGCCATGTCGATCGTGGTTGCCTATGAAAACATCAAAAAGACACAGCTTGATGAATTGTTCAATATCTGCCGCTTTTCCCGTGTGATCGGAAATCACTTTTAAAATTGTCTCTAGATCAAATGGTTGCTCTCCCAAGAATCGGTACAAGTGCACTAAGTCGGCTCCCGGGTATTTTTCCATGAAGTTTTTGGAAATAAAGGCCGGTTCTCCCTCTAATTGGATGAAATAAAAATCAGGGACGTTCACACCTAGTCTTTTTGCGATTTGATTGCATAAAAACTCCATAGCTGGAAGATCGGGAAAAGACGGTTGTCGTACTTTAATGATGTAACTAGACCCGCCTAATTTAGCGGAATATTTCCTGAATTTTCCATGGAAAAAACTGGAGTTGATCTCGGCTTTCGGATCATTACTATTGCCGGAGGTTTTCATAGTTAACTGAAAAGGGGTATGCAGGCCATCCACTCCAAACCAGTTGCGAAAACACTCTTGATGCAGCCCGTGAGTGCTTTCTTCTCCTAAAGCCAGTAAACAACTAAAACAACGCTCTTCCATAAGGTATCTAAACTTTGGTTTCATGTTACACCATTTCTGAGTCGGTGTCAATATGCATCAAGATTTAACATATTTAAGTCTTTGATAAACAGTTATATAAATATGGTGTTATGTTACACCACCATCTCTATGGTGTAACATTACATCATAATTATTCTTGGCTAAAAGGATTGCCCAAAAGGCTGCTTTTCACCCGATCGCGGTATATTTTAGATAGAGCTGACTTTCCATATGAACCCAGTTTTTTGAACTGTTCGGAATTTCCGAAAATTTTATTTTCAAGGAATTCTCACAAGCTGCCCAGAACACGTACAAAAAATCCCTTGCACAGAAACAAAATTTTTGCTAAACTATCCTTGGGAACTCTAATGCAAGGAGCTTATGAATAAGAGATTTGAAGAGAATGTTTATCGTTTGGTTGGAGAGCTTAAGCACTTCAATTATGCAATTGAAAGCATCGACAAGATTTGGAATGTTATTTTTCCACATCAAACCGGTCGCCGAACCATTTATCACCATATCCGAGTGACAAAATATCAGGAGACTTTCTATATTCACCTTTATGATGGAAAGCTACCTATTTTAGATGTCAAAATCCATCAAAGTGTCCAGGCCGCGCCTGCTTTTGGGTCTTCTCCCGAGTTTCATGGAGATTTGTCTGAAGACTGGGATGGGCTAATTTCTTCAGCACGGCAGTGGCTAAAAGTGGTGGAGAAGAATTGGGTGAAGGCGAATCGACAAATATGGGAGTCATATCCTCTCAATCGGCGGTACGGTATTGTTAGCAATACTTTAGTGAAAGAGCTGCCTTTAGATTTATGGAGGATTGATCAGGAACTTGGAAAAGCAAAATCTAAAAAATTTATCCGATTGGTCGAGCAAATGGAGATGATGCGTGAAGAAAAAACCGTTGTCCCTGCAATGACCGCAAACGACTATTTCGACTATTGCAAAATTGCCTATCTTTCCGGACGAAGAAAAGATGACCATATTGAGGAAGGATTGTCAGGACGTGAAATGTACAAACGTTATGCCGATGGACGGCATGAGGGGCTTCTCGACATTGACGGCAGCTCTCAAGAAGAGTTTGCATCCTGGATTGATGGAAAACACCCGAAAAAAACCTGCGGAGGACATCCCTGGGAAATCAAGCGAGGGGGCAATACCACGCATATAGACCTTTTTGTAAGACGCCCCGATTACTACGAAAAAAAAGGCTTTATCGTCGGACTTGCGGGTTCCGCCATCAATCGGTTGAAAGAGACGATCTGCATGTTTTTGGGGATTCATGCAGCGGGATTGCCCATCACAATTAACGATCCCGAAGGCATTCGTAAACGGTTACTTGGTCAGGACAACATTGGGGTTGTACCTTGTTTCCATTCTTTACATCGAGCCAATCAAAGGTTCCACAAGCACCAATCGGTCTACGATGTGATGCATTACGATGACTTTGGCAGGTATAAAAACCGGGTTAAGCCATTCATTACGTGGGAGCCGCTACCCATACTTAAAGGAGTATAATTTCATATGGAATCCTTTGCACAAAAAATCGATGAGCTAATTGCAGCAATTTTAGAGATCCCGGGGAATAAAATTGTGACTCTTGTCGATGATACAGAGCAATCGTTTGTGATCGATATTAGTGCAAACAAAGAAATCGGCTATATCCCCGAGCATCTTGTGATTTTTCGAGTAAAGCTAAGACGAGCGCTAGCTCAACAGGGCGGTATGATCATCCGCGAATTTCTTCCATTCAAAGTGAAGAAAAAAATGCCGAATGGGAAAGTGATGTGGATTCCTGAAAAAAATTTGTATGGAGTGGTTTTAGGCCAAGAAACCTGGCTGGGAATGAGCGCAGCTGACGTCCAAATGAGCCATCAAACGGATGCTAAAACCGGTGAATTTCTTAAAATAGAGGATGGGGTACATTTTAAAGCATTTCCAATTGGATCCTTGTCAACTACCCCTCCCTAAAGGGAGAGGCTTGTCGTGAGATACGCCTGGGTTGACCAGACTAAGACTCTGAGCTTGACAAGCGTTGAAGAGTCTACGTTGTATATAGGCCAAAGACTAACGGCAGGATGCTTCCTCAGTCCTGCCCTCTTAAAGGTCTTGTTGCAGACAAGCGATAGGGTAAGCACGAAACGGATTAGACCACGTGCCGGTATACAACATTGTCGAGGGGAAGAATGGAGAAAGTCAACTCTATTCTGTTACTAGCCCCGTAAGGGGATTTTGGGAGTCGTAAGGCTCCCATTTTAAAAACTTTAAAGGAGCTGCATTTCATCCCAGTCCTAAAGAACTGGGTTTCCATGCAGAAAAAAAAGATGAAAGAATAAATCGCTTTACAAGAAGCACTGTTTCAAAAATTGAAACAGTTCAAATGGAAAGGAAACTGCATGAGTCGAAGTTTTAAAAAGCCTTTTCATGGGATCGCATGTTGCAAGGCAAAAAATCTTAAAGCTGCTAAGGATGAGATGAGTCGTACATCGAGAAAGTGGATTAATGCGAATGAAGAAATGCCTTCGGGCTCTCATTATAAGAAAATGCAACATTCCTGGAAGTGGAGGCCTGATGATGGGAAGACCTACGACCCCCTATGGCTTAAAGCATTCCACAAGTAAAGTCTTGCAGACAATCTGGAAATAACCCGCAAAACCATTTTAGCGGCGCTGCTAAAATGGTCAGTTCCAATTGGATCCTCATAAAAGAGCAAATCACTTCACAAGAAGTGACGCAAGAAGCAACTATTTCCAAAATTGAAACAGTTCAAAATGATCCTTAAAAACTTCCAATTGTAGCGGGTGCCTTAATGACTGTTCAATAATCTGTTAATACATCCATAATTTCAAAGCGATCTGATATTTATTATAAATTTAACGCAATAATTTGTAGTCACTTACAGACTAGCCTCTATAATGTGCAAAATTTATGGACAAATGGATGCACATGTGATACACTCGGCATTGACATATTAACCCTGGAAAATCAATGGCTACTAAACACAGAAGACCTAGAGTATCTAGACAAAAACGTATCAATGTCACTTTTAAGCCTTCTACCCTACACGCTGTAAATTTTTTAGCTGAAAAAGAAGACACTTCTCTTTCAAATATAACGCAAGAATTAGTCGAGCAGGCCCTCGAAATGAGAGAAGATATTTATCTATCGCGTATAGCTGAGGAAGCTGAAATTAGAGCAAAAGGAAAAGCGCGAATATCAGCGGAGAAGGTATGGAAGGAACTCGATTTAGAGTAGAATTCTTAGATCAAAATGTAGTCGATCAACTCAAAGCGCTTCCAAAATCTGCTCAGAAAATGATACGTAATGCGATTAAAGAACGGTTGGAAGTCGATCCAATTGGGATTGGGAAACCGTTGCAATACAGCTGGAAAGGTCACAGGCGTATGAGGGTGAGCTGTTATCGAGTCATTTACCGTATTGATGCCGAGAAAAAAAATGTGGTCCTGGTTGCCATAGATTTTAGAAGAGATGTTTATGGTGAATAGGCACTTTGCTTGACCCCACGAAAGTGGGGTTGTTTTTTAGGGGCGGAATGAGCCAACAGTTTGGCTCATGTGGGGACTTGGAGTACAGTAGAGGTCAGCGGTCATCTGATCTGAGATTTCCTGACGCCTTGTCTGAATCGCGAAATATTTTTGCGCCTTTGCGATTTCTGGCTTTCTAGGATCTCCATTTTGAGCGATAAGGTAGCAGGCAAAGCGAGATAGATGCCAATCTTCAATTTCACGATCTGTTTGGCTTCCGATTTCGACCATTTTGCGGGCGTCCGCAAAATGGTTTTTAGGGTCATTTCCCGACTGTTTGCAGGATTCGATTGCTTTATTTATGGCATTTTCAAAATAACGCCATTGAGAATAACCAAGGCAAGGCTGGAGGTCTCGGGCGCTCCAGTACTCCACATCGTGTTGATTATTTTTTTTCAGGGCCTCAAAGGAGAGGTCCGGTAACACTGATGATGAATTATCAGGGGGCTTCATTTCGAGTTCCTCTATCTATTTGGATTGATCAAAATGGAAATTTTACTCATTTCCCTCAGTTTTAGCCAATCAAAAGTTCTGAATCCTTCCAACCGTCCCCAAATTAAAAGCCTGGTTTTTTGAATTGTTCGGAATTTCCGAATAGTTGAGTTTTCGAAAGTTTTATTTTCGAACTCGGCAGACATAGAAAATAGCCCTAAATTCATGGAAAGGGTACACTTTTTCCCTAAAGAAGGAGATGTACATGAGTCTTGATGCCACAGGCGCTAAAAACTTTTATTATTATGGAAAACCGGCTAACCAAATTAAAGAGACAATTTTTCCGTCAGGGAAAGAAATTTGGACGCAGTTTCCAACTCATGCTGCTAAAATCCGCATTGGAGCGATTCTTGCTTTGACAGGTTATTTCTTCCAGGCCGTTATAAAAACCCCCATTATAAGACGTTGGTGTTGGCCTGTGGCTATTCTTGGAATAACTCTGGCAGCATATGTTGCTTATAAACACCTTCTCATAAAAGACCCTCTTGTGGAGGTATTTTATAAAATCGCGGGTGGGAAGGAAAATTACGAGAAACTGCCAGAAATTCCCGTAGAGAAAAATAAAAAAACTTATGCAAACTTTGAGATGGCATGGGCGAGCCTAGAACATCCTACTTACCGCTTTACTACATCAGACGGTAGAAAAGGTATGTTGATCAAGGGGTTGAGTGTTTCAAAAGAACTTGGAATTATGGAAGCATTTGTGAAGGCTGGGCCTATACCAACTCAAACTTTGATGATTTTTGTCGAAAAGCTGGGCCCCTATGACGTTCCCCGAACCATCTCAAATATGGCAGAGTGGGTTTTTTCTGCTCTTGTTGCTCTAAATTACAAGGCCTGGAATAACCCTTTCTCAACTTTGCTTTCATCTTCCTTTGTTGGAAGCTCCGATGAAGGTGATAGGACGACATTTAGTATCTACGCTGGGATTTCCACGGATATGGCTAACGAATTCATTGCACAAAAAGACATCGTGAATCAGTTAGCTCCTAGAGGACCTAAAGTAGAAGAAGTCAAAGATGAGGTTCCCTTAATTGGTCAGTAAATTTAGGAAAAGTTTACAACGCATCCAGCGATATGCAGTCAGGGAATATTAGAATTTATCAAAGCTAAACCTGAGATTCTTTTTTTGCCATTGAACGTTAACTTGACTTCATCAATGGCTGCTTGCCCATTGATGAGGGTCGGATGCGTGGGAGTGATTACGAGAGCAAAATCGGCTAGTTTTGAAGCCATCAGCGAAAAGTTGGATTGGCAAATAATCAAGCAGTCAAATTTGGGGATGAAAAAGAAATCTTCTAAAATATTTGTCGAAGGCCCGTTGGGGGTTTTTCGATAATCAAAACGGATGTGAGGATTATTAAGAGCGGCTTGATAGGTATTAGCAATGCTTGCTGGGTCTTGATCGTCTGTTAAAATGTAGACGTAGAGTCGATAGTTTTTAAAAATCTTTGAGATTCTGTCGATTTGCTGAATGTAGTAGCTATCAGGAGGAAATTTTAGGGGTGTTTTCATCCGTTCTTGAAGGCTATCGAATCCACCGCCTCTGCGAACGTGAACTCCTATGGTGAGTGAGTCAGTGGGTAAGTCAGGTGTGAAGACGGGGTATTTAGGAGCTAAACTCCGCCTCACTTCAGCCTGAAATCCAGGGTCTTCCCAATCGACTTGGAAAGCAGGATTCCAAATGGAATGCACTCCCTCATGGAAGATATGTTCGGTATTGTCAGGAAAATAAATGATTTCGAACAGGGCGGCATTGTGTCCAGAATTGACGAGTTCTTCATCGGCGGTTTTCAGGGTAGTTTTAAATTGTTTGGAGTGTTTTTTTCTGCGTTGATGTTCATCTGAAAAACGAAATTGATCTGAGTGAGGAAAGGAGCGGTAGTACAAAGGAAGATGATATTTGTAGGCAAGCCATTTGGCATGTAAATAAGAACATAAGTTATCGCCAAGGCGCCCTCTATTTAAGCTATAGGTAATCCCATTTCCCTTGCCTTTGATAGTAGGATTTTGCTCTTTTTTGCTCGAGCTGACTCGCGATGTTATGAGGGGATGGCTAACAGGGGTTGAGGAGTAGGTTGTTAGGATACTGCCTTGTTGATGATCGTCATAGAGTCTACGAACTAAATCCTCGGTAGAAAGGGATTGAGGAGGAGAAAGATGTAAATTCATCACCACCTCAGATTGCGTTTCATGCAATTTTGGAGTGGCAGCTAGTATAGGAAGATTTGCTAGAATTGCCAAAAAGATGAACTTAATCATAGGTTTAACGTGGGCGGCGGCGTTGTTTTTTGGGGAGAACCAGTTCCCAGGTCGATTCGAGGATGATGAGATCGATGGTTAGGGGACGAACTTCCAGGATTTCACCGACGCTGTGGATTTTGCCAGACGCTCGGCCGACAAGAGCATTTTGAGAGGCGTTGTAGATGAAGTAATCATTTTCAAGCTCGGAGATGTGTAAAAATCCCTCGAGCATGAGGTGGCTGATATCGAAATAGAGGCCAAAAGGTTTGATTTTTGTCACAACGGCTGGGTGGATCTTGGTAGGATCTTCTTTCATCCAGTGCTCCATGAGGCGGAGTTTCTTGAGGAGCTTAACACTGCTTTCAGCGCGAAAGGAGACACGTTCTCTGAGAGAGCACTGTTCAGCGATGGCGTCGATAGCAAGATCTTTTCCTTCCTGATCGAATAAAAGCCGCTGGATGATGAGGTCAGTGTATCTACGGATGGGGCTAGTAAAATGGCAGTAGTTTTCAAGGGCAAGGCCATAGTGGCCGACGTTACGGGGGGAATAAAGCGCGAGATTCATACTCCGGATGAAGCTGACGGCGAGTTGGCTGGCGTGGGGCGTTTGTTTCGCTTTTTCAAAGAGGGCTTGGATATCGCGTTGCTCTGGTTTATGAGGAAGTGAAAATCCGAGCGATCTTGCCATAGCAAAAAACTCATCAAAATCTTTCTGCTCGGGCTCTTCATGAACGCGGAAGAGAACAGGTTTGCCTTTATCAGCAAGGTGCTTGGCAACGATTTCATTTGCCTTGAGCATGAACTCTTCAACGAGCTGATGGGTAATATCATACTCCACGCGGTGAGTTCCGGTGGGATGTCCTTTCTCATCGACGAGGATGACAAGGTCGGGGAGGGCAAAATCAATGCTTCCTCGCTCGAATCTCTTAGCTTTCAGAAGGTGGCAGAGCTCGACCATCCATTGTAGCTGTTCGAGATGGGGGCTTTTGAGCGTGCCGTCGAGCACCTCTTTGGCTTCTTCATAGCTGAACCGTTTAGCGCTTTTAATAAAGCTGCGCGCAATGCGATAGTCCTGAAGAGTGCCAGCGGAATCAAAATCCATGAGGACTGATACGGTGAGCCGGATGACATTAGGTTGTAAACTGCAGAGTTGATCGGAGAGCTCATGAGGAAGCATGGGAAGGCAGTAACCCGGGAAGTAAGTCGAGTTGCCTCGCTTTTGCGCTTCGTTATCAAGAGCTGATCCTGCAGGGACGTAATGAGCAACATCGGCAATGTGGACACGGAGGTGGTAGCCTCCTTTGGGATTTTTGAGGATCGAAAGAGCATCGTCGAAATCTTTTGCAGTCTCAGGGTCGATGGTCACTGCCTCCAAATCTGTGAGATCTTCGCGATTCTTCAGTTCGGTTTTAGGAACAGTATCGCCCCAAGCGGCAGTTTGTTCAAGAGCTTCAGGAGGGAAAGTGCTTCTCAGATCAAACTCTTCAATGGCGCATTGGATATCACACGACGGATCTGAGATATGACCTAAGAAATGGGAGATTTCCCCTTCGGGGCCTTCTTGATCGTTTCCCCAGTCGCTGATTTTGATGATCACGCGGTCACCGACTTGAATCTTTTTCTTAGACTTAACAGCGACAAATTTTGAGGCGCCTAGGAGAGGAGAGTAGGCATAAGCGATGGATTTAGGTCCTAGGTGATGGATGGTAGCTCCCACATGGGTACGGCTTCTTTCTAAAACCGCAATCACCTTGCCTTCGGGTCCCTTTTCAGAAATCGAGGCCAAGTTGATCTCAACTTCCACTTTATCGCCATCGACAGCCCCATCGGTGAGGTGTTTAGGGATAAAAATATCTTGAGGGTGTTGGGAAGGATGGTCAGGTTCGACAAACCCAAATCCTTTCACATGGACCCGGATCGTTCCTGACATCAGTTCTCTAGGAGGCCCTTGCAGGGCAATGGTTTTACCTTGGAGTTCTAAGACGCCTTCTGCGATAAGGTCGTTTAAAATCATCTTACAAAGAGCCTGGAATTTAGGAGTGATGTTCAGTTTTTGGAAGAGGGCTTTTTCAGTGAGGGGTTCATACCTCTTGCCTCGGATATACTCTAATAGAGATTGTTTGAAAGTGTCGTAGTTAGGGTGCTTTTTGGACATGAAACCCTATTGTACCTTGCCAGAAGATAACGGACAACTACTTTGCGACTGGTTTTTTCAATTCTTTAATCATTTTTTTTAAGGCCTCACCAGGTTTAGGTGATATTTTAGAAATATCATTAGCCATATCTTCGAGAACCGCAGGGAGTCCGGGGTGATTTTTAAAAAGTCCGGTGCTAAATTTTTTAAAATCGAAAGGAATGAGGCCAACAACCATTGCATAAGGATGATTTTTTTCAAGAATTGAAGATTTTATCCTCTCCTGAATTTCGGGGTGGTAAGCTAATGTCTTGGAAAACAGAACATGTATATATAAACAGCGGAATAGCCAACCCGAGTGATAAGTAGCTACGACTGTCATAGGGATATAGACAAAGTGGTGAAAACAGCAAGATAGTTTTGATGGGCCCTGGGGTATTATAAATACGATAGTTGTCCATGCCAATTCTAGGATCATTTGTTTGGGATTATTAAAAATTTGCATGACGATGATGCCAATTTGGGCGATGAGAATCACTTGAGGGGAGAGCTTTTTAAGTTCATCAATAGTAACAGATAATTTATCAGGAATTGCAACGGTCCCGAGCCATGCTAGTGAACCGAGCCAAACGATATTTCGGGATCGGGATTCTAGTCTACAATAGGCGTCTATGCCTAACCAAAAAATCCCCACAGCGGCACTGGTGGCCAAAGTTTTTTCATCTGCCATTTGTAGAGAATAAAAACTGCCTTTGTAAAAATTCCCACTAATGAAACTACTCGCCACCTCTTGCCAAGTCCATTGGCCAGTGGTGATTTCATGAAAACCTCTTGAGAGGAGAGGCTGGATTAATGCTATTGTCATATGTTTCCTTTCTCTTCGCAGAAGGCATGCTTTGTCGCTAACACTAAACTCCTAGAAGTCCTGCAACTTGATGCAGGGGCTGAGGGATGATTTGCTGATAGACATACTGACGGGCTACCGGATAATAACCTAGTGTTCGCGTAAACAACTTATGTATGTACGCAACACGGGCACTTCCACTTGAGTGATAAATAGCAATGGATGTCAGGGGGATAAAGACAAAGTGGTGGAAACGCCAATCTAGGCGAGATCGATCATTAGGTATAAAGAATACATTAGCCATCCATGTCAATTCTAATAGGGCTTCTTTAGGTTCTTTAAAAAGTCGAATGATTGTAATACCAACCTGAGAGACGAGCATGATCTGAGGAGTAGAATTTTTAAGTTTTGCTAAGTAAGGGGATAATGATTTTAAAGTCTTAGAAGTAGACGGCGCAATAGCTCCCAACCAGGCTAGCAAGCCGAGTTCGATGACTAGTCGGTATTTCATCGTCAGGCTAGGGTCTAAGGCTTTCATTAAACGGCTATGTAGTATAAGAAGCCCCATCCCGGTGCTAATTAGCGAAGCAGTAGCATTTGTGGATTGTTGCAAGTGAAAATTTTTTTTAATCCAGTCTGCAGTATTGAAACTACTCGCCATCTCTTGCCAGGTCCACTGACCAGAGGTGATTTCATGAAAACCTCTTGAGAGCGGCTGGATTAGTGCTGTTGTCATATTTTTCCTTAAGTTAGGACAACCATTCTAGCAAAGGGAATATTTATTTCGCTAGTTGCAAAAAAGCGGGGAGCCGTTTAATCTAACGGGATTTTACCAAAGGACGGCTATGTCGTATTCACACATTCAAAAACAGCTGGGCGCTAAGGCCCAAGACCTTCTATCCCATGTCTGCAAAGGAATTCCCAAGAGTCGACTTCACATCCCAGGAGCCGATTGGGTAGATCGGATTTTTGGACCGTCTGATAGAAGTGTTCCGGTGCTAAGAAGCC
The DNA here is from genome assembly GCA_023265455.1 of Parachlamydiales bacterium. Classification (GTDB taxonomy): domain Bacteria; phylum Chlamydiota; class Chlamydiia; order Chlamydiales; family Rhabdochlamydiaceae; genus PALSA-1444. Next base: position 33,804 of record JAHFTQ010000007.1, read on the forward strand.
TTCAGTCTCTTTTTAACCATGGAAGATTAGCAGATACGGGGTACCTCAGTATCTTGCCGGTCGATCAAGGGATCGAACACACCGCAGGGGCGTCATTTGCAGCTAATCCCGATTATTTTGATCCTGAAAATATCGTGAAGCTAGCCATTGAAGGGGGCACGAATGCGGTGGCCTCAACACTGGGGGTTTTGGGAATCGTCGCGCGTAAATACGCTCATAAAATACCCTTTATTCTTAAGTTTAATCACAATGAGCTCATGACTTATCCCAATAAGCACGATCAGATCATTTTTGGATCGGTTAAGCAAGCGTGGAACATGGGGTGTGTCGCTGTGGGAGCAACGATTTATTTCGGGTCAGCTGAAAGCAATCGGCAGCTTATCGAGGTTAGTAAGTGTTTTGAAATGGCCCACGAGCTAGGGATGGCAACGATTTTGTGGTGTTATCTCCGCAATCCAGCTTTCAAGACAGCAGATAAGGATTATCATGATGCGGCAGATCTGACAGGCCAAGGCAACCATTTGGGAGCAACGATCAAAGCCGACATTGTGAAGCAGAAACTCCCACTTTGCAATGGAGGTTTTAAAGCTCTTAAGTTCGGTAAACAGACTGAAAAAATGTACGGGGCGCTCTGTGCAGATCATCCAATTGACTACGTCAGGTGGCAAGTTGCCAATGACTACATGGGTCGCATCGGGTTAATCAATTCTGGGGGGCCGTCTGGAGACAACGATCTTGCCGACGCCATTGAGACAGCGGTCTTGAATAAGCGAGGAGGCGGCATGGGTCTGATTTCAGGCCGTAAAGCTTTCCAAAAGCCGCTTAAAGAAGGTGTTGAGTTGCTACATGCCATTCAAGATGTCTACCTTTGCAAAGACGTCACTGTCGCTTAAGTCTACTGCACGGATTTTTAGGCAGTCCTGACGATTGGGAAGGGGTCATTAGTCACCTTCCTGAGTTCGAGTGTCAGGCGCTTGCTTATCCATTTAAAATTCCTGAAGATACGGTTGTCGTGGGGTATTCCATGGGTGGGAGAATCGCGCTAAAATCAGCACAGCCTAAAATTCTTCTATCGGCGCATCCGGGGCTTAAAAGCCCTGAGGAAAAAGAGCGGCGTTGGAAAGAAGACCAATGCTTAGTCGCAAAGCTTCGTAGCGAGCCGTTTGAGAAGGTTTTAAGAGAGTGGTACGATCAACCGCTCTTCAGTACGTTGAAGGCTTTACCGCAGTTTGAAGAGATTTTTGCGCGCCGCTGCAAGCAAAATCCCATAGAGTTGGCAGAGATTCTCACTAAAGAGAGTTTGGCTCATCAGACTTTTTCACCTGTGGAAAATGCGGTGTTTCTTCATGGTCAATTCGATTGTAAATATGCACATCTCTATCGTGATTTGGGACTTAATTCTTTGGAAATTCCGGGAGTGGGCCATGCAGCTCACTTAGAAAATCCCAAAGTGTGTGCTCACATGATTAGCGAAGCAGTTTTAAGGCTTGCTTGAGAGGGGCTTCATCAAGAGTCAGTTTCTTTTTCTTAGGCTCAGCAGAAGATGTTTTTTTGCTTTTCTGAGGAGGGGAAGATTCCCAGGGGAAGGGGTGTTTGGGGGCGGGGGCTTTGGCACTACCGTCAGGGAGAGGAAGGGCTTTATTGACAAACTTACCTAGAAGAGCACCCGCTTTTCCTCCTGCAAGAGAGCCCGCCAGTGATTTTTGTTGCCAAAGGAGAAGGGTGGTGACCTTGCTGGTGGCTTTGGAAGTATCTATTTTGACGTCGTCGAGAGGCCCTTCCATGGGGATCTGTAGAACATAGCTGGAGGGGAGGTCTTCGATGCCAAAAGCCTTTTTCAAGCAGCTTGCAGTGAGGCCTAAGGTCATATCGACCCAGCGAGAGATGAAATTGACATTTCCCCAAGTGCAAATTTGGTAGCTATTGGCAAGTAAGATTTCCGTCCGTTCGCAGTCCATGATGCCTTGATTCAGATGGAAGTCCAAAGGCGCAAACCACAGCTCTAAGTCTTGATTTTTAGAGTATTGACTCTGTTTGAGAAGGCCTAAAGTGGTGTTGAGGTTCCCTTCGTTATGGCAAGTGATTTTTCCCAGCTCTAGACGTCCAGAGGGGATGGTCATGTTGGCGGGATTAAAGGGATTGAGCGGATAGGAAAACCCTTGAGGAGGGATCTCAAGTGTCAGGGGGGCATTGGAGGAAAATGACGATTTAAAAATCGCTTGGCTAGCTTCTTTGGTTAAAGACATCTGTAAATGAAACGTGTCATTGAGAGTTAAAACCCCTGCGGTGACAGTTCCCTTCAGCGAAGAGCGCATTTGGGGAGTGTTGAGTTCAAGCTCTAAAGGACCGTTCCAATCTGTGAGAGAAGCCGAGGCCGTTAGGTTCATCTGGGGTCCTAAGAGTGCAGAAAATGAGAGTGTGGTTTGGCCCAGGGCGTGAGCGACAATATCGAGGGCTTCTGTGGGAAATTGATCAATTTGGGTTTTGAGCTGAGTCGATCCTGAAGCTAGATCAAAGTTGCCATTGACGGTGGCTGAACCATTAGCTGCTTGGGCAATCAGTTGAAAAACTAGCGGACCTTGGGGGGAGGTATGTTCAGCAGAGATTTTGATCTGGTTGAGCTGAGTCCCTGAAAAGGCGAGCGTGTCAATGGCCAGTTGGGATTGATAGGTGGTCTGAGATAATTGATGATACGGGATGAGAAGTGTAGGGAGTGTCATATTGATCACGGCTGGTTTGGAGAGCGTGAGTGGGGTTGGAGTCGTATTCATCCAGTGGTCTAAGGCAGTGTAGCCTTCAGGGGTGAGTGTCCAAGTGAGACGGGTGGGCTTTGTAGTTGTGAGTGTGGAATTGAGGTCGAGAAGAAAAGCTTCTAAAGTGAGGTTTTGAGAAGAGATTTTCAGGGCCACTTGGTTTTTTTGTTGATGAGAAGAGAGATCAGCCGTCGCATCAAGAAAGGGACCGACTAGGGCTTCCAGGGGAGGTGGATTTTTGAAAAACAGGTTAGCCAGCGTGGTGGGGATGTGGGACAAAGTCGCATGGGCGTCGATCTTTTCTGCTCCAACAAAGGTGCCGCTGGCTTGCAGGGTGCCTTGGTCGACAGCAGAGGAAAATTGAAACGTGCCTTGGCGGGTTTGAAGATTGCCTATCAAAGACAGCGTTGCAGCGTTAATGGAAATCCCTTGCAGATGGAAAGGATCGGCATTGAATTTAGTGGTCACCTGCTGGGAGGTTGGATCATAGCTTCCGGTGGCTGTGGCTTTGAAGAGATCTCCTTGAATTTGCGCTGTGATGGCCGACAAGGTCTCGGCTGAGAAATTGATGTGGGTCGTGCCTTGCAGCAAAGCTTCACCGTTCAAAGTCAGCTGATGCCACGGATCGGGAAGATGAAGCGAAGAATTCAGTTGGAGCTCTGAGGAGTCGATCTTAAGAGTAAAATTGCGGCTTTTGAAGTTTTGAGTTGAAAGTAGAAGTGAAAAGGCAGGGATCTCATTTCCTAAGAGATGAGAGGCCTCTCCATGGAGTGTGGCTTGGAAAGCAAAGCTCTCTTTATCCTCAAGCGGCATAGAAAAGTTGTCGATTTTTACATCTGCATGAAACGGCCCCTCTAAGGTAAGAGAGGTGAGTTTTTGAAAGATAGCAGGAGGGACCTGAAATTGGATTGTCGCAGGAGCCGTGAGTGTGACTAGACCCCCTTCTGTTTTTGTCTCGATTTTTGCATTGAAGCTGGGAGAAGAGGCGTTGCAGTAAAATGCCAAAGTCTGAGGAAGATTGCAGAGGGTGAGTTTGATATCAATGGCCTCTCCTATGGAAGTTAACAAGCTTCCTCGCAGGGCAGGTTGAGAAAAAAAAATCATTTGGTCAAGGCTGCGAATCGGAAAATTATGGAGTTCAGCTGCGAGGTCAATTTGAGACTGCTCGGGGACGTAGAGTAAAGAGAGATCAAAATTGCCTCCAATGGTGTCTTGCGAAGTTGTTCCTCTGCTGCTGAGCTTGATTTGGGATTTGAGTAGGGAAGCTTCTAGATGAATATCTTTTAGATCGATGGGGGAGAATTCTTTGCCTACGAACTGGACTTCACCCTTGTCCAAGACAATCTGGCCGTAGTAGGGCGTAACGAAGCTAGATTTTAGTGAACCTGCAGCAATCGTCGGAATAAAGCCAGCTTGGGACCGGGCGGGAGGTTGAGGAAGGGGTGGAGTAAAATCAGTGGAGATCACCGTTTTGGGGGCTATCAAATGCAGATCGCCTAGGTCGTGATAGAAGATAATCTGCCATAAGCTGGCAGTGGTTTGGGCAGAGTCGACTTGCAAGGCGATTTTTTTACTCGGATTAGACCAGGAGATGTTTTGAAGCTTTTGCCCCTTCCACCAACTCAGTTTTAAGTCATCTGCCTTTAGGATATTTCCTGTGATGGTGCGGTAGAGTTTGAAGAAAGCGGCTTTCCCAACATTTGTCGAGAGAAGATTAGGCGCAAAGATAAAGCAGAGGATAACGAGTAAAATCAGAAAACCAATCAGTCGGAAAAGTCCTTTAATCATTTAGCATACCTCAAAATGGCAATCGTTGTTTTAGCATCGCAGATTTCTCCTTGAGCGATCATGGCAAGAGCTTCTGGAATCGTGACCTTGCGGTGATCAATCCCTTCCGTATCATCGGCGTAAAGTCTACTTTCAGTCAGGTTTTTCGCAAGAAAAAGGTGGATATATTCTGAAATCATTCCTGGAGAAGTATAGTAGCCGCCCCAAGGTGTCAGTTCGCCTGCTTTGTAACCCGTCTCTTCTTGGAGCTCTCTTTGAGCGCAAGCCAAAGGATCTTCTCCCGGATCAATCATGCCTGCAGGAATCTCAAGAGTGATATGGCCAATGGCTCTTCGCCATTGCTCAATGAGAATTAAATTTCCTTTAGAATCAATGGGGAGGATAGCAACAGCGCCTGGCATGACAGCGATTTCCCAGATTTTATGGGGATGGCCCACTCTTTTGATGGTGTCTTGACGGACTTTAAGATAGTTGCCCTTGAAAGCCCACTGGCTCTCAATTTGGGCCTCTTCATCTTGGAGCTTTTGCATATCGGCGTTTCTTCCCATACCCGGGAATTATTGCTGACAATGCATCCTGTGTCAAGAGTTGTCAGGACAAATGGTATTAAATTCTGCGAGTGCCTCTGCAGCAGTGATCCCTTCTTTGTCAGGATTTGGCTGCAGCATTTTTTTCATTAAATTCCAGATTTTATCTGAGTTTTCAAAAGAGTATGTTTTTGATAATTCATCAATATCACTCTTGATTTCCTGGTCTAGACCGGATTTACTTAGAGCGAGTTCGAAATCGGCTAGAACACTTCGTCGTTGCCAAAAGGTCGTTAGAGAAGGAAGAGGTGCTTCCTTTTTGATGAATTCTGCTTTCAAAATGCAGGCCAGGATAATCCCCATGGACCAAACATCCATTTTTTGGCCATATTTGAGAAAAAACTTTCGCTGATCGGCCGTTTCTAGAGAATTACCCAGCCTTTTTATGCTAGCTTCCTCAGGAAATCTAAACGCAAGGTTTCCTCCTCCTGCGAATTTACAACAGGCATGATTGAAATCTATTATGACTGCCTCCCATCCTGCCAAGTTCGTTGATGCACGTACAAGAATATTGCCAGGGTGAAGATCATCGTGAAAGACTCTTCCATGATGGTTTATCAAGTCAATAGAGTGAAGATTTGCTAGACCAGAAAGGAGGTCTCTAATAAGGGAACATTTGATTTTTTCATTCTTGCGGGCATCGATGTTAAAGAAATTTGCGAGAGTGTCTGGATAAAGGGGTTCCAGAAATCGGTAATTGGGTACCCTGCCCCATACAGAAAATATCGAAACAATTCCCTGCAAAGGGTGTTCTTTTAAATAGAAGATAATACTGTATTCTGTCTCGTTTAATATATTTTTCTTAACGTAGGGTCTATTATTAACTAGGTCGTAACATAATCTGGCATTTGTGAAGTGCCCTTTTCCAACGACTTTTTTAGTTATCAAAATTACATGGTTAATAGCACCATTTTCTGAGAGAATTCTTAAATTCAAAGGCAAATGCAAAATCTTATGAATGCCACCTTCAAGTTTAATCACTAAAGAACGAGAATTTTTTGCCGTTTTATGAATACTCCAAGTTGTACCAGCGGTTTTCTGCGCTTGGAAAAGCGCATTAAGAACGACCTCAAATATTTTTTTCTCAGTGGGAGTGATGACAAGTTCGGTCTCGTATTGATGAAGTGAGGCCAAAGTCTTATTTAAGACTTCATCTCCTTGAACCGATGTAGCTGACCTGATTTTTGAAATAGCCATGATCTTCCCCAGATTTAAGAAGCCCCATTTTACAACATCACTGGGGTATGCGGCAAGAGATCAGGGTGATTAAAAATTAAATTGAATCGTTAAAAAATAAATTTAGCCTAGAGCTTACGGAGTTTTGTACACGACAAAAATTTCTAGATGGGAAAACAGGATATGTAGGATCGCAAGCGGCAGGATGAGCAGGATGGAGAGAAAAGGATTATTCCCAAAAAATTTATCCTGCCTATCCTGCCGCTTGCGATCCTATATATCCTGTTTCTCTTTGATTTTCAAATAGATACACTGGAAATATTTCTTAGGAAAAATCTTGTCTATTTTTTGTCATGTACAAAGGGCTTTGGTTAGATTTCTTCTTCTGAAGAAGGTTCATCGCAGGAAAGGTAATCTTCATCGGTTATATTGCCTATAAGAGACTTTTTCGTGTCTTCAGTCTTTTGGAAAACTTCAGGCCACAAAAAGCCATTTTTTGAATATGAATTTGAAGTTTGAGTCGGTTCATCGTCATCGCTTGAATCGTCGATTATAAAAGGGGAGGTAACAGCCGGGGTGGTTGTAGACACACTATCGTCTATATTAAGGAGCTCATCTTCATCTGTATCGTCATCATTGATTGTAGCAGCAGGGGTTGTAGCCGCTGGTGAAGGGGGAGTGTGGAGTGTAGGTCTTTTTTGGGGATTAGCCCCAAAGATCTGATTTGTAATAGGGAAGAGAGGCTTAATGAGTCTCTTTAATCTTTGTTGATCAATGGGAGCGTAGGAATCCAAGGTGACTTCGACGGTTTGTTTTTTTGAGCTGGAGTCAACGTAATCAATTTGTTTGAGTTGAAGGTTTTTATTTCTGCCAAAGAACCCGAGGAACCCTGAATTTCCTATCTCGAACGTGAATGATATTTTTTTTAAGTCGGTTTTATCTGTGGGCTTGAGATTGTTGAAAAGCTCAGTACATCTTTGTGCAATCGTGTTTAAATCTCTATCAGCAGCGGTGGCAGTTCGCCACTCTTGTTGGCCATGGTCTCGGATGCGTAGGATAACCCGGTAGGACTTCCCATTAATTTGGACGGGAGCTAGCGCTGCAGGGATCGGGGCTGCACCCGGGTTCCGGAGCAGAACTCTCACATCTCTATTAGTAGAATCGACCATAATTTTATCCTTTATTATTTGTTAGCTCAATTTTAACACAAATAGGGGTATAATTCAAAAGAATAATTGAATATTAACTGGCTAAAAATAAGGATGTTAGGTTAATTAGTGAGGGGTAAGGCGTTACTCAACTGTCACAGACTTAGCGAGATTGCGAGGCTGATCAATATCGGTACCCCGTTCTCTAGCAACATCATAGGCAAAGAGCTGGAGAGCCACTGAGAATACGATAGGGGCTAGCTCGTCAGAGCAGGAGGGGAGGTAAATGACATCATCGGCGATCGTGTCAATATCGGGGGTTCCAACAAATGCAAAAGCCAGGATGGGGGCGCCTCGAGATTTGACTTCGGTGAGGTTGCTGAGCATTTTGTCTAGAGTGCGGCGGTTACCGCAGAGGCCAATGACAGGGAGGCTAGAATCGACAAGGGCAATAGGGCCGTGTTTCATCTCACCGGCAGGATAGCCCGTTGCGTTGAGGTAGGAGATCTCTTTGAGTTTGAGGGCAGCTTCTAGGCAAGTCGGATGCATTAAATGTCTTCCCAAGAAGAAAAAATGATCGAAGTGACTGTAGCGCTGGGCGACATCGGCAATCAGAGGGTGCTGCGCTAGGGTTTGTTCAATGAGGGAGGGGAGGTTGCGAAGTTCTGCAAGGCAGGCTTGTCCTTCTTCTTTGCTGAGATGGCGCTGGCGGCCCATGAGGAGGGCCAGAAGGGAAAGAACGGTAATTTGGCTGGTAAAAGCTTTGGTTGAGCAGACGCTAATTTCAGGGCCTGCGCGTAGGAAGACAGTGGCGTCAGCTTCACGTGTAAGTGTCGAATTTCTGACGTTGCAGACGGCCAGAACTTTTGACCCTTTTTGTTTGACTTCGCGGACAGCAGCGATGGTATCGAGGGTCTCTCCCGATTGGCTAAGTGCGATGACAAGGGTATGCTCGGAGACGATCGGGTTTTTGTATCTGTACTCAGAGGCGATTTCAACTTGAGAAGGAATACGGGCTTTTTGCTCAAAGAGAAAAGAAGCAATGCAGCCGGCATGCCAAGAGGTTCCACAGCCGAGAATGAGGATGTGACGCACCCCTTGAAGATCTTGCGGTGTGAGTGTGAAGTTTTCGAATTCAACGGTTCCGAAATCTTCGATAAATCGGTTGTGTAAAGCTTGCTGAAGAGTTTGAGGTTGTTCGAAAATCTCTTTGAGCATGTAGTGTTCAAATGCTCCCTTGGAGCGGGTATAGTTTTCAAGGCCGAGTTTTTCAGGAGTCTTGAGGATTTGAGTGAGAGAAGAGTCAAACACTTCAACTTTATCCGACTGAATGACGGCGAGTTCATCATTTCTTAAGAAAAGGACATCGAGATCAGAGCTATGAAAAGCGTTAGGATCCGAAGAAAGAAAAGCTTCGCCAGAAGAGGGATTTAAAGCGACCGCAAGAGGGTTTTCTTTGGAAACGGCGATAATTTTATCGGGGTGGTCTTTATGGATGACAGCAACTGCCCAAAATCCTTGCATGAGAACGAGCGCCTTTTGAGTGGCAACGGCAATGTCTCCTTGATAGAAATGAGCAATGAGCTGAGCGATGACTTCGGTGTCGGTATCGGTTTTAAACTGGGCTCCTTCGGCTTGGAGCATTTCCCTTAGGGGGCGATGATTTTCAAGGATGCCGTTATGCACGACAGCAACCTGAAGATGTTGATCGAAATGGGGATGGGCATTTTCTCGAGAGGGTTTTCCATGTGTGGCCCATCTCGTATGGGCAATCGCGAGGGAAAGGTTGACGGGATTATTGCCCCAGGCCTGTTCAAGAGCCTTGATTTTTCCGGCTTCTTTCCAGTAGTGAAATCGACCTTCATAGATTCCGACCAGCCCCGAAGAGTCATACCCCCGGTACTCGAGTTTTTTCAAGCCCTCTAGGCAAATCTCGCCTGAATTATGAGGTCCAATGTATCCAAATATGCCGCACATATGATATGAACCGCAATATAGCAGAAAAACTTTCCGCAAGGAATTAAAAAGAAACTTATGACCAAAATACCACCCAAATTTGTCAGTGATTCCGCCGTGATTGACCACACTTATAAAGTGTTTCCTAATGATCTCAACTCCTATGGAACGGCATTTGGGGGGATGATTATGGCTACTTGCGATAGAACAGCCCTTGTCGTGGCTGAAAGGCATAGTAAAAAAACCTGCGTGACGGCTTCTGTTGACTCGATGCATTTTCTTCGTCCTGCAGGGCAGGGCGATATCCTTTTATTTAGTGCAGCGATCAATAGGACCTGGAGGACGTCGATGGAAATCGGAGTCAAGGTGATTGCTGAGCACTATGAAACCGGTGAGAAAAGACATATCTTGTCGGCCTATTTTACGTTCATTGCTCTAGATGAAAATAAACAACCCACAGCAGTTCCCCCGATCTCTCCTAAGACACCGGATGAGAAGCGGCGGTATGAAGAGGCCAATGATCGCCGAGAAAGGCGAAAAGCCGAGGCCGAAGAGCGTAAACTCAAGCGCGAGCACTTTACGTTTTAATCCATCTTTAATTTATATCTAATTAAAAGCTAACACTTTATTTTATAATTTAAATTAATTATTTTGTTTGTTATAATTAACTCTAATTAATAATAATTATGGTGTAAAAGTGGCTATATCAATTAATAGTGTAAATTCTAATGTATTATTTAAGGTAGAAGACAGTCCTATTCAATACCCTTCTGAGGGTTTAAGACAATTCAATGAAATGGCCATCCCTAGAAATATCGTCGGTGAAACCGATCATGAGTTAATCAAAAAGGAGACAGCAGTCTCTGAAAAATTAACCCTAAATCTCTCTCGTGTGACTGACCTAGAAATTAAGCGACTGCTAGAAGATATGAATACGCTCGATTTTAAAACTGAGACTTCGCTCTTACTGAGTTCAAACCTTCCTTATGTTGCGCTAGAAGCTTTGCGAAGAGGTTTACTAGATCCCCAACACGGGCAGAAACAGGCAGCTACCCTTCTCAACTGTTGGGCTGCTCTTCAATACCATGGAAGTTGGACCTCTATTGAATCTATGAGTATTTTTGATTCTCGAGCTGAAGAGTTGATCAAGTCGACACTTTCACTCAGTGATCCATTTGAGGGAGAGCCTTTTCTTGCAGGTGATAAATTTAATCTCTTCATGGAGAAAATGCGAGCGCTTCCTTTATCTGAGCAACACTTTCTTCTGGTTCCCGATGTCCAAGGCTCTGGTGAAGAATTTTCCAAAGACACCATTTCACAATCGATTAAAGCTGCAGGTATTAATGTTTTTAACCGAGTCAATGTGGATGGAGTGGACTTACGGATGGTCCCTTCTGTGGGAATGATGCAGGCATTTTTGGAAGCTCAATATGGGGATGATGCTGTCGAAATTAAACCTCGTATTTATCTTTCGACTCTCCGGCATATCTATGATACTCGTCTTACGGATACCTGCGATATGATGATACCATCCCCAGATCAAGAGGGGAAAAATCGATGCCCTAGCACAGCGGATGGTTTTGAAGCTCCCTGGTACGATTTTCCCTATCACGATTTTTATCACAGTATCCTTACATCTGCAGTAGGGAGCACCTATAGAAAAGTGGGTATTTTAGCTTCTGATCTCATACAAGACTATGCAAAAACAGCTCCTGCTCAAGATCAAGAAGGGCTGGGTCAGCTGGCTGAGAGTATGATTGATATGGAATACCCTGAATTTCACCATTACATTGAAAACACACTAGAGTGCGGTAAAGAGCACGTTTTTTGGATAGAGATCAGTGTCCAAATTGCAATGCAAAAATACAAATTTCTGCGGGTTGAAGAAGGCAAACGAGAAGGGATAGTTTATCCCTCTAAAATATACCCTATCTCAGAAGAAAGTGAACTGGGAGTTTTTCATTCACTTTATCACAGCTTTGTTCATGAGAAAAGGGGGCCTAGTGAGCTTAATGCAACCAGCTTTAAAGCAGCTGTCAAGTGTTACGAAGCGGATTTTAAACAGAACCACCCTTCAGCAAGTATCAAACATCCGATCTTAGAACTAGACGCTACTGTTTCCTAGCCAAAAGAGCTAAAAACAGGGGGAATTCGTTTCTACTGCGATTCTCCATGCGGGATTTGCCCCCCGAGCTGGTTTTATCAGACATCCATTCTTCAAGCTGTTCAATAACAAAACCCACTTTTGCTAAGGCCGTGATGTAGTGACTCAGAGGTTGGTGGAACGACCACGTCTGCGGGGAGTTTTCTGAACTTCCTGGGTGGGTTTGAATAGGGATCTTTAACGGAGTCATGTAGAGATCAATACGTCGGTACTGAAGTTTTTTGGCTTCATCAATTCCCCAAGAAGATTGGCGAGGGATACGAAAGCAGGGGTGGTTGAGGACGATCAGGAATTTACCTCCTGATTTGAGGGAGTGGGCCGCATTGGCAATGGCCAGCTCGTCAGCTTCGATATTTTGAAGGACTAGGATCATCGCGGCATGGGAAAACGGGGGTAAATTCAGAGGCTCTGTGATATCGGCCACTTGAAAGGTGTGTCGAGACCGGTTTTTCGCCTCACGGATGAGAGAGGGAGAGGCGTCCACTCCGGTGTAGGCCACCTGAGAGGGGATATGCCGACTCAAAATGCCTTGGCCACAACCGAGATCGAGAAGAGAATCATTTGCTTTAAGATTGAGCAGGCGAAGCGTATTCGGAAGGATCACATGTTCATGATAATAGTGGCCCTTTTCTCCGACGATCGAGTCGTACCAGCGGTGTGAAGATTCCCATGAAGTTGTCATGGGGTCTATTATCAAATACCTAATATTAATTGCGCAACACGTAATCTGAAATGCTGTAATATGCTTAAATTTATAAGGTTGTGCGTTTAAAATAACCACTGGATAAAAGTTTATGCTTTGTCTAAGATGATCCTAGGATGAGAGATAGAACTTTAGACGATGTGCTTGGAGTGTTGAAAGAAGAATCTCAAAAAAGTTCTGCTCTTTCCGTTCAAGAAATTCTAAAGGTTCTAGGTGGCAAGAGCCGTTTAGTCGTTTTGATTTTTTTGAGCCTTCCGTTTTGCTTGCCGCTGCAAATTCCGGGATTATCGACTCTTTTTGGAGCGATGATTGCTTTGGTGGCCTGCCGTTTTGCATTTGGCAAACGGGTCTGGTTGCCCAAGAGGATTTTACTCAAAAAAATCTCTTCCAGAGTGATTCGGAAAATAAGTCAGAAAAGCCTTAAAATGGTGAATAAGCTGAATCGGTTTTTACATCCAAGACTAAGTGGACTCTGTGAACACAAAGGGATGCAGTTTGTTAATGGCTTTTTGATGACTCTTTTAGGGGTATTGCTAGCTCTTCCCATCCCTGTTCCATTCACCAATTTTGCGGCAGGGTGGTCCCTGCTTTTCATCAATTTAGGTTTGTTGGAAGTGGATGGAGTTTTTGTACTCATCGGGTATTTGATGTCGTTCATGACTTTTGCATATTTCATTTTTATATTTTTTAAGCTCGAGGTGCTTTTTAAAAACTCCATATGATCAATCATAAATCGCTAGAAGCTGTTAAAGGTGGAAGATGGTCCCAGGGGAGATTTAGCCGCCCTCTTTACGAAAGCTACTCTTTTTCTAAAATTCCAGGGACGCTTCAACGGCTGCTGGGGGTAGAAGGAGATGCTCTTCCACAGGACTGCTGGAGGGGAGACAAGTATGATAGTGTCGTGCTTTTTTTAATTGATGGTTTTGGATGGGAGTTTTTAGAAAAACACCATGCAAAATATCCGTTTTTAGCACGGTTTTTTAGAGAAGGGTTAGTTTCTCAACTGACGTCGCAGTTTCCTTCGACGACAGCGGCTCATATTACGACGCTGTGCTCAGGAGAAGAAGTCGGACAGACGGGGATCTATGAGTGGTATATGTATGAGCCCTTACTGGACAGAGTGATAGCTCCTTTACTCTATTCATTTGCAGGGGATCACCAAACAAGTTCCCTTAAAGAAGCGATTTCTCCGGAGAAAATTTTTCCCGAAGAGACGCTATTTCAGAAGCTGGCAAAAAAGGGGATTGCTTCAACGGTTTATCAGCATGAGAGCATTGCCCATTCGATGTACTCGAATTGGATGTTTAGAGGTAGCACGTTCATGCCGTTTCGGAAGTTTTCAGAAGGCCTTTCTTCTCTAGGAGATCAAGTGTCAAAGGGAGGACTTTTTTACATCTATTTCGGCGATATCGACGCTGAGGCTCATCGCCATGGGATGGATTCCGAACCTGTCAAAAAAGCGATGGATCATTGTTTTCAAACCTTGGAGAGATGTTGGGAAGAGTTGTCAAAGTTAAGTAACAAGGTGGCTTGCATTGTTACAGCGGATCATGGGATGACGGCCATCGATCCCAAAACGACTTATTTTCTGAATCAAAAGATTCCAGAATTGGAGAAGTGTTTCTGCAAGGGACAAAACGGGCGTCCTCTAACTCCAGCAGGTTCATGTCGAGATTATTTTCTCCATCTTCTTCCTGAGAAAATGGAGGAGGCTCAAGAGCTTTTACAAAAAGAACTCGAAGGGCAGGCGCTGATCTGTAAGACTGCTCAGCTCATCGAGGAGGGTTTTTTTGGATCTAAAGCTGTCCTGCCAGCTTTTTTAAGCCGAGTGGGTAATTTAGTGATTCTGCCCTATGAAAACAACTCGGTCTGGTGGTACGAAAAAGGGAGATTTGAACAAAAATTCCATGCCATGCACGGAGGGCTTACGCCCCCCGAGATGGAAACAATTTTTCTGTTCGCTTCTAACCTTTAGTTTTTTTCTTCTCGAGCTTAGCGAGTCTTTTTTCTTTCAAACTTTTTGCAGGTTTTTTCTTGTCTTCTTTGTGAGCATCGCGTGTCTTGGCCATAAATCCTCCGGTTAAATTAAAAAATTAAAAAATCGACAAATAAAAAGCCAGTTCTTTTTCAAGGGAGTCGCGGATGTTGTGGGCTTGTCTAAATCCGTGCTGCTCGCCTTCATAGATGACGAGCTCGGTTTTTATTCCGCGGCTTTGGAGGGCTTCGTACATCTTTTCGGCTTGATTAGGAGGAACGACAAGGTCTTCAGATCCTTGAAAAAAGATCACAGGGCAGCGTAATTTGTCGACATGAAAAAGAGGGGACCTCTCTTCGTAAAGGGCTTTGGAGGCGGGGTAAGGGCCCACGAGAGAGTCGAGGTAGCGTGACTCGAACTTATGGGTCTCTTCAGCTAGCGCTGTCAAATCACCAATCCCATAGTAGCTAGCTCCCACAGTGAAGACGGAGCCGAAGGTTAAAGCCGCCAAAGTGGTGTAGCCTCCTGCGCTTCCTCCTCGGATGGCAATTTTTGAGGGGTCAACTTTTTTTTGCTGGGTCAGAAAGCGCGCTCCTGCTTCACAATCTTCAACATCGACGATGCCCCAATGTCCCTTGAGAGCATCTCGATAGGCACGGCCATATCCCGTACTGCCGCCGTAGTCAACGTCAAGAACGGCAATGCCGCGGCTGGTCCAATACTGGATCTTTAAATCGAAGGTCGAGTTCGTACCTGCAGTGGGGCCTCCGTGCGTCATCACGACAAGAGGAGGAAGATCAGAAGATTGATAATCTTTATTGCGAGGAGGGTAGTAAAAGGCGTGGGCTACGCGGCCCTTTGCGCTAGGATAAGTCAAAAACTCAGGTGTCGAGATATAGCCAGGATCAAGAGGAGGGTGAATATTATGAGCCAGGGTCGTGGTTTTGCCCGTGGTTAGATCAAGTTTTATAACGCTTTTGTCTTGGGTCGAAGAGCCTGCAATAAAAACGGCGAAATTTGAAGAGGCTCTGATTTGGGTATAAAAAGTCCAGGGGAGGTTGTAGCCGCTGAGACTCCATTTTCCGTTAGAGAGTGAGGCGGCCAAGACTTTATTGCCTGCAAAAGCATAGGTGGACATTCCAAAAATCCACTGGGGCAGGCCAAATTCGGCTGAGGAGGGATGAAGAGGCACGGCTTGCTGGCCGTCCCACTGATAGAGGTTCCACCAGGAGGTTTTGTCAGAGACAAAATGGAGAACCCCTTCTGGGGACCAGCTCGGTTGAAAAATCGACTCGTTTTCACCGCCTGCAATTTTTCTTAAATTTGAGAGAGTGCCGTCTATGAAGTCGGCCAGCCATAGTTCAGTTCCATCCCACGGCATCTGGGGATGATCCCATGTGAGAAAAGCGATTTGATTTCCTGCGGGGTTAAAGGCAGGGGAGGCATAGAAATCATGCCCTTCAGCTAGTTTAGTCAACGTCTTTGTGGGAAGGTGCAGGCAGGCTAAAAAGTTGTCATGACCTTTTTCTCCCACGGCCACCAAATAAGATCCTTGGATGTGAAGATCAGCAAAGCGGATGCCGGGTTCTGTCAAAGGTGTGCTATCTAGGTAAATCCGTTGATCTTTGTCATTGACAAAGTAGACTTTTTCTTGCGTGACGGCAAAGGGAGCTCCTCCATACTCGTGAACCCGGGACCTAGCGCTTAAATGGTCAGGAATCATCTCCCGTTG
The DNA here is from genome assembly GCA_023265455.1 of Parachlamydiales bacterium. Lineage (GTDB taxonomy): Bacteria > Chlamydiota > Chlamydiia > Chlamydiales > Rhabdochlamydiaceae > PALSA-1444. Next base: position 49,786 of record JAHFTQ010000007.1, read on the forward strand.
TTTCCCTTGAGGCGAGCACTGAACGATAGCTGTGCGTCCGCCTTCAGAAGGACGGAGTTCATCCCAGTAAATGGTATCCCCATCTAGGACGATTGTGCCGAATTTTTTTTGGCTTAAGGTGAGCCATTCAGCAGAGATGGGGGACTTCCAAGGAATAGTCATTTTAGACCTCTTGCGTAACTAAGGTTCTGTCGATTTTCTGGTTCTTTTGAGCCAATTTTCAACTCTTTTTGCAGGGGTAATATACGAAAGTTGATATTATCCCTGCAAAAAGAATTGAAAATCGGCCAAAATAATCCAGAAAATCGACGAACCCTTAGTTACGCAAGAGGTCTTTTGAACACATCTGATCAATAAGAGAGGCGATCGATTCATTGAATCGATTACTGGGAACTTTGTCGTAAGATTTTTGGATTTCGTGTCTTAGTTCCATATCGTAGAGATAGGTTCTCACAAGAGATTCGACATTGTCAAGTTTTTCGATAGTGCTACCGACGCCATAGTGGCGGACAATCTCAATATTGGCTTTTTCCCAGTCGATGACAGGCGAGGTGCAGTCGATGAGGATCGGCAGGCGCATGGTGAGAGATTCGGTAATAGACAAAGTGCCGGGTTTAGTAATGATGACGTCGGAAAGAGCCATCAGATCAGCGATTTTATCTGTGAATTCCATCACCGTCATGGAGTTGGTAGGGTGGAGTTTGAGTTTGTAGAGTTTTTCCGCTAAACTTTGGTTTCTTCCGGCGCAGACGATGAGGTGAGCGCCCAATTGGGCTTGCCCAACTTTTTTAGCATAATCGTAAGCGGTGCCCCCGCCAGCTCCTCCGAACATGATCAGAACAACGGGTTTGTGGGAATCGATGTGATATTCAGCTTTTAATAGGACGGCATCCTTTTTTTTCAAGAAGTCAGAGCGGAGAGGAAAACCTAGAGTTTCGATAGATTTTTCAGGAATATTGCGCTGGAAGAGCATCTCTCGTCCTGGATGATGATAGGGCGCGATGACGACTTTGAACTGGGGATGGGAGATGCCTTGAAGACCATGGACTTGGGTTTGTAAATCGTTGTCAGTGGTAATCATGAGGTAAGGCACGCCGACTTTGCGAGCTGCTTCACTCGCAAAAAGGTTGATGAAAGGAATGACTGAAATCACTAAATCGGGCTTATTATTTGCGATTTCTTCTGTGATCATCGCTTCGAGTCTTTTCTTATAACCTCGGAAAATTTTAGGGGCGACATATTTGGAGACGACATTGACAGAGCGCGTCCACCGATTGCGCAGCGCCATATTATAAAGTTCTTCTCCTGACTTAACGCCAAAAATTTGGAGTTCGTTAATGGGGTAGATGACCTTGAACTCAAACCGGTCGTTTAAGATTTCTTTTAAGGCGCGTGCGGCAGAGTTATGGCCATTGCCCCCATTGCTGCAAAGCACGAGGATCTTTTTTTTGGGCTGAACGGGTTCGGAGTGTAAGGTGATGGGTAAACAGGCCAGGCAAGAAAGCCCGATTTTTAGCCACCATTTATTTTTGTAAGAGCCACTCATTTTTCTCACCATACTAAGGCATCATAATTTTCACCTACAGGAAAATTCTCCATTTAGCTATAGGAAGAAATGAGGAGTCTTCCAGTATGTGGAAACTGTTATTTGCTGTTTTAGTTTTCTTGCCTTTTACCGGATGTCAAAAATCTGGTTCTTCGAATATCGTTGTACGTCCGCAAAAGACGGGTATCACAACGATTCGTCTCTATGATGAGTCGCGCGGTCGTCCTGTTGTCACAGAAATTTGGTACCCTGTTGAAGATCATATTCCTGCTCAACCCACCGAAGGGTTATGGCTCCGTTGTGCAGAAGCTAGGGATGCTCCTTTAAAAGTTAGTTCAGAAAAATATCCCTTGATTGTCATGTCCCATGGAAACGGGGGTGATCGGATGAATAACGCATGGCTTGCAGAAATCTTAGCTGCCAACGGCTATATTGTCGCATCGATGGACCATCACGGCAATACGTGGAATAATAAAATTGCTGAGTGTTTTGTCAAAATTTGGGAAAGACCCCTAGATGTGAGTTTTGTTGTCGATCAGCTCTTGCAACATGAGGGGTTCAGCTCTGCGATTAATTGCCAAAAAATCGGCTTCATTGGGTATTCTTTAGGGGGCCAGACAGGGATTTGGATAGCCGGTGGAAAAATTAATCAGCTAGGCAAAAAAGAAATCCAAACCATTCCGGTCGACCAACTTCCTGAAAACATCAATGAAGATCTTATCAACTCCATTGATTTTTCTCCTGCAACACAATCGTATCGCGATCACCGTATCTCGGCTGTCTTTGTCATGGCACCAGCACTAGGCTATCTCTTTGATTTAGCTAGCCTTCAAGCGATTTCCGTTCCTGTTCACATTGTGGCATCAGAAGGTGACAAGGTAACCCCGCTTGAAAACAGCGCTAAGCTTTTAGCTGGCAAGATCAAAAAAGCGGCTTTTACCCTGATTCCTGGCAATGCCAGCCATTATGTCTATCTCAATGAAGTCAGTAAGGGAGGCAAGCTGCTTTTAGATAAGAGACTTGCCATGGATCCCCCCAATGTGAATCGGGCAGAGATCCACGAAGAGATTGGCTACTCTGCGGTCTATTTCTTCAATCGCCATTTGAAGTAGATGGGAAACTAAAGATTTTCACGGAAGACTTATCGCTATTGAAGAGCGCAATAAGCTGAAAATTCTTTGACGCTGTTTGATCAATAGGTATCCCAAAAAAAGGCCAAGGGCAAGAAGTGCAATGCGGCCGATGAGGTTTCCCCATTTTTCAGGAATTGATGAGGGTTTAATATTGAATTTTAAAATCTTTATCTTGTGGCCAGCTCTCACGATCAAGATAGGTAGACCGTTGGGTTCAGATATTTTGATCGTATCATAGTTTTGATGGCCACGTCTGGCTCCCCACATTTCTAGCAATTTCAAACTTTTGCAGTGAGGCGGCAAGCCTGTGTGAAGAAAGATTGTATGCTTGCTCCAAAAATACTGATTCACCACACTGCTCGTGACTCCCACACGCGCGCCTCTAATTTTCATCAAATCTGCGCCTTCTTCTCGAATATTGAAAAGCTCATCAAGTGAACGGTATTCTTGGAGTGTCTGGTAATAGATGGGCTTAATTTCTTTGTTTCCGTTTGAAGTTTCTGGAAGTTCATACTCCCAGAAATTAGTCATAGTTAAAAAAGTTAATATTTTGGAGTTATTGATTTTTGAAATATGTGTAGCACAGCGGGAGCCAATGCTATCATAATCCGGATTTTCTAGATTGAAAACTTGTTCTTGTGTAAAAAGATTATAAATATCAAGTTTTAAAACGTTTATGCACTCTCTGAAAACAAAAAAATAGTTATCGTTTTCTGAATAAGAATTTAAAATTTCCCCTGATTTAATTGGGTTGGAGACAATCTCTTTGTGATCTTTGTTCCATATTTTTATCTCACCCCCCACTACTTCACCTTGTTCAATCATAGGAAACGTGGCTGCGATATAAAACCAGGGTTGGTCTGCGTAGGGAACGAGCCTTATTGAGTTGGCGACGGCCTTGCAGGGGTGGCGAAATATCTCTTCAAGAGCATTCTCAATTTTAAAAATAATAATTTCTTTAGAAGCCTTTATTGACAAATAGATTTTATCGTTGCATTCTTGAATGCAATGATTGGGAAAACGCTCGTCCAATTTAACTTTGAAAGGTTGTGTTTGATGGAGGTCTCGAATAAAAAGGCTGTTCTCTAGGAAATAAGTGATAAAACTTCTACCTTGAGAAGACGTAAATAAAATGTCTGTAAAAATTTTATCGGGCAAATTAATTGTTTCAATTTCAAAAATTCCCTTTAGCATATTTTGTTCGGCCTCGCAGCGGGCTAGATATAATTGTTTCCATGAGGAGGGTAAGGGCGTAACATTAATATGCGAATAAAGTTTTTTAAACAGCTGTTCATGAACCGCTTCCGATCTAAAAAAAAAATTATTTACCAGTTTTAGAATCGCTAATACAGGCGGGTTAACATGAGAGATAATTTCATAAAGAAGCTCAGGGGGCATAGTACACAGTGGAATAGTCATGAGCAAATTATAGCAAAGCGGGTTTAGTTTGGCAATTTTCAAAAAATACAAATTTTTTAATTTGCATTGTCAGCCAATAACTATTAAGTTCTTTATTTTAAGCGACTTGTTGTAATTTTTTTCTCAGCTTCGAATTTAATGATTTCTTCTGGGGTGAGCGGGGTGACTAATTTCCAATTACTCACGGAAGCTAATTTTCCTACTAGATCTAAAGGAGTTCGTAACAAGCTTTCAAAATGCTGGTAGTGCTGTTTCCAGCCAAAATCCATTGGCTTGGATGTTCCTGAAAAAAAATCGCGAATACATAAGTATTCCCATAAGCTGCCTTTTTCCTTTTAATGCTCAGGGCCTTCGGGCAGAACTTGGCCGCCGTCGATAATAAGACTTTGTCCGGTAATGTAGCTGGCTTCTTTTGAAGCCAGAAAAAGAACTGCGTAGGCGACATCTTCGGGAGTTCCTAGCCGCCCGAGCGGGATAGCGCTTAACATTTTATCAATATGGTCGATACCCATGGCTTCAAGGCCTTCAGACATAATTGTTCCAGGCTCAACAGCGTTAATATTAATTTTATACCTCGCTAGCTCGACAGCAGCTGTCCGAATAAATCCAGTGACTCCACCTTTTGAAGCCGTATAGTGAGAATAGCCAGGAAGTGCTGTCTGGGGACCTGAGATTGATGATGTGATCACAATTTTACCATGGCCTTGAGCCTTCATAGCAGGAATGCAGGCTTTGACTGCTAAAAAAGTTCCGGTCAGATTCACATCAATCACTTCTTGCCACTGCTCTAGAGTCATGGTTTCAAGTCTCGCATGAGGATAGATCCCGGCATTGTGACAAAGCACATCGGTTCTACCATACTCTGCTAACGTTTTCTCGATCATTCTTTCCATATCTTTAGGGTTTTTCACATCGGCTTGGACGTAGATGGCATTTTCTCCCTTCTCCTGAATAACTGCTTTGACGGCTTCTAATTGTGTTTCGTCTCTTCCGACTAACATAAGCTTTGCTCCCTCATCAGCAAAAAGGGTCGCAATCCCTCGTCCAATCCCTCTTGATGCTCCGGTTACAACGACGACTTGATCTTTAAATCTTTTGATGGATGAGGGCGATGTCAGAGCGTTCTTTGAATCTTGAGCCCAGCTGGAGATTACCATGGTTATACCTAAAAAAAATAAGAGTTTCATGGGGATAGAATTTAGCCGGGGAGGTATTTAATATGCAATGAAGTCAGTAAGGGAGGCAAGCTGCTTTTAGATAAGAGACTTGCCATGGATCCTCCAAATGTCAATCGGGCAGAGGTCCATGAAGAGATTGGCTACTCTGCGGTCTACTTCTTCAATCGCCACCTGAAGTAGCGATTCTTTTAGATAGGTTGAATTCAATGATTTTCGGTAGGTTTCTATTTCAGTTTTGAGTTGGATTGTTTCTTCTGGAGTTAGGGGAGTTACCGATTTCCAATTAGCAGCCATGGCTAAGTTTTCTACTAAATTTAAATGTTCTGCAGGGATTTGGTTAAACTCTTTTAAAACCTTAAAGATTTTTCTCAATTCGTCTCGCTGTTCGAAGTACAAACCATCATCTAAAAGCACCATTTTTTCTTCGCTGTTATCAATAACAGCTCCAAAATAGGTTTCCACTGCATCACCGTTATCTGAGAGTGTCAAAGATAAGCCGACCTTGCCACTTTCATATCCAAGCAATTGAAATTCTTTGATTAGAGAATCGTTGGTTTCGCTCTTGAAAGATAATATTCTGACTAAGTTTGCTCCTTCATGGCCTACGCTCCAGTTTTCATAGGGTACGAGTTTAAAAACAGCCTCTTTGCCTGGAAAAGGTAGGAGTAAAAATTTCTCAAAGTATTGGTAGTAGGATTTCCAATTGATGTCTAATGGCTTTGGTTTAAAGAGGTTTATGCTGGCTCCTGAAAAAAAATCACGAATGCAAAAATATTCCCATAGGCTCTCTTTTTCATGGAGCTGATACAAAATAGTGCTAGTACGGCCAAACCGGACTGCTGATTTGAAATCCAGGCATTGAAAGACGATATTCAGAGTTTCTGGTGGCAAAAATAACAGGTGATAAGCTGGTAGTGTAGTCGGAGTCATTGTTTTTTCCTAAGGGAGTATTTCAAGGGAATAAGAATTTAGCGGGGGAGATATTAATATGCAATCGATTATGCGGGACTTTTTCCATCGGCTTTTTTATCGACCAGCGTGCCGAGTTTGAAGGTCGAGATGACACAACTGATGGCAATGATAAGAACTAAAGGTCCTGCAATAAAGACACTGGCCAAAACGCCTCCGCAGGCTTGAATTAAGATGATGCTAAATAGCGAAGCGCTGCCGCGTCCAACTCGTGAACACATTCCGTCAATCACGAGCTTCCCTTGCATCTTTTCCAATGAGGGAAGGGGGATAAATGAAAGTTCTTTAGAGGTATCAAATAATGTCGATTTAGCCGCGCGGACCAAGCAGAAAAAGAGCGTTCCTAGGAAAACGAGAAGTTCAACGTTGGAGGCTGTCTTTGAGTTCCCCCCTTGGTTCCAAAGCACGATGAAGAAAGCTCCTTCGGTGAGAAGAATACAGACGGGCGTGACCAAAGAAGCGACGACCCAGCGGCAGCGGCGTAAGATGAGAGGAGTGATGACAAGCGCGCTAAAAGCGGTGAGTATACCGCTCCAAAGAGAAAGCTGTCCCATGTAATCGCAATAGTCGCGAGGATCGGGATACTTAATTTTTAAGACATCGAGGAAAACAACTTCGCCAAGGGCATAAGCGACATAGTCAGCGATGGTGAGCCAGGCCAGGAGTGAGAGGTAAGGGGTGCGAGCGCAAAGTCTGACGCTTTCCCAAAGAGAGAGGTGTTCTTTTTCTTCTTCGAGCTCTTTTTTAGGCCCTGCGAACTCTTTCCAGAGTTTTGTATAAAACCAAGCGGTGATCACGCTGACAAGTGCAAGGAAAGCCATCATTAAGATGAGGGATTGAGACCACGATTGGCGCGAAGCAAAGTCAGAGGTGCAAAGAGAAATGATCGGGCCTGCAACGATGGTTCCAACGCTACCTCCTAGCATCAAAGGACCGTAATATTTTTTAGCATCCCCTAAGGGAATGTATTGATTGACGAGCCCCCAAAATAAAACGGTGAGCAAGGCGATTTTCCAAAGCTCTGCCATGACAAAGAACAACATTGAAAAGGCCTGAGGCAAGATGACGGATAAGAAGGTAGAGCCCGGAAGCCAGTCCCAGGTTGTAATTTGCGCTTCCCATCTCGGCAAAGAAGGGTAGATTCCCAGGGCAAAGAAGAGAAAGAACCCCGAGAAGACGGCTAAGGTGATCATGAAAACTTTATGAATCGAGTAACGGTTAAGCAGACGTGTGAGAATGTAGACCATTAAAATAGCTGCGGGCATCGTGCCGCAGAGCTCAAAGATGGGGATCGAACCGGCCCCTTTTCCGAGGTCAGCGACGACAAGAGCATTTCTTGCGCTTCTGAGAATGCCGTAGTTGATGCTCAAGAAGCACACGATGCCGAACATCAGGAAAAAAAGAACTCTCGAGCGGCGGTCGGTTAATAATTTAGTAAACATAGGATGGGGCGAATTCTAATCGATAGCCCCCTAAGCTGGCTAGGAGTTTTTTATTGGGAATAATCATTTTTTTGACTAAAATCGTGCTACTTTTATGGGAATTTCCACGCACTTAAAGGTGTTTTTCGGTACTGAGATTGCTTCAAATAATATTTTATTGGAGCTTGCAAGAACTCCCGAGAGAGTCTCTTTTGCACCTTTGAACATTTTGGTGGGAAAAATAAGAGGGAGGGATATACCCCGATTTCTAGTGGATTTAGACCAGCAAATAAGAGTTGCCCGGCTAACCCCCTCATTTCGCGCTACTCATATTCGGATTTATCAGGTAGTTCTCGCGGTCATTTTTGTGATCCCTGGAAGTATTTTAGGGGCAGCATTAAAAATTTGTTTACTGATTGTAAGCCGGGTTTATCGTGATCAACATTTTGCTCTTGTAGATCAGGTACATATCGATGAGCTTGGAAAAAGTGAGTTTACTAATCTCCCACAACCTAAAGATGGTACCTTAGAGGCGATACCAGTGGATATTCAAACACACATTGGAAAATATCTCTCTGTTCAAGATTTGGGGAGGATATCGCAGGTATGTAAACAATGGTATGTTTTTGCGGATGGTCTATGGGATGCCAAGGGTTCTAATTTGGGCCTTTCTCCTAATGAAAAAGCGGTTAAACAATTAGTTTATAAAAAATTTATAGAAGTTCAGCGCAATTGCTTATCTTGTGTTGTAAAGCTGGGGGTCGAGCGGGTCTTAAATATGCCAATAGTCGAGTTTAAGACACCTCGACATGGCATTGCTCATTTGATACTTGCGGCTAAGGATTTTGCTGATTTAGATATTCTGATGGTAGGCCGTCAAATGATTCGCACTGCAGATTGCAAAAAATTTGCATTTCGCTGTAAGGGCGATTCGCACCACGAAGGAATCCTGGTTATTGAAAAATTGCCGTCTCATGTGTTAGAAAGATCTTTAATTCTCTGGGGACCTATAAATCTTTCAAATGTCTACCATCAAAGCTATTACAAACTTGAGGAAGCTGGTTTAGCCGATTTTCTAAAGGGCAAATCCGTTACGATGAGTTCTTACGATCCTATTAACGACAGTGTAACCTTGCAACTTTTGCAATAACTTGTACGGTTTCCGGTCGAATCGTGTATTAATCACTTTTTAGTAACAGTTCCTCAGGAGGATTTTCACAAAGAGGATTGTCCCCACTTAGACTAAGCAATTTATTCCAAAATTTGCTAAAGCTGGGAACACGATTAGAGTTATAGACGTCCTGAATATCTTCACGACTGATAGGAGTGACATAAGAAGTTATTTCATGGTAGGATTTATGAGCTCCTCGGCCAGCGAGTTTCCCAAACTCTTCTAGGCGGAGACTTGGACGAGGTATGGCTTCAAGATTTTGCGGTAAATCAGGCGAATATTTTGCCCACCTTAACAGAGCGTTTGAAAATGCAAGCAACCAGGCTTCGATTTCCATGATGGAGAAAAAAATGTCTATTTTTTCTGGCTCCACACATCCCTTTATTTTGAGGGCTTTTCTAATATTTGCCAAAACAACCTGGTCTGCATTTTCTTTGTTTTGGTTTTTTTTGTAGTCTTCAGCATATAAATCTCTTAAGGCAATAATCTTAAAGTGCTGCTCGTGCTGTTTGCTTGCACGGTCTGCAATGCTCGAAGGAAGAGATCCTTCACCTTCTACGTTAAAGATTAGAAATAACAGCTGAGACTCAATGTCGCTATGAACCGGGTAATTTTTAACATCAGATTCTTTGTTTAGTCCCTTTAATATTCTGAAATTATTAACTCGAATCCCAGAGTAACACCACCACGTTTTAATAAGGTGATTAATTAAGATTTGTTCCGTTTGTCCTTCAACGTATATCGCAATTTTCTTTCTATTCATGTTTTTTGTAGAAAGTCTGAGGAAAAAAGATCGAAATTATTCAAGCCAAGTTGTCTCCACTCATCGAATTTCTCTCTGGAGTTTGCATAATTTAAGCCGCTGACAGTATGGTTTGATCTGTAACAAAGGGTTAAATCATGCAGGGGGACGGCATTCATTAAAAAAGAGTCATTAGAAGTTGCAACAATTTGAAGGTTGGGTTCGGATTTTTTACAAAAGATTAGTTCTGAAAGTTTTTTAACACGTTCAAAGTCAAGGCCTTCACCGAAGTCGTCTATTAAAATACATCCAACATCACCAGAGGTTCGGAAAAATTCTACAATCGTGAGAAGGGAAAAAGCCCGGAACATTCCATGCGAAATCTCATTTTGTTTAAGGGGATGGTTAATTCCTGCTTCCTTTAAGAAGATAATCTTTGTACTGGGAGGTAGTCCTTCTGCTAAACCAGTTGTTGCCGCTTCTAACCCATACCCAATACTGCGTAGTTGCTCGAGAACGTTCTGTAATTGCGAAGTTGATAATTGCTCAAGCGCTGATGGGACCGCATTAAGACTTGTTAACTGGGAAGGTTTGCCAGGAATCTCAATCACATAGGGAGAGGTATTGCCAAAACTCAGGCCACGAACCCCTTTTGCCCAAGAAATTAGGCTTTCCAAAAAGGGAAATTCATTTTTATCTCTTCGAACATGAAGAACCAGCTGGTCATTAGGAGGAGATATTTTTTGCCATTTTGAGGTGGAATTTGAATAGATCTCCGCAGAAGACATTTCTCGCTTAAGTTTCTCTTGGCTGTCTACTGTAATTCTTTCATGCGCCACTTGCCCATTCTTAAAGGCAACAAAGTATTCGAAAACAGAGTGGTTCTCATCGATAAAAGAGGCGTGCCACTCTCCTTCAGAAGTGATTTTCTGCGGGACTCCATTCACCATGGTTTGAGAAGCTTGAATAAGTCTGGACAAATTATGAAGAGTGTTCAGGATGCGCGTTTTGCCTGTAGCGTTTTTTGCAACGATGAGATTATGCTCTCCAAGGTGGATTTCTTGAAGCTCCCACGGATTTGCATCTTCGCGTGCAATGTTTTCCCTATATCTTAGCGATTTTAATCTCATAGCCTACTCTTTTGAAGCCCCGCAGTATACCATAGAAACATTTTTCGTACTCAACTTTAGTGAAGTCTAAATTATATTTTTTGCAGCAGCTTGCTGCAAAATTGAAAATGGGAAGCGAAGAAATCGCTTACTTCTCCGAGCGTTTTCTTTCGTTCTCTTTGAGGAGGCGTTTGCGCAGGCGGATGGATTTGGGGGTGATTTCAACGACTTCATCTTCGTTGATGTAGTCGATGGCAGTCTCGAGTGTAAAGGTGCGAGGTGGTGTTAAGATGATGTTTTCGTCACTGCCAGCCGCGCGGATGTTGGTGAGGTGTTTTTCCCGCGTGATGTTGATGACGAGGTCGTTATCGCGGTTATTTTCTCCGACGACCATTCCTTCGTAGACTTCCTCGCCAGGAGAGACGAAAAGGGTTCCGCGCTCTTGGAGGTTAAAGGCAGCGTAGCCGGTAGTTCTACCCTGGTTGCCAGAAACCATCACTCCTTTGAGGCGGCCGACAATGGCTCCTTTCATAGGGCCGTAGCTGTCAAAAATCGAGGTTAAAATTCCAAGGCCGCGAGTGACGGTGAGGAATTCACCACGGTAGCCCATGAGGCCTCTTGTGGGGAGGAAAAACTGGAGCGTTGTGATGCCGTGTTCGTTGGTTTCAAGAAGGCGCAGCTCACCGCGGCGGCGAGAGAGCTCTTCAATGACTTGTCCTGAATATTCTTGGGGGACTTCAATGTGAACATTTTCCATCGGTTCGGATTGGACACCGTCAATGGTTCTCAAGATCACTTTGGGTTTAGAGATGAGGAATTCATATCCTTCACGGCGCATCGCTTCGAGAAGAACGGCAAGGTGGAGTTCTCCACGGCCGCACACTTCCATGGCGTCTTCTCGTTTTTGTTCGATCTTTAAAGAGATGTTAGCCCGTTTTTCTTGGAGAAGGCGGTCACGGATTTTATTCATCGTGACGTGCTTGCCTTCTTTTCCAACGAAGGGGCCGTTGTTGACCATCACTTCGATATTGAGGGTAGGTTCAGCAAGATGGATAGGAGGAAGCTGTACGGGGTTGGCAGGATCGCAGAGGGTATCTCCAATCGTGACGTCAGGAACACCGGCAATGCTGATGATATCGCCGACACCGGCCTCTTCCATTTCAACTTTTTGAAGACCGAGGTGGCCTTCGATTCTAATGACTTTATGCGAGGTCGGATGGCCATCTTTATTAATACGAGCGATGGTCTGTCCCACTTTCAGGGTTCCTTCTAAAATTCTTCCGCAGGCTTGGCGTCCGACGTAATCGTCGTAGGTGAGAGTTGTCGCTTGCATCAAGAAGGGGAGCTCGAGGCTTCCAGGTGGAGCGGGGACAAAGGCGATGATTTTTTGAAAAAGAGGTTTGAGATCGACTCTAGGGTCTTCGAGGTTTTGCATCGCAAAACCTTGGATTCCGGAGGCATAGATCACCGGAAAATCGAGTTGCTCATCGGTAGCGCCCAGTTCAACAAAGAGGTCGAAGGTCAGATTAAGGGCTCGGTCGGGGTTAGCATGGGGTCTATCGATTTTGTTCAGAACAACGATCGGGCGAAGTCCCATTTTTAATGCCTGGGACAGCACAAAGCGTGTTTGTGGCATAGGCCCTTCTTGGGCATCCACAATTAGAAGCACCGAGTTGACTAAGCCTAAAACCCTTTCAACTTCTCCAGAAAAGTCAGCATGGCCAGGGGTATCGATGATGTTGATTTTGTAGTCTTCGTAAAAAATACTGGTATGTTTAGCGAAGATTGTAATTCCGCGCTCTTTTTCTTGATCATTGCTATCGAGAACTCTCTCGGGAACCTTCTCATTTTCACGAAAGATAGCAGATTGTTTTAAGAATTGGTCTAAGAGCGTAGTCTTGCCATGGTCAATGTGGGCAACGATTGCGATATTGCGGATTTTTTCTGGTTTATACATAAATTTAAGGGCAAATCGTACCACAGAGCTCTAATCTGAAGCAATCTTAATCGGTTGAAGACTCTGAATCCTCAAAAGATTGCGTAGACTCTAAAGAACTTGAGGCAGATAAGGTGGCCTTAGTCCGGGCACAGATGACGGTGATATTGTCACTGCTGGTTTTAAGGGCATAATTGACAATACGTTGGGCCAGGAAAGGGTGGTCCCAGTTGGCAGTCAGAACGTTATCAATGAGTCCTTCGGGTGTTACGAAATCCCAAACACCATCACATCCCATCACCAGTAAATCTCCTTCTTTCAGCTGAACAAAGGTCTGGTGGGCGTTTTGGCTAGTGGCAGTCTTGTCGTTGATTGTCATCCCTTTATCGCCCAAAGAGCGGCTGACATTGACACCATAAAATGGGAAAGGAAAGCGCCGTTCTTTGGGGTTTTTAGCTTGAGACCATATTTTGAAAAACTCAGGATCATTAAAGGCGATGCGCGCACGTTCCATGTCTTTGGGATTTGCCCAATTTCTTTCAATGGAGACGGGGAAACTATCAATAAGACCCTCAGTTGTTTTTCGAAAAACTAAAGCCTTAGAATCTCCCAAATTAGAAGTATAGAGGCGGTGAGTCAGCGAATCGAAAAAACAGAAAAGAGCTGTCGTTCCTCCTGTTGTTTCCGAGAGAGATTCATGGAAAGAGGTGTTAATGGTTTTAAATATTTTTTTCTTATCTTCTGGGTGGGTCCTGAGGAGAGTGGGGAAAGAGAGCTCATAGGTCTTCGCAGCTCTAGTAGCAATGACCCCGTTCTCTCCATGCCCATCGAAGATTCCCATCATAAATCCTTCAGGGATCTTGCAGTGAAAATGGGCATCTTCCATTTCTTTTCTTTTCCCCTGGTTTTTGGCGGAGTCTACCTGGAGCTGAAGAGGGTTTGAGGGAGGCGGCAGGTCAAATGCTGTAGGGGTTTTGGCAGTATTGCCGCTTTCCCTAAGGGCTTTTTCGTAAAAATTTCTCCGAAGCTTTTCATCGAGAGGAGAGAGAGTCACGTGGGATGTTTGACTGTTTGTAGTCTGAGTTGCAGTGGAAAAACCGATCTTTTGAGCCATCTTAAGTCCTCTTTATTCTTTGGAAAAGAATATTTCACAAAAACTTTTTTTTCCAAGAACTATTTTTGCTGGAAGAAAAATAATTTTGGGGATACAATTTTGCTGCGGGGTATTTATGAACCTATCTCACTATTCTAAACATGTGCTTTTCGAGTCTTTTTCCGTTCCTTCCAAAGCCGCTTCTTGGCCTACTTGTTCAAGTATGTCCTGCGAAGCGGCTTTGAAAAAAACGAAAAAATCCTTCAAAAATCCCATATTTACAATAGTGAGATAGGTTCATGCTAGGTGATCAAAATTCACTCATGTCGTCAACAAGCCAGCTGGATGGGATTTTAAAAGAAAAGCTGGATGAGGCGTTTCATCAACAAACTTCAAAAGTTATTTTACAAGATATTGTCAAGATTGCCTCTGAACATGCCCCTATCGATTTGGCTTATGCAGTATCCCGTTTACCCCCCGATGCCCGCCCTGTTATTTATGATAATCTCTTAGATAGGGAAGGAAAGATTGCGTTCATGATCAATACGGACGCGAGTACCCGCACCGTGGTTTTTCGTCATATCTCTGACTTAGAAGCTAAAAAATTAATTGAACAAATGCCGCCCGATGATGCGGTGGCTGTCTTAGAAGATATGTCGGAAAGACGGGTTCGCCGGGTTCTTGATATGCTAGAGCCTTCTAAAGCGGCGCGTATCCGAGAAATTAAGCAACATCAGAGAAATACCGCAGGTCGTCTGATGACCAATGAATTTTTTGCTTTTCCAACCGATTATACAATTGGGGAAGCCGCCGCTTATATCCGTTCCCATCCCGGGATAGATCTGGCTCGTCAGATTTTTGTTTTAAACGAAGCAGGACAGCTTCAAGGCTATGTGCCCGCTCGAAACCTCATCATCAACCCTTCTCATCTCCCTTTAAAACAGGTCATGCGGCCTGTGCTGCAAAAGGTGAATGCTGAAGCCTCTCGTGAAGAAGTCGTTGATATTGTGGAGCGGTATAAACTCCCCGCGCTTCCCGTTGTCAATGCTGATGATTTCTTAGTTGGCGTGATTACTCACGAAGATGCCATGGAGGCGATGGAAGATATTGCCGATGCAACGATTGCTCAAATGGCAGGTACGGGGGAAAATGTCCGGGAATACATTCCCACTTGGAGGCGGCTTTTAGCGCGCGCTCCTTGGCTCTTAGTCACCTTAGTAGCTGGGCTTGTCAATGTCGGCGTAATGTCGTCTTTTCAGGGTTATGCGGAAGGGGCTTTGACGTTTGTCTTATTCTTCGTTCCCTTGATTAGCGGGCTCTCAGGAAATATTGGTCTGCAATGCAGTACGGTGCTCGTGCGCAGTATGGCAACAGGAGCGTTTTCTGCCGGAACCAAAAGCGAAGCGGTTATTAAAGAAATGATCATTGGTTTTTCCACAGGCGTTATTTTTGGAATCATCGCAGGCCTTTTAGTCTGGGGGCTGGATCTGATTGGGGTCTCCGGCATTGAAGTTAACCCGGGGGTTGTCGGAATCATCGTCGGAATCGGTCTTTGGGGAGCTTGCCTAGCAAGTACTTTGCTGGGAGTATTTTCACCCTTATTCTTTGTAAGGGTGGGGATTGATCCGGCTATTGCCTCCGGACCGATTGTCACGGCTTTTAATGATTTTCTTTCAATGTCGATTTATTTCTTGATCGCAATTGGCCTTAAAGCGCTTCTGCTCTAAATTGGACTTGCAAAGTCCAAAAAACCCCAAAAAATGGACTTTTCAAGGCCAAAAATAAAATTTACGCGTAAGCGACTGTTAGCAAGGATGTTAATTGCGGATTTGATAATTGGACTTGCAAAGTCCAAAAAATGTGGTAAAATGGACTTTTCAAGGCCAAAAAGCAGTATATATGTATAAGCGATTGCTAAAGAGACCCTTAGAGGGTGGACAAAGTTTCTTCCTTTTCGGCCCGCGAGGGACCGGAAAGACCTCGTGGGTGCGGGATAACATTCCAGGAGGGCTATCCATTGACCTTCTTGAGACGAGTGCATTTGTTGACTTGTCCGCCCGTCCTGATAGGCTAGAGCAAATGATTCCTCCGGGATTTGAAGATTGGATTATCATTGATGAGGTCCAGAAAATTCCTGAGCTTTTGAACGAAGTGCACCGTCTCATCGAAAAATCCCACTATAAATTCATTCTTACAGGATCCAGCGCACGCAGTCTTAGGAAAAAGAGAGTCAATCTTTTGGCAGGCCGGGCCCTTTCATTTAAGCTTTTCCCTTTGACAGCATTAGAACTTCAAAAAGATTTTCAGCTGCAAAAATCTGTCAGATTTGGCCATCTGCCCTATGTCTTTTCAAAAAATAGTGACCAGGCGATCCGAGATTACTTGGAAGCCTATACCCAGACCTATTTAAGGGAAGAGGTTATGCAGGAGGCGTTGACACGCAATATCGGGGCTTTTTCCCGTTTTTTAGAGGTGGCTAGTTTTTCACAGGGCCAGGTTATTAATGTTTCAGAAGTCGCTAGAGAATCTTCGATTCACCGCAAGGTAGTCGAAGATTATTTTCAGATCACTGAGGATCTGCTTTTGGCTCAAAGAATTCCCGTTTTTACGAAGAGGGCAAAGAGAAAGTTGATTGCCCACTCTAAGTTTTATTTTTTTGACTCAGGAGTTTTTCAAGCGATTAGGCCTCGCGGTCCTTATGATTTAGCAGAAGGGATTGAAGGAATTGCCTTGGAAACATTAGTTTATCAAGAGCTCCAAGCAATTAATCATTACTTTAATTTCCAATATCAAGTTTACTTTTGGCGAACTTCTGACAAGGTCGAAGTCGATTTTGTTCTTTACGGGCCCCAAGGCATTCTTGCTATTGAAGTCAAAAGATCAGAAACGATCGATTCTAAAGATTTGAGAGGTCTTCGATTGTTTGGGGAAGATTATCCCGAAGCTAAATTATTCCTTTTTTACGGGGGAAAAAGAAAAGAATTTGTCGATAATATTCAAATCATTCCCTTGGAAGAGGCGCTCCCTTCTCTTGCCAATCTATTAGCGTGAATTTTCGCTAGCGATTTTGAGGGATTTAAGATATGCTGGGGTGTAATGCTTCTTGAGTTTTTTTCGTGGTAAAGATGGCAAATAAAACAAAGCTGACGAACCGGCATTTGAAGGATTTGCTTCCCTCGCTGCTACAAGAAATTGATAGTCGTAGAGGTGAGCGTCCTGATCTTGTCTTAAGTGGGTGGGATCAGGTCGTTGATGCGAAATGGCGCTGCATGACCGAAGCTGTCTCTTTCGAAAAAGGCGTGCTTGTGGTAAAGGTTAAAAACGCAGCTTTATATAGTTTGTTGGTTCAGCAAGAACAGGCGAGATTGCTTCGGAAAATGCAAGACAGGTTCCCAGAGGCCGTTCTAAAAAAAATTATATTCCGGATAGGTTAAGCAAGGTATGACGATAATGACAGAAGAACAGAAAAGCACGTATGACGCAAGTTCGATTACGGTATTGGAAGGACTCCAGGCTGTGCGTGAAAGGCCGGGGATGTATATTGGGGACACCCATACAGCAGGGCTTCACCAGCTGGTTTTTGAGGTTGTCGATAACTGTATTGACGAAGCATTGGCGGGCCATTGCAACTCCATCACTGTCATTCTCCATAAAGACGGATCGGTCTCTGTCGAAGATAATGGGCGCGGCATTCCGATTGGGAAGCATGAAAAAGAGTCGATTAAACAAGGACGGGACGTCTCAGCTCTTGAAGTTGTCATGACCATTCTCCATGCGGGTGGTAAATTTGATAAGGCAACCTATAAGGTGTCGGGGGGGCTTCATGGCGTCGGCGTCTCTTGCGTCAACGCACTTTCCAAAAAAATGAGCGTTGAAGTCCATAAAGATGGAAAAAATTATGAAATGGGCTTTGCGCGTGGCAAACCCACCCATAGTCTTAAACTGATCGGGGAGACGACCAAACGGGGGACGATTGTCCATTTTTGGGCTGATGATACGATCTTTAGCGTCACGACTTATGATTACGATCTCTTGCTCCGGCGTCTACGTGAACTGGCCTTCCTCAATAAAGGGGTTAAAATCACCTACCGCGATGAGCGCGATACCGAACACCCTGAGGTGAGTCTTTTCTACGAAGGAGGCATTGTCTCTTTTGTGGCTTACTTAAATGAGAACAAGATTCCACTATTTCAGAGGCCGATCTATATCCATGGGGTTCGAGATGTCTCTGATGGACCCGTCGATGTTGAGCTGGCTCTTCAGTGGAACGATACCTATATCGAAAATGTTCACTCGTATGTCAATAACATCTCCACACGGCAAGGGGGAACGCACGTCTCAGGATTTTCAACAGCTTTGACCCGCGTCCTTAACCAATACATCAAAAACCACAACCTGCTCAAAGCCGATAAGCTGGCCATTTCTGGCGATGATATGCGAGAAGGGCTGACAGCAGTCATTTCAGTGAAAGTTCCCAACCCTCAGTTTGAAGGACAGACCAAGCAGCGTCTGGGCAACAATGACGTCGGCTCTGTTGTTCAGATGATTTGTGGAGAAGAGCTTACGATTTTTCTCGATGAAAATCCTCAAATTGCTAAACAGATTGGTGAAAAAGCGATCATTGCCGCGCAAGCGAGAGAAGCGGCTAAAAAAGCGCGCGAGCTGACTCTTCGAAAAACAGCTCTCGATAGCGCCAGATTACCTGGCAAGCTCACCGATTGCCAAGAGAAAGATCCTGAAAAATGCGAGATCTTTATTGTGGAAGGAGACTCTGCGGGAGGCTCTGCTAAGATGGGACGGGATCGTCGGTTCCAAGCGGTTCTTCCGATCCGGGGTAAGATCTTAAACGTCGAAAAAGCCCGCTTGGAAAAAATCTTACAAAATAATGAAGTCGGCGCCATGGTTGCTGCCTTTGGTTGCGGGATCGGCAAAGACAATTTCAACCTTGAAAAACTGCGGTATCACAAGATCATCATCATGACGGATGCTGATGTCGACGGCTCTCATATCCGCACGCTTCTTCTAACCTTTTTATACCGCCATATGCCAGCGCTTGTTGAAAATAACTTCGTCTATATTGCTCAGCCTCCTCTTTACCGTGTGACGCGTAAAAAGATTTCCCGGTATATCCATAGCGAAAAAGAGATGGATGATTACCTTCTCAAGCTGGGGATCAGCGATATTAATTTAAAGCTGATGGGACATGCCGATGTGATGTCAAAAGAAGAAGTTGAAAAACTTCTTCACGCGACTTTGGATATCGAAGGGTTCCTTCTTTCTGTCGAGAGAAAGGGGATTCCATTCCGCGAATTTTTGCAGTCGCGTAGTCCTGAAGGGCGCTTCCCTAGATTCCAAGTTAAAGTGGGAGATCAGTTTAGATTTGTCTATTCTGATGATGAGCTTGCCCAAATTCGTGTCGAAGATGAAGAACAACAACAAAAAATCCATGCTAACACCTTGGCCTCCATTCCTGTAGAAGAACAGACAGAAGAGATGAAACAGTTTGTCTATAAAGCCATGCCGCTGATGGAACTGTTTGAAGAAGATCACCTTCAACAGCTGCGTCTGAGCCTTGCCGATTTTGGATTTGCTTTCGACAACTACTTAGTCGCCGATGGTAAATTGTTTGATATCATCGATGAAGAAGGGAAAGAAATTCCTGTCTTTACTCTCCGAGAAGGGATCGATTTCCTCCGCGTCAACGGTCGCAAAGGCATCGAAATCCAACGGTACAAAGGGTTGGGAGAGATGAACGCCGATCAGTTGTGTGAGACGACGATGGATCGTGAAAAAAGAACCCTCGTTCGCGTCACGGTTCCAGACGCCATTGCTGCCGACCACATGTTCACCCTGCTCATGGGAGATGATGTACCGCCTCGCCGCGACTGCATCTTGAAGTACGCACTGTCAGTTAAGAATTTAGATATTTAAGGTAAATAATACAATGGACTATCCGCAAGACCACATGATCGTTCCCCGTAATGTCGAAGAAGAGGTCAGGGAAAGCTATATTCGGTATTCGATGTCTGTGATCATTTCACGGGCCCTTCCCGATGTGCGTGACGGCCTCAAACCCTCACAGCGCAGGATTCTCTTTGCGATGCGCCAACTGAACTTGAGCCCCGGCGGCAAGCACCGTAAATGCGCCAAGATCTGCGGTGACACCTCAGGGGATTACCATCCACACGGTGAGACAGTCATCTATCCTACACTTGTCCGTATGGGGCAAAATTGGTTGATGCGCTACGGCCTCGTTGATGGACAGGGTAACTTCGGCTCGGTTGACGGAGACTCCCCAGCGGCGATGCGTTACACCGAAGCTCGTCTGACACATGCGGCCATGGCCCTCATGGAAGACTTGGACAAAGATACGGTTGACCATATTCCTAACTATGATGAAACCAAAGTTGAACCGACGGTTTTTCCTTCGAAGTTTCCTAACCTGCTCTGCAATGGATCTTCTGGAATCGCAGTCGGAATGGCAACCAATATTCCTCCCCATAACCTTGAAGAGCTCATCACTGCCACTATTAGAGTCATCGATAATCCTGCAACGACCATCGATGAGATCATGGAAGTGATGCCAGCTCCCGACTTCCCTACAGGGGGCGTCATTTGCGGCTACCGAGGGATCAAGGAAGCGTACCATACAGGTCGCGGGAAGCTCTTACTCCGCGGTGTGATGCATACGGAAGAAGAAGAGGGGGAGAAAGAGCGCGTTGTCATTGATGAGATCCCTTACAACGTCAACAAATCGATTCTCATTCAGCGTATCGCCGAACTCGTCAATGAAAAGACCCTCGCTGGGATCTCTGATATTCGCGATGAGTCTGATAAAGACGGGATGCGCATCGTCATTGAGCTCAAGCGTGGAGAAATCCCCGACGTCACTATCAACCAGCTCTACAAATTTACCGATATGCAGGTGACTTTTGGCTGCAACATGCTCGCCCTTGACAAAGGGATGCCGCGCACGATGAATATCAAGCACATGATCGCTGCGTGGATCGAGCATCGGATTGAAGTGATCCGTCGCCGCACCCGGTTTGAACTTTTAAAAGCCGAGTCTAGAGCTCACCTCTTAGAAGGTTACCTCAAGGCACTTGATCATCTCGATGCTGTCGTTCGCCTCATCCGTGAAAGTGATAACCGAGAATCTGCTAAAAATGAACTGATGGCCCATTACTCTCTATCTGAGCGTCAAGCTACTGCGGTCCTTGATCTCCGCCTATATCAACTCACGGGTCTAGAGCGCGGTAAAATCGAAGATGAATATAAAGATCTCCAACAAAAAATTGCCCACCTCCGTGCCGTCTTAGCCAGCGAGGACCTCGTCCGCGGCATCATCAAGGAAGAGCTCGAAGAGCTGCGTAAGCACCACAAAGGCGAGCGCAGAACTAAAATCGTCGCTGCTGAAGGGGAATTCCAAATGGAAGATATTATCCCCAATGAACCGGTGATTATCACCATTTCTGAAGACGACTACATCAAACGGATGCCCGTTGACACTTTCCGCGAACAACGTCGCGGAGGTCAAGGCGTTGTTGGTTTAGATATGAAACGGGAAGGGGATGCTCTCAAAGATATTTACGTCGCCTCAACCCACGACTACCTCATGATCTTCACAAATCTAGGCCGGTGCTACTGGCTCAAAGTGTGGCAGATCCCCGAAGCGGCCCGTAGATCCAAAGGCAAGCCTCTCATCAACCTCTTGGAAGACATCCAAACGGGTGAGAAGATCGCGACAGTCCTGCGTGTTCGTAGCTTTGCAGAGCCTGCCTCGATTCTTCTTGCGACCAAAAAAGGTGTCGTTAAAAAGACTATCCTCTCCGAGTTTAGCTCGATGCGGCGCAAAGGCGTCTATGCGATCAATATCGATGAAGGGGATGAAGTCATCGCTGCTCGCCTCGTCTCAGAAGGTCAGCAGATCATGCTTTTCACAAGGAACGCGATGGCAGTCAGGTTTGATGAAAACCTCATCCGCGCTATTGGCCGCGTGGCCCGCGGAGTCCGCGGCGTGATGCTCAAAAATGAAAGCGACTATGTCGTCTCTTGTGAAATCGTCACACCCGATCAAAACCTTCTCATCGTCTGCGAAAATGGGTTTGGAAAACGCTCCCTCGTGGAAGATTTCCGTCAGACCAATCGCGGCGGCGTGGGAGTCCGCTCGATCATCACCAGTGAACGCAACGGCCTTGTCGTGAGTGCACTCTCTGTCACCGACCGTGACAGCGTTGTCGTGATGTCAGAGCTCGGACAGACGCTTCGCATGCCGATGAAAGATGTCCGTGTGATGGGCCGCTCGACACAAGGCGTTCGCCTTGTCAATCTTCCCAAAGAAGATAAAATTGTCGCCGTCCAAAAAATTGAGGAGATTTCCTCAGGAGAAAAAGCATCTGCTAATCTCATTTGAGGGAGGAGAAGGCGCGGGTAAAACGACTCTACTCCAAAGGGTTCATGAAGAATTTAAGCGGCATGAAAAACCGGTTCTTCTAACGAGAGCCCCTGGCAGCACCATGACAGGGGAGCTTATTCGGCATCTGCTGCTCCACCATGATGAAAAAGACATCTCAACACGCTGCGAACTGTTTCTATTTTTGGCTGATCGAGCGCAGCATGTCGAGCAAGTGATCCGTCCCGCTCTTCTAAATCAGACCATTGTCCTTTGCGATCGGTTCAACGATTCAACCGTTGCCTACCAAGGGGGCGCTAGGGGATTTGATCCCGTATGGGTTCGCAAGCTGTGTCATTTTGCGACTCAAGATCTTGAACCTGACCTCACCCTCTACCTCGATATCGATCCTGAAAAAGGGCTTCAGCGTGTCCACCGTTCGAAAGACCGCATTGAAAAAGAAGATATTACCTTCCATCAAAAGATCCGCTCCACCTATCTTGAAATTGCAAAAAAAGAGCCTAAGAGGTTTCATATACTAGATGCATCCCAATCACCCGACCACGTCTTCTCCCAAGCCTCCGCCCTTCTCCAGCCTTATTGGCAATGAGAAGGCCAAAGAGATTTTAAAACGCCTTCTCTCCCATCAGGCGCTACCCACTGTGCTCCTTTTTCATGGACCTCAAGGTGTTGGCAAAAGCCATTTTGCCCTAGAAGTAGCCCGTGCCCTTGTCTCCAACACCAAAAACGAGCATCCCGATATTCACACCATCCTTCCCGATCCTAAAAGTGATCAACACCCCGTTGCCACCATCCGCGCTCTCCTCGAAGAGGCCGGTCTTCCTCCCTTTGAAGCCCCCGCCAAGATCTTCATCATCCACGATGCTGAAAAGATGCTCCCGGCTAGCTCTAATACGCTTCTTAAAACCCTCGAAGAGCCTCCGCCTCAGACCTATTTCATCCTCCTCACGAGCCAACTGGAAGCCATCTTGCCTACGATTCTTTCTCGCTGCTGCAAGATCGCTTTCTTTCCTATTTCTGAAGACTTAATTGCCAGCTATCTTGCCGAGAAACATCTCTCAACCGAAGGGAAAAGAATTGCACTCCTCTCCGAAGGCTCTCTTGCCGAGGCGATCCGCAGGGCTTCCCATCCTTCGAGCTTTCCAGCTACCGAGCTTCTTCGCATCAAAAGCTACACAGAGCTTTTTGAGTTCCTCACCCAAACCAAAGCTCTTCCCGACGATCCCTCAGATCAAGAGGCCGATCAGATCTTTGAAGAAATTCTCTATGCTATCCGGGAGCAGGATCCTCTTAACCTTGAAAAGGCCCTTCCTCTCATTGCAAAGGCTCGCCAAGCCCTTCATCATCACGTCAAACTGAAAAATATCTTAGAGCATTTTTTTCTGGCTTTTGTGTAAACTAAGAAAGTTTCCGAAGGATACCCTAATGCCATTGATTGAAAAAAATACTTTTTCTAGCCTACCAGCGTCCTCGAGCTTGTATTCGGCACCTGCAATATGGCTGAAGAAACAAGTGGAGCAGCTCCGCGCCCCTTTGCAGGCATCGTGGTCTAGCTCTGCAGGTTTCATTGAAATTGCCCACCGTATCTGCTCGATAGCTCTTCTCACGATTGTTCCCTTGCTCCTGATAGGCTATGGTGTTTTTTTGCTTTTATCCTCAAAGACTCAGATTCCTGGATCAACCCCTTCTTTAACTATTCTCAAAACTACTGAAGCCCCTACAGAGGGTATTATGGCTGATGCAATCGAGATTCATCGAGGAGTCGAAGATCTACTAAATCATTTAGAAAAAGGTCCAGCCCAGCTACAGAAGTTGAAAGAGCAAATTGACAACTTTTATAAAAAACATGATGCGGGACTTAGGGAGCAACAGCTCCGAGCTTTTGAATTGACCGATCACAATAGAGATCTCTTGAATGAATTAGAGAAAAAATACGACGCTCTTTTCATTGTGATTGTTCCTGGAAGAGGAGACTGCTTGTTTGATTCACTGTTCCGTGGATTAAAAAACTATCTCAATGATCATGAATGGCCTTTGAAGGGTATCACACCCCCTGAAGATCATATGCATTTGCGTTTTCAGCTGGCGGAATATATGGAGCAAACCATTAAAAATGACGAACAGCTTCGTACATATACCAATGAGGCCATTGAGGCTCACGTGTTTGTAAAAAGAAATGCGATCTACTCCGAGAAAGAAAGTCTGCTGCTTTTAAAAGGTGAAGCTAATGTTTCTCAACAGTACCAGGAGCTGGAAGAAAAAGAGAGAAGCCTGAATGAACTACAACACGAAGCCTCTATGGGTAACTATAGCCCTTATTTCGATCTTCTAAAACAGCCAAGTTTTTTTGGTTCTGTGAATGCAATTTATGCGTTTAGCAAGCTTTTTCCTGATATTCACATTGAAGTTGCAAGGGCAATCCAAGATCGCTACGCGACTGGCTATGATCCGTCTTTTAATGCCAAAACTTCCTTTCCTCTCACGTTGTGTCTAAAAGATGGAAATCACTTCGATTACGATCCAAGAATTCCTACAAAGTAGCAACTGAACTTGGTTTAAATGCCACCGCGGCATCGTAGATTTGAGTAAAGCTTAAGCGTTTCTGCGTATGCCATTGATCCCTGTGGATACCATCTACGAAAGCATTTAATTCTGTTTTTTCGGAAGAACTAGAAAACTGCATCTTTAGCTCCGCTTCAATACCAACGGTCAATGTTGTTAAATCTGGGGCAATTTTGATCAAGACTGAGGGGTCAGAGCTAGTCAGCTTTCCATCTTGGAGATCGTAGGCGGCTTGAAAAAAAAGACCGTATTGGATGCGCTTAAATTGTTCTGGGAGCAGTTCGCGTTCTTTCGCTTTTAGGCGGTGGAGATTGGCGCAAAGAAGCGCGGTTGCAAAACGATAATGCTCTATTTCTCGCTTATCTCGATCAATATAGACCGCTTCAGCAGGCCCCTTATATCCGAAGAGGGCTCTCAGTTCAGACTCTTCTTCGTTGAGGATTGTGAAGTTTTTTGCATAGAGGGGAGTGTAAACCTGAGTGTCTAAATAGCCGTTCAGGAGGTCTCGGACTCGAGGGAATATCTCACTATAACATTCATCAGCGATGGAAATGCTAAACCTTGCTAACTGGTTCCGGAGTTTATAGAGAGTATCCAAAGCAGTCTGAAGGTCGAGCGTTTTTATTTCCCCAGTAGAGTCTTGATGCCATATTTCAGTGCCTTTAAACAACTTGGCTAATTCGATGAGATGAGGAGGTGCTATTTTAACGCTCATTGCACCTGCAATGAGTCCAAAAAAGAGAGTGCCATAACCGATGGATTTGAGAAGAGGCCTGATAGCGGAGCCTGATAAGGGGAGTAAAGCAAGAGCTGCCAAATGAGGAGCAACAAATAGAAAAGACTCTGTTATTTGCCCTAATTCATAGACTCTTTTTTCTGAGGGTAAGTTGCAATAATCTAAAACCATGTGGAGCATCTTGAAAATAGCAGGAGCCCAGACGAAGACATGCCCCAGGGTGCAAAGGCCCAGTTTAAGCCGCGGAGCAGGAGTGTCTTGGAGTACGTTTTTAGCAACGAGCACGGTCGTTAAAGTGGCAGAAATTTTAGGGAGTGTCAAATAACCATAGACGGCAACTAGAACTTTGTTAATCAAATCATACAGGTGACCTTGCAGCCAGGTGAAACGAGGGGAGGTGATTTGTTGATAGCTTGGGCCGAAAACAAAAGAAAGGCTCCGATCTAGCAGAGGATCGACCCCTTTTGATAAGCAAAGGTGCCTTCCCAACATAATCTCTTTGGCGCCATTAGGAAGTACGAAGGATAAACATGCAACAGCGGGCGCTCCAAAATACCGGAAGGCGGGTCCTATGTACTGTGTCATGCGAGGGGCTCCTGATCTTGAGGGATGCCAATGCCGTGGTAGTGGAACCCACGGTTTTGCATCTCAGTTTTTTTGTATTGGTTTCGTCCGTCGAAGAACGCTTTGCCTTCCATTTTTTGAAGGAGGGCGTCGCAATCGACAAATCTAAATTGTTTCCACTCGGTGATGAGCGCGATGCCATCGGCTCCTTCAGCAGCATGGTACTCATCGTGGCACCAGGTGATAGCAGGGTGGGAGAGAAGCAGTTGGGCTTTGGGCATAGCAATGGGGTCAAAGAGGCGGAGGTAAGCACCTTGAGAGAGAAGTTCTTCAATGAGCTTGAACGCGGGGGCTTCACGGATATCATCGGTATCGGGCTTGAATGCAAGACCCCAGATGGCGAGAGTTTTTTTGGTAATGCCGCCTCGCGAGGCAAAGTAGCGGAGCATTTTTTTGGCAAGCAGCTGCTTTTGCTTTTCATTGACGGTTTCAACAGCGGTGAGCAGAGGAGTGTCGTAATCGACGGCTCTTGCCATGGCTTGGAGAGCGCGGATGTCTTTAGGAAAGCAAGAGCCGCCATATCCGGCGCCCGCATAGAGGAAATGGTAACCGATGCGCTGATCTGAGCCAATGCCTACCCGGACTTTGTGGATATCAGCACCGAGCTTTTCACAAAGGCCGGCAATTTCATTCATAAAAGAGATCCGGGCTGCCAACATGGAGTTGGCGACGTATTTGGTCATTTCAGCCGAGGCGGTATCCATGATTAAGAGTCGATCGTGATTGAGGTTAAAGGCAGCGTAGATCTCTTTCATGATTTGGGTAGCTTCAGGAGATTCAACACCGAGAATAATCCGGTCGGGTTTCATGCAGTCGGAGACAGCAGCCCCTTCTTTTAAAAACTCAGGATTTGCAACGACATCGAAGGGCGCTTGGCTGTGCTGTTCAAGTGTGAGGCGGATCTTTTGAGCAGTCCCAACGGGAACAGTCGACTTAGTGACAATGACTTTATAGTCATTCATCGCAGCAGCAATCGAGCGTGTGGCCTGGAGAACATAGGAAAGATCACAGGAGCCATCTTCTTGGGAAGGGGTAGGAACGGCAATGAAGCAGACCTTAGAGTTTTGGACTGCGGCCCCGTAATCGGTTGTAAACGTTAATCTACCGGAAGCGGCATTGCGCTTCACGAGCTCTTCAAGACCTGGTTCAAAAAACGGGACGACCCCTTGCTGCAGAGCCGCGATTTTCTCAGCGTCGATATCGAGACAGATGACATGGTGGCCCATTTCGGCAAAACAAGCTCCAGTGACGAGTCCAACATAGCCGGTTCCAATGACTAATAAACGCATGAGAGTTCTCCATCCATGAGGGTGTAATGTTGCTCGCAGAGCGAGGCTAGTTCAGGATCGTGAGTCACCACAATGAGGGCCTTGCCGTGATCTTTGGCAGCGCTCAGGAGGAGCTTGTAGATGAGGGTCGAGTGAGTGTGATCGAGATTACCAGAGGGTTCATCAGCTAAAATAAGATCAGGGTTATTTTGGAAAGCACGAGCAATCGCAGCTCTTTGTTTTTCTCCACCGGAAAGAAATTTTGCTTGAAACTCTGCTCGATGGGAAAGTCCTACTTCACTAAGCATCTTTAGCGCTTGAGTGTGGGCAAGAGATCCGGGACGGGTATCTTGGCCTGCAATCTTCGCAGGCATCAGAATATTGTCGAGGACCGTGTAGTCTTCGAGGAGGTTATAGGTCTGAAAGACGAATCCGATTTTTTGATTCCGCAGAAGGCTCCACGAAGAGGGAACTGCAGGAATCCCTGAAATTTCAAGAGTGCCCGCTGTCGGCAGCTCGAGGGTTCCTAAAATATGAAGGAGAGTGGTTTTTCCCTCGCCCGATTTTCCGGTGATAGCCACCGTCTGACCTTGCTTGATGTCCAAGGAGATGTCTTTTAAGACCGTGACCAGTGTCGGAGTTTTAAAAGTCTTCGAGAGGTGGCGAGCGGTTAGAACCGTCATGACGACCTCAGGGTTGCCGAGGGGCTGATACGGCACGCTTTCCAAGCAGGGATGAGTCCTGCGACAAGTGACAGTAGGGGAGTGGCAATGAGGACAAATCCCAAAGCTTGCAAGCTGAGGTTATGGGGAAGAGATGAGCCGTAGAAGACGGCATTGAACATCTCTTGTCCCTGGAGAAAGCTTAAAAAATGGACGAGGGCATCTAGATTTTTAAGTGTCAAAATAGCCGCTCCAATCCCAATCAGACTGCTCAGAAGGCCGACACAGGCGCCTAGGCCTCCAAAAATAAGAGCAAGGCTTTTGCGGGTGGCTCCTAAAGCTTGGAGAATGGCGATCTCTTGTTTTTTATCGTTGACAAGGATAATCAGCAGCGAAATGATGTTAGAGCAGGCGACTAGAAGAATGATCACTCCAATCAAAGTGAAAAGATACCGATCGCTTTGAAATTGCTGGAGCAGATCTTTAGAGAAATCGTAGTCACGGTAGGTTGTCACTTTCCAATACGAGCCGATCCCTGCTGCGGAGAGCCTCTTTTCAAGCTCAAGAGCTAGCTGAGGAGCCTTTTGAATTTCATCGATCCAGACGGCAAATCCCATGGAAGCGGTTTTGTCGAAGTGCTCAATTTGGCTTGAGGTATTGATCAAGTGAACGATATTGGCAGGAGCTAAAATGCATTTATTGCCGATGGTTAACACTCCGGGGTCGTAAAATCCCGAGACAAAAATGGGAAGACGCTGCTCTTGCAATCCTCCTGAAGTGGCAGCAGGGTAGGAGAGCCAACCCTTATCGCCGATTCTAACTCCTGTATCGCGAAAGTGTTTGGATAAAAGGACTCCGCGCTCTTGCGTAGGAAGCACAGGAAGAACCAGCTTATGCTGGGTGTACTCTAAAAAATGAAGATGGGTGACATCTTGCGCTGTCGGGGGAAGCGTCAGTTGTTTAAGAAAAGGATTTTGATCGGGGAAAGAGGCGAGATAGGAGGCTTGTGTGAGAAAAGAGTGGCTCTCGCCGCCTCCTGCAGAAGGTCTCGTCAGCTGAAGGCGGAGCATCGCTCCACTCATTTCAAAGTCTTGAAAGGCTAAGCTCCGATGTCTGTTTTTAAGATCTGAAAGGATTTGAAAGGCGATCTTCACAGGATCTCGAAGAGAGCCGTCAGAATTTTTTTCTGGGGTAGGGCAGTAGGTGGGAAGCGCTTCATCGGTTTCAGGATCATAGGGGTCAGAGGGGCCTGCGATCTTGTCTGCTAAGCTGCGAGGCGTGTAGTGCGAGTGGCTGCTTGCCATATCCGCTTGATAGTAATACGATGAAAAATACTTAGGCGTGGGGGTTAGCCTGAGGGGTGCATGAAGGGAAGTCAGCTTCCCAAGCCAAGTCTTTTCGATGCCTTCGGTGACTGAAAGAAATAACACAACGAGCCAGACCACCAGCGCAATGACACCCACCGACATGAGAGCGATGAGCGTCATCGACAGCTGTCTTTTCCGGGGTATTAAATACTTCCGGAGAATCGAGAGCTCGTACATGATTACTTAGCTTCTTTGAAGATCACATGCCGTTTGAGCCGTTTGTCGAACTTCTTGAGCTCGAGCCGCTCTGTTTTGGTTTTTTTGTTCTTTTCTGTCCAATAGACTTCAGGGCTCTCTGCGCTCTTCATCTTGATGGTTTCTCGTCCAGACTTTGCCATATTCTTACCTCATTGGTAGTGGACAGTTTAAAGGATTTTTCTCAATTTACACAAGGCTTATCAATGACAAATATTTTTTTTAGACATAGCCTAATATTTTCTCAATATGGTAAAATCCCTCTAAAATTATGACATCAAATGCGACATTCAGCTCTTATTCTCAGTGGGCCCTGTGCAAGGTGATGACCTCCGATTGGCTCTATCCCTCAAATAAAAAATTGACGCCGATTGAGGATAAAGGGTCTATTTTAGAGTCTGTTTCAGATCGAAACATGCTTTTTAATGCCGAAGATAAGAATTCCATCGTTCATACACTTGGCAAGCCCGTTCGCGCTCTTCTCAGATCAATCACTCTGATCTTTGCCTCGATCATTGTTGCCCCCATTGGAGTGGTAGCTCATTTACGTCCTCTTTATCGGGCATGGCAAGCCTATTGGAACTCTCCGAAGGCACCGGATTGGGATCAGCGTTTTCACAACCTAATACAAGCCAGAAGTCTCAACATTGAGAGGTACGGGACTCCTAAGGCTCCTGAGACTCGTTTTGACCCCTTTAACCAGCCGTTCTCTAAGCGTGCGGTAGCTAAAGCTAAAGCTGCAGAGGCCATGCGAAAGTCTAATGCTGCGCAGAAGCTGAGACGGGCTCATCAGCAAGCCAATACAGTTGCAGTAACTCCTGTTAAGGTTGAATTAACTTTTTTGGAAAAAGATGCTTTGATAGAAGCTGAAACTCTAAAAGTTAAACGTCAAATTGAAAGCGAAAAACGAAGAGATCCAACCACGCAAAGCTGGCAAGCTTTAACAGATTGTGCCGCAGCAGTGGCAGCTGACGCTGGCTGTGCTTGTACGGCTGTGTTGATTCCTTATGCTTTGTACCGTATTTCTAAGGTCCCAGCTGCAATGCGGTGGTCTGTCATCAATTGTGAGGAATGGAGGAATTCTAGAGTCGCGTTAGGTGCAAGTATTGCCTTTTTTGCTATAGGTTGCTTTCCTGAGATGTTTCTTGCTTGGTCTGTCTTGAATAACGACCGCGCCTCTCTTTATAAAACAATAGAATTGCGACATCAATTTGGCCTGGTCAATCAGAAGGGGGGCTTACTAGAGTTTGACACCAGCAAAGATGATGAAGATGTTGTAAATGGCCGCCCTGTCGGACATTTTAATGAAATCCGAGCTGCACAGGCCTATGACTTAATGATCTTGATCAGGAATACACAGAACTTGTTAGACCATCCTATCCCTAAGCATTATCCTCCTTGTGAAAAAACAGTTCTAGAACATTTGGAAAAAGTCAAAAACCAAAAAGGTATCACGCATGAGCAATACAAAGCTCTCGTTGATCAGTTCAAAACACTCTTTCGTAATTTTCAAAAAATAAACTCTCTTTTTTATGATTGTATCGATCTTAAGTATGACAATGGGGATGGTTCAGGGCGGAAATTCCAGAGACAATTTCCTTTTACAGAAGAGTTTTGTGCTCAATTTTTTATAGCTCCTTTAAAAGAACAGGCTCAATCAGATATCACTCAAGCCGTGAAAGATGCAAAAGCTGCATTTTCTGGGATGGAAAATGACATTTTAAAAGAGTCGGCTTTGTCTCTTTATGAGGCAATCAGGGATGCTGTTAGGACGGGTGTTAATCAAGGCGAAATGTATAAGATTTTGGGCTTGGATGGTTGGCCTGAGACCTTACAAGAATTTAACGCCCAATATAAAAAATGTGCATTGGTACTCCACCCCGATAAATATAACACAGCAGATCCAAGCTTAATGAAAGAAGCAGAAGCTCTTTTTAAATGTTGTAGTGCTGTACATAGCTACGGAATTCAAGAGAAATACAAAACCCAAATAGGGAAACCTCAAGAGCCTAGACTCCCCACAGGACCGCTCCCCATCACTAATTGAGTCTTAAAGACTGTTGATTATTAGCAAGTTAAGACTTCCCCGTCACTAATAATTAAAAATTTTAAAACTTGTTCATTATTTTGCTAGCTTGGTATAATCTCTTCCGATTATGGCATCAAATGTATCAACCAACTCCTGTTTGCACTCCTATTTGCATTGGGCCCTTCACAAGGTCGTGGCCTCGGATTGGCTCTATCCTTCAACTCAAAAGTTAACTCAAATTGAAGATAAGGGTTCTATTCTAGAGTCTATTGGAGACGGAAAGGCGCTCTTTAATGTGACGGTTGTGGACCCTAGGGTTCGCACCCGAGATGAAGTGACCCGCGCTCTTTTCAGGACAATGGCTTTGATCTTTAGCTCGGCTGTTATGGCTCCCTGCGGAGTCATTGCCCGTTTATATTCTCTTTGCCGTGCAGGGCTGACCTATGTGTGCTCTTCCCGGCCGTTGGATTTGGACCGGCGTTTGGAGCGGTTGAATAAAGAGGCTTCGTCTCTAGCCAACGCATGTAAAATGGCTGACCGGTCACAAACACAGCGTCGTCCCCAAAGACGCCACGAACTCTCAGACAGAATGGATGCTCTACAAGCTAAACTAAAGGTCAGAGTTGAAGCGCAACTTGTGAAAGTGAAGGCTGAGATTGAAAAACTTGAAAAGGAAAAGCAAGCCCATCCGAAAGTGCAAAGTTGGCGGGTTTTAAAAGAATGTGGCATTGCAATAGCCACGGATGCTCTCAGTGCTTTTGGTGCATGGTGGATCATTTATAGCGTGTACCGGATTTCTCAGGTTCCTGCTAAGATTTTTTTATCTCTCAGTCCTAGGATGATAAAATCGTGGGATCCCACTGTGCCAACCCTTGCTTGGACAGCACTCGGTTTCAGTGGTATGTTTTCTTGCTTGGGCTTTTGGCCCACAGATCTGCTTGTTGCTTTAACACAAGATTATGAAAGGGTCTCTCTTTATAAGGCAATAGAGTTAAGACACCAATTTGGCTTGGTTAATCAAAACAACGGGTTACTTAATTTTGATTCGAGCAAAGATGATGAAAAAATTGTAGACGATCGCCCAGTGGGACACTTTAGTGAAATTCTGGCTACACAAACCTATGACTTATTGATCGAGATCCGTAATACACAGCATTTGCTAGCTTCCCCTCCACCTCCCTCTAGTTCTAAAGATTCTTTTCTTCTACTCGAACAGGAAGACTGCTTTATTCCTGAACACTATCCTCCTCGGTGTGACAAAATATTAGAGTGTCTGTACAAAGCCAAAACTCAAAATAGGATCACACAAGAGCAGTACAGCGCTCTATTTGACCAATTTCGAAAGCTCTTCCGTGATTTTGATAGGGCTCATAGTCTCTTTTATGAGTTCTTCAAGATTAAATTTCCTGATAATGTTCGTATTCCAAACCTCAAGAATGAGTTTCCTTTCGCACGAAAGTATTGTGCTCAATTTTTTACACCTCCTCCAAGATACGAGGCTCAATCTGAGGAAGTTCAGAGGGCTCAATCTGATCTGGAGAGTACAATTCTCCAAACACGATCTTTGCTGACTCAAGAGGAAAATTATATTGTAAAAGAGAAGGACTTACCTCTTTACAATGACATCAAATCCAGTATTAAGAGTGGCGTTAAGCAAGATAAAGAATATGAAATTCTGTGCCTAAGTGAATGGCCTAAAACTTTGAAAGAATTTAATGCTGCGTATAAAAAATGTGCTCGAATACTTCATCCAGATAAATATGGTCAAGCAGACCCCGATCTACAACGAGAAGCAGAAGCTTTTTTCAAGTGTTGTGGCGCTGTACACTGCTATGGAATTCAAGAAAAATACAAAACACAAGTAGGAACATCATGAGTATAGAATCCCCACAGGATAGCTCCACATCACTAGTTGAGACGCAGAGGCAAGAGCCTCCTTCTTCCGCAGCCCCTTCTTATTTTTCGGCTGTCGCTAATTTTTTCTATAGCTTTTTTCAAAAGACGACTCCAACGCCTCCATTAGAAGCTTCGCGCGTCGCGGTTAAGATGTCAGCGCCTTTCCTTTTCAAAATAACGGGCCGGGATATTCCGACATCTCAACCTGTCTATATCCTTGGTGTCCACCCCTCTTTAACGACTCAAGAGTTGCCTGCTGAAGTGATTGGGCGTATGGCCTCCTGTGATGTTTTAGTTTGCACCACTCCAGAAGATCAAAGCAAGGTTAAGGAGCGGTTTGCTCAATTTATCCGGGAAATGCAAAAGCAATACCAAGAACCCGACATTGCTAAGCTGAAAAGCAAAATGGAAGCTCTGGGTTTTACAGATCAGGATGATCTTATCAAAGAATTACCAGCAAGGATTCAAGAATTTAAAGTTTGGGGTCCTCACTGGGTGGGTAAACTATCTGTTCGCACTCGTGAAAAGCTTGAGCAAGTTCTTGGTGAATACGGGTTAAAACTGAGCGAGCTTCATCCTCTTTTAGTTAAAGCCGTTCTCATGCATCGGATAGCGCTTCCTAAGATGAAGACCTTTGAAAATGACATGATTCAACGTTTTAAAGATCAGCAAAAAGAAATCAAATTTGTTGAGAGTCTACCAGAATTTTCATCGGATTTTGAGGAGATTGTCGCCGATTGGGAAGATGTATTCGATGTGCACAATACCTTGGCCCTGTTCGAAAAAATGAGCTCTTCTTCTGATGCTCTCCAAAATGGAGTTAAATCAACCTACGATAATTATGCTACCGGAAAGAAAAAGTTGGATTTAAAGCGATTTGAAGCCAGCAACAGAGGTTGTAGTTTTGGTAGCAACAAAGCCAAAGATTTATGGGATGACCGTGTTAAGAAAATGCTCTCTTTAAAACAGTCTGCAGCTATCGTGGTGTCTTATGAGATGTTAGAGGGCCCTTCAGGTTTGCTTTCACTTCTCGGGATCAGAAGCTATCAAATTGAGAAACTTTAGATAGACCTTTAAAAGGTTTAAGATGTACTGGGATGTAATTACAGCTGTACCCAAAGGTGAACTGACGCTATGGGTTCGTTTTGCCGATGGCACTCAAGGATATGTCAAATTTCTGAAGGAGTTCTTAACAGGCGTTTTTGAACCCTTAAGAGATCCAAGTTACTTTCAAACGGTATCTATTTCCGACGGGGCTATTGTATGGCCCGGAGAAATAGATCTGGCTCCGGATGCTATGTACCATGAAATTAAAAAACATGGTGAATGGGTTTTAGGGTAA
The DNA here is from genome assembly GCA_023265455.1 of Parachlamydiales bacterium. GTDB lineage: Bacteria > Chlamydiota > Chlamydiia > Chlamydiales > Rhabdochlamydiaceae > PALSA-1444. The sequence goes on from JAHFTQ010000007.1 coordinate 84,597, forward strand.
TAGACCTTAGAGGCATGCGAGGACGCGGCTCTAGATCAAGGCTATCGCCTTGTTCATTTTTCTGAAGGAAGATATGGTAGCCTAGGCCTGCGATCATAGCCGCGTTGTCAAGTGAGAGGCCAGGTAAAGGAAAGTGGACTGGGAGGGGTGACTTTTGAAAAAGTTCTCTCAATCTTTGGTTCTGGGTCACACCCCCTCCTAAAAAAATCATTTTACATCCCATCTGCTCAGCTGCTGCCAGCGATTTTTTAACAATATCTTGAAGAGCGGCTTCTTGGAAGCCTGCTGCTAGGTGGGGTTTATCTTCAGGGGGGATTTGATTAGGGGCCCGTTTATCGCAGTTTTGCCCTTTGAGGGTATAAAGAACGTTGGTTTTAAGGCCGCTGAAGGAAAAGTCCCAAGGACGGCCCTTGACAACACCTGATTTGAGAGGGTAGCGCAAAGGATCTCCTTGACGGGCAAGCTTTTCAATTTCAGGGCCGCCGGGATAGGGAAGGCCGAGTAAAACCGCAACCTTATCAAACGCTTCTCCAATGGCATCATCGACGGTTTGTCCGATCATTTCGTATTGTCCCACACTTTGAATACGAGTGAGAAAGGTGTGGCCTCCTGAGACGACAACTCCCAGAGCTGGAAATTTTGGAGCCTCACATCCCATAATAGCCGCATAGAGATGGGCCTCGACATGGTTAACGCCAACAAACGGCTTATTCCAAGCCAGCGAGAGGGCTTTAGCGGCATGGACGCCCAGCAACAGGGCACCAATCAGGCCGGGGCCATGTGCAACAGCAATCAGATCAATGGGGGCTGGTGCCTCCTTTAAGGCCTGGTCGATGAGGGGAATCAGGCTATCAAAATGACGCCTGCAGGCCAGTTCAGGATAGACTCCTTCATAGGGGGAGTGGACCTCCGTCTGGGAGGCGATGAGATTTGAAAAAATTTTCTTACCATCTTGAACAACAGCGCATGCCGTTTCGTCACAGGTGGATTCAATGCCAAGGACCAACATAGGGCATTATTTTAGCACATTAGAGGATTACTCAGAAGCGTTAGAGGCAGTTGAGCGCATCATCCAGTAGCTTCCCAAAGCAGCGAGTCCTGCGACGAAAATACCAGCTTTGGCAAGGGACGGCAGGAAGCTTTGGATAGTTTGAGATGCTTTAGAGCAAAGACGTGATAAGGCGACACGTTTTTTGAGTGTTTCTAATCTTGACTGACCGAATTCTTGAGTAAACGCGAGTAGCTGACTGTCGGATGTGCAATTTAATAGATAATCGAGGTTAATGTTGAGTTGAGAGCATTGTCTTTCAAATTCTTCTTTAGCTCCTTCGATTTTTATGAATGCTAGATAGTGCTCGGGTCTCAAACTAGACATTTTTCCAATCAAAAAGGGAAGATGTTGTTTAGTTTGCGGGTTGCGGCATAAAATGTTGGTATGTTCGGGGCTCAATCCATTAATTTCGCTCAGATTGCTTAAAGAAAAATACCCTAGAATTGGATCGTTAATAATTCGCAAGTTGGGGTCGGGGAGGACGCTGTCTTGCATATATTTTCTAAGTTTACTGAGGACTTCTTTCGGGTTGTTGCGCAGTGAGGAGGCCTCTAGTTTCAACTTTTCGGTCAGGATCTGAAAATAGTGTTTATGGTTGCCGATACCAGGATGGGTTTGTTTGAATAATGCGACCCATGTTTGAAATTCCTTATCTTCCTTTTCATTTAAGGGCTCATGGGGAGTGTAAGGGGCGGAATAGTACCGTGTTCCCTCTAGGGTCAATTCGGTCCAAATGACCTTGGGAGAGAACTCTCCTTCTCCTTGTAAATTTACGACGCAATAATCATGGATGTTAGAAGTATCAACGATATTGATTTTTGTATCTTTTAAAAACCTCAAATCATTGATATCGCCGATTGTAGCGATGATGTTCCCGGATTTGGCATATCTTTGGAGCTTTAAAAATGGCTCTTCATCTTGATGATACCAACATTTGCTGAAGTGATGGTCTTTTCTCCAATCAGCATGTTGCCCCAGGTGGAGGTAAACACTTCCGAAGCGCTTGATGTTTTTCAGGTAATAGTTTTTAACTTGTTCTGGTAAATCGCTATTTTGAGTTTTTTCTGTAATCACGGTGATTCGATTGGAAAGAATGGCACTACCGTTCTCTAACCACCATGGAATAGGATCTGACAGTTCTGCATACTCTTGCATATTCTTAGAGATGCGAAGTAACAGAACATTGAAATCAATATAGGCCTTCACTTTGGGACTAATATCTCGAAAAACCAAACCCTCACAGAACTCTTCCTCAGAAAAGAGAAGCTCCCAAAACCCCCTCTCTGTGCCTGTCGTGACAGTTATTCCGGGCTGTTCTTGATGAAGATGGGGTTTAATGTTTTGAGGCGGCCATTCGTTTTGGGTTTGGTGATAATCTTGGAAGCCAAAATCTTTATGAACCTCGAAATCTTGGAAAATCAAATGTGCATAGCGGTTTTCAAGTGATTGTTGTTTATCAGTTGAATATGAAGGGGTTGCGTTGATTTTGCTAGTCATTTTATTATCCTATAAACAAATCATATTTCTATCGAGAACAATTTTATCAAGTTAATACTTTAAATTCAATTTGTTTGTTAATCTGTTAGTTATTGATTGTAAGTGAGTTGGTTCGTTTGTTGTTGAGCTCCCAGCAGATTAAAAGGATTTTGTGTATAGAAAGATCTTATGATCGTGCGTTGGGTTGGCTTCCATATTTTAATTTTTATTTTGTTAGCGGTGGATTTATTGGTTTTCCGCAAAAAAGAGATGAAATGGAAAGCGGTTCTTTTGTGGAGTCTTATTTGGATCACTCTATCGCTGTTATTCAATGGGTTGATTTTTTGGCAAGATGGTGTTGAGAAGGGGATCGAGTTTTTTACAGCCTACCTCATTGAAAAGTCACTCAGTGTAGACAATTTGTTTATTTTTCTGCTGATTTTTTCGTATTTCAAGGTTCCAAAGGCTCTTCAGCACCGGCTGCTTTTTTTGGGGATTTTCGGAGCTTTGGTGTTGCGTTTAGGATTGATCTTAGCGGGGATCTCTTTGATCGGCTCATTTCACTTTGTGATCTACGTGTTGGGGGCAGTTGTGGGAGTGACGGGCTTTCGATTGATCTTCCAAAAGCAGCAACAGACTCTTCAACAGAGTCGGTTGCTCAAATTTATCAGGCGCCATTTTAAGGTCACGGAAGAGTATGTAGGAAGTCAATTCATTGTCAGGCAAGGGAAAAGCTCTTATTGGACTCCACTTATGCTGGCGCTTGTGATGATTGAAAGTTCAGATATTTTATTTGCACTCGATTCGATTCCGGCAGTGTTAGCGGTGACGAATGATATCTTCATTGCTTATACGTCTAACGTTTTTGCAGTCCTGGGACTGCGCGCGCTTTTTTTCTTGATCGCTCCCTGGTTTGAGCTGCTAACACATTTGAAGATCGGTCTAGGGGCGATTTTGCTTTTTATTGGGCTTAAGATGGTCATAGCCCCCATTTGGGCAATACCGCTGAGTATTTCACTAGCGGTCATTGCAACGATCTTACTCATTTCAGTGATTTATTCTTTTCTCAGACGATAGTTTTAGAAATTTTAATTATATCTGTCACATAATGAACAGGTTAAATTTATTGCAGTAACAATATGCTTATTTAGGCATAATGAGAGCAGAGACTAGGAAAAAATCTAAATGAAGAGATTATTGTGGATTGGCAGCAGTAGACAAGATCTCAAAGAATTTCCTAATGAAGTGCAGGATGAAATGGGACATGGCCTCTATCTTGCTCAAATGGGTGATAGACACAATCATGCTAAAACTCTAAGCAGCCTAGGGAATGGTAAAATGGTAGAGCTACGAGAAACGGATAGATCAGGGACTTATCGCGTTATTTATACGGTTGAAATGGCTGAATTTGTTTTTGTACTGCATGCTTTTCAGAAAAAGTCAAAAAGTGGAATTGCTACCCCAAAACAAGACATCGATTTAATTAAACGTCGTCTGAAAGAAGCTGAGTCTCTATATAAGGAATTAAAAGATAAAGGAGGGCAACGATGAAAAAAAAGATTAAATACGAAGAAAGTTCAGGGAATGTATTTGCTGATCTAGGCATTGAAAATCCTGAAGAAGCTTTAGCTAAATCTGAAATTGCTCGTCAAATTACTAAACTTATTAAAAAGAAAAAATTCACGCAAAAGCAAGCTGCAAAAATTTTAAGAGTAGATCAACCCAAAATTTCTGCCTTAATTCGTGGAAGATTACGCAGTTTTTCACTTGAGCGACTGATTCGTTTCCTCAATGAACTTGGTCAAGATGTGAGAATTATGATTAGTCCTGCCAAATCCCAATCGCGTGGGCATACCTGGATTGGTGAGTCTTATTCGAATACCTACATTGCTGCCTTAGGAAGATAGGTGGCTGCTCTCAATCTATGTCTTTTTCCATATCTGCAGGAGTCAGTCGTGATGTGCAAATGTGCTCTTGAGGGGGAGGTGAATCTGGAGTTTCAAAGTCATCAGAAGGAGAGTTTTGAGCAGAATTTAATAATTTTGCTAAGAAGGTTAAGGTGAAACGGATCGTGGGGATGACTTTTAGTGTGATCATTTCGTAATAGTTTTCGTACACTGAAGAGACGAGCTCATTGCAATAGGCGATTCCCAATGTTACCACAAAAGAAGGCATGTCCAGGTTTGATTTTTGACCTCCATAATGAAGTACTTTGGCTGTTGCAAAGGTTCCAATAACTGAAATGATACGGAAGGTGTTTTTTGCGCATTTTCTATCTGTAGGATTTCGGGGATTCATCCAATCGACCCATTTTGTATAAAAATGGTTGCTTGCAATCTTAGAGACAAAATGAGTCAAAGTTAACAGCCCTGTCATTGTGAGAGGTTGTGAAGATTTGACTAGAAAATAGCTGGTCATGCCAGAGGAAAATGCTGAAATAAAGAGTGTGGGTACATAATCAGAAATTTTCAAAGCATAACCTCAAATTTAGAGTGTAAGAGAACAAGGTGGTCCATAATGGGCAATATTATAGTTTTTAAGAGGATTAAAATAAAGAAGAAGCAGCTTTGTCGACGATCCAAAGAGCTGGATGGTCGGCAGTGCCAATGAGCTGGCAGGGGAGGGTGGGAGGAGTGTTGAAGACATGGGAGAGCATAGGGGCTTTGGATGAACCCATCACATAGAAAACGGTGTGATTGGCGGAGTTGATTCCCTCAAAGGTGAGGGTCATCCGCCAGGTCTTTTTTTGGGGAATGTAGTTGGCTGTGACGAGGCGGCCGGTCTCTTTGAGCCCTTCGGTACCGGGAAAGAGGGAGGCAGTGTGGCCGTCGTCACCCATGCCGAGCATGACGAGGTCGAAGGTGCGATCTTCTAAGACGGTGAGGATTTTTTTTTCGTAACGGTCAGCATTTTTGGAAAGATCTGTCTCGGCAACCATGCGGTGAATATGAGCAGGAGGGAGCGGGACTTTGCTAAAGCCGGCTTTGAGGGCCATCTGGTAGTTGCTGTCAGCATGAGTGGGAGGAACGCTTCTTTCATCGCTCCAAAAGAGATGAACTTTGTCCCAGTCGATTTCAAGGCTGTAGGGAGGTTGGCATAGGAGTTCATAGAGGGCTTTGGGTGTCGAGCCACCGGAAAGGGCGACAGCGAACATGCCACGATCTTGAATGGCGTCGCGGCAGAGTGTGACAAAGTGTTGAACGGCGTAGTGCAAGGTGGCGTCGTAGTCTCCGGGGACAATCATTTGGGCATTTATGAGAGGCATTTGACATCCCAATTTTTTAAGAAGGAGAGCACTTTAAGGAAATGGGGGCTTGTTCCAGTGTGGTAAATTTCATTGACAAGGGAGAGACCCGTTTGGCTTTTTGTGAAAATGTATTTCGAGGGGATCTCGCATTTTTCAACATCGCAAATAATCGTCCGAATCTGGTGGGGATGGGCCGGATCGCGGGAAAATGAAAAGTGGGTTTTCGTAGGTGTGAGGATGTCGAGAGAAATCACAGTGCCAGGGGGAAGTTTGGGATTTTGATCGGCTTTAAGGGTGATTTCCAAGTTGTGATAGGTGAAGTGGGAGGGCTCTGTAGAGGTGAGTTTCCAGCCCAGCTGCGAGGCAAGCCACGCTTGTAAATAGAGCGCTTGGATCTTGGTGTGGCAAAAGAAAGGGGTCTCATGGGAGTTGTAGGTGATCGTAATTTTACTGGCGTTTTGGAGGGCAAAGAGCCTCTCAGGGGAATAAAAAGTGGAAGAGAGTAGTTCACGCCAATTTTCTGTACGGGCCCAGCTGAGGTCGGCGATATCGCAGTGAGTGGTTTCGTGGTAGTCGAGAAGAGCTTTTGCAAAAGAGGGAAGATTGTCAGCGACTTCGGAATCGAAGATCATGCGGGTCATCCACTTTGTCAGTGGGTTGGGAAGGGATGATCCTTTCACAGGGTCATCAGCCCAGAGAAGATAGATCGGAAGATCGGGAAGGAGATGGGGGAGGATGATAAAGGGGACTTTATCTAAGCTTTGGGGTGAGACTTCCAAAGAGATAGAATCACAGACGATGTCGTACTCACCGCGCGCTCCTGGAATTAAAGAGACGTGGGTTTCTAAATGATCGGGAGAAAGTGTAGAGTCAATAGCAATGGAAATCACGCGGGAGGGGAACCGCTTAAGAACTTTATGGGTGATTTGATGCACATATTCGCTACGGCTATTTTTAGGAGCGACAACAAGCAGGTTAAAAAGAGAGGCTCGCATTTTGTTGGTTCCTTCTAAGGAATCCCACAGGCGACTCAGCGCGGAAGAGATCTCAGAGGCTTGCATTAGATCAGCCTCCATTTACGGCCGCTCTCTTCAATGAGTTGGTCAGCAGCTGATGGGCCCCAACTGCCTGCGGCATAGTTGGGAAAAGGCTCTGGCCCCATTTCAAGAAGGGGGGTAAAGATTTTCCAAGATTGAAGGACTTCATCTTGCCGCGCAAAAAGGGTGGAGTCTCCTAAGATGCAATCACAAATGAGCCGCTCATACGCTTCCGGAGGCGTGGTTCCGAAATAAGCGCCATACCGAAAATCCATCTTCACGGGTTGAATCGGGCTGGAAGGTCCTGGAACTTTGCAGTTGATCTTGAGAGAGGACCCTTCATCTGGTTGGATGCGAATGACGAGGACATTAGGGATCTGTGCTTTTTGAAATAAAACGGAAGGGGGAGCTTTAAAAATGACAGCGATCTCTGTCGTTCGTTTCGGGAGTCTTTTCCCCGCACGGAGATAGAAGGGGACTCCTGACCAACGCTTATTATCAATGTGGAGTTTTAAAGCGAGATAAGTCTCTACAGAGGATTGAGGAGAGACGTCTTTTTCTTGCCGATACCCTACAACTTCTGTCCCGTTGACGAGCCCGGGTCCATATTGCCCACGGACGACATCGCTTTTTTGAAGAGGCCTGATCGATTCAATGACTTTGACTTTTTCATCGCGGATGGCATCAGCTTCGAGCGTGACAGGAGGCTCCATGGCAACGAGGGAGAGGAGTTGCATCATGTGGTTTTGAACGATGTCGCGTAAAAGGCCTGCCTCTTCGTAGAACTTGCCACGGGTGCCAATCCCCATATCTTCGGCAACGGTGATCTGGAGATGGTCGATGTAGTGATGATTCCAAAGCGATTCGAAAATCGAGTTGGCAAACCGGAAGACGAGAAGGTTTTGCACGGTCTCTTTGCCGAGGTAGTGATCAATCCGGTAGATCTGTTTTTCAGAGAGGCAGTGGAGAAGTTCTTTTTGTAGCGCCTGAGCTGATGTCAAATCGTGGCCAAACGGCTTTTCAATGATGACGCGTGACCATTTGTCTTTCACTTGATTATCATCGTAGATTAAACCAGATGAGTGAAGTTTTTGGCAGATGAGGGGAAAATAGCTCGGAGGTGTTGCCAGGTAGAAAATCCGGTTGCCTTTGGTCCCGAGTTTGGCGTCGAGTTCCTGGAGAAGTTTTTTGAGTTTTTCGTAGCCCGCATCTTCATGAAATTCAGAGACGTGATAGAAAAGATGGTCTTTAAAATGGTTCCATAGCGACTCTTCAATCGGCTTATTACGAGAGTATTTGCTGACGGCATCTTTCATCTCTTCACGGAACTGGTCGTGCGTTTTAGGCCGCCTTGCAAATCCGATGCAGGCAAAAAGAGAGGGGAGTTGGCCATCATGGAGAAGGTTGTAGAGGGCAGGGACGATTTTACGGGAGGTGAGATCGCCGGTTGCACCGAAGATGACGAGGATGCACGGTTCAACTATTCGAGTTTGCTCTTCTTCTTCTAGCGGGTGCATAGACCATACTCTAATGAAAAATAGCCTTTTTGGCTAGCGTGAAAGCTCCCGCGGTTGAGATATCGCAAGAGGGTCAGTATTAAGTCAATACAGACCCTCTTGCGATATCTCAACCCCGGGGCTTTGACGCAGCCAAAAAGGTTATTTTTCATTAGAGTATGGTCTGTAATCCAGGTAAGATTGTAAAATCATCGCAGCAGCAAGGGTGTCTTCTAGCTGGGCCCTTTTTTTGCGTTTAACTTCGGCATCTCTGAGGGCGCGGTCAGCTTGCGCAGACGTTAGCCTTTCATCCCAGAGCACCACAGGAAGCGCTAGAGCTAATTTCAGCTGCTCTGCAAATTTTCTGACTTCTTCACTCATGGGGCTCTCTTTGCCATTGAGGTAAAGGGGAAGCCCCAGGACAATGGTATCAATGGGTAGAAGGGGCTGAAGGGTTCTTTTTAGAGATTCGAAGATTTTCGAGCCATTCTCTAAGCAGCAGAGAGGACGAGAGAGGATCTTCATCTCATCAGAGACTGCAACACCGATGCGAACCCTACCGTAATCAATGCCTAAGAGTCTACCCAAGAGTGGCTCCGATAAAGTCTTTAAAGAGAGGATGTGGTTGATCAGGCTTTGATTTAAATTCAGGATGAAATTGGACACCGACCATCCAAGGGTGGTCTTTCACTTCGGCGATTTCGCAGAGCGTATGGTTGTGTAAAGTTCCAGAAATGACAAGTCCTTGCTTTTCAGATAGTTCTTTAAAGGTGTTGTTAAATTCGAAGCGGTGGCGGTGTCTTTCCGAAACGGAAGTGGCGCCGTAGGCTTTTTCAGCTTTGGTCCCAGGACGGATATTGCAGAGGTAGGCTCCTAAACGCATGGTGCCGCCCAGATCTGCGATATCTTTTTGTTCGCTGAGCAGGCAAATCACAGGGTGAGGTGTTTTGGGGTCCATCTCTGTGGAGTTGGCATCGGAAAGTTTCAAGACGTGTCTTGCAAATTCAACGCACATCACTTGCATCCCCAGACAAAGTCCAAAGTAGGGGATTTTCTTCTCCCGGCAGTATTTAGCGGTCATGATTTTGCCGATCCATCCTCGCTCTCCAAATCCTCCGGGAACGAGGTAGCCCTGACAGCCGCCGATAGTTTTCTCGACATCGCCTTCGTGTAAGATCTTGTCAGATTCAAAGCAGCGGATCTCGAGTTCGACTCCATGAGCTAAAGCGCCGTGTTGGAGCGCTTCAAACACCGATTTATAAGCGTCTTTATGCTGGAGATATTTTCCCACAATCCCGATGACGACTTTTCCTTGGGGATTTTTCATCTTGTCGATGAGTTGACTCCACTTTTCTAACCTTGCAGGGTGCTGGGGAAGATGAAGAAGTTCACAGATTTTCGCATCGGCCTTTTGCTCATAGAGTTTGAGAGGCACTTCGTAGATGCTTAAAGCCACATCGGCTTCATCGATAACTCTCTCTTTTTGCACGCTGCAAAATAGGCTGATTTTATCTTTGATCTCTTCCGAAAGAGGCTCTTCACAGCGGCAGATGATCATATCTGGAACGATTCCAATGCTGCGTAGCGTTTGGACGGAGTGCTGGCTCGGTTTGGTTTTGACTTCTCCCGCAGCTCTTAAGAAAGGGACGTAGGTGAGATGGAGGTTGATACAGTCAACAGGCCTTTCATGTCTAAATTGTCGGATGGCTTCGAGAAAAGGAAGAGACTCGATATCGCCAACCGTGCCTCCAATTTCGATCATGACAACATCGGTTCCTTCGTCATGATGCGCACAGTCGAGGATTCTCTTTTTGATTTCATCCGTGATATGAGGAATGACTTGGACGGTTTTGCCTAAATAATCCCCGCGTCTCTCTTTTTTAATCACCGTGTCATAGATTTGACCAGAGGTTGCGTTGGAGGCCCTTGAAATCGTTGCCTGAGTAAATCGGTAGTAATGACCCAAATCGAGATCGGTTTCTGCACCATCATCTGTCACATACACTTCGCCATGTTGGAAAGGATTCATAGTGCCAGGATCGACATTTAAGTAGGGGTCGAGTTTGAGCATCGCGACTTTCAAGCCGCGCGATTCTAATAATTTAGCGATCGAGGCGGCGGTCAGTCCTTTTCCTAAAGAAGAAACTACGCCTCCCGTGACAAAAACAAATTTGGTTGCCATAGAGACGAGTTTAGAAGGCTGCTTGTTTTCTTGCAAACTAATCCACGAATCGTTCAAAATTGGGTTAAAAGAGGTGAATAATGGTCAGTCTTTTTCAACTATTTTCCATTGGAATCGGTCCTTCCAGCTCTCATACAGTCGGCCCCATGCGCGCTGCGCGCATGTTCGGAACAAAACTCCAAGAAGAGATCGGTCTCGAAAAAATTAATACAGTTCACGTGGACCTTTACGGCTCCTTGGCCATGACGGGAATCGGCCATGGAACAGATAAAGCTTTATTATTAGGATTAGAAGGGGAAAAACCCGAAGAGATTTGTCCTGATACGGTCGATAGCCGCGTCTCGCGTATCCAAAATGAACAGACGCTCTACTTAAATGGAGTGCATAAAATCGTCTTCGATCCCGAATTTCATTTGGGATTTCATAAAGGCAAAAGACTTCCTTATCACTCGAATGCCCTGCGGTTTCGAGCCTATGACAAAGTTAAAAATGAACTCGCTAACCAACTTTATTATTCCGTCGGCGGCGGTTTTGTAGTGGCTCATGAGCATGCCAAACATTCGTCTTCAAGCGATACTGTCGATTTGATGCCTTATCCGTTTTCCACCTGTGAAGAGCTTTTAGTGCACTGCCGTGACAACGGGAAGATGATCTACGATATTGTCATGGAAAATGAAAAGGCGCTTAGAACGGAATCTCAAGTAAGAAAAGGAATTTTCCAAATTTGGCAGGTGATGCAAGATTGTGTTGAAAGAGGCTTTCACCAAGAGGGAGTTCTTCCCGGAGGGCTTGATGTCAAGCGAAGGGCACCTGAAATGTACTCCCAGCTCATGCAGACGGCAGACACGAATGATCCCACAGAATTTATGGACTGGGTGAGTTTATTTGCCCTTTCTGTGAATGAAGAAAATGCCGCAGGAGGCCGCGTCGTCACAGCTCCCACCAATGGAGCTGCAGGGGTGATTCCTGCTGTTTTGCATTATTATCTCCATTTTACTCCGAATCCTACCGATGAAGGCATTATCCGTTTCTTTTTAACCGCCACAGCTTTTGGGATCCTTTTCAAGATCGGCGCCTCCATTTCTGCTGCAGAAATGGGATGCCAAGGTGAAATCGGCGTTGCCTGCTCCATGGCCGCTGCCGGACTCACCGCTGCTCTAGGAGGCACTAATGAACAGATTGAAAATGCTGCCGAAATTGGCATGGAGCATAATTTAGGTCTCACGTGCGATCCTATCGGTGGTCTTGTGCAAATTCCTTGCATTGAACGCAATACCATGGGATCTGTCAAAGCCATCAACGCCTCTAAGCTTGCACTCCGTGGCGACGGAACCCACCGCGTCTCTTTTGACCAAGTCGTTCAGGCGATGCGGCAAACGGGCGAAGATATGAAGAGCACTTACAAAGAGACCTCGGAAGCGGGTCTTGCTGCCAACGTCCCCGTGAGCGTTCCTGAGTGTTAAGTCAAGCTCGCCGCAGCTACAAACCTACGACTCCTCAGCTATTAGCAGATCTCAAAGCTGTAGCTTTTGAGGCAAAGGAAACTCCTCCCATCCAAGATGAGATCCAGCGTCTTTTTCCTAAAACCTTTCGTCAGTCACTGGCTTTGGGTAAAAAATCACAACCTCAAGTGTTTCCTGCTCTTAAAATCGGAGCTGTCTTTTCTGGGGGCCAAGCCTCTGGAGGACACAATGTCATCACCGGTCTTTTCGATGCGCTTCAAGCTTTGAGTCCTGGGAGCTCTCTCTTGGGGTTTTTAGACGGCCCTAGCGGGATTGTTTCAGGAAAATCGATTGAACTTTCCGCTGAGCGCATTAACCCTTATCGCAATCAGGGAGGTTTTGATCTTCTGGGCTCTGGCCGCACCAAAATTGAAACTCCGGAGCAACTCCAGTCGACCTTAGCGACAGCTCAAAAGCTCAATCTCGACGGCCTTGTCGTCATTGGTGGAGATGACTCCAATACCAACGCTGCTGTGATTGCCGAATATTTTCTCCAAAACGGCTGCCAAACCAAAGTGGTCGGTGTTCCTAAAACCATTGATGGCGATTTGCAAAACGCTCATGTGGCGATCTCCTTTGGCTTTGACACCGCCACCAAGATCTATGCCGAGCTCATTGGTAATATCGGCCGTGATGCTCTCTCTGCTAAAAAGTACTACCATTTTATTAAACTCATGGGAAGATCGGCGTCTCACATTGCCCTCGAATGTGCTTTGAAAACCCATCCCAATGCCGTTCTCATTTCTGAAGAGCGAAAAACCCTGGCTCAAATCACGAGCACCCTCTGTGATCTGATCATCAAGCGCGCTTCTCACAACAAAAATTATGGTCTTATCCTGATCCCCGAAGGGATCTTAGAGTTCATGCCTGAAATGGGAACTCTCATTCAAGAGATCAATCAACTCTCTCCGGCTTCTAAAGCCGTCTGGGACTCGCTTCCCGAGCGTGTTCAAAATCAGCTCTTACTTGACAAGGACCCCCACGGCAATGTCAATTTGTCAGCAGTCGAGACAGAGCTCTTGATCATTGAATCCGTCACTGAAGAGCTCAAAAAAAGAAACTTCGCAGGTAAATTTAGCGCCCTTCCCCATTTTTTTGGCTATGAAGGAAGAGCCGGACTCCCCAGCAATTTTGATGCCAACTACTGCTATGCGCTGGGACAAACAGCCGCACTCCTCATCGCCCACGGCCTCACCTCTTACATGGCTTTTGTCAGCAACCTCACACGCCCCCCTTCCGCATGGACAGTAGGCGGTGTACCCCTTGCCTCACTTCTTGATCTCGAAGAAAGGAAAGGAAAACTCAAACCCGTCATTGCCAAAGCCTACGTCGATCTCAAAGGTCCTGCCTACCACAAGCTTTCTCCCGACTGGGCGCTGACCGATGACTACCAATGCCCCGGGCCGATCCAGTTCTTTGGCGACCCAGCTTTGACAGATAGCGTCCCTGCCATCCTTTTAAACGACAAAAATCTGTAAGGGGTATTCCTTGCCCACCAGGTAAGGCGATACGATTTTTTGTATGTCTTCAAAGGAGAAATCTTCCCGTTTTTTTCCTGGGAACTTTTCTTGGATGATCTCTTGCTCTATTTTAGTGCAAACTTCATCTTGTAAATTCTCAATTTTCATCCAAGATTTTGTAAAAAATTGGGAAACCCCATTTTCTGAATTCAGCTGACCGCCTAGAAAATAAAATTCCTTGACTTTGCTAAGATCAGGGGCTCCTGAGCAATGCTGCTTTTTTTGAAACAAAGAAAAATTGACTTTTGAATAAATCCCCTCGTTTTTAAGTTGTTCGATGAGTTTTGTTCCCCACTTAGCAGACTCTATCACATTTTTCCATCCGCCCATCACTTTGACATCTGTGAGATCGTTTAAATCAACCCCCAGTTCTTTTAGTTTGTTAAAAATTTCGGAGACTGTTTCAACTTGAGTGCAATCGTCAATGTGAGCCGCAAAGCTATATTTTGTTTTAGGATCATGTCCTGTTAACACGTAGCAAGGGCCAAAAGATCCTACTGAAATTTTCTTCGTCTTAGAAATGATGCATTCTTTTTGAAGCATAATGACCACATCGGGTTGGGTTGTTCGCGCGGTCACATGACTGACTAATGCCATAGTTTTTCCTATATTTTAGTTGTTGTTTCATTGAAAAGGCCCTGATTTTAGCAAATTATTCAAATTTATGGCAAAATGGATTTCCTGTGACACATTTACTTAAAAGAATTGCTGAAACAGCCGAGCTGCTCTATCTTCATTTTGCTGTCAAAATCTATGAACGAATCCATCAGCGGCAAGTGCGTAAACTTTTTTACCACGACCCGTTATTTAGAGCGTGCGATAAAGCTCTTTTAAGGGGACCTAATCCTTATCGGCTGAAAGAGGCCTTTCCCTACGGAGAAACACCCCTTTGCTCCTTGAAACAACTAGCAGATCGATTTGGACTTAGCCCCCATGATAGGGTCGTTGACTTGGGCTGTGGCCGTGGAAGGGGAGTATTCTTTTTATCCCACCACTACGGCTGCCAGGCTCACGGGGTTGACCTGGTTCCGCAGTTCATTAGTAAGGCTCAAGGTTTAGCTAGGGAGTACCAGCTGAACCGTGTCACATTTTCCTGCGGAGATCTTAAACACTACGATTTTTCTCAGGCGACATTTGTTTTTTTCTATGCAACGACATTTTCAGAGCCATTTCTCGAGGAGCTTTCTACCTCTTTGCAAGCCCTTCCCAAAGGGAGCAAAATCGTGACCGTCAGCGCGCCGCTCAAGGGCTACGCGGTTTTTGATCAGTGGTCGGTTTCATTTCCATGGGGTGAAGGGGAGGTTTTTCTTCAGAGCAAGTAGCATCATTTAGAGACGGTAATAGTAGAATCCCTAGGAGCATATTCTAGAGGACGATTTACTGAGATTAATCGAGATGCATCTGTTACAACTGGAGGTAAAAGGCATCTTTCCAGATGTTTGGTTTTGATCTTAGTTTTATCAGAAGAGGCATCAATCAGCTCAAGACTGTGAAAATAATGAGGAGGGGCTATTGTTGTAATCCGCTTTTGAGGAAACTGTTTTCGTACTAACTGAATAGCTGGCGCGAGGTCAGAATCGTTCGAAATAACAAGAGCTCTGTCAAATGTATCTTGGTAAGCTAGATTTAGAAGGGATAAAGCAATATTGACGTCAGTCTCCTTTTCTTCATGACCTATCCATCGATAATTGCAAGAGGGGCATTTTCGGTTTTTCTTTTTAAAATGACCAAGAATGGGTGCGACCCCCATGAGTTCTAATGCTTGAATATAAGCTTTTTGGCATTTTTGATCGAATTCAGAAACGTGCTCAGCATATGCTGTAAAGTAAAATACTTGGGAGAGTTCTTCTGAGTGGGATTTGAGAAAAATTCTTGAGAGAGATCTTAAATCAACCCATTGCAACTCAGGTCGCTTGAGAAAGGAAGTTGCGTGATATAGATTTAATCCATCTACGAAACAAGAAACGCGTTGTCGATGCATACCGCCCCAAAAAAAACGTGCTACGGGCCGGAGCCCGTAGCTTCCGCAAAGCGCTAGCCATGCGGGACATGATATCATGCTAAAATATGGGCGGAATTTATTGCAAGATAGAATTTTTTGTAAGTGTAAAATATGTTGAGAATGAGCTGTTGCGAGCTCCAAAAAAACGTGCTACGGGCCGGGGCCCGTAGCTTCTGCAAAGCGCTAACCATGCGGGACTACCTAGATTTTAAAATATGTGTGGAACTTATTGCAAGACAGAAATTTTTGTAAGCGTAAAATATGTTGAGAATGAGCTGTAGCACAGGGGGAAATCTAGAATATGATGCAAGTGATTATGTCAGAAAGTGATTTGGATTGTTTTCATGATCTCGGTCGCCAGAATGGTTTTCGTTATTGGTTCGCTCGGGACCTCATGAAAATGCTTGGCTATAGGGATTATGCGGTTTTTAAACGAGGCCCGATCAATAAAGCGATGCTGGTTTGCTCAACGCTCGATAGGGATGTTTCTACAAACTTTGAGAAAGAGACTCGCCTCATTGAGGGAATAAAACAACCCGACTATCGTCTTTCCAAGTTTGCTTGTTATTTGATTGCGATAAATGGCGATGTCAAAAAAAAGGAAGTCGCTGCTGCCCAAGTCTATTTTGTTGCGGTTAACCAGATAAGCGAATGCATGAGTTTTCCTGACGATCGAAGCCCCTTGGAGCGTATGTGCAAGGAAGAGTTAGCGGCAAATCTTTTTATAATCACACAAACTGAAGCCAAGATTCGAAATGAAAATATTCAAGGACAAAAAAACTTGAAAGATGCCGCTCTTTTCGCAAGAGAGCAAGTGCGGAGGGCTATGGAAGCTATAGCACCCTTCTCATCAGCCAGGGTTCCACAAAAATAAGCGAAATTCTTTTGTGTAATAAAAAAAGATTTAAGTATGATCTTGCCATAACAAATAGTAAGGAGGGCAAGATATGGCTGCTAGCGTTGCATTGAGGGTTCCTTATACCCATGAGTGGAATAATCCCATAAATGAAAATAGTTCTTTGAAGATTGCAACTGTTGCAGAGTTGGCGCGCAGTACTGGATTGAGGGCATCGCCCCCGCAAGGGTGGGTGGAAAAAATTGTCGAGGAGCTCGAATTTTCTTCCCCAGAAGAGCATAGAAAAGCCTTCGCTGGTGTTTTTATTCATAATGATGGGACGGAAGGTGTCATTTGTTTTTCTCAATCAGCTCCTACAGTAGAACTTTTCACTAAAAATGAATTCAATTTAGAGGATAATTTGCCTGCCTGGGAAGTCATAGATACCTTTGTTAAGGCTGCATTAGTAGAACTACAGGAAAAACGAGTCCATGTAGTGGGATATTCTTTTGGGGGAGCGATTGCTCAGTTAGTTGGCTATCATTACGGGCTATCTTCGCTTTCTCTTGATGGGCCGGGTATTGGTGAGATAATAGAGAACTTTCATAAGAACCACCCAGAAAAACCTCTTAATCTCGACCAAGCTAGTTCTGCTAAAACAGTGATGGTTGCTCCTCATGCCATCAATCAACTGGGTAAACATGTAGGTCAGGTTGTATTCTCATGTCCTACGCCTAGCGCAACAAGTAGCTCAAATCCGAAGTATACGGTTGAAAAATTTGTCAGCTTTGTTAAAAAAGCCCTTCAGTCCTTGAATGGGGGATCTGTTGATATTAATTCTTTGCAGGAGAATGTTTGCACATTGGCTGAATTTACGGGAAAATTTCATGGATCTTCATTATTTATCTCGGGAAAAATTGATCTCGAAGAAGGACGGAAAATGAGAGATCAAGCCTGTAAAATGACACCGAAAAGTTACTCGGAAGAACAACTGACATCAGGCTTAACAAAAGCAAGTCTTGGAGTCAGTTTAACCACCGGTGGGATGAGTACAAAAAGTTTATCTCAAGGCACTGATAAAGTGGGGGATATTGCTACTAGCGCAGGGGCTTCTATTCAGGGTTGGGGTGCATCCGTATCAGCAAATGCTGGGCAAGGTTACGTTGGTATGAGTATGCGCTCTGTTGGTGGTACTATAACTACCGTGGGGACTGTTGCGACTGTCACCGGTACCATTGTCAATGTTGTTGGAAAAAGTGGTGAATTAATAGGTGATTTAGCACAAGAAGGTGGGAAATTAGTGACAAAGGCTGGGCTCATAGATGCTACATCTGCCTTTGGGACCGCATCCACACCATTTTTCCTTAAGCATTATCATTATTTCCTAGAAAAAATCGAAGCCTCATTAACACAGTAGGTATACGATGGCATCACCTCTTGTAGTAGATAGAAATAGATTCTTTCATTATCAAAGTTTAGATGTCCCCATCTGGAATGGTTTGACGGTTAGAGAGTCCGCTCAAATTGCCGAAGCTTGCTATGAGGTCAGTGACACGAGTAAAATCCCTGAAGGATGGCAAAGTGCAAAAATTGAAGGGAGATTCCTTGCCAAGGAGAATGAAGGTCAAGATACATCTCCTGCTTTTTTCAGTAGAGTTTTTGTCTGTCCCCTTTCTAACGAAGCTATTATTGGTTTTGCAGGATTGCAAAAGACTGCAGATCTGTTCTTGTGTGCTAAATTCGCTTTAATGGATAAACTTCCTGCTTGGGAAAAAATAGACTACTTTATTCAGAAGATTGTGTTGCCAAATCTTAAGAAACAAGGTTTTGATTTGAAACGTGTCCGTGTTTTAGGTCATTCTTTAGGGGGATCCATTGCCCATTTGGTCGGTGATCGGTATGATTGGCCCTCGCTTTCCATTGATGGCTTAGGTGTAAAGCCACTCATCCCTGATCTAAAAAATGCTGCATTAGCAAAGACAATTGCGATTGTGCCCAATGCAATTAATCAATTAGGAGATGTTTTTGGGGAAATTTTTTATGTTCTTCCTGAGGAGTCTCATTTTAATTACGGAATTGAAATAGATGAGTACTTTGAGAGATTGTCATTTGTTGAATCTGTTTGTATTAAAGATGAAAAGTGGTTGGATTCCGAGGATCCTTTTGATCTAGCTCTCTCTTTAGTTCATAAAACAGTAGCCTTTCATGCTATTTCCAATTTTACGGAAGGAAAACCCGATGAAGAGAGTGCGAATTATTACGTTCAGACCTTAAAGCAAGGAGTAGAAACCATCCTATGGAGCGATGCCAAACAAAAATTTAAAGAGGGAATGGTAAAAGGTATTACTGACTTTAGTAATGGTTGTGAGCACCTAGGGCTTAGCACATTAAAAGGCGTCAAAGATGGCTACTATGCTGGAAAAGATATTGGCCTGACAACCGGTGCGGCTGTAGGAGGTATGATAGGTGCTGCTCATCTTGGAGCTGCCGGAGTAGTAATAGGAACT
Source organism: Parachlamydiales bacterium (assembly GCA_023265455.1). Lineage (GTDB taxonomy): Bacteria > Chlamydiota > Chlamydiia > Chlamydiales > Rhabdochlamydiaceae > PALSA-1444. The sequence goes on from JAHFTQ010000007.1 coordinate 103,452, forward strand.
GGAGTAGGGGCTGTTGACGGAGGGTGGAGATGGGGTAAGATAGGTCTTGGAATTGGCCTTGGAGTTGTAACGTGTGTCTGTATTTTCACCCCTGGATTACAGGCGGCTCTTCCGGCTTTGCCAGCTATAGCTAACGCAATTATAGTTGTAGTCCCCAGTGCATCTGCTTATGCGGGAACAATCGCAACTGTAGCTGGAACAACAGTAGCAGGAGGAGCTGCTGTCGGGGGTGTAGGAGCTGTAAAAAATGGTGTTAGTTTAGGGACTAGTCTTGGAGGAAAAGGAGCAATAATGGGATGGGAAGGTGGAAAGTGGTGGGGAGAGAAGATATGCACTGCGACGGGAACTGTAGTGGGAGGCGTTGTTGGGCTAGGAACTTCCCTTCCTAAAACTCTTGAAAGCTTTGCCCGTGGAGGAACCGAAATTGCAACCGGATCAAAGGGGGGCGCGTTCTTTCTTATGTTTTTTTATCTGAGGCCTAAAATTAGTCATGCTGTTATCCATCATGTTTAATAAGTTAAATAAAAGGAGAAAAATATGGCATCAAAAGTAAATCAAAACGCCGTTAAAGTGGGAAAAGAACTTGATAGTTCGATTCCAGAAACTCTTGGGAAAATTGCCCATCCGGCAGCAAAAACAACTGCTGCGGTATTACCCGTAATAAATAAAGCTCTTGAAGTAACCCAGCATAGATCAGTAGGGACCTTTCTAGCTCAAGAAAAACACAGAACTCCAGCTGAATTTTTAGCTCAGAAAGACCATAGAACCATCTCAGAATTTTTGCAAGGAGTACAGTCCAGAAATCATTAGGGGCTATTTTTGCTCAGTTAAAAACTGCTTTTTGATGAAATTGGGCAGGGCAAAAGAGGCCGAGTGAATTTCAGCATTGTAATACTTCAATTCCCCTTCGATTCCCTGCAGCCGCTCTTGGATCTCTTGAGTGGTGAGGTTGCGATAGCTGGTGTTATCGGTTGCCCAACCCATGGCTAAAAAGCCTCCAAAGTAGCTGGGGATCGCAGCTATATAAAAGCCCACGTCTTGGAAAAAGGGACGGCGTCTTTGATAAGTGTCTTTGATTTCAGAAGGTTGCAGAAAAGGGACGCCGTTTTGATTGACGAAGATCCCATCTTTTTTCAGAATATTTTTGCAGTCGCCGTAAAATTCTTGGGTGAAAAGTACAGCGCCGGGTCCGATAGGATCGGTAGAGTCGCAAATGATCACATCAAATCGTTCCTCAGTCTCTTTGACAAATTTAGCTCCATCGGTAATCACGAGTTCCAAGCGAGGGTCGCTAAATGCGCCATTGGAGAGTGTTGGAAGATACTTTTTCGATAGATCAACAACAGATCCATCGATTTCGACCATCACGACCTTTTTAACTTTTTTATGGCGGATCACTTCACGAAGGATTCCTCCATCGCCTCCTCCGATAATTAAGACTTGCTCAGCATGACCATGGGAAATCAGCGGCACATGCACCATCATTTCATGATAGACATACTCATCCGCCTGAGTGGTCTGGACAACACCATCTAATCCTAGCACACGGCCCAGACGGCTATTTTCAAAAATGGTCAGGTCTTGCAGTTCTGTCTTTTCTTGGATGAGGATTTCGTCAATTCTGACGGTCTGTCTCCACTCGGGATAAAGCGTTTCGTCATACCATTCTGCTGCCAAGCAGGGCGTAGTGATAGAAAGAGTCAATAGGGATGTCCAAATCAATCGAAGCATAGCTAATCTCCTTGTAAAGATTAGCATACTAGATGAAAGAGTCTATTTTTTAAAGAAAGATTGAGGTTACATAATCTGGCAAGGCAGTTTTCTTGAATAGTCGTCGTCTGGGGGGCTCACGATTACAGGTTGAGGTTTGGGGTTGGTAAAATCACAGATCTGTAGGTTTGTTTTATCATCGCAAATGTAATATAACAAGCCCTTCGCACTATCGGCAACTATCCGACCTCTTCCTTTCCCATGAGTTAAAACTATGGATTCTTTTGTTTTGACATCCCAGATCTTAATTTCTGTAACCGGAGGGCTAGCTTGGTAAGATTGTGTAATCAATCTTCCATCCCAAAAAATGACAAGGTAAGTAAAGCGTTGGGAGGGAAGGTAGAAGGCATTATTCTCATTAGTATTGATAGCAGGCATTTCTGCAATAGTTTCTTTTAGAGCGAGTGTTTCAAGATCCCAGATCTTAATGCTACTATCTGGACCGACTGAAAAAACCTGATTGCCCTTGACGGCAACAGATGTCATTAGACCTTGATGCTGCGTTCGACAGATACAAGCATCTGTTGTAAGGTCAAAGATCAAGATCTCTCCCCAAAGATGTCCTACAATAATTCTATTACGATCAAGAGCCAGGGCTGTAATGGGGTGTCCAGAGATACTTAGAGTTTTAATGAGACCCTCTAAATTCCAAACGATAATATCGCCATTTGCATGTCCCGAAATGATCCTTTCATGATCGGGGTCTGTGACAAGGCATTTGGTGGGCTTGATGGGAGCTACAATTCTATGAGTGATGATTTGGCTGTTTTTCTTATCACGGATTTCAAGTAATCCCATCGAAGAACCGACCACCAGCATTTCATTGTAAAAGCCATAACACTGGATATCCGAAGAATCAATATGGACTAACTGTATTTGATCAACAATCTTCATCTCGTTGGCGTCAAGGATATGGATCTCTTTTTCACTAACCGCTGTTATGATCTTGTCCTGGCAAATCCCTATAAATTTGCCGTGGTCTTGACTTGAGTGGGTAATTACCTTACAGATACCTTGGCTCAGATTTGAGTGAACTATACAACGGAGCCTAAAATCTGTTCCTTCTGGAATGTTGGAACTCTGGGGAAATGTCTGATAAAATGTATGCTTCCAAAAGACATTATCTGAATAGATCTGTGAGGAGATCACGTATATTTGCCTAGAGACTAAGCTAAAACTCCCAAGATCGTTATAAGAAAGGTGTTCCAAAATATTGGAAAGAATTTCGTTGGGGAAGGATGAAAACGTAGGATTTTGTTCAATATGGTCGTTTCTTGTAGTTGTAATAGCCGAGTCATTTATTTGGTTTGTCATATAATTATTATCTCATTCTATTATTTAATTACTCATCCATTATATAAAATTATAATTATATATGCAATATATTTTTCAAAACTATAACTAGCTAAAAATCAGGGGGTTCTACAGATTCTCTAGGGAGGGCTTACGGAGGTAGCGGCCGGTAATGGAGACGGGGTTTTGAGCGATCTCTTCGGGGGTACCAGAGGCAAGGAGGTGACCTCCTTGGACTCCAGCGCCGGGGCCCAGATCGAAGAGGTGGTCGGCATTGGCAATGATATCGAGGTTGTGTTCAATGATGACCAGGGTATTGCCTCTTTCAACAAGCTGGTGGAAGATGGCAAGGAGCTTGACAATATCATCGCTGTGAAGGCCGATAGTGGGTTCATCAAAGAGATAGAGGGTTTTTCCAGAGGAGCGCTTGGCAAGCTCGCGAGAGAGTCGGATCCGCTGCTGTTCGCCGCCAGAGAGGGTGGCGATTTCTTGATCGAGTTGGAGATAGTCAAGACCCACGGAGATGAGGGTGTCAAGGATCTTGACGATTTTAGGGAAGGCATCGAGAAAGAGGCGCAGCTCTTTCACGGTCATGTGAAGCAGATGGCCGAGGTGCTTTCCCTTAAATTGGATGGAGAGGCTGACAGGATTGAGGCGATAGCCGTGGCAGGCTTCACACGGCATTTTAACAGGAGGAAGGAACTGGAGGGAGATGGTTTTAACGCCGAGTCCATAGCAGGCAGGACACATCCCACGGCGGTGGTTAAAGCTAAAATGTTTGGGCTGGAGTCCTTTGGCCTGAGCTGTGGGAATCGAGGCAAAGAGTTGGCGCAAAGGGGAGAGAAGATCGACGTAGGTGGAAATGTCAGAGCGGTTGCTCCGTCCCAAGGGAGATTGTTCGAGAACAATCAGTTTGTCAAAAGGGGAGTCGTCGAGGTTTTTTTCAACAATAGGTCTTAGAACGTCATGAAGCAGTGTCGATTTACCGCTGCCGGAGACGCCGGTGATACAGGTGAAGAGACCGATCGGAATGTCGATGTCGAAGTGTTTGAGGTTGTGAAGGGAGCAATTTTTTAAAGAGTAAAATTTCTTGGGTCGGCGGCGCTGCTGGGGAATGGGGACCGACTGACGGCCGCTGAGGTAGGCTCCTGTGAGAGAGTCAGGGTTGTCGATGATTTGTTGGAGTGTTCCCTGTGCGGTGATTTTTCCGCCTTCTTTGCCAGCTTTGGGTCCAAAATCTAAAATATAATCGGCGATGCGTAGCGTGAGAGGATCGTGTTCGACTAAGAGTACCGTGTTGCCCATATCGCGCAGTTGAAGGAGGGCGTCATTGAGGAGTTCGTTGTCGTGAGGGTGGAGGCCAATGGTGGGCTCGTCAAGCACATAGAGACAGCCGGTGAGGCCGCTACCGAGCTGGCGGCTGAGGCGGATGCGCTGGGTTTCTCCGCCGCTGAGTGTGGGTGCACTTCTTTCAAGCGAGAGGTAGCCAAGGCCGATCGCTTGGAGAAAATGGAGGCGGTGATGCAGTTGCCGGTAGGTCTCTTCGAGGAAGGGAGAGACACTGAGGGTACTTAAGAAAGCGAGAGCGTCGTTGATGGGAAGGTGGCAAAAGTCGGCAATGGAAAGATCTCCGATTTTGACATGGCGCGCGAGTCTATTCAGACGAGATCCTGCGCAGGAGAGGCAGGTGGTCTGAGTCAAAAGAGGGGCTAGATAGTCGCGTAAATCGGAGCGGAGTTTGGCGGCTTTTCCGAGGACATGGTTGAGACCAAGCCACTGCAATCCTTTTAACTCGAGAGGGCCTTGTAAAAAGAGGTGGAGATGCTCGGGAGGGGTTTTTTTGAGAGAGAGGTAAGGATCGATGTCATATTTTTCAAAGAGCTTTTCGTGAAGGCGGACGGCTTCCCCTGTCGTGGTCTCTTGCCAGAGCTCTTTGAGTAGGCCCATGGGGGAAAGAGCGAGAAGATCGCGGTTTTGGGAGAGATTTATCCCATATTGAAAACCTAGTCCTAGGCAGTCGGGGCACATGCCGCTTTCAGTGTTAAATGAAAAGGTGTGGGGTGTTAGGGGTGGGTACGATTTGCCGGTTGTAGGATCGGCAAACGCGAGGTTGAAGAAGAGGTCTTTCCCTTCGATATCGACGGTGAGGCAGCCGCTGGATTGCGCAGCGGCATGTTCAATCGCTTCGAGAAGACGTGGGCGGCTATCAGATGAAACGATGCACCGGTCGATCACAAGAAAGATCGCATTTTTCCTCTGCGACTCAAAAGGGATCGGCTGATCGAGTTCATAGTAAGTTGTGTTGAGCCTTAAACGGAGAAATCCTTGTTTTTGCAGCCGCTCTTTGAGTTCATCGAACGACTCTTGCTTGCGAAGTTTAAGAGGCGAAAGAATCTGGAGTTTGGTTTTGGGAGGAAGAGCGAGGAGCTTTTCGACGACGTAGTCTTTGCTAATCGCCTCAATTTTAGCGCCGGTTTCAGGGGAGTAGGCTGTGCCGAGATAAGAAAAAAGAATCCGGAGATAATCGTACGCCTCTGTCATCGTTCCGATGGTGCTGCGAGGATTGCCTGCATGGCTTTTTTGCTCGATGGCAATGGCAGGAGAGAGTCCATCGATGTGTTCGACCTTGGGTTTGGACATCTGCTGGATGAACTGACGCGCAAAAGGTGACATCGAATCGACGTACCGGCGCTGTCCTTCGGCATAGACTGTCTCAAATGCAAATGAGCTTTTTCCAGAACCGGAAGGACCTGTACAAAGCGTGATCTTGCCTCGCGGAATCTGAACGGTCACATCTTTGAGGTTGTTTTGAGCAGCTCCTTGGACAGTGAGATAAGTGGTGGGTTTGACCAGCGCAGCGGGAACTGAGGGTGCCTCGAACTTCTCGGAAAGCGCTAGACCTGTCGCTGTTTTGCCGCGAGCGATTTTATCAGGAGGGCCTGCAGCCATGAGCTGTCCTCCGCCAGAGCCCCCTTGGGGCCCTAGCTCAATGATCCAGTCGGCTGTCTTGACAAGGTCCATATTGTGCTCAATGACAAGCACGGTATTGCCGCGGGAGACAAGCGATTGTAAAATCTCAATGAGCTTGCCGATATCGTGAAAATGAAGTCCTGTGGTGGGCTCATCTAAGATATAAAATGTCTTGCCTGTTGAGGGCCTAGAGAGCTCTTTGGCAAGTTTGATCCGCTGCGCCTCTCCTCCTGATAACGTGGGAGAGGGCTGTCCGAGACGGATGTAGTCGAGGCCGACTTTGAGAAGGGTCTCGAGCTTGACTTTGATGTGGGGAAGCGCTGAGAAAAACTCAGCGGCTTCACTCACGGACATTTCTAGAACATCGTGGATGCTTTTTCCTTTGTAGAGAATCGAAAGGGTCTTTTCATCGAACCTTTTGCCTTCGCAATGGGAGCAAGGGGCCCACTCATCTTCTAAAAAGTCCATATCGATCTTCACCATGCCCATGCCACTGCAGTGGGGACATGACCCTTCTTTGACATTGAAGCTGAACCTGCCGGCCTTATACCCGAGTGCAAGGCTTTCCGGAAGCTGTGTAAAAAGATCCCGGATGTCATCGAACAGCTTGATGTAAGTTGCGGGGTTAGAACGGGGAGTTCTCCCAATCGGGGTTTGATCGATGGCGATCACTTTATCAATCTGTTCGATGCCTGTGATTTTTTGATGCTTGCCGACGCCCAAGCGAGAGGCGTGGAGATGGTTCGAGAGCGCTGGGTAGAGGATGTCGGAGACGAGAGAGGATTTGCCAGAGCCGGAGACTCCGGTCACGGCGACAAAAATCCCCAGAGGAATTTCAACGTCGATGTTTTGGAGGTTGTGGTGAGCAGCTTTTAAAATTGCCAGTTGGTTTTTCGAGGGCTTTCTCGGTTTTTTAGCAGTGGAAACCGTCAGGCGACCTGAGAGATAATCGGCGGTGAGAGACTCACGGCATTGCAGTAGCCCTTGCACGGGACCCGCATAGAGGACTTTACCACCCTTTTCTCCTGCTAACGGACCGATATCGACCACGCAGTCAGCGCCTAGAATAGTTTCGGCATCATGCTCGACGACAATCACCGTGTTGCCTTTATCGCGGAGAGCCTTAAGTGTCTGTAGCAACTTGGAGTTGTCAATGGGGTGAAGACCGATGGAGGGTTCATCAAGGACATAGGTAGTACTGACGAGTCCTGAGCCGATTTGAGAAGCGAGACGAACCCGTTGAGCCTCGCCTCCTGAAAGCGTAGGTGAAGTCCGGTCAAGTGTCAGATAACTTAAGCCCACACCTAAGAGGAAACGGAGTCTTTCAGAAATCTCTTTGAGCAGCTCTTCGGAAATTTTCGTGCGGGGGATTCTGTCAAAAAAAAGGGACGCCTCTTCGATGGAAAGAGCAGCAACGTGAGCGATGGTTTTTCCGCTGATTTTTGCGGCAGAAGGGTACGGTTTCAGCCTGCTTCCTTGGCAAGAGGGGCAGAGAGCCTCTTGCATGAGCTCTTGCATTTTTTCGCGGTATTTTTCGCTGGTAGCGGCTTGATACCTTTCCAGCGCTTCTTTCAGAACGCCTCGCCACTTCACATACTCCATCCAGCTGGCTTTGCGATGAGGATGGACAAAGTTCATCCGGACCCATTTGTCGGGAAGACCGTTAAGAAAAATCTCTTTCGCCTCTTCAGAGAGTTTTTTCCAAGGGGTTTTGACACTAAATTTGCCAATGCGAGCTAGGTTGTCATAGATGTTGCCATACCGCACGGTTGTATAAGACGGCGCCACTGAGCAGCAATCTTCGGAGATGCTTAATTCGGGGTTGATAATCAGATCGAGATTGAAAGTCCGACAGATGCTGAGTCCTTGGCAGGTGGGACACATTCCGAGTGGGTGGTTAAAGGAAAAGTCATGCGGCTCTAGCGGAGGATAAGAAACCCCCGACTTGAACGCAAACGCATGTTGAGAAAACAGTCTTTCTTCTTTTGTTTCAGTATTGAAGATGCTCATCAGCCCTTTACCGAGCTCAAGAGCCTGAGTCACCGCCTCTTTGACGCGGTCATCATCGGGAAGTGCAATCCGGTCGATCACAAGTTCGATATCGTGGGGCTTTTGTTTATCAACATGGATCTCTTCGGAAAGCTCTACCACGACTCCGTCTAATCGGATTCTCGTAAATCCCCGGCGCTGCAGCTCAGCAAAGTCGTCTTTAAATTCTCCTTTTTTGGCTTTGGCATAAGGACTTAAGATTAAGAGACGAGTTCCTTTGGGAAGCGCTGTAAGGGCTTCCATGATCTGCAATGAGCTTTGAGGGGCGACCACTTCTCCGCTCAAAGGACAATGGGGAACAGCCGTTCTTGCAAAGAGAACTCTTAAAAAATCGTAGATGCCCGTTAAGGTTCCTACTGTCGAGCGGGGGCTTCGTCCAGCGCTTTTTTGCTCGATAGCAATCGTGGGAGATATCCCTGAGATGAGTTCGGCGTCTGGTTTGGGAAAATCGCCTAAGTGCCTCCTGGCATAGGTTGAAAGTGATTCGATATACCTGCGCTGCCCTTCGGCATAGATCGTATCAAACGCCAGCGAAGACTTGCCAGATCCCGAGACTCCTGTGAAGACAATGAACTGGTTAGGCTCCAGTTCTAAATCGACCTCTTTCAGGTTATGGACCCGCACCTTCTTCAAAACGATTTTCATAACCTCATAGTATAGAGGAATCCTGGATTTTATTCTTGAATTTAGGTAGGATGGCCTCCAAAAAAAGGAGACTATGATGGTAAGCCGTGTGCTTTGGGGGAATTGGGAAAATCCTCGGATTCAAATTAAGACTGAGTTCCTGACTCAGGATAAGATTAAAAATATAGCGAATATGGGTAATGAAGTCCTTTCTGATATGAAGAACCGAGTCAAGTGGTTTAGGAGCGAGAATTGTGTACTTGATGACATGCTGATGTTTTATACTGGCCACGAGATCAGGAGTGCAGAAAAATCTGAGAGGACGTTTCGAAATTTATTTTTCCTGGCCGGGGGATGTTTCATCGTTTTTGAGGCAGTCGCTAGGAAATATTCGAATATTTTCTCTTTGCCTTATTTAAAAATGATTTTCAGAATTGGTTCGGTTGTCGGGTTGTTGTTTACGTTTTGCCGTTACTGGGGAGCTTATTGCCATAAAAAAGGGATAGAGCAGCAGGTTATAACAGTCGCTAATGAACGTTCTAAATTTTATAAAGGCGAAAAGATTTCATCTCAAGTACTGCATCCTCGCGAGGGGGAATATTGGGCTCAAGTTCATGATCAGCCATTTGCTGAATGGCTAAAAGCGACTTCTCCAGAGAATTTTGACGCATCATCAGAGGTTGATGCATTTCTCAAAGACCCTCCTTTCAATCTGCCAAATAGTGCCAGTAAGAAAATTTTAGATCTGTGTATTAATACTTCGCCAATTGTAGGGAGCTATCATAAATTTTCCGAGTCTTTGGAGGAAAAAAGGGAGGTTATTTTCAAAAAGCTAGGAAATTATGAAAATGAAGTCATGCACAAAATCCGTGAAAGGGCTTATGAAATGGCAGACGCAGTAAAGACCATGAAGGATGGGCTTTCAGATGAAAGATATGACCATTATTCAGACCTGGCTTATTGGCATTTGCTTCCTCAACATTTCCAAAAGGCCCTTACTCGGATAAAAAGTGGTAAGGAAAAAACGAACATTGAATTGCAGTTATATGACAAAATTCAGAGTTTTAAAACCAATGTGCTGCGCTATCAAGAAGGTGATTATCGCTACGTCGATATTCCCAATTTAGAGGATGTAAAACTTCAAGTGCCCTCGTTGACTGAGCTCAGAGACTGGTTTTTTGACAAAGAAAAGAAGGCTGACTGGGAAAAGCGCGCCTTAGAAGCTGAGCCTCAGAAAGGGACGCTAGACGAGTATAAGAATTTTATTCATAGGCTGAGTGAAAAGTTGGAGACAAAGTCTTCCGACTCAAATGATGTTAGTTCCAGCTCAAGCGATGGTAGTAGTGAGGAGGAGTACTAATACCATTTCCAGAAAATAAAGTCATATTTTAGCTGCGTGAAAGCTGCCGGAATTCCACGATCGTAAGTGGGCTAGTATTAATTCAATACAAGCCCACTTACGATCGTGAAATTGCGGCGCTTTGACGCGCTAAAATGTGGCTTTATTTTCTGGAAGTGGTATAAGCCCCCTGTTTTCGTGTCTATTGAGAAATTTGTTGAGTTCGGGTATGCTCGCTCCTAAAAAAAGGAGACTATATGGTAAGCCGTGTGTTTTGGGGGGATTGGAAAAATCCTCAGATGCGAATTGAACCCATTCCTCTGGATAAAGCTCAAATTGAGAATATCAAGAATATGAGTGGACAATCCCGTCCTAACATTAACGGGGAACGCTGTGAGTGGGTACACGATGGTATGTTACGGGTGTCTTGTGACTCCACCAAGAGTGCTGTGATGTCGTTCATAAAATCAGGATTCTTATGTTTTGTTACTGGAGTGTCTTTCAGTGTATTTGAGGCCACAGTTTGGAAATATACCGACAAGTTTCCTTCTCCTTATTTCAAAATTGTTCCAAGAGTTATTTTAACTGTGACCCTCATATTCACTCTTTGCAGGACCTGGGGAGCTTATTGCCATATTTTCAAAGAGATAGTACCGAAGGTCAAAGCAGTAGCAAATGAGCGTACTGAGTTTTATCAAAACAAGCAGTTATCAACATTAACGACTCAAGTCTTGCATCCTCGCGAGGCGGAATATTGGGCTCAAGCTTGTGATCTACAGTTTGCTGAATGGCTAACGGTGCCTCCTAAAGATATTGATGCATTTCTGACTCCACCTCCTTTCAAGATTCCAAATACGATAAGTCAGAAAATTTTAGACCGGTCTGTTACGGCTTCGGAAATCGTAGAAAGCTACGATAAATTCGCCCAATCTTTGAAGATAAAAAGGCAGGCGTTTTCCGAAGAGATAAAGAATTATGAGCAGAACGCCCTGCACATAGTCAATGAGAACGTTCCTAAAATAACCGAAGCAACGCGTTCACTCATGGACGGGCTGTCAGATGAAAAAACAGCACTCTATCGACATTATTATGAACTGGCTTGCTGGCATTTGCTTCCTCAAATGTTTCAAGAGGCGATTTCTCGGATCAAAAATGGGGAGGCAAGTCTGGACATTGACAAGCAGTGCTATACAGAAGTTCGGATATTCAAAAACCGCGTGGCAGCCTTTCATCGGGGTGAAGAGCTCTCCGTTGAAGTTCCTGATTTAAGTGATATACGACCTGGGTTGCCTCCTTTTTCTCTTCTTGAAAAGAGCTTTGTTGGTTTTAAGATCGATACTTGGAAAGAATCGGCTTTAAAAGACAAACCTACGAAAGGGACATCACAAGAATATTGGATTTTTATTCGGATGCTGGCTAAAAAAATGGTGTAGAACTGCTCAAGACTCAAATTTTAGCTGAATCTATAGTTGAGCCCCACAAAAGCGGGGCTTTTTGAAAATGCTCTCTTAATTTTTAGTCTCCTGCAGAGGGAGAGCTGAGACATCAAAATGGGTGTGGGTTGCTCGTTTTTGAATCTCATTAAATTTCGCTTCAAGCGGAGCATATTTTTTCGCATCTTCATCATCCGTCGGAGGAACTGCTGGAATTTCAACAAAAGGCTGAGATGCACTCTCCCTATAATAATTGGTAAACGGATCAGTCTCGCTAACCTTATAGCTACAAGTAATTTCCCCTTCAATGTGTTGGCAAGCTTTTTGTAAGGATTCAATATCCACCTTTTGTAATTGAATTTTTTTGCCAACTAGATCTACCTGATCTTGAGATCCTTCCACTGTGAAAATACCTTTGCCAGTTGTCAATACACTCCAAGCAACAGGAAAATCTTTAGACAGCCTTCCAACAAGAGGTATGAGCTTAGTAGCCTTAGCCTTCTCGTCATCTGTTGGGAGTGGTTTACGGCTAGAAAACAAATTCCAAACTTTGTGTTGGGCTGGGAGATAACGAATAACTAAATAACCCCCAAGGGCCACAGCTGCTGTCCCTGCTAATACTATCTTGGCTGACATATAACTCCATCTCCTGTTAAATTTTTTGAATCCAAAACTGAGAAAAATATAGCAAATCTTTTAATTAAAAAAATAGCTTTTTGTACAGGGTATTGTTTATCGATTGAGAAATTTGTTGAATTCAGGCATGCTCGTCTCCAAAAAAAGGGGACTATGATGATAAGCCTTGTAAACAAAATGCTTTGGGGGGATTGGAAAAGTCCTCAGATTCAGATTTCACCTGTGAACCTGAAACGAGATGATATTAGGATGATTGGGAATGCGCTTATGGTTTCTCCGAACGATCGAAACACAAATATCACCAGAGAGCCTCGCGTACTCGATGGCGTGCTGGAGTTTTCTTGTAATGACTCCACTATGAGTGCCGAGAAATCGATGGATCTATTTCGAAAATTATCTTTCATTGCTGCGGGGTGTTCCGTCGGTTTTGAGGGATTCGCTAGGAAATATTCGGGTAATTTCCCTTCAGCTTATTTCAAAATGGTTTTCAGGATTGGTTCAGTTGTGGGGTTAGCCTTCGCGCTTTGCCGCAGCTGGGGAGCTTATTCCCATAAAAAGGAGATAGAGCGGCAAAAAGGAACAGGAATACGTCAAGAGGCTACAAGAGTAGCTAATGAACGTGATGAGTTTTATAAAACCAAAGGGTCTTCAGCATTAACGACTCAAATTCTCCATCCTTGCGAAGGGGTATTTTGGGCTCGAGATCGTGATAAGCTGTTTGCTGAATGGTTACTAGGGGATTCTGCAGATGTTAGCCCATCATTAAAAATTAATGCTTTTCTTAATACTCCACCTTTCAATGACCCAAATAGTATCAGTAAGAAAATTTTAGATCGATGTGTGGAGTCTCCGCTTCAGAAATATCATGAATTTTCCCAAGCTTTGAAGGCAAAAAGGGAGGCTCTTTTTATCAAAGAGAAAGAGATAGAGGCTTATGGGAGCGAATGCATGGCCAGAACTCGTGCATGGGTTCATAAAATAGACAATGCAGCTAAGCCCTTGATGGAAGGGCTGTCAGATGAACAACTGGGGATTTATGAACATTATTTGGACCTGGCTTACGAGGGCTTAATTCCTGAGGACTACCGAGTGAGCAAGGCGAACATTGAACAACAATTATACGAAAGAGTTAAATTATTCAAAATGGGTATGTCCCGATATTATGCAGGGGGTTTTGTCCAATTCCTTCTTCCTACTTTGGATGACGTGAAGCTTAATTTGCCCCCGTTAAAGGATCTTAAAATGCTTATTTCGGATGCGCTTTGGAAAGAACGGGCTTTAAAAGCTCAGCCTACGAAAGGGACGCAAGAGGAATATCAGCAGTTTATTCATGCGCTGAGTGCAAAGTTGTAAGGTCACCCAAGACTCATCGTTTGACAAATATTTTAATAAGAGGGATGCTGCGCAATAAATAACTCTTAGAGAGGTCTTCTCATGCGTATTGCCGCAAGTTTCATGCTAGCTGTTACACCCTTTCTTTTGATAGCAGCAGGTGGTGGCTCTGAGGAGGATGCCAGCTGCCAATCTCCTTTCCATGTCATGCATGTCGATGTGCGGCACACGGAGTCTAAAGGAGTCGGGTACCAAGACGGTTATACGACTTTAGAGGCTTTTGGTATTTATCAGCATAACCCTAATTTTATGCCTTTTCTAGACCTGAGAGGTCACGTCTTCAATAATGGTAAACTTGCAGGTAATATTGGCCTAGGAGAGCGAAGTGTGATCTCTTCTATCAACCATGTATTGGGGTCTTATATTTACTACGATGTTCGTCAAGACAAACACGATTTTACCGTGAATCAAATCGGCCCCGGTATTGAACTTTTAGGAAGGCGGATGGAGTACCGCATTAACGCCTATTTCCCTGTGGGTTCAACTAAAAGTTCTAGTTCTCAACCCAAATTCCATCGATTCAATTGTAGAGCTAATCAAATCCTGCTGAGGAGCAAGAGGAAATTTGCTTTGTGGGGCATTGATAGTGAAGTCGGAGCTCACCTGACTCAAAGTTCTCGTCACGATTTTTACTATGGCATGGGCCCCTATTATTTTAACGGAGACTCTGAGACCTTTTGGGGAGGGAAAGCCCGCCTTTATTGGAGATATAAAGAGTATGTGACCTTAGAAGCCTACTATTCCTATGACCATGTCTTCAAAAACATTGTCCAAGGCACTCTCACCTTCAGTTATCCTTTTGGAAACAAACTCAAACGTATCGGCAGAAATTGTCCTAATCCTAACGATTTAGCTCTCTCACGCGCAGCTTTTACCCCTTATCGGTTTGAAATCCCCGTTACAGTCACCGGAAAACAGACTCGGCCTGCAATCAATCCTGTGACAGGACAGCCTCTACGGATCTTGTTTGTTGACAACACAGGAGCGTCTGGATGTCAAGGAGCTTTCACGACTTTGGCCCAAGCCCAAAATGCGGCGAGGCCTTTTGATATTATCTATGTCTTTCCCGGTAACGGCACAACGCAGGGGATGAATGCAGGTATTGTCTTACAAAATGACCAAAAACTCTTTGGATCTGGCACACCTCAATTGATTAATACAAGACAGGGCAACATTCGGATTCCAGCTCACTCGGCCATCGCTCCGACGATCACAAACACGGGAGATGTGGTCACCTTAGCCAATAATAATGAAGTTTCAGGGCTTATGATACAAGTGCCTGGGGCTAATGTAGGAATTTCAGGAGTCTCGGGGATAACCAATGTCAATATTCATGACAACGTCATCCAAACGAATTTCAGCGGTATAGCCCTGGATGCCGCAGGGACGATTTCAGTCTCTAACAACGTCATAACAGGAACCAATGCCACTTTTAGTGATGGAATTTCTGTCACCGTCATCAATGACCGACCTACAGTTCTCTCTATTGTGAATAATAGGATCGCAACAGTGGAGACGGGCATATTTGTCCAACCTGCTGCTATCATCGATAACCCACCTTTTACCAATGCGTTTATCACAAACAATACGATCTCGGGTTTTGCTGAAAATGGAATTTTAATCTCCAACGGCATAGCAAATTCCATCTTCCGTATAGTCGACAATTCGATTCTTGATACGAGTTCATTAGGAGGGTCAACCTTTGGAGGCATCTCTCTTAAATTAGGCAATCCCAATGATTCTGGTAACTTTTTGATCAGTAATAATACTGTCCTAACCACAACGCCAGCGGAATTCGTCAATAGTATTTCCATAAATACTGTGAACAATACACCCACGATAGCTCAAGTCATCATTACAGATAATGTCGTTTTAGCAGGACCCGGATTGGGATCTAGCGGAGTGAATGTCAATGCAAATCTCAATGGGACCTTGAATACACTTATTCTCAACAACCAAGTGAGAACAGCGCTGCCGTTCACGAACGGCATAAATATTGCAGGAAACAATGGAATAGTGAATGTGGCGGGCTTGCCTCAAGTCGCTGCACCTCGTGTTACAACCAGCGGAAATGTCAACGTTGTACGTCTCCCTCCCAATCTGTTCGATATTTTTAGATTAAGGTGAAATTTCGTCAGGTGGTTTGACAGATATAGGCGATTTGTATAAAATGAAGTTCAACTTCGGATTTTACAAATGCCTATGTTTAGAAGAGATATCTCTAAAGAGCTTAATGACTTAGCAGCAGGGTATCCTGTTGTCACCGTGCTCGGTCCCCGTCAGTCAGGCAAATCAACCCTGGTTCAGCTCATTTTCCCTAAAAAACCCTATATCACTTTGGAAGATATCGATGTTCGAGAGATGGCAACTCTTGATCCTCGGGGATTTTTGGAGCGGTTTCCCGAAGGAGCTATTTTAGATGAGATCCAGAGAGTGCCAAGTCTTCTCTCTTACATCCAAGGGATTGTCGATAAAAAGAATCAAAAAGGGATGTTCATTTTAACCGGCAGTCATCAGCTTGCACTCCATGAGGCGATCTCCCAATCTCTAGCGGGTCGTACCGCACTTTTAAGTTTGCTGCCTTTGTCTTTAAGTGAACTTCAACAAGCTGGAATTAAGCTTTCCTTGGATCAGACCTTACTGCAAGGGGGATATCCAAGGGTAGCCTACGATCAGCTTGATCCTGGGAAGGCCTACCGAAATTATTTTCAGACCTATGTTGAAAGAGACGTGCGCCAACTCATTAATATCAAAGACTTGCTTCAATTTGAGCGGTTTGTGAAAATTTGTGCCGGGCGCATTGGACAAATCATGAACCTTGAGGAAATCGGTGGAGAAATTGGAGCCTCTTCTCACACCGTCAAACAATGGATTTCGATTTTAGAAGCTTCATTTATTGTTTTCCGTCTACAACCCTACTTCGAAAATTTTGGTAAAAGAATGATCAAATCTCCCAAGCTCTATTTTACCGATACGGGTCTTGCGGCCTATTTGCTGGGAATTGAGACTGAAGTGCAAATGTCACGCGATCCTCTCAGAGGGCATTTAGTAGAAAATCTGGTGATTTTAGAACTCATGAAGACAAGGCTCAATCAAGGTTTAGATCCTCAGCTTTATTACTACCGTGATGTGCAGCAAAACGAGGTGGATGTGATTTTTAAACAGGGCAATGATCTCATTCCTATCGAGATCAAATCTTCCAAAACTTACAACTCTGATTTTTTAAAAAACTTGCAGTTTTTCCAAAATCTTGTCCAAGACCGGGCTCCCAAAGCTTATCTCGTCTATGCTGGCGACCAAGAACAAATGATTCAAGGGATCTCGCTTCTCAACTATAATCATGCTGCACGTATTACTCTGTGAAAGATGATCTAAAATGCTTTCGGGATTAAAAAATGCGGCGCGCATCATAGGATGCGCGCAGAAGAATATTAGCGGTTGAGGGCTTGTTCTTGTTCCATCTGTTGCTGGCGCTGTAAAAAACTCTGAATGGTTTGGACCATCCCTTGCGCGCGCTGATCAAAGCTATTGTAGCTAGCAAGAGCTTGTTGAATTCTTTGCTGGTCAGCATCGTGGTCTTTTTGCTCAGCACTGAAATACATTTGTGCGCCTTCGCCCACCTTATAGCCCATTTGACCGGCATCCAATGCATTTTTCCAGTTACCTGTTGAAAGTCTGCTCAATGCGACTCCAGCTAAAACACCAAAAGCCATTGATCCCAGACCTTTGTGAATCAATTTTTTTTGTGCTCCGGCAGAAGCTTCTGTCTGCTTGACTAACTCACCAATGAAATCTCCTGTCAAAACTCTGGACTGCGAAACTAGGGCGCAGATTTTCCTGAGAATCTGTTCGAACTCTCGTTTGGGTGAGTAGGTCTTTCCAGGTGTTGTTGTTGCATTTTGCGCTACGGGTAAAGCATTGATTGGCATAATTTCCTCCTAGGAAAATGTTGTGTTAAATTGTGATTTAATGGGTTGTCTCCAGCCTCTCTGAATTGTTTTATTCTGGCTAGAGAGTATTCCTTGATAGATTAGCAGCTGATTGATTCTCGTATTTAGGGAGCTCATCAGGGTATCGAGAACTTTAATGTGTCCTTCAGCTTTAAATTTTATGACCTTCGTATAGATGTCGTGGATATTAATAACACTCGAGACAATACCATAAAGCGTTTGAGCGTATCCGATTTTTGTTTTAAGATCCTGGGGAAGCGCGACCATACTATAAATATTCCACAGGAAAGCGACAGCCTCAGCTAGCTTGGGAAGCCCGCTATGAAGGTAAGACTTTACAGTGGTATTTCCAAAAGAGAGCGTTTGAGCAATGGCTTCCCAGCGATCACGGTGAGAGAGTACTTTATTAGCCAAAAGCACGACTCCTGCAGCAATAAATTGCTGGCCAATAGGTTGACCAGTAGCTAGGAGATAGGATCCGCCGACGATTGAAGCACAAGCGTATAAGGAAGAGCAGAGATAGGATGCAACACCCCATGGGGCGTTGAAGCGTCCTGCATCAATCTCTTTTTGCAAGGTCTCTATCTTTTCTTTTTGCAAGGAATCCATTTTTTGATAAATGGCCTCCAGGTCTTCATTGATTTCCTGTAGCGAGCGATTCCCCAGTTTTTTATGGTCATTCATCGCCTGAAACATGCGATCAATAACAGTCCCTGGAGGAAGCCCTGTGGGTTCTCGAGAAGAAGCGGAGGACTGAGAGCGTATAGTTTCTACCATTAGCGAGGGATTGATAATCTTATAATGTTATTGATATGTTCATCGTACTTTTTCATGAGCTCCTTCAAAAGAGGCATGACTAGGTTAAGGAACTCTCTAAGATCAGTCACTTCATCTTGCAACTTCTCAATTTTTGGGTTGATCACTCCATCGATTTTTCGTGTCATAGCTTCGCAGAGAGTCTCGAGCATTTTTTTATGTGGCATATTGTTTTCTACTATCTTTGCCAAATAAGGTGCACTTGCAAGCAGGGGCCTAATTTTATCAATCGTAGCAGAGTGCTGTCTCAAATCGATCTCATCACTGGCGATTCCTTTAATCGCGTGCTCGTTCAGCGCGTTCTTGGCGACATTTAAAAAATCGTGGATGGCTTCGAGCTGACCGTGCAATTTTTCGACTTCTTGGATTTTCATCATCATCTTGCCATCGCGAAGCTTTTCTTGCTCGAGCGCAAGGGTAGCAAAATAAGGACGAATATTAATGATGTCATAATTTTCTTTAGCTTCGACGGCGATCTCTGGAGGGAGTTCAGTGGAAGGAGTTGGCTGTAGGGGTGGAGCCATCATGGGATTCCATCCGGCATTTGTCGTGGCGTTTAAAGGGGTTGTTGACATAGTTAAATATCTCCTTGGGTTGTGTGACAATATTTTAACATAAAGGGGGAGTTTTGGGAATTCCTAATCTTTATTTTAACTGGGCTTTATTCATTTTTGGACCTTGTTTTCGCAAGTATTTGCCTCTTAGGTGGTCTTGAATTAAATGAGGTAGGCTTGGATAGGCCACTTCATTTAATTCAGGGCCGCATAAGAGGTAAAGACTGCGAAAACAAGGCCCAAAAATGGATAAAGTCCAGTTAGTAATTTTTATTCCATTTAAATGAAAATTTTCCTTGATCGTCTTCTTGGGTCTCAGCCTGGAGGATAAAACCTCCTTTGAGCTCAACTTCTACCTTAATATGGCTAACCTCAGTATCTTGTGTTAGGGTAGCGGCTACCCCTTTGACGATCTCGGTCGAAATCGATTTGCCGATTTCAAGGGAAAATCCCCCCTTCTTATCAGTGGTAGAGATGGAGAGGCGGTCGACCCCGAGGTTACGGCGGATGGTGCCGAGAATGTCGGGGGCAGAGCTACTAGAGAGGGTCATAATGGTGTTAGCGAGCTGGACGATCTGGGTGGCGGAGAGCTCTGAGACGTCTTTATTAAAGAGGATCCGGGCGAGGAGAGTGCTGGTGGGGAGGGGAGGGTTGGATTGGAAAATGAGCTGGGGATCTCGGAGTGATCCGCGGAAGAGGACGGTAACGCTGAGGCCCGGCATGTCATGGTTAGCGGAAATATTGATAAAGCTGCCATTTTCAGAGAAGGAGACTTCACCATGGGTGATTTTAAAGTCTTTGCCTGCAAAGGAAAAATTTCCCTTGATAGTGTGGAGGGTTCCCACGGTGACGACATCGAGGTTCTTACCTGCGAGGTGGAGATCGCCTGCGAGTTCAGCCTCAAGGCCGCGTCCTGATAAGTGTGTCCCTTGCTCTCCATGAATATTAAGGTCGTAGTGAAAGGGGTAGGATTCTTTGGGGATAGGTGGTGGTGGAGTGAATGAAGGAGGCTGGTGGATAAAGGTGACGGGAAGGGTGGGGATCTCGGTAGGAAGTTGATCGGGAATCTGGATATGGGCTTTGTTAATGGCAAGGGTTCCTGCCACGAGTCCTTGATCAAGGTTACCAGAGATGGTGAAGGGGCCACTGCATGAGCCTGCGAGCCAGTCAAACTGGATGACTTGAAATTGATCAATGGTTCCTTGGACAGTAAATGGAAGGCGGGGCTGTAAATGGAACTGGGCAGTTGCAGTGGCAGTGCCTGAAGCGGCGTCTTGAACACGGATGGAGGTGGCGGTGAGGGTGCTACCATCCCCAGAGGCTTGGATATCGCCGTTTTTAAGGGAGAGTCCGATGAGATCATTGGTGTAGAACGCGCCTTGAACTGAGAGTGGTCCAAAGAGAGAGGGGTGCTCGAGTGAGCCACTGAGAACGAGGCGGCACGAAAGAAATCCCCCGAAGCGCTGGGAGCCGATGTTGATGAAGTCAAATAGCTGCTCAGTATGGCCTTCGATTGTGCACTGGCCTGCAAGGGTTTTGTGAGGGTTAATCGAGAGGCGTAAAGGGGAGAGTTGATAGGAGAGAGGAAGGGTTAAAGAGAGGTCAACAAACTGCTGATCGGTCGCAATGATGTGAGAGTGAAGCTGGAGAGTGTCGTGATTTAAGTTGGCTTGCAAAGAGGCTTTTGTCTGGATGGGTGTGGTGTTTCCGGCGGGGAAAATATCGGCGTGTTCGAGGAGAATATTGGCATGGCCTGCAAGGTCGGAGCTGGTGCCTGCGAGATCGATATCGAGGGAGGCGAGTCCTTGGAGAGACAAGCGGTGTGAAAGCAGGGTTAAGAAGTCGAGAGGGAAATGCTGAGCTTGGACGAATACCCGAGAAGCTTCGGGGGTGACTTGGAGGGCAGCTTGAAAAAAACCATCTGCGATGTTCATCTTGAAGTTAGTGAGCATCAGCTTGTTTTCTTGAAGTGAAAGCTGAAAAGGCTCTTCAAGCGAGAGGTTTTTTTGTAGGAGATGACCTGCTAAGTGATCGCAGGTGAAACGAACATCGTGGGGTGCAAAGGCAAAATGTCCTCCAGTTGCTAGGGAAAAAGGGTGTTTCCAGTCGCCTTGAGCGTTAAGCTGGTAGTTCCAATCTAAAGGGCTGCCTTCCATTGCATATGAGGCGGAGTCTAAGAAGACGTCGGCAAGGTAGGCGTGATGAGTCTCGATGGCGAGCTTGCCTTGGATGTTGTTGAAGAGATCAGTAGCAAAAAGATCGAGGCTGATTTCTTCAGAAAGAAAAGTTCCGGCTTTAACTCCTTTGCCGATGGCATGGCATTGCAGGGAGTCGTTTTTAAAATCGAGGGTTCCGCCCATATGGCCGGCAAGAGGAAGCGAGGCAATTTCGGTGAAGGGAGTCAAATCGCCCAGTTGGAATGTCACTCCCCCTTGGAGATGTTGAAAATCGGTAGCGATATCGCCGTGAAGAGAGATCTGTTTTCCTTGAATGGAGATCGCTTGGAGCTCTAAGCGGGGGTGGTGAAATTTCAGATCTGCACTTCCTTGAAATCCTAGATCGGGATGGGTAGCATCCCATTTCAGAGTGCCGCTCCAAAGATCTTTGAGATTTTGAGCGTTGATTTCGAGGTGAGCATCTGTGAAAGCTGTCCGAGGGAA
>JAHFTQ010000027.1 GCA_023265455.1 Parachlamydiales bacterium
ACTGTTCCTAAAAACGTGTTTAAACGTATTCATTTTGTTTCGCTCTCTGATTGACCGTCCGGTTTTTACGAGATTTCTCTCTCCCGGCTGTGACATTTTCAGTCTCGATAGGAACAGTGGATACATTCCTAGTTCGGTGTCTAGAGTCCTGCCCGGAACAGTCATGGTTTTTTCCCATTTCCAATCGGCGATGGAACCTATCTTGAAGAATGTTTTTCACTTGACTGTAAGGCGTATACAGCCCGATCTCGGGATCGTTCATTCTTCTGGCATAGTTCAGTGCGGCAATCCGATCTGCTGTGTCCTCATGTCTACAATGTAGACATTGAAAGCGGTCTCCCATGCGATTTCCTTGATCCACAAATTCACAAAGGGGACAGCTTTGAGAGCCATAGGCCGGATTGACCTGCTCATGGCGGAAACCTTCCGCCAGCGCTTTAAAGGCTATTCGATCTTGTATTTTTCCTCTGATCCACGAAGATAGCCGTCTGTTCACTTTTTTGGGTTTATCATAGATAAAGGCATGTCTTAGATTTTCTGTGACCAAGATAGAGGGGTTTTTTGTGTGGATGAGTTGGTTGATGGAGGTATTGATTTGTTTTTCTAAAGTGGCTTTAACGCTTTTTGAGTTGGAATGCTGTTTTTTCTTGCCAAGGTTGAATTTACGAAGGCGCTGGGATTGCTGGGGGTTGTTAAGTCTTCGTTTTTTCTCAAGGGAGTGGAGTTTATGCCGTTTTTGCATTTTATGAGACAAGGTATCTGAGGCTTGGGTCAGTGTCGTACCAAATTCTGTACCATAGCGGATGCCTTGAGTGTCTGTCATCACTTCGGTATAACCCAGGTCAACGGCCTCCAGGGATGTTTTAGGAGGGTTTTTCTTTTTTAATGCTTGGGGAATGTGAAGGTTAAATGTATTGTCAGCTGAGTAAATGAGTGTGATTGTACCGGAGATGGCTGTTTTGCCGGAGAGGGGGATGCAAATCCTTTTGCCGGGTGTCAAAGACATGAGCTTTATGTATTGGCACTCTTTTTTTTCAAATACATCGTAACAGTTGGCATCAAATCGGACGCTTCTGGATATTTTGACGGTAGGGGGCTTCCCTTGGCAAGCTCTGATCAGTCTTCGTACATAATTTGCAATGCGTTTTTGAGCTGATTTTTCGATTGGGAAAGAGGGGTCGGGACTTTTGCCTTGCATCATGGCTGCAAATGATGAGAAGCTTTTGAGGAGCCAGTAAGCATAATGCTGCTCTATTTCCGAGAGGTCTTTGCGACGGGCAATCTTTGGACGGACTTTAACAAAAAGGGCTTGCCAGTATTTGTTCCATGTTTCGGCTGCGTCTTCAAGGGCAAGCTTCCAATGACGGGCTTGCAGCCCTTGGGGAGATTTATATGCTTGCTTAATCATTCTGTCGCGGATGGTTCGTGATCTACCTAAATGAACTTGGATGCTCCAGGCTTGAAATTGACGCAGCCAGTACTGTTTTTCATTGGAATAGGCCTGGCAGATTTCTCTCAGAGAAATTTGTTTTTTGGTATTGAGTGGTAAAGTATCACGCTTAAGGGTTCTCATTGTCTCTTGCCATCTCGATGAGTAGTCCTTCTCGATCCCATCTTTGAAGGGTTTTTGTTGTTTTCCCGATCAGTAATCCAAATTTACCAGGAAAATATGTGTTCTTCATGGGCATGAATTTTCACATATACGTATATTTTTATACTACTATTAATTACTCCTAAAGAATTCCGCTATTTGTTCTTTCGTTGTTTTGCCTTCCGCTGTACTCACGACAAGCTCTTCTAAATCGAATGCTTGCTTTTCTGTGAACTTAATATGAAGACGATTTTGCCTTAGGAAAGTTAATGCAGCTACAGTTCCCGTTCTTTTATTCCCATCGAGGAAAGGACGATTGCAAACAATATGGAAAAGGTAGGCTGCTGCCTTATCAAAAATTGTCGGATGGAGATATTCTCCAAACATGGAGGTTTTTGGCATATCAAGTGCTGAGGCTAGTAGCCCCAGATCTCTAATGCCATCCAGACCACCATATTGCTGGATAAGTTCGGCATGATCATCGATGATCTCTTGTATTGTTATAAAAATCATCGTTTTGAGAGCCTTTTCATTAATGCATCGTTCTCCTTTAAAAGTTGCCTAAAAGCCTCATCGTGGAGGTCACTATTGACGGCTTTTACAGACTGGATGAGAATCCCTCCATTGGGATCTATGGTCATTTGAAATAACGCTTTATCTTCATCAAGACCCGCAGCCTGCAAAAAGGCCTTATCTATGACCAGAGCTCTGCTATTTCCATGGTGAATCAGTGATTTTATCATCTACGTCTCCTTGAATTGTATATCCATATGTTACAACCTTTGGGGGTTCATTGGCAACTAAAACCGTATCTATTATAACATCAGATAGTTATGTATAATTTGATGCAAAGCTCCTATAGCCAGGGAATCTATAAAAGATGAGATCTCAAATGATTTCATGAGAGCGCATCGTAGCAATTTTCAAGATTGAGGAGGCGGAATTTTTCGAGTTGTTGCGTCTCTTTTCCCGTATAAATCACGATGCCTCCGTGCGCTCTTTTAGGTGCCTCCTCATGAAAATAGTCAAGTCCTTCTAAAAAAGCGGGTGAAAATGTTTTACTGCTCTTGATTTCAATCGGGATTAGTAGGCTTCCTTTCTGATAGAGTAGATCGACCTCTTTTCCCATCACATCGCGGTAAAAATAGAGATTAGGGTCGAGTCCTTGGTTGTAGCGGTATTTAACCAACTCCATGACAACCCAGTTTTCAAAAATATTACCCCACAAGTGATCTTTGACAAGCTGAGGTGCTGTATCAATACCGAGTAAATAGCAAAGTAGCCCTGTATCGGTGAAATAGAGTTTAGGCGATTTAATCATCCTTTTGCCAAAATTTTCAAAATAGGGGGCAATGCGCATGACAATATAGGTTGCCTCCAAGACAGAAATCCACTCTTTGATGGTTACAGAAGAGACGCCAACATCCGTGGCGAGACTAGCATAATTAATCAGCTGTCCTATTCGAGAGGCAAGCAATTTGACAAACCGTTCAAATTGCAACAGGTCTTTGATTTGTAAAAGCCGCCGCACGTCTCTTTCCACATAGGTTTGAAAATAGCTGCTATAGGTCGTTGCAAGAGGCAAATCGTCTTTGAAGATTCTAGGATATCCCCCTTTCAAAATCACCTCTTCAAAAGTGTCGGAAAAACCCTCTTGTCTAAGCTCTTGCAGACTTAAGGGAAGGAGTCGTAGAAGCGCAGTCCTTCCTGCTAAAGATTGAGCTATCGCATCATGCAATTCGGCTTGATGGCTTCCTGTTAAAATGAACATCCCTTTGGGATCTTTTTCATCAACGAGCACCTGGATATAAGAAAGTAGGGTTGGAACCCTTTGAACCTCATCGAAAATCGCCCCTTCAGGGTACCCCTCCAAAAAGCTTTTCGGATCCACAGTTGCTAGTGCTCGGACACTGGCATCCTCCATGTTCACATAAGGCTTTTGAGGAAACACGGCCTTCACCAGCGTGGTTTTACCCGATTGGCGCGGCCCCAAAATCGTGACAATCGGGTATTTTTTTGCAACATCCTGAAGATGAGCCTGTAGTGATCGTTTAAACATACGCCTCGGATAATCTAAAGTTCAACCTTAGATTATCATAACTTGCATTAATAAGGCAAGGGGTATGTAAGTAAGCGACTTAGCTACAAATGGTTAACAATCATTATTTGCTCAGATTTTCAATAAATTGCAACCGCCTGCAGCATTTTTCCCTCCAAATCTAATTGATTTACTCAATAGACTGAGTAATTTTACTCAATGCATTGAGTAAAACCAAAATCTTTGATTGTGGCTAGATTTTTTGGCTGGGGCTCGTTATAGTGATGTACATGTTTTAATTTTCACAATAAGGGATGTCATGAAAAAATACGCTTTTGCTTTAGCGATTTTTGCATTTTTCCATCTGGAGGCAGCGCAGTTTCAACACAAGGTTTTGATCACTTTGACAGAAAGCCCTGCAGCACAGCCGAAATATTTGGCTCAGTTCAATATCGACAAAATCATGGGGGAAAATACAGCTCCCGATACAATTTCATCTCCAAAACTTGTTTGTATTGAAGGTCACGAGTCGGTATTTGAAGTAGGAGAGGCAGGCGACGGTGTAACCATCAAAGCTCTGGTTTACAAACAAGGTGATCAAACGAAAGCCAAAACCTCCATCATTGTCCAAGAAGATAACGAAACTGTTTACGCTGTTAACGAAGAATTCGACGTCGATTAAGAAAATGTTTGCGGTCATTTATCGCGCTTACCTAAATCCTGGCCATGAAGAGGAGTTCCAAGAGGCATGGAATACAGTGGCTGCCTATTTTGTCCAAAAAAGAGGAGCGTTGGGCTCTTTGCTTCATCGGACAGAAGAGGGACTGTGGGTTGCGTATTCTCGTTGGCCTAGTAAAGCGCTGCGAGACGCTTCTTGGCCAGGAGAGAACGCTCCTTCAGGGGAACTTCCAGGTAAGATCCGCGCTGCGGTCATAGCCATTCAAAAATGCATTGATCAAGAACGGAAAATCCCTGAGATTTGTATGGAATTGGTTACGGAAGTGCTCTGTTCACTTAACACAGGAGAAGTTTTATGAAATCGCTCATGATGGTTTTAGGAATTGCCGTCGCTTCAGTCTGCAACAATGTGGCTTTTTGCGATGAGGGAAATTTGGGTTCTTTTTATGAGGTGGCAAAAGAAAATTGCCACGATATTGGCTGCATTCGAACAGAAATTAATAGAATTAACAACGAAATACTCAAGCTGCTGGCAGAGCGAACCGCCTATGTCAAGCGAGCTGGCGATTTAAAATCACAGACAACGAGAGTTGCTGATGATCGGCAAAGAGTTGCGGATCAAGAGAAAATAATCATTAATAAGTCCGTTGAGCTGGGGGTCCCTATAGAGATTAGTGTTCCTGCATTCAGAGCTATTGTGGAGGCGTCCATCCAGTTTCAACAGGAGTATATCAATCGGCTAAGTTATTAAATAAGCCCGCCTCGATTGAGGCGGGCTTGTTAAAGAGCTGACTTATTGTCCGCAGGTTCCGGAAGGAACAAGGTTGACATTTCCGCTGAATAACACTTTCGGTGAGATGTTATTAGAGAAGTCATCGATATTCACAACTCCAGTTGCTCCTGAGATGCTGATTCCTGTTGAGGCTGGGTTCTGTAATGTGACTCTGTTGTTGGTCATGGTTAAACAGTTTGTGCTGAGAGCTCCTGCATTCATGTTGACTCCATAAGAGCCCGCATCTGACCCGACCATTAGGTTGTTATTAGTGATGGTGATGCGCGCTGAATTAGGTGTGTTTCCCTGGTTTTGAAATAGAATACAAGCACTGGGATTAGGAGATGTCGTCACAATCGTATTACTGTCAATGAAATAGCTGCTTGAACCTGTCCATCGCTCTATACCCAATCCCGCGAACCGAATGGCAGCGGCAGATGGAAAGAGGCCCGTAGAACGGGTATCATTGATCAGATTGTTTGTAATACGCCACTGTGAATTTGGCGTTCCTATACTAGTAGAGATGGCAGCGGATGAGAAATCTGCCAAGGAATTTCCCGAAATTGTCATATTCACAGAAGCTGTGCTGGCAAAAGGGGAGCCTACAGGTAAGACAAGTATGCCCCGTGAATAACCTACTATAACGTTATTAGAGATGGTTGCTTGTGTAAGAGTTCCTTCTGCAGGAACTAACGAAACACCATTCACAGAAGTTGAAGATGTCAATCGGTTATTCGTGACTATAAAATTGCCAGAACCTGCAAGGAAAATGCTATCACCCGGACCTCCTGAAACAATGTTATGATGGATGTTAGCATTGATAATAGGTTCGGGGTTAGCGCCATTGGGAGTGCCGATTCCACCGCCTGGTACTGCGATTTGCACATTCATGCCAGAGACTTCGTTCCCATTGGCCAACTTGATGACAATTCCCGCTAGGTTCGTCACTGTAGGAGCCATTGCGGTCTGCGCCGGAATGTTAATTCTACCGACCGAGGTGCTAATCGTTTGAGTTGTACCGGAACCGAAGAGGCTTTGCCAGTTTTTCAAGACAATCCCAGCATCCATACCACGAGTGGTTCCGTCGCCTTGGAAGACGTAGATCATGTCGTTAGGCCCTGAAGCATTTTGAGCATCTAGCAGTGTCGAGAACGGACTTTCATAAGTTCCGTTAGAGCTGCTGGTGTTGCGGACGAACCAAACTCTCCACGGCTGTCCTGTTGCAGGGTTGATCGCGTTTCTGTGTTGCTTACGAGTCTCCACCACAGGGATCTCAAAGCGGTAAGGGGCAAAGGCTGCGCGAGAGAGCGCTAGGTCGTTACCATTGGGACAGTTTCTGCCAGTACGTTTGAGTTTAGGACCAAACGGATAGCTAAAGGAGACCGTGCCTTGAACGATGTTTTTGAAGATGTGGTCGTAGGAATAGGAGGCTTCTAAGGAGACGTAATCTTTATATCTCCAATAAAGGCGTGTCTTTCCTCCCCAAGCATTGTTCGGATCAGCTGTGAAGTAATAAGGGCCAATTCCGAAATAGAAGTCATGGCGGGTGCTTTGGGTGATATGGGTACCGACTTCAGCATCGACACCTGTCATGGCAAACTTTTTCTTGTTCTTGAGGACGATACGATTGCCATCAAATCTGTCAAATTTGTGCTGATAGCTATGGCTTTCATCATCGCCAACGGGGAAGTAGGCGTTGATGCGGTATTCCATCCGTTTGCCTAACATCTCGATTCCAGGGCTGAGCTGATTGACGGTGAGGCCATGCTCTTCTTGACGCACATCGTAGTAGAGGTAGAGTCCGAAGATGTGGTTGATAGAAGGAATAACCGCGCGCTCTCCAAGGCCGACGTTACCGGCGAGCTTGCCGTCGTTGAAGACGTGACC